>CAWEYU010000010.1:0-157483 GCA_963813405.1 uncultured Bacteroidales bacterium
TTCAATATTAATTTTTATAATTTAGATTTAAAGTGAAAAATCAAAAGCTCGAAATTAAAACTGCACTTCAAATTCAAAAACCGATAAATGAAGTATTTGAAGCTATTGTTGACCCCATAAAAATGTCAAAATATTTCATTTCAAAAAGCAGTGGTAAAATGGAAGAAGGCAAGGAAGTTAAATGGCAATTCCCTGAATTTGATATGGAATTTCCTGTTCGTATTGGTAAAATAGAAACTAATAAATATATTTCCTTTTATTGGGATATGGATGGAATTGAACTATTAGTAGAAATGACACTTACATTAAAACAAAACAACTCAACTGTTGTGACAATTACAGAAAAAAGTAGAGACTGTGATGAAGCCGGGATCAAATGGCTTATGGGAAATACGGCAGGTTGGGCAAATTTTCTGGCATGTCTCAAGGCATATCTTGAGTATGGTGTTAATTTAAGAAAAGGGGCATTTGATTTTATGGCCGATAAATAGCGACCCTCCCACCGACTTAATTGCTACAAAACCTGACACGGTCAATGCAATGAAAAGCATCCTCCCCGGGTCAGATCAAAATAAGGTTGCTAATGCCCGGGCTTGTAATCTTGTTATTACATCTCCTGTTTTGTGCTATCCCTCAATGTTTTTGAACCTAAATGTTTTGTCATTTTATGCCCCATACCACCCGGCCGTTAGGCGTCATAATGCACCGACAACTCACATAGAATTTATATTTTAAATGTTAGTAAAATGAAAGCAATCGTATGCACAAAATATGGACCACCTGAAGTTCTTCAACTCAAAGAAGTTGAAAAACCTATTCCCACTGATAATGAAGTCCTGATAAGAATACATGCAGCATCTGCTACAGTATCAGATAGTCTGGTTAGAAGTGGGAGAGTAAATCTTTTGCTATGGCTCCCAATGAGGATATTCGTTGGTTTTGGAAAGCCAAGAAGATCAATACTTGGATTAGAGTTATCTGGAGAAGTTGAACGAATAGGCAAAGATGTTAAAAGATTTAAAGTTGGTGACAATGTCTTTGCATTCACAGGGAAACGTTTTGGTGCTTACGCAGAATATACTTGTCTGCCTGAAGATGGTGTGTATATGCCTAATGATTGTATCGTTGCATTAAAACCATCCAACCTATCATTTGAAGAAGCTGCAGCTTCTCCCACAAGGGGTACCTTAGCCTTGCATTATCTTAGTAATGGAAACATACAGAACGGACAGAAAGTTCTCATCTATGGTGCTTCTGGAGGAGTCGGTACCTTTGCGGTACAGATTGCCAAACACTTTAATGCAAAAGTTACAGGAGTTTGCAGTACTTCAAATTTAGAATTAGTGAAATCTCTCGGAGCCGATGAAGTAATAGATTATACAAAAGAGGATTCCTTGAAAAATAGCGAGTATTATGATTTAATTTTTGATGCTGTAGGTAAAAGAAAAAGTTCAAAATTTAAATCGCTCTGCAAGAAAGCACTAACTCAAAATGGAAAATATATTTCAGTCGACGATGGAACACCAAAGATAGGTATCGATTGTTTACTACTGCTCAAAGAGCTGATTGAGAAAGGGAAAATAAAACCTGTTATTGGGAGAAGTTACCCATTAGAAAAGATTGTTGAGGCACATAAATATGTTGAATCAGGACACAAAAAAGGGAATTTAACTATAACCATAAACTAAAAAAATAACGAACGCATAAAAAGGAGTTATGCACAACTAGTCTCATGACAGATTAAACATTCTACATATGGAAACAAAAAAATTTACTCAATTTGGAACTTTTTCGATAGCATTGTTGCTTTCATTACTTGTCTTCTCTGTTATTTTAATTCTCTTATCCGGAGTCGAGAGCAATTTCGAAATTAGTCTCCTTTCCTTTCTCATCCTGACATTTCTGATTTGCTTATCAATATTTTATAAATTGACTATTACCATTGATGACACCTATGTCTCTTTCAAACTTGGAATTGGATTGATTCATAAAAAGTATAGGCTATCAGATATTGAAAGCTGCAAACCTGTTAAGAATCCTTTCTGGTATGGGATAGGTATTCGATTGACCCCTGGCGGATGGCTTTACAACGTGTCTGGGCGTCATGCAATTGAGTTATCGTTTAAAAACAAAAATTCAAAAATCAGAATCGGGACTAATCTGCCCGACCTCGTATCAAAGGCAGTTAATGATCTTTTGGAAAAAAGAGATTCTGGATTCACTAAGGATAGTTCACACCGGGCTAACTACATTCTCATATGGTCTATTTTATTTCTTGTAATTATGTTACCCCTAATAATGATTATTTCAGGTAGCCGTGATACTAAACTAGATTTCACAAATTCTTCATTTGAGATTAAGGGTTTGTACGGTATGACAATTGATTATTCCAAAATTATCCAGATTGATACAATTAACTCCTTACCACTTATCGAAAGGAGGACCAACGGATTTGCTTTTGGGAAAACTTTAAAAGGGAATTTTAAACTATTTGATCAGACCAGGGTAAAATTATTTATTAAAAAAGGGATCACTCCTTATATTTTTATCAGGACAAAAGATGCTCGAATTTATCTTAACTTTAACAATCCAAAAAAGACATTGACCAAATACCATCGGATATCTAAGAGCCTTACCATAAACAACTAGCTGTGCATAACGCGGACAATGCTATAAAAAGCAATCGCCCCGGGTCAGATCAAAATAAGGTTGTAATACCCGGGCTTTTAATCTGGTTGTTACATGCCCTGTTTTGGGCTATCCCTCAATGTTTTTGAACCTATATGTTTTGTCATTTTATGCCCCATACCACCGGGCCGTCAAACTGCCTAATAACTTTTTTAAAGTCCCTGAGAATTGAATATTTGAGTTTTTTCAAATACAGGTACCCGAGTACATCAGGTATTGAAACAGGTTATTAGACAGACTCCCGTTATGCGTAACTCGAATTAATTTCTGCATATTATAAACCATTTAATTTAATACCATGAGAACTATATTTCTAATTCTGTTTACATCACTAAGTGCGAACCTAATTGCTCAGATTATTCCAGAAACTGAAGTAAAATCTAAGATCACAGGAGTTACAGTTTATATAACCGGTGCTCAAATAAGACGGACGGCTGATATTGATTTAAATGCTGGCAAAACTGTTTTAAAATTTGTCGATCTTTCACCATATATTGATGCAAAAAGTATAAATGTCAAATCAACTGGAGATTTTACAATCTTATCAGTAAACCATTACCAAAATTTTCTAAAACAACAGACAAAAACGAAGACCCTTGATGAATTAATGTTAAAAAAAGATGATCTCGAGAAAAAGATCACCCTCGAAAAAACCTACATAGATATTCTTAATGAGGAGCTTAGTTTTATGAAAAGGTTTTCTGCTGTTGATGTCAACAACACTTCAATTAACTTAAATTCCTTAAAAGAATCTGTAAATTATTTTACTGATAAGGTGACTACGAACAAATTAAAACAAGTCGAAAGAATTAACAACATAGAAACCCTGAACAAGGATCTTGCCAGGTTAAACAACCAGCTGAAACTTGAAACCGAAAAATCAGACATTCCGACAGGAGAGGTTATCCTGACAATTGAAAGTAAGAAAAACATTCATGCCACTTTTGATATATCCTATATTGTAAAAAATGCAGGATGGTTTCCAACCTATGATATAAGGGTCAAAACAATTGTTGAGCCAGTTACTCTTGTTTATCGTGCCAATATTCATCAAAGTACGTACGAAGACTGGAACAATATTAGACTAAGTCTTTCCTCTGCTGATCCTGGTGAAGAAACAACATTTCAGGAGCTCAAACCATATTTATTAAATTACAATATGTTACCTCCATCATACAGTAATAATATAAATCAGGTAACTGGATATATTTATGATGCATCTACCAAAGAACCCCTAATCGGAACCAGTATAATTATTAAAGGGACAACTATTGGGGGTATTGCTGATTTTAATGGTTTTTATAAAATCACAATCCCTCCCTCAGGTGGAACACTTGTGTTTTCATTTATTGGCTACAAACCTCAAGAAATTCCAATAACAAGTCAAAATATAAATGTTAACCTTGTACAAGATGTTAAAGCTCTCGATGAAGTTGTTGTAGTAGGTTATGGTGTTCAAAAGAATTCCGAACTAACTGGGGCAGTTTCTGGTGTTTCAACAGCTAATCCTGGAAGATCTATTAGAATCAGAGGAAATGCTGCCCCAGAGCAGAGCCCACTGATTGAAATTAAACCAACCCGCAATCAAACTAATTTTGAGTTTACAATTAGTACTCCATATTCAGTTCCCTCAAATGGCAAGAACCTTTCTGTAGACTTTGAAACATTTGAATTACCAGCGACCTACGAATACTATTCAACTCCAAAAATTGACAACAATGCCTATTTGTTAGCCCGTATAATGGATTGGCAAAAATATAACCTTCTCGAGGGTGAAGCAAACATATTCTTCGAGGATACCTTTACCGGGAAAACACTTCTAGATGTAAGATACATGTCTGATACACTCTCAATTTCATTAGGCAAAGATAAGAGTGTTAGTATAAAGCGGGAGATTCAAAAGCAATTTACGACCAAACAGTTTTTGGGGACAAAAAAAGAGGAGACTAAATCATGGTTAATCTCTGTTAAAAACAACAAACTTCAAAACATCAACATAACAATACTTGACCAGATACCTGTTTCTACAATTGAAGAAATTGAAGTTTCACCTATTGAGCTGAGTAATTCAACCATTGACAAGGAGAGTGGTAAACTATCATGGAAATTGGATTTGAAGCCTGCTGAAAAGAAGGATATCAATTTAAAATATTCAGTTAAGTACCCTAAATTCAGACCACTGATAGTTGAGTAATTCGCTACGCATAACACAGACAGTAAAGGTAAGTTGTCCAGCCTTCGCTAATGCTCCGCACCGTGGAGTTTATTAACGCTCGGCCCTCTTTATTGCTGTGCGGTTATAAGCCATAGGTATCTTGATTATTAGATAGTTATATTCCTGTATAAAAATAATTCCGAAATTGCAGGATAAATAGTTAAGTACAATAGATTTACGAGTTATAGGAATAATATGAATAAAAATTTCTTGCAAATTCTATAAAACTATAATCAAATTTTATGTGTAAAACATTATTTATAATTTTTTTAGCTATGATTTATCATTTGACAGTTCAAGCACAGTCAGTTTATGTCGACTGTATTACCGGAAATAATAATAATCCAGGCACTAAAGAAGCTCCTGTTTTCTCAATACAAAAAGCTGCTGAAATAATCAGAAGCCGTGATAATAATATTTATATAATAAAAATTAATCCCGGAATCTATGTCCTGGATAGGCATGTCTCAGTTTCAACGGAAAAGGAGATGACTGACAAACATATTGTAATAGAAGCTAGTATTTTACCTGACGATACATCTTGGACACCAGAGAAAATGCCGGTAATTGTAACTGAGTCAAAAAAAGGCGAAATACCGATAAATTATAATTTTGTTGTCAGCTTTTTGATCGATGAAAGTCATGTCATAATCAGAGGGATTAAATTTCACGGTTATTTTTATCCCAATACCAGATATTTTCCAATTGCACGGTTTAATAAATTAAAAACAGATTTATTAGTTGAGCAGTGTATGTTTGTTGGAGATGCAGATATTTCTCAAATTCAAGCTGGGGTAATTGCTCATGGCAATGAAGTTAACGTTGATCACTGTGTCTTTTATAAACTAAGAAATACTGTAATATTTTTTCAGGATTCAGGAAACGGTATTAAGAATGGCAATTGTCTTACAAATTCAATAATTTATGGCGCATCTCAGGCAGTTTGGACTGTATCGCCAGATAAAGATTTTAAATTTGAAAATAATATTGTTTCCAATTGCAAATATGTTTGGGTTAAATATGATTCAAATCCGACAAAATACTCAATAAATAATTGTGTAATTGTAAACAATCAATATTATACGGGGATACCGGATACCAGGCGTTTGAGCCCTGGGGGATTTGAAATAAATGAGAGTAACGTAACAAAAAAAGGTAAAGTTTCATTGAGATTAATAAATGATGATGATAAGCCGCTCTTACTTGGTGTTGATGAACCGCTCCCAATTGATTATATGCATATTATTCCTGGATCAATCGGATATGATATAGGAGCCGGATTATTTAAGAATAGAAAATAAAACAACTATGAATATCAAGCTGATTCTGATAATTTCATTCTCAATACTCTACGGATTTTTTGAGATATTCATGAGCAGGAGACAGAAAAACCAAAGTGAAATTTCAAAGTCTGGTGACAAGGGGAGTATTTGGCTTATTTCCATTTCAATTTCGATAGGTTATTGGCTTTCTTTCATAATGGCTTCTACTAAAATTGGACGAATCTATCAGTGGAACACTTTCTTTATGATTGGATCATTTCTTGCAATAATTGGATTAATAATCCGAATAAAATCTATCCTGACTCTTAAACAACAATTCACTTATACTGTGACTAAGATTGAGAATCATGAGTTAATTGAGACGGGATTGTATAAGAAAATAAGACACCCTGGTTATCTGGGACAACTGATTATCTTTCTTGGGATTTCAACCTGCTTATCAAATTGGTTATCAATTCTACTCATGATTATTCCTGTTTTGATGGGATATCTTAATCGCATAAAGGTTGAAGAAAAGTTTATGGTTAAGCAGATGGGACAAAAATATATTGACTATCAAAAAAAGACAAAGAAATTGATTCCAACGATATACTAAAATAAGACAAACCAAACAATTCGTTAAAGATAGCTGCCTCGATAATCTGGACACATTTGCAATTCGAGAGACAACTACATCATGACAATAATTCAATAAATTTAAATCATGAGACTTAACATCTTCCTTTCAGTTCTGCTTGTGATTTTATGCTATAACCTTAGAGCACAGACAACTGTGACAGGGATTGTGACAGATTCACTAAATAAGCCGATCCCTTTTGCATCTGTCTATTTATCAAAAACAACGTTTGGTACCATGTCAAATAACGAGGGATTTTACTCATTGACTATCTCCGGGGACGGAGTCTATGAATTAACTGCCTCCTGCGTAGGGTACAAACCAAAATCTTATACCCTTTTTGCAGATGGCTTTAAGCATAAGATAAATATACAGCTATCCTTAAGCATGGTTCAATTAGATGAAGTAACTATTAATGCAAAAGCCAAAATCCGGGTTAAGAATCTAACTGCTTTTAACAAGCTATTTCTTGGAGAAACTGTTAACGCACAAAATTGCAGGATTCTCAATCCCGATGATATCCATCTCTTCAAAGACCCGGAAACTGGCATATTAAAGGGCTATTCTGTTAAACCAGTCAAAATACAGAATAGAGCCCTGGGATACACAATAATCTATGATCTTACTGATTTTGTTTTTGACCCTGAGGCTGCTTTTTTAAGATTTTCAGGTTATAGCTATTTTCAACCTTCAAACGGCAATTCAAGAAACAACAAAAAGTGGACTCAAAACAGATTAAATACCTTTTATGGATCAAGATTGCATTTTTTAAGGGCCCTTTTTTCAGATTCCCTCAGAAGCGAAAACTTTAAGATATCTGAGTACGAATTAAATCCGGGCACTAAAGAATATCAGGAGATTACTCCAATTCAAGACAATAATATTCTGATTTCTCAAAATGGCGACTTTACCTCTTTATATTACAAAAAGCCTGTACTTATCAGATACACTAATAACCATGCCGAACTCGAGACAGGCATCCTGGGTTTTCACCCCCTGGAAGATAAAAGTACAATTGAGTTTAACGATACCCTGATTGTATATAAAAATGGATATTTTAACAATCCCTATTCAGTAATCTGGGGAGGGAAAATGGGAGACGAAAGAATTGCGGATATGCTACCCTTTGATTATCTTCCTTATCCCACCATTAAAGAAAAACCTGTTGAGGAGAAAGCTTCTACCCCAATTGAAAAGTACCTTCTTTCAGAGCAAAAATTACAAAGCACTGATCAGGTATTTGTGCACCTCGACAGGAACATGTATAGACCGGGAGACACAATTTACTTTCAGGCATATATACGTGATAGATTTACAAATGAATTTGAATCAATGAGTGTTTCACTTTATGCCTTGCTATTTGATGATAAAAAAGCGAAAGTTGATAGTTCTCGATTTAGAATAGATAATTCAACTGTCTCTGGCTGGATGTCAATCCCCTCTGGCGCTACTTCAGGAAAATATCATTTTGTTGCTTTCACTAGCATAATGCAGAATTTTGATCCATCTGAAGCATTTCAAACAGATATATCTATAAAGGGAAAAGACAAAATTCCAGCAAGCGTTGATATTTCATTTGATGCTGAGTATTTCGACCTCAAGTTTTTACCTGAAGGAGGTAACATGGTGGCGGGAATTGAACAAAGAATCGGTTTCAATGCCACAGATAATAAAGGATATCCGGTTCTAATTGAGGGATTATTAAAAAACAGTTCAGGATCAATCCTCGATACAATAAAATCCGGTATTTATGGACCGGGTTCCTTTACCTGCAAAGCAGAACCCGGAATGTATGTGGAGATTCTTAAAGGCACTGATAAAGAAAAGAGGTGGCCTCTTCCCGATCCAAAGACTGCAGGGATATGTATGAGCATAAAATCAATTGGTGACAGATCATTTGCCATTGAGATTCAATCCAGTAACTATAACAATGATACCGTGACTGTTTCAGGAGTTATGAATACAACTCAGGTTTTTTCGAAGGATCTGATATTGAGTAAGAAACAACGAATGGTGGTAGAAACAGACCAGCTACTCTCAGGTATTGCTCAAATAACACTTTTTAATAAAGATCTCAAGCCCCTTGCAGAACGGTTGTATTTTGTAAATGCTGATAAACACCTGATATTTAACGTTAAAACCGGGAATCCTGTTTACAGTAGTGGACAAGAGACCGAAATGACAATCTCTGTAACTGATGGCCTGGGGAACCCTTCCGAAGGCATATTCTCAATATCTGTTACTGACTCGATCTCAGGTCATGATGGAGAGATTTTTACTCCCGGAATTGAGTACGCTCTGAATTATAATCCTTACTTTCAAAGGAATCTGCCACCTAAAGTTCTTGTCAGGGGTCTGGAAAACCTGACAAATGAAGAGAGCGATTTACTTTTAATGGTTTATGGCTGGAGCAGGTTTAAATGGGATTTCAATGAGAAAGGATTAAACCCTAAGGATCCTGTAAATTATGACCTGATAAATATAAAGATTCCACACGACTCAAAAAGCTATCCCTCCGATAAGAAACTGGATCTGATATCACTTGAGGATGCAACTGCAATACATCTTATTTCAAAAAATAACGGAGATATTTCTTTACCGCTGGATTCCCTCCCGAAAGCTTCCAGAACTATTACATTGATTCCGGAGGCAAAAAGCAAGAAAAAGGTTACCAGCGCAATTTTAAGCATCCCATATAATTCACAGTACTTTAGAACTTCAACGTTAATTACTTCTCAGCCAACGATCCCCAAAGATACATATTCAATCCCTCCTGTTGACTATAAAATTTCGCTGGGAGATACCGCAGTTGAAATCCCCGAAGTCAGGATAATAGGTTATCACCGGATTAAACAGATCTATCAGAATATTTATGAAGAAAGGTATCAATATGCTGCCATAAAGCGTTCTGACCCGGCGCTTCTTCACAGATCTCTTTATTTGGAGACCGTAATTCGTACTTTAGCTAACCCATATAAAATTACTGATGAAGCTGTTATCATTCGTGGGGGGACTTCTTTTTTTGGTGGCGTGGTCGGCGCACTTATTGTTCTTGATGGTATGCCAATATACTCTCACGGTTGGCAAACTGCCAAAACGATACCTATGACTGAAATAGCATCTATTACAGTGTTAAAGGGAAATCAGGGTCGTACAATTTATGGCTTGGAAGCCAGCGGCGGGGTAATTTTCATTAATACTACGTTTCACGATCCGACTTTAAACAGGGTTAGTGCTGAGTGGAAATCTAAAGATAAAAATGATAACTTGCTTCAACCAATTAAGATTTACCGGTCAAATATTGAGTTTTATAATCCTACGAAATTTGATGTAGAAAACGATCCAGCTATTCAAAGTGGTTCAACGTATTACTGGAATCCGGAAATTTATTTTATCGGAAAAGAACCTGTGAAAATCAGATTCTCAAACCTTGTTCATCATGGTCCTGTGTTAATTACTATTAATGGCGCATCTCTTAATAATTTAGTGGGAACTGGTAAGGCAAGTTACAGAGTAAAATGACAATGTACCAGGACACCAGGCCGGTTGTTTCTCCGGGCAACGTAACCTGCTTTAGCTGCCGTGCCGATATCTTTTATTGTAGCACTTCCAAACATCTAAACTCATACTACTATGACACATTATTTTGTCGCACAGATCAAAATTAACGACCCTGCCGAATATGAGAAATATCTGGACAGATTCGATGACATATTCTCCAAATATAATGGTGAATATCTCGCAATTGATGAGTCCCCTGCTATTTTAGAGGGTGGCTGGGATTATTCAAAATCGGTCTTGATTAAATTTAGCAGCAAACAGGACTTTGAGGATTGGTACTATTCCAAAGAGTACCAGTCAATTTTAAAACATAGATTGAATGCCTCAAAATGTGATACTATCCTGATCGAGGGAGTTGAATAATAAAATTCTACCAGTTGGCTTTGAACTTTTTCTTAAATTTAAATCTGAATTAAACTTATTAAAATGCACCCGAAGAATAAGCTAATTAGCAAGGCATTGACCAGATTTATACCCGGGATCATCATTATTTCAGCCATTTTGTTTATTCCCGCCGGATCCGTTAAGTTCTGGAACGCCTGGCTTTTTATGGGAGTATTATTTATTCCAATGCTATTTGTGATAATTTATCTCAAAATTCGTGATCCTGAACTACTTGATAAGAGGATGAATACAAATGAGAAAGAAAAGACAC
Organism: uncultured Bacteroidales bacterium; assembly: GCA_963813405.1. GTDB lineage: Bacteria > Bacteroidota > Bacteroidia > Bacteroidales > VadinHA17 > LD21. The sequence continues at coordinate 11,019 of CAWEYU010000010.1, forward strand.
AAAAGAAAGTTGTACTACTTACATCGGTAGTCTTTTTGTCAGCATTCATTATAGCAGGATTAGATTATAGATTTGAATGGTCGGTGGTCCCATTGCCACTGGAAATATTTTCTGCATTAATTGTGCTAATTGGATACATTCTATTCTTTATAGTTATGAGTCAGAATTCATATGCATCGAGAGTAGTTGAGATTCAGGAAAAGCAAAAAGTAATAGACACCGGTCTCTATGGAATTGTAAGACATCCAATGTATTCTGCAGCAATATTAATGTTTATGTTTATGCCTTTGGTTTTGGGTTCATTCTATGCACTCATTCCGCTTCTGATTTTCCCCTTTCAAATGAGTACCAGAATGAAAAACGAGGAAGAAATATTAGAAAAAGGATTAGAGGGCTATATTGAGTACAAAAAGAAGGTTCGCTATAAGATTATCCCATTCTTATGGTGATCGTTTCATTTCATTCAATTCTAAATGGGGAACAAAAGGGCCAACTACTTGCAGGACAGATAACTACTAACTGGATCAACAACTAAAGCTACGGACAATGCTAATTTATCATGACATGACAACTCCTGCTAATTTACCAGGAATTTTACAAAACGAAAGTTTTTGATAGATTTTATAATTCTCCAAAGTATCATATGGATAAACAATTATAGATCTGTAAATCGTAAATTATGAACGGACATTTTAATTCAATAAAAAGCCCAGGATTTGGAGCTTTACTTATTGTCGTTAGCGGTTTGATACTTGTCATGCTATTTGGATTACCAATAATTTCAAAGAATCCAATTGCTCTTTATGAATTGATATTAAAATGCTTGGTAACATTTCTTGTATTTGGATTTTTTATATGGTGCTGGACTTGTACTTTCTACACAATAGAAAAAGAAAACTTAAATGTCAAAAGCGGACCCTTTCGTTGGGTGATTTCAATTCAGGATGTCAAAACAATTCGTACTAATCAGAACACAATTGGAGGTATAATTAAGCCTACCTTATCATGGAAATGTATTGAAATTGATTATGGGAAATATAAAACGATTTCAATTTCGCCAGCTAATCAGGACAGTTTTATTAATATTTTAAAAGACATCAACGAGAAGATTGAAATTAAAAACTACGCATAACACGGATGGTGCTATGAAAAGCATCCTCACCCGGTCAGATCAAAATTTTGAAAAAGCCTCTTTTGGGCTTGAGTCAGGTGCCAAAAAAGTTAATCTTTTGTTAAAGCTTTATTACAGAAAAAAAGTAACTGCTAACTTGTGAAAAACCGGTTTTTCTATGAATAATCTTATCCGAAAATTAACATTGCCACATTCTTATTATGTAGCCCAGGCCAGATTATGGTGGAAGGAAATAGAAAAAAACAAGACATCATCATGACATTTGATATTGACAAGCAGACAATAAGAGACATTGAACTTTTTAGTGATAAAAAAAAGAAACCTTTTGTTTTCTCATTTTATAATCAATCTGAGACAAAAGGTGGACAAGAATTGCTTTTTGAGATCTTTCATGCACCAAGCTCCGATATCGAATTCCTATCAAACCGGAAAAAGGAAATTAGTTTCTTTTATGATACTGATTGCTCTTTAAAACTTAACTCCAGAAGCATTGATTTCATTGAGTATTACCTTACAATCAGGAGAGTACCACTGAAGGCGAATATCATTGATGCAACATATGATGGATTATCAAATAGATTCAATCCGGACAATGATTATTTTGTCATTACCGAAAGCATCATCCACATAACTCAGTTGCTCATTGACCTGGATTTGTTCATCAAATCTGCTAAAACATTTAATCTACCAGAATCATTCGAATCTCATCTAAATGAAATTCAAGAATTCCTTGATTCAAAAACAATTGCTGAATTACTGGAAGACCCTCCTGTAAAGCCCAAAGATCTAAGGTTCAAACAAACCAACAAACTGGATAATCACTTCAGAATCAAAGAAAAATTGTACTTCAGAAACTTACTGACAATCGTTTATGAGATTGATTTTTTGCAGACAATGAGTCGATTGATGAAAACTCAAGACTTAGTCCTTCCTGAATACATTTCCAGCACAAAGCCAGTATTTCAGGTAAAAGAAGCTTTTCACCCATATCTGGAACACCCTGTTAAAAACAGTTTTGCTTTTAGTGATAATTCAAATCTTTGCTTTCTGACTGGACCAAATATGTCGGGCAAATCCACCTTTCTTAAAACTATAGGTTTATTGATTTACATTTCGCATCTTGGATTACCTGTTCCGGCGAAAGAATTTAAAACATCCATTTTTGAAGGATTATTTACAACCATCAATCTTTCAGATGATCTAAACTTAGGATATAGTCATTTCTATGCAGAAGTCAATAGGGTCAAAGAAATTGCAACCAAACTCAGCACCAGGAAAAATCTTGTGATAATCTTCGACGAACTTTTCCGGGGGACAAATGTAAAAGATGCATTTGATGCTTCTTTAATGATTATTTCATCCCTTGCGCAGATTCAAGAGAATTACTTTTTTATTTCTACACATATTTTAGAAGTTGCTGAAAACTTAAATAATTGTAGTTCCGTAAATTTTAAATGCTTTGAATCTGAACTCATTAATCACCAGCCCAAATATGATTTTAAACTTAAAGATGGTATTTCAAAAGAAAGGGTGGGAATGAAGATCATTAACAGGGAAAACATTATCCAAATACTTGACAAGGTAATCGAGAAACAGAAATCAAAGCAAAGCCAATAACTCGCAAAGAGGTGAAAAAATGTTTATGACAAAAGGGTATTTCATATCCGGAACAGGAGGTAATATTTTAGTATCTTTGGTAATATGAAAAATGATAAGTCAAGTTTCTTTATTTTTCTGCTTTTTGTCATGCTTTTAAGTGCATGTGAAAAAGAAAAGAATTCTATTCCGGAAGAAAAGATTTCGATTCCAATGGATGAAGAAATTTTAGGTAGCGTCATTAAGCCTCAAATCATTGATGAGTACATATATCCAATACAACCCGGAACCCCTGCGTGGGCAGAGCTTAAAACCTATGCTGCAAAGGTTGAAGCTGTCCGAATTCCTGACTCTGTATTAAAAGCAATATCTACCTGGGGACTTGTAGAATCCTGCTTTAAATATCCTCTTTATATTGACTTTTCAGCTTTTAATGACCAGGTAAAATATATAAACGATCTCGAACAGACTAATAACGGATTCAAGGAGCTTTTATCCAGAGACGACGCTCCCTTAGTATTATTATATTTTTATCGAAATTGGGATATAAGTCCATCTTCATATTATTTAAAGAGGTATTTTGTAGAATTAGTGATTGGTAGCGACAAATTTGTTTCAAGATTAAATGAGAGACAACTTCTATATTTATTATCAGTAGCCCTGGATAAAAAAGAAAAACAATATGATTTGTATGAAGGCAATGTTCCACCACCGTATTCATTTTTTGTTATGGCAAATTCAATGATTCATTATGGATACCAACCATTTATTGATTACTGTGCTACGGTTAAGAATCCAATGCCAATCGGAAATTTCTATTGGAGGATTAATGCCTCAACTGAAAAGATAGAAGAATACACCCGGGGCCTTTTAACCCTTTAGTAATTATTTTACGCACCGTGACTCTTAAAGAACTTGGGCTTACTAAAGATATAACTACCTATCTGGAGGACAACAACCTTTCAGACTTTACAGTCGGGAGGGTAACTCAGGAACATCGTGAAAGATATATTGTCTCAACAGGTGATAAAGAATATGATGCAGAAATAACCGGGAACATAAGATTTTCTGCTAATTCGAGAGCTGATTTCCCTGCTGTAGGTGACTGGGTAACAATGACTATCTATGATTCAGAACTGGCTATCATAAATAGAATATTGCCGCGCAAATCAGTACTTGAAAGGCAGGCCATTGGAAAATACGGAGAGAAACAAATCATCTCTGCAAACATTGATGTCGCTTTCATAATTCAGTCAATTGACAATAATTTCAGTATCAACAGGTTGGAAAGGTATCTGACTATATGCTATTCTTCGCATATTGAACCGGTCCTGGTAATAAGCAAGATAGACCTGTCAACTGAAAATGACATAAAGAATGCAATTAATAAGCTTGAGACAAGAGATAAAAAAGTAAATTATATTTTGCTAAGTAACCTGACCCGGCAGGGACTCGATCAGATAATAAACATCCTGCAGAAAGGTAAAACATATTGCGTTGTTGGATCGTCAGGTGTTGGCAAATCAACCCTGATTAACAACTTATTAAAAAAGAGTATTTTAAAAACCGGACATATAAGCCAGAGCACAAATAAGGGCAGGCATATTACAGAACACAGAGAACTCTTCGTTCTTGATTGCGGGAGCATAATAATTGATACTCCGGGAATGAAAGAACTTGGTATGACCGATGCCGGTGAAGGAATAAAAAATACCTTCCAGGAGATCTGTAGTTTTGCTCTGAAATGTAAATTTCCAGACTGCAAACACATTAACGAAACAGGATGTGCAGTTTTAGATGCTGTCAATAGTGGTACAATTGATAGAGATTCTCTGGACAATTTCAGGAAAATTCAAACAGAACAACAGAGATTCCTGATTACGATTGCCGAGAAACGTAAAAAAGACAAAGTATTTGGCAAGATGCTAAAGAATTATAAAAAAGATATGGACAAAAACTGCTAATTAACTCAAGTTGCTAATTAATATTTAAGTTCAAATAAATTCCATTCTCCTTAGATATCTTCTGAACCCATCCCCCCATCCCCCTTAATGATATTTGAACCCATCCCCCAACCCCTTCCCTTAAAATTAAGGGAAGGGGAGTAATACACTGTATATTAATTAGTTCCCCCTTCCCTTATCCTTAAGGGAAGGGGGTTAGGGGGTTGGGTTTTCTGTAGGGGGGTTAGAGGGTTGGGTTTTTCTTGATTATTAATTAGATCTCCCTTCCCTTATGCTTAAGGGAAGGGTTGGGGATGGGTTAAGAAATAATTAAGGGAAGAGATTATAATAGTCCAAATTATAATAAATTTTAAAACTAGCAACTTAGGTTAATTATACTTTTGTACCCTGGGAGACATCAACCCGTTAATATCCTCAATACAGGCATAAACAAGATTTCCGATACCCTTATATCCCATTGTTTTGGAGTGTTCCTGTAAATGAGAGTTCCATTCCGGGATCCACGACAGTAAATGCTGATTTATAAACCTCCGGATCTCATTTTTCATCTCATCTTCACATGTTTTATCTTCAAACTCCAGGTATTTTTCAATCATAAGAGTCAGGAATAGCATCTCAATCCCCAGATGATCGTCGGGTATATTCCCTTTAAATTTTGATTCCCATCCATAAGAATTATAAAATTCCCTTACTTCAGAAGTCTGCTTATCGAACATAAGGTGGTCCTTGCTTCTGTAAACTGATTCATATGGAGGTGCCAGAGGATTCCCTGTTCCGGCAAAAAGTTCCAGAAAATCTTCTCTCATAATGTTAATATTATCAATTGCTTCACCTGCCGACTGGCGAAGCTGGGAAGCAGCAAGAATGAATCTGGGATTGTCACTGGTAACAGGCAGATTCTTCAAAATGCCCTTCGTCCAGAAGTCAAGGATACATTCCTGTGACGGGTCGAACATGATCATTGTTCCTGAAAAGTAAAGAAGCATGTTGTAACCTTTCAGAACATTTGTTCGTTTGCTATATAAACTTGAGGTCATAAACCGGACTTATCAAAAGAAAGGAAGAATATATACCTGTTAATTATTTCAGAACTGATCACTATCATGAATAATATAACCCATAACATGAAGGTTTTGTTCGAATCAGGTTTGAAATAAATCAATGTAATTATTAACATTGCCAAAACTGATAATACAGCTCTGATTATGAAGAGTATATAACCCGGTCTTAAGAAAGATCCGTAAAATAGAATAGAATTAATGATGGAGGAAATGATGAATACTGCAACAATGGGTGCCAAAACAGGGGTGAGGCTATAATTGTTTTTCACAGATATTACGGCAAGCAGGATGATGCCACAGAGACAGGTGGTAATAATAAAGGAAACAGGGGTGAAGGGATTATTCCATGCAGCAACTGAGGGGATCATGTAAAGTCTGATCATACTATATATTAGTGATACCCCTGCTACAATGGCAATAAGAGAAGTTATGATCTCTTTTTTCCCATTATCATTTTTCGTAACTATAAGAAAAGAAAGCAGAAGGGCGGCTATCAATAATGAAAGCGAGAAAATTTCTTTGCTCAACCAGCTCTTCCTGAGATTATTTACAGCAAATAACGCATGCAGTGGTTTGCCAAGATGGAGAAAGGCTATACCCAGAGAAAGAATTAACAGTACAGCGATCACCACAAGACTTATTCTTCTGAAATCAAAAGGTGTGAGATCAATTCCTTGTCTCAATAGCATTAACCATCTGAATATTAATGTTCCAACAGCAGTCTGACTGAGTACGGTAAAAAAGACCAGTGATGTGAAATTTTCATTCATATCAGAGATCCTCTCTAAAATTTACTGTTGCAGATTCTCCAGTGGCCTTCACTGCATCTTTATGAGCTTTTATTATCAATCCTGGTCCTGTAAATCCTGGATCAGGAAGCGGAAAAACCTGTGCAAGCGTCCCGTACTTCTCCGTCAACTTATCATAAGGACCAAAATCCAGAGCCCGCATCGGACAGGAATCAACGCATGATGGCTTTTGTCCTGCCAGAATATAGTCCTCACACATATTGCATTTCGTCATCATTTTCAGATCAGGATCGAATTGTGGAGCTCCATACGGGCATACCCATTCGCAATATCTGCAACCCATACAAAGATCATGGTCGATCACAACAATACCGTTCTCGTTTTCATATATTGCCCTGGTAGGACATGCATTCACACATTTTGGAGTCTCGCAGTTTAAGCATGAGATAGAAAGATTGTATGCAAAAGGAGTTGATACAAAGGCACCGTTTTTTGATTTCCAGCCACCACCCTGGATATCATAGACCCTGCGCCAGTTAATCCCCGGTTTCAAATCGTTCTTATCCTTGCATGCCACCTGACAGGTTTTGCATCCGGAACAGGCAGAAGAGTTTATATAAAATGCATACTGTTTCATACACCTGTCAGATTATGCTCCATGGTATTTTTCAATTTCCACCATAATAGTATGCTGGGCGTTTCCTTTTGCAAGTGCTGTCCATTTATCCGTTGTAAGGATATTTATATTGCCTCCGCGGTCAATACCTTTATTGTCGGGATTATACCAGGCTCCCTGAGGAATATCTACAACTCCCGGCATAATTTTTCGTGTCAGCCTGCACCTTATAATCATGCTGCCTCTGTCGTTGTAAATTTTAACGTAGTCACCGTTTTTTATGTTTCGTGAAAAAGCATCTTCAAAACTCATGAAGACTCTTTGAGGGAATGCCTCCATTGACCATTCATTATTGTGGTGTGTTGAATGTACCCTGGGCATATAATGATGCCCCATCGCCTGAAGAGGGAATTTCTTTGATTCGATCCCGAAAGGGCTTTCCCATTCTCTGATATATTTTGGAACCGCAGGTATATCACCGACCTTCATATCCGCAAGTGCCTTTGAAAAAATCTCTATTTTACCTGTGGGTGTATTTAGAGGAAATTTTTCCGGATTTTTCCTGAAATCACTGAATGCCACAATGGGAGTTGTGACCGCCAGAGAGTATACACCCTTGTTGCTTGCGTTCAGTTCACTGAAAACCGGCATATCCGGGAAACGGGTTTTCCTGTAAACCGTATTGATAATCCACTCCACCCATCCTTTTTCATCTCTTCCTCCTTCAGTGAATTTCTCCCAGACATCAAATTTTTTTGCCAGTTCTGCTGCGATCCTGTAGTCACTTTTAGTTTCAAAGGGAGGTTCGACTATCTGAGGCGTTAATATCACCTCCTCCCCGTATTTCCACCCATCTTCAACACCCCAGGTTTCGAATTGTGTGCAAGCCGGAAGGACAAGATCGGCAAATTTTGCCGAAGATGTAAGAAAGTTATCCTGCACTGCAATAAATTCTACAAGGCTCTCATCTTTAAGGATTTCAGCAGTGCGGTTAATATTACCGTGCTGATTGATAAGAATATTGGAAGCAACAGCCCATATAAGCTTAATGTTATTATCCAGTTTGTCTGCTCCCTGAACACCTTCGCCTTGTCCCATCTCTTTACCCCGGATAACCGCCTCGGTCCACAGATATACCGGGATTTTTGTTTTTACAGGATTATTGCCTGTCGGGAATACATTCCAGAATGGTTCACCTCCGGCCTGGTTAGCAAGACCACTTGCCCAGCCACCTGGTATCCCGACATTTCCGGTTATAGAGGCAAGTGTTGCGCCTGCTCTCACCACCTGTTCCCCGTATGCACGGCGTTGCATACCATATCCCTGGTAAAGTACCGCCGGCTTTTGAGTCGCATACTCCCTTGCGATCCTGGAAATAGTTTCAGCAGGAACCGAGGTTATCGATTCTGCCCATAGCGGAGTTTTCGCAATGCCATCATGAGTTCCGAGAATATATTCTTTATAGGATTCCGCATTTTCACATCCATGAGGCATCTGACTGCTGTCAAATCCTGAACAGCAGCGTTTTATAAAGTCGTTATCTGTAAGATTCTCAGTAATTATTATCCAGGCCATGGCACTCATCATAGCGACATCTGTTCCGGGCCTGATTGGAATCCATTCATCAGCAAGTGCTACGGCACTCATGCTCATTCTGGGATCAATACAGACAGTATGGGCACCATTTTCCCTGGCTTTTCTTATGAAATAGTCGCTATTCGTCCCATCTTTCATTTCGGCCGGATTCCATCCCCACAGAATGATATATTTCGAATTCATCCAGTCCTGTCTCTGGTTGCCGCTTGCAAGAGTTCCATATATGTAAGGAGTGGCAATGTTGGTACAAGCCCAGCTGTAACTATTGTAAAATCCCAGACTGCCACCAATAAGATTCATTAGTCTTGCGGCAGTCCAGCGACCGTTCGTGTTTGAATATGAGCCAGTTCCGTAGGGGACATAAATTGCAGAATTGCCATATTGTTCTTTTACCCTTGATATCTGCCGGAACATAATTTCGTATGCATCATCCCAGCTGATCTTTTCGAATTTTCCTTCACCTCTTTTCCCTGTTCTCCTGAGAGGATATTTAAGTCTGTCTGGATTATATTGTCTTTTTCTGTAGGATCTTCCTCTTATGCAGGCGCGAAGCTGAGGATCGGATATATCATCACCGGGACGGTCGTCTGTTTCAATTCTGGTAATGATTCCATCTTTTACATGAACTTTGAGAAGGCACTTTCCTCCGCAATTGTGTCCGGGACAGCCTGTCCGGATGATCCTGGTTTCTGATTGGGTGGTCGGGATTCCTTTTCCCTTCCTGACAAAAAATGAACCAGGTGTATTTGCAGTCAGAAAAGAGACTCCGGCAAATGCCGACCATTTTATAAATCCCCGCCTGTCAACCTGAACTTTTGATTTATTAGTTTCTCTCTCTCTATCAGACATTTGCTAATTAAATTCCTTCATTTCATGCGGATACTCATCGTTATCGACCTTTCTTTTGATCTCCCTGAAAGCTTTGACTGTATAGTCCACATCCTCCAGAGAATGTCCGGCTGTTGGGATAAGTCTGAGCATAACAACATCTTTGGGAACGACCGGGTAAATTACTACAGAACAAAAGATTCCATAGTTTTCTCTCAGATCGTAAAGGAGTTGGGTAACCTGTGTAAGCGGACACTTCATGAAAACCGGTGTAACAGGTGATTCTGTTTTTCCAAGATTAAGCCCCGCATCTCTCAACCCTTTCTGAAGGGCTCTTACGATTTTCCAGAGTTTTTCTTTGTATTCCGGATGTGTCTGAAGTATCTCAAGTCTCTTTATGGCTCCTATTGTCATTGCCATAGGCAAAGATTTTGCATATATCTGAGAACGAAGGTTAAACCGGAGAAAAGTTACGACATCTTTTGTGCTTGCTACGAATGCACCAATGCCGGCCATTGATTTGGCAAATGTGGCAAAATATATATCAATCTGATCCTGCACACCAAAATGTTCTCCTGTTCCGGATCCGTTCTTTCCCATCGTGCCAAAACCGTGAGCATCATCAACCAGAAAACGGAAATTGTATTTTTTCTTGAGCTCACATATTTTATCAAGTTTTCCAAGATCTCCTGCCATCCCAAATACCCCCTCGGTTATTACCAGGATACCACCACCACTCTGTTCTGTAAGTTTTGTAGCCCTCTGAAGTTGCTTTTCGCAATTCTCCATATCATTATGAGGAAAAACAAATCTTTTACCCATGTGAAGCCTCAATCCATCCATTATGCAGGCATGGGCTTCAGAATCATATACAATTACATCGTGTCTGTCGACCAGTGCATCAATTATTGAGACCATACCCTGGTAGCCGTAATTAAGCAGGTAAGCAGCCTCCTTGTGAGTAAATTCTGCAGCCATCTGCTCAAACTTCTCATGCATGCTGGTTTGTCCCGACATCATTCTTGCTCCCATAGGATAGGCGAGTCCATATTTTGCGGTTGCTTCAGCGTCTGCCTTTATCACCTCAGGAAGATTGGCAAGTCCAAGGTAGTTGTTGAGGCTCCATGTCAAAACTTCTTTACCTCTGAATTTCATTCTGGGTGCTATTTCACCTTCAAGTTTTGGAAACATAAAATAACCATCGGCAAAATATGAATGTTGTCCTAAAGCACCTCTGTTCTTTTTGATTTTTTCGAAAATATCCATTATAGAGTTTTTTAAAAATTTTCACAAAATTAGCGAAAAACGGACTGCTTTTATACCTATTTATACCTAAATTTAAAAAACAAGGTACAAGTTGCAAGGTACAAGTTGCATGGTGCAAGGTACAGGGTATTTCTTGCACCCTGCACCCTACACCCTGCACCCTGCACCCTGCACCCTGCACCCTGCACCCTGCACCCTGCACCCTGCACCCTGCACCCTGCACCCTGCACCCATATTTTCATTCAGTTTTGAAATAATCGCACCATTTCTTACGTTTTAGTATCAGAAATGATTTTTTTTCACTACTTTTGCGCAACATTTAAAAATATGAATCTGAGAGTATTTATTGTCCTTATAATTTTAATGTTAGTCAGTTCCTGTGGGGAATATGAAAAGCTCGTTAAGAGTACAGATTATGAGCTGAAGAAAAACAAAGTAAAGGAGTATTACGACAAAGGTCAATATATTAAAACTACAGAACTTCTGGCTCAGGTATTGCCCAAATACCGTGCAACTGAAGATGCAGAGGGATTGAACTGGATGAACGCAAAGAGCTATTATGGAATGAAAGATTACCTTATGGCAGGTACAGAATTCCGGAATTTCAGTGATCTCTATCCATATTCCAAAAATGCCGAAGAGGCAAATTTCATGGCTGCAATGTGTGATTATTATCAGTCACCAAGAGCTGAACTGGATCAGGAAAACACGAGGAATGCAATCAACGGATTCACTCTTTTCCTGTCGAGGTTCCCTGCAAGCGAAAGGGCAGAAGAGGCAAGAAAACATACTAAAGAGCTCCAGGAGAGGCTGGTGCAAAAGGCTTATCTCAGCTCTAAGTTGTATTACGAAAGGAAAGAGTATAAGGCAGCGGTTGTTGCTCTTAGCAATTGTCTGAAAGAGTTTCCTGAAACCAATTACAGGGAAGAGATGATGTACCTTAAATTAAGTTCGCTCTACCTTTATGCTGAGAAGAGTATCGTTGGCAAACAGAAGGAACGGTACCAGTCCACCCTTGATGACTACTATTCATTTATGGAAGAATTTCCTAAGAGCACATATTCAAGGGAGGTAAACAGGATCTATCAGTCAACGGGCAGAATATTAAAAATAAACATTGATACGAAAGTAAATACCGATACAAAAACAAACAATCAAAAATAATATGGATTATAGAAAATCAATTGCTCCGGTAACAACAGTTACAAGAAACCTTGACTCACTCAATAAGGGTACAAATAATATTTATGAGACAGTAATTATTGTATCAAGAAGAGCTAACCAGATCTCTGTTGAAATGAAACAGGAACTGAATAAGAAACTTGAAGAATTTGCATCATATACAGATAATTTAGAGGAAGTATTTGAAAACCGTGAGCAGATTGAAATTTCAAAATTCTACGAACGGCTTCCAAAACCGACCCTTATTGCCCTCCAGGAATTTGAGGAATCAAAGATCTTCTTCAGAAATCCAGAGAAGGCCGCTAAAATAAAGACTGTGTGACTTTATGCTTAAGGGGAAAAACATACTTATCGGAGTATCAGGTGGAATAGCAGCATATAAAGTAGCTACGGTCATACGCTTACTTGTTAAGGAAGGTTCCTCGGTTAAGGTTATAATGACTGACCAGGCAAAAAAGTTTATTACTCCCCTTACTCTGGCCACGCTATCAAAAAATCCGGTCTTTGGTGAGTTTTCAGACCCTGAAAATGGCAGCTGGAACAGCCATGTTGAGCTGGGTCTCTGGGCAGACCTGTTTCTTATTGCCCCTGCTACTGCAAACACGATCGGGAAACTGGCAAATGGCATCGCTGATAATCTCTTATTAACGTCTTATTTATCAGCACGTTGCAAAGTAGTTATTGCTCCTTCAATGGATTTGGATATGCTAAATCATCCAGCAACTTTACAAAATATTGAAACTCTGCGCACTCGTGGAAACATAATTCTCGAACCTGCGAGCGGTGAGCTGGCAAGCGGACTCTCAGGAAAAGGAAGAATGACAGAACCTGAAGATATTGTCAGGGAGATTGAAAAACTCCTTTCAAAAAAAAAAAGATAAACCTCTAAAGGGTTACAGGCTGCTGATAAATGCAGGTCCGACACGCGAACAGATTGATCCTGTTCGCTTTATTAGCAACTACTCTTCCGGAAAGATGGGAATTGCAATCGCCAACACCGCTGCAGAATCTGGTGCAGACGTTGAGCTCGTGCTTGGACCAGTCAATATACAACCCCACAGGTCGGTAAAGGTTATTAATGTGACATCGGCTCTCTCTATGGCAGATGAGTGCATAAAACGATTCGCACTTTGTGATATCGCAATACTGGCGGCTGCTGTTGCCGATTATACTCCTGAGAAAGTTGCAGAGAACAAGATCAGGAGAAACGATAAGGATCTTATTATTAAACTCAGCCCAACTGTCGATATAGCGGCTAAGCTTGGGAATATGAAGAAAAAAAGTCAGCTCCTGATAGGTTTCGCACTGGAAACAGATAATGAGCTGGAAAATGCGGTTTCAAAACTTAAAAGGAAAAATCTTGATCTTATTGTTTTGAATTCTCTCAAAGATAAAGATGCCGGATTCGGATATGATACAAACAGGATCACAATTATTGACAAAAACAATAATATTGATAAATTTGAGTTGAAATCAAAGGAGGAAGCTGCAAGAGATATTATCGATAAAATTGTATCAATGATGGCTTAACATGTTATGAAACTGTCAAAACTTCTGAAATATTATTCTTTATTGTTCCTGATATCACTTTCGGGATTATCATATTCTCAGGAACTTAACTGTAATGTGCAGATTTCTGCACAAAAAATTCAGGGGTCTAACAGGCAGGTTTTTATAACCATGCAAAAAGATGTTTATGAATTCATGAACAATACTGTTTGGACTAACAATGTTTATAGCTATTCAGAAAGAATAGATTGTAACATTCTTATAAATCTTACCGATCAGCTGTCGGCTGATGAATTCAGGGGGACTATCCAGGTACAATTAAGCAGGCCGGTTTTCAATACAGCTTACAATTCAACTGTGCTGAATTTTGTTGATAATAGTTTTCAATTCAGGTATGTTGAGTTTCAACCGCTTGAGTTCGATCCAAGTGTCCATAGGTCCAATCTTGTATCGGTTCTTGCCTATTATGCTTATATGATGCTGGGCTTTGATTACGATTCATATTCCTTTGAAGGAGGAACCCAGTATTTTCAACTCGCTGAGAAAATAGTTTCAAATGCACAAAACGCTCCCGAGCCGGGCTGGAAGCCTTACGATGGATCGAGAAACCGGAACCGTTACTGGCTGGTAAAAAATATTCTTGATAAGGAGTATGAAGGGGTGAGAAGATTCGTATATGATTACGACATATCTGGTCTCGACCTTATGGAATCTAAAATCGGCGAAGCAAGAACAAATATGGTCGAAAGCCTTAAATTGATACAGGAAGTTTTCAGAAAAAAACCTGACCCATTCATGTACTACCTGCAACTGGTAATCGATGCAAAAGCCGATGAGCTGGTAAATGTATTTTCCGAATCCTTCCCTGAAGAAAAAAGCCGTGTGATACAAATACTTACTGAGATTGATCCTGCCAATAAAACAAAATACGAAAAAATTAACGCAACTACTCTGCGCTAAAATAAGGTTATGCTAGTAAAATTTTCAGTCCATAATTATGCTCTGATCAGAGAACTCGATATCAGCCTTGAAAATGGTTTAACAATTATTACAGGCGAAACAGGTGCAGGAAAATCTATTCTTCTTGGAGCTCTTTCGCTTATTCTTGGAGCCAGAGCCGATACCAATGTCCTTTTTGACAAATCTGTGAAATGTGTGGTGGAGGGTACATTCAATATTGAAAAGTATGATCTGACTGAGTTCTTTTTAGCAAATGAGCTCGATTTCGAATCACTGACGATCCTTCGGAGGGAGATTAATCCGGCAGGCAAATCAAGGGCTTTCATCAACGATACTCCTGTAACTATTAATATTTTGAAAGATCTGGGTGACAGGCTTATAGATATTCATTCCCAGCACCAGACCCTCATGCTGAACGATAACTCCTTCCAGCTTAATGTAATAGATTCTTTCGCCGGCAACACCACACTCAGAAATGATTATACAGTCGTTTATGCAAATTACCGGAAATTAAAAAGGGAATACTCTGATCTAAAGGAGACAGCTGACAGGAATAAAGCAGATCTTGAATATTTTCGTTTTCAGCAAACCCAGCTTGATGACGCAAGACTGGTCAGCGGAGAGCAGGAAGAGCTTGAGAAGGAACAGGAAATACTTGAGCATGCAGGAGAAATAAAACTGGCACTTGAAAATGCTTCAGCTTTACTTTCAGCAGAGGACAGAAGCGTTCTTAATATGCTTAAAGAGCTGAAAATCACTATTGGTAAAATCAAATCATTTATTCCGGAAGTCTCCTCCTTTTTTGAGAGGGTTGACTCTGCTTTTATTGAGCTCAATGATCTCTCCGGCGATATTGAAAGACTCTCGTCCGGTATTGAGTCCGATCCTGGCAGGCTTCAAAGTGTTAATAACAGACTGGATCTGATCTATTCCCTGATCCAGAAACACCGTGTTAAAGATCTGAATGGGCTGATTGCCAGGCAGGTAGAACTTAAGAACCTTATCAAAACGATTGTCACCGGCGATGAACGCCAGAAAGAACTTGAACTCCAGCTGGAGAAAGAACTAAGCTCATTAACAATACTGGCTGAAAAAATTTCAAAGAACAGAACAAAAGTATTACCTGATGTTGAACGTAAAATAACTGAGTTACTCAGGCAACTGGGGATGCCTAACGGCAAGTTCAGGATTGAAATAGGACGAGCCAGCGATTATAATTATGCAGGAATTGACAAGGCTGACTTTCTGTTTTCAGCAAATAAACAGGTAACTCCTGAAAATATTTCGAAAGTAGCCTCTGGTGGTGAACTTTCCAGAGTAATGCTGAGCCTTAAATCGCTTCTTACAAGGAACAATAACCTTCCTACAATTATTTTCGATGAAATTGATTCGGGAGTATCAGGGGAAGTAGCTGATAAGGTTGGTCAGATACTTTCAGATATGGGCAGGTATATGCAGGTAATTAATATTACTCATCTTCCCCAGGTAGCCTCAAGAGGCACAAAACATTATCATGTTTATAAAGATGATATTGATGATTCGACATTTACGCGCATAAAATTGTTATCTTATGATGAGAGAGTACTTGAAGTTGCCAAATTGTTGAGCGGCAGCGAGGTAACTGAGACTTCGCTAAAGAATGCAAGGGAGCTTCTGAAAGCCGCTATAAATTAACCCCCCTGCCCCCCTGAAGGGGGGTGAATCCACGCTGATCTATCTAATTTGCAGGTAAGGGGAGCAGTATAAATTAGGAAAGAAATATTATGACTGGAACACTATTAAAAGGGAAAAAAGGAATAATCTTCGGTGCCCTGAATGACAAATCAATAGCCTGGCAGGTCGCCCTAAAATCATTTGAACAGGGAGCACAGCTTGTTCTTACAAATTCACCCGTAGCCTTGAGGATGGGTACTATTAAAGAACTGGCGCAAATTACCGGGAGCAGCGTTATTGCTGCTGATGCCACAAAAATGGATGACATTGAAAACCTGCTGTCGGAAAGCATGAATATTTTTGGAGGGCGATTTGATTTTATCCTTCATTCGATTGGTATGTCACCAAATGTGAGAAAGGATATTCCTTATGAACAGACCAGCTATGAAAACATGCTGAAGACATTTGATATTTCCGCTCTAAGCTTTCACAGGGTATTGCAAACTGCATATAAACTTGATGCAATAAAGGAATGGGGATCGGTTGTTGCATTATCATATGTAGCTGCACAGCGGACACTTTCCGGTTATAATGATATGGGGGACGCAAAGGCACTTCTTGAATCGATTGCCCGTAGTTTTGGCTATATCTATGGCCGTGAAAAAAAGGTAAGGGTGAACACTGTCTCGCAGTCACCAACCGCAACTACTGCAGGTAGCGGAATCCATGGCTTTGAATCACTTATTGATTTTTCAGAACGGATGTCCCCTCTGGGAAATGCTACGGCTGAGGAGTGCGCCGATTATTGTGTCTGCCTCTTCTCCGACCTGACCCGGAAGGTGACAATGCAAAACCTTTTCCACGATGGTGGCTTTTCGAGCATGGGTATGAGCCTTAAAGCAATTGAACAATACCAAAAGAGTTTCGAAGATTGTGACTGAAGTGATCAGATAAGTATAAAGACCTATTTTTCAGGCGAATCAACACCGGTTGATTCGCTTTTTTTATATTTGACAGACCTAAAGCCATGCCAAATGATAACGATTATCGTGCTTGTGATCTTCTATCTCTTTTTTCCCCTCGTTATTATTTATTTGTGCAAAAAGTGGACTTTCTTTCAGAAGCTTGGTTCTGTGGTTCTGGCTTATGGATTTGGACTTATTCTGGGAAGCACAGGCATCTTTCCACAGGGTACTTTTGGTTATAAACTTGCCCTTCAGGGCAGACCACATTTACCTGCAACAGAAATGAAGATATTACAGGAGGAGGGTAAAGCAACTGAAAATGATCTGAGAGTTAATCAGATAGCAAAGGTCCAGGATATTATCCAGACTATCGTTGTGCCACTGGCTTTTCCTTTGTTGCTGTTCTCTCTTAACATTAAAAGGTGGCTGCGGTATGCGAAAAAAGGATTCATCTCTGTAGCTCTCGCTCTCATTGCAGGAATTGTAATGGTTACTGCCGGTTTCTTCATCTGGAAGGACAAAATTCCTGAAAGCTGGAAGCTGGCAGGAATGTTCGAAGGGATCTATACCGGGGGTACACCCAATTTTGCAGCAATTAAAATGGCACTGAATGTGGATACCAACCTTTTTGTAATAGTAAACACTTACGATATCATCGTTGGGGCATTTCTCGTACTCTTCTTTATTACAATCGCCCCGCCGATCTTCAGATTCATACTTCCCCCGTTTACTACATCCAGGGGATTAAAAGCAGATGAAGCCGAAATTGCAAAACAGACTGAAAACCTGGATGACTATTCCGGGATGTTTAAAAAAAGTACTTTTCTTCCTTTGGCAGGTGCATTTGGCATATCGGTACTGATCTTTGCTACCGGAGGCGGATTGATGTTGCTGCTACCGGGAATCCCTGCCATGGTTGTGGTTATTCTCTCAATAACCACGCTTGGTTTGCTGGTATCGCTTATTAAATCAATAAACCGGATTGAAAAAACTTTTCAGCTCGGGATGTATCTGATCCTTATTTTTTCCCTGACAATTGCTTCGATGGCAAATATCAGAACTATGTTCGGGATTGGAATGCTTAATTTAGTCATGTTTATTACATGGTGCTATTTCGGTTCCCTCATTCTTCATTTAATTCTGGCCAAAATCTTCAGAATTGACTCGGACAATTTCCTGATAACCTCAGCTGCCTTTATCTTTTCCCCGCCTTTTGTTCCGCTTGTGGCAAATGCTCTCAAAAACAGGGATGTGATAGTAACAGGTATTACTGGTGGTATACTAGGATATATTCTTGGAAACTATTTCGGAGTAGCACTGGCGTATTTTTTAAAAGGATTTTAAAACAGGTAATTCAAACCCATATAAAATCCAGTACCGCCATCCTGTTCCTTAAACGCTTTCCCGTAATCAGCGGCTATTATGAAGTTCTCATTTATTGCAACCCTGAGGCCTGCTCCTGCACTTACATGAAGATTATCTGATCCGCTTTTGAAGAAATCGGCCCTCATATATTGCGAGTCTGTAAGGTCCGGTTCCGTGAATTTTATCTTGTCTGTCACCATTCCAAAATCAGTAAAACCGTTAAGCCCTATATACCAGTTTGACTTAAGAAAGCTGAATCTCACAACTTTCCAGCGAAGTTCAGCATTACCATAGAATATTCCATCACCTACTACCCTGTTTCGCCATATACCACGTAAGGTTTTTGAACCTCCAAGTCCCTCAGAGGTTGCACCTCTAAGGAAGGAAACTATGACCTGTGACTGGTAATAAAAAGGAACCGTTCCGAAAATAGTCTGCTGGTATCCCAACCTGTAAGCGAAGCTCAGATCCCTGGGAATAATTGTAAAATACTGACGGTGTGTTAAAAAGAATTTGCCAAAAGTAGCTTCACTTCCCAAAAATTCAGGCGAGGCCTCAATCCCCATTTCCGTCCAGATCCCTTTCATCGGGTTGGGCCTGTTATCTCTTGAATCATAGGTCAATCCCACTTTCACTGTATTTATCAAGCCGCCATTTGCCTCTTCCGGAGAGAGAATACCCCACTGTTTGTAAAGCTCATACAATCCTGGTACATCTGTTACCTGAGGAAGCAGATTTTTACTTTTACCCTTGTTCAGTTTATCAATATTGACCGACGATATATTAAAGTTCTGGATTGTGAATCCGGCACTCCACAAAAGTTTATCTCCCGCAAGCTTTCCTGAAAAATCATTTTTGAATCTTAAAAGTGTCCGTCTGTGCCTGTAGAACATCCTTGACCTGTAGTCAAGTCCGTCGTTTAAATCTGCGTCCATCCAGCTTTTATTCACTACAGCGCAGTAACCGTTAAAACCATAGAAATCCAAAGCCTCGTCAGGCAGGTAGCTCAGGTCTGTAGTGTACCTGACCCCCGGTATAAGATGTTCAGAATCAAACATGAACCTGAAGATACCGCTTCCCTTTGTATAATGTGATACTTCAAAATAAAGCGACTGGTAGTATTTCGGATATATATCTCCCTTACCATAGTTGAACAGATTCAGTAAAGCGCCATACTGAAGTCCGAGATCTGTATCAAATGAAACAGTAGGCAAAGGTCCTAAACTCCATCCGGTCTTAACTTTGGTTTCCTGGGCTGAAAGAGTAATTATCAGAAGAGATAAAATGAGGGTAGTCAGGTTTTTTTTCATAGGTTAGCATTTTTATGAGATCGCTAAAGATAAAGAAAAATAGAAATTGAGAACTCTTTTTTCTTAAATTGCTACCTTAGCGACTGAATTTTAAGATAATGTGCATACATGGGCCTGCTGATCAAAAATATTTCCTGTCTGATTCAGACTGAAGAGGTTCCGGTCATCTGGGTTGCCGGGGAAAATATGTCAAGACTTTATTCAATTAATAATGCCTTTCTCCACATCGAGAATGGAATCATTTCAGATTTTGGTGAAATGAAAGACATCAGAAACGATTTTTCCTCTGCTCAGATAATTGATGCCTCCGGGAAATTTGTGTTCCCATCTTTCTGTGATTCACATACTCATATTGTATATTCAGGAAGTCGCGAAAAGGAATATGTGGATAAGATAAAAGGACTTTCTTACGAGGAAATAGCGAAACGAGGAGGAGGAATACTAAATTCTTCAGCCAGACTTCATGAAACTTCTGAAAATGAGCTGTTTAATCAGGCAATGGAAAGGGTTCGCGAAATTATCGGATTCGGTACCGGAGCCGTTGAAATAAAGAGTGGTTATGGACTTGGTGTTGAGGATGAGTTGAAGATGCTCAGAGTAATAAGAAGAATTAAGGAGTCGGCACCGCTCGAAGTGAAAGCTACTTTCCTTGGAGCTCATGCAATTCCAGCAATTTATACGAGTGAAAGGAATAAATATGTCGATCTTGTTATAAATGAGATGATACCATCTGTTGCTGCTGAAGAGCTTGCCGATTATATCGATGTCTTTTGCGATCGTGGTTTCTTTACGGTGGAGGAGACAGAAAGGATACTGATGGCTGGAATGAAATATGGCTTAAGAGCAAAAATTCATGCAAATGAGCTTGATATTTCAGGAGGGGTACAGACAGGTGTGAAATACAATGCATTGTCAGTCGATCACCTGGAACATACCGGAAAAGCAGAGATTGAAGTACTGCTTGGATCCGAGACTATGCCGACACTTCTTCCGGGAGCTGCATTTTTTCTTGGAATGGCTGATCCTCCGGCAAGGCAAATGATTGATGCAGGTTTGCCGGTAGCTCTGGCCTCCGATTATAATCCGGGGTCCTCTCCCTCAGGCAATATGAAGTTCATAATGTCACTTGGGTGTATAAAGCTTAAGATGCTTCCGGAAGAGGTAATTAATGCAGTGACTATCAATACCGCATATGCAATGGGGATCTCTGATACTCATGGTTCAATTGCGCGGGGCAAAGTCGCCAATGTATTTATTACCAGAGAGATACCGTCATATGAATTTATGCCGTATGCGTTTGGAAGTCATCTCATTGATACGATAATTCTTAAAGGGAAAATAATTGACCCCCCAACCCCCCTAAAGGGGGGCTTTTAAGGTTTTGGATTCCCCTCCTCCGGAGGGGTTAGGGGTGGGTTCAATATTTAAAGAAAAACCCACCCCTCCCCCTCCCAGGAGGGGATTCAAAAAGATCAGGGAGTCTGGATAAAAGAGGGTAAAGAGAATAATTGAAAAACGTTTAATCTTAATATGGAGAAAAAAATTATCGAATGTGTTCCAAATTTCAGCGAAGGAAGGGATATGTCAATCATCAGGCAGATAACTGACATAATTGAAAAAGTAGAAGGGGTGAAATTACTTGATGTAGATCCGGGAAAAGATACAAACAGAACAGTTGTTACCTTCGTGGGCGGTCCCGAAGAGGTCTCTTCAGCTGCATTTCAGGCCGTTAAAAAGGCATCGGAAATAATTGATATGTCAAAACATCATGGGGAACATCCGAGAATGGGAGCAACCGATGTCTGTCCTTTTATACCGGTATCAGGAATTACCATGGAGGAAACTGTCAGGTACGCACACAAACTTGCCAAAAGGATAGGAGATGAACTGAAAATACCTGTTTATTGTTACGAGAATGCCGCATTCGAAGAAAAACGTCGAAACCTGGCAAATTGCAGGTCAGGTGAATATGAAGGTTTAAAGAAGAAACTTGCAGATCCGGAATGGAAACCCGATTTCGGCCCAGCTGTTTTTAATCCGAAGGCTGGTGCAACAGCAGTAGGAGCGAGGGATTTTCTTGTTGCTTTTAATGTTAATCTTAATACAACCTCAATCCGTCGGGCTAATGCGATAGCCTATGATGTAAGAGAAAAGGGCAGACCTCTGAGGGAAGGTGACCCTGTTACCGGCAAGATTGTTAAGGACGTCAATGGCGACCCGGTAATGATCCCCGGAACTCTTAAAAGTGTTAAAGCTATTGGCTGGTTTATAAAAGAATATGGCATAGCCCAGATCTCGATGAATCTTACAAACATATCGGTTACTCCTGTGCATACAGCTTTTGATGCAGTCTGCCGCAAAGCTGATGAGAGAGGACTGCGAGTAACAGGTTCCGAACTGGTAGGGCTTATTCCCCTGAAAGCAATGCTTGATGCCGGCAGATACTTTTTGAGGAAGCAGAAGCGTTCTCTCGGCGTCTCCGATGATGAACTTATTAAGATAGCCATTAGATCTATGGGACTTAATGATATACATACTTTTAAACCTGAAGAAAAAATAATTGAATTTGTCATGGCTGAGAAGAATAAAAGCAAGCTAATAGATATGAACCTCAGGGCGTTTATGAATGAGACTGCCTCCGAATCACCTGCACCAGGTGGTGGTTCTATCTCTTCATATATGGGAGCCCTGGGCGTTGCCCTTGGGACCATGGTTGCCAATCTGTCGGGCCATAAGCGTGGCTGGGATGACAGGTGGGAGGAGTTTTCCGGCTGGGCTGAAAAAGGCAAAGCAATTCAGAACCGTCTGCTTGAACTTGTTGATGAGGATACGGAAGCATTTAACAGAATCATGGAAGCTTTTGGATTGGCTGACAAATCTGATGAGGAAAAAGCCGTCCGCACGGGTGCAATTCAGGAGGCAACAAAAGATGCAATAATGGTTCCCTTTGAAGTTATGGAAACTGCATTCTCCGGTTTTGAACTTGTAAAAGCGATGGTTGAAAAGGGTAATCCAAATTCCATTACAGATGCAGGTGTGGGAGCTTTGGCGCTCAGGTCCTGTATTAAAGGCGCTTTTCTCAATATCAGGGTCAATTCATCAGGACTTACTGATAAAACATTTGTTTCAGAAATTATATCAAAAGCTTCGTTGTTAGAATCGAAGGCTGAAAAGGAAGAATTATCAATCTTGAAGATCGTCAATTCAAAGATCGGCTGGTAAACCGGGCAGACTCAATAGCATTGGATTGCCATGTAATGTTATTAAGTGGGGGTGTTGAAAAAGTCCACCACCTCCCCCCGACTTGCTGTCGGGGTACTCCTCCTCTGAAGAGGAGGAGAAACATAGGGTATTGAATATCAATACTTTCCCCTCCTTTTCAAAGGAGGGGTGTCATGCCCGGAAGGGCATGACGGGGTGGTTAAAGTGACTTTATCAACAGCCCCTGGGGAGGGTATTTTCAATAGAAATCAACTTTTTTGTTAAAAATTTATCGAAATTTGGATAAAAAATATTGTTTTTGATTTTTTTTTATAATTTTGGTCATTCGCTATTCTCTGAATAAGTTTATGAGACTGTTTAAGATTATAATACTAACTCTCTCATAGGGACAGTTAGATCAGGGAGTTGCTGCAGATTGAAAATAACCTTTTGACACGGGTAACCTATTGAACCTTTTAAATTAAATTTCAAGAGCCATGAAAAAAAACCTTACTTATTTTCTTAAATTTCATTGTCTGAAGATGTGAATTTGCCTCAAAATTATTTGCGATTGATAATTTTTGGCAAAAATGACTTAGTAAACAAAAACAAGAAGTCATTTATCGTTTAGAAAATGCTTATTTAAATCAATTTCAATTGGAGTCAAGGCAAATATTGAAATGATATTTCCAAATATTTTACTAACCTAATTTAATTCTTATGAAAAGAATCTTAATGCTTTTTTCAGTGTTTCTGATGATTAGTGCATTTGCATTCAGTCAGACGAAACAGGTGGTGGGGACGGTTACCAACAAGGATGACGGTCTCCCCATGCCTGGTGTTACTGTCACAATCAAGGGAACAACCCTTGCTACAGCCACTAAAGTAGATGGTAAATTCTCGATTTCAGTCTCTGATAATCAGACATTGATCTTCACTTTTATCGGAATGAAAACCCAGGAGATACCGGTTGCCGGTAAAACAACGATTGATGTTGTTATGGAAAGTGACCTTATGAATCTCGAAGAGGTGGTAGTTGTTGGTTATGGTACTGCTAAAAAAATTAGCACCTCTGTGGCATCACTGACAACAGTGACAGCGGCAAAAATTGTAGAGAAACCTACTGCCAACGTTCTTGATGCATTACAGGGAAAGGTTGCAGGGCTTCAGGTTTATTCCTCCTCAGGTGAGCCATCTCAGCTGTCATCAATCCGCCTGCATGGTGTAGGTTCTCTAAGCGCTAGTACAACACCTCTTTATGTTCTGGATGGGAACGCCATCGATCCAAGTACAATGCTGACACTTAACCCAAACGATTTTGAAAGTGTGACAATTTTAAAAGACGCTTCAGCAACATCAATCTATGGAACCCGAGCAGCCAACGGTGTCATTTATATTACTACAAAGCGCGGAACTCTTGATACCAAAGCCAGAGTAACTGTTAATGCTCAGTGGGGCTCCTCCTCTCTGGCAAATACGGATTTTTTCAACAGCTTCATGAATACAAAGCAATTAACAGATTTCTGGCTTGAAACCGGGTACCAGACCCAGGCACAGATTGATCTGACATTAAAAACTTATCCGTTTGATACAAAGTGGTATAAAACCTATTACAAACCATCAGCCTCCACTTACCAGGGCGACGTATCCGTATCAGGCGGTGGAGGAAAGACAACTTATTTTGTATCAGGATCTTATTTCTTTGCTGATGGTCTTGCTTACCGTTCTGAATATGACCGCTATTCTTTAAGATCCAACATTAATTCAAAGGCAAATAACTGGTTAAGTTTTGGATTGAACCTGTCAGCCAGTACTGATTCAAGACAAACTAACCCTTATGGATCCAATAGTACAAGAAGAGGCCTTGCTATGTTGAATCCACCTTTCTATTCTCCTGTTGATACTTTAGGAGTAAAGTATCCCGACCTGATTCCGGGTTGGAATGCTTACACTCCATCTTATTATGCTTTAAAAATACCTGGTGTAGTCAAAAACTCCCAGTTGGACGGGATGGTATATATTCAGATAAATCCCTTTAAGGGGTTAACAATCAAATCGCAGGAAGGTATTGATGCCTATGATCAGAGGGAAAATGCAAAACAATTACCATCGTATAAAGGAGCATTAAATAATGGTAACGTACGAGAGACATTCAGACGCAATGTGACTCTTACTACTACAAACACTGCCGAGTATAAATTTGACATAATGAATTCGCATAGTTTTACGTTGCTGGCCGGACAGGAAGGTATTAGAAATCAATACACTGACTTTTCGGCGTATTCAGGCGCTATGACTGATGACCGGTTGATGTTGCTGCAAACTGGTACCTCAGCAACCAGAGATGTCAGTTCATCTAAATCAGAATATGCATTTCTTTCATATTTCGGACGTCTCGAATATTCTTTTATGGATAAGTACTATTTCGATTTCTCAGTTCGTCAGGACGCATCTTCACGTTTTGGTATTAAAAACCGTACTGCTAATTTCTTTGCCGGAGGATTAATGTGGAATGCCAAGAGAGAATCATTCCTTGCAAACATAAAATTTCTTTCATCTCTGAATGTTAAAGCCAGTATCGGAACAAGCGGTAACTCTCAAATAGCCAATTATGCTAATCTGGCAACTGTTACAACTAATTTGTACAATTCAGGTAGTGGCTGGAGTATTGGAACCCCAGGAAACCCCACTCTCGGTTGGGAAAAACAGCTTAAAACTACTGTGGGTTTGAAATTTTCACTATTTGATGACAAATATCGTTTCAATCTGGAGTTTTACGATCGTACTACAAAAAACATGCTTGTCGATGTTCCTTTCCCCTATACTTCAGGATTTAATAGTATAACTTCAAATGTCGGGGCATTAAAGAACACCGGAATTGATATCGCAATCGACTTTGACATTCTAAGAGGAAAAGATTTTTATGTAACTCCTTATGTAAACCTTAATTATAATAAAAACAAGGTTACCGAACTTTTCAATGGTCTTTCCTTCTGGAGTATTCCTAATACTGGTGTAGCATGGATAGTTGGTCAGCCAGTTGCTTTTTTCTACCCCTATTACGCAGGGGTTGACCCTGCCGACGGTCTGCCAACCTGGTATACTCCCGGGACAGATGTTTCTGTTACATCAAAAGAATCAACTACTAAAACATTTGTTTCTGCGAATCTTAATCAGAATCTGGGAAAACCCCGTTATTCTCCTTTTACCGGCGGGTTTGGTCTTAATGTTGGTTGGAAAGGTATTGCTCTTCAGGGTGATTTTGCTTTCGCATACAAAAAATATTTGTTCAATAATGACCGTTATTTCTTTGAAAACCCGACCAATTTTACAGGCTATAATCAGTCAAAACGGATCCTTAATTATTGGAAGCAACCTGGTGATGTTACTGAATTTCCAAAATACAGCACCTCTCTGCTTTGGACACAGTTTGATTCCCGACTAATAGAAGATGCTTCCTTTATGAGATTGAAGAATCTCACGCTTTCATATACTTTACCTGAATCACTTTTAAGGAAAACGAAGCTCATGTCTGGTGCAAGGATCTTTGTTACAGGTCGTAACCTGCTTACTTTTACCAGATATCTGGGGCCTGATCCAGAGGTTGATTCAAACATTACTCTTGGTGCAAACCCGAATACGAAGCAAATCTCTTTCGGAGCCGAAATATCTTTTTAAAAACCAAATTAACGGATAAAGATTATGAAAAACATAATAAAAATACTATCATTGACTGCTGTAATAGCCTTTATATCAGTCTCATGTGATCTAAACAGGTATCCCTACGATGCTATTGAGCAGTCGCAGGCGTTTGTAACAATGAAAGATGCCGGCACTTTTAATAATGGATTGTATGCAAGTCTCAGGGCCAGAGTCTATGGACTTTTCATGTTCTCAACTGATGTCCAGGCCGATCAGCTGAATGCAACACTTGATTATGGTAACAGAAATGGATTTCCCCACAAATGGAATGGTTTTCTTGCAGATGATTATACGATCAGGGATACATGGCGATATCAGTATAATACTATTACTAATATAAATAATATACTTGTTAATTCGAGTAAAATAGTAATTACCAATCCTGCTGACCAGGCAACAATGGATAAGTATATGGGTGAAGCATATCTGATGCGTGCCTACCTTTATCATCAGTTGGTTCAGAGGTTTGCTAAAGATTATGAACCTTCAACTGCTGCATCTGATCCTGGTGTTCCGATTGTGTTGACATTTGATATTACTTTAAAACCTGCTCGTTCCACAGTAGATCAGGTTTATCAGCAAATTCTGGCAGACATTGCCAAGGCAGAGACTTTACTTTCAGCTTCAACAGGTGCACAAAGATCTACAAAATTCAACAAAGACTGCGTGCTTGCACTGAAGGCCAGGGTTTATCTCTGTATGCATAACTGGACGGGTGCTGCTACTGCTGCAAATACTCTGATTGCCAGTGGGACTTATCCCCTTATCACTAATGCGGCTGCCTATAAGAATATGTGGCTAAATGATACCGGCACCGAAACAATAATGCAATTATTTGCAAGTCTGCCAAGTGAGTTGGGAAATGCTAATAATATATACCTTGGATTAAATACTCAGACTAATAAGTATACTCCGGACTTTGTGCCTCAGCAGTGGGTAGCTGACCAATATGCAGCAGGTGACATCCGGAAAGCCGCTTACCTTGAGCAGAAACCCCTCTATATACAAGGTGTTAATTATCCGAATATATGGTGTATTAATAAATATCCAGGTAATCCCGCCTTGTATACGGCGCCCAACACAAACTATCAGCATAAGCCAATTATTTTCCGCATTGCCGAAATGTACCTTATAAGCGCTGAAGCTGCAGCCCAGAGTCCTACAACCGAAGCTGCTGCGTTGACAACGCTGAATTCACTGATTGTTGCACGTGGCACAACTGCTTTAGCCGGACTTACCGGAACTGCCCTGATGGATGCTATCAAGGCTGAGCGGACACGGGAATTGCTATGTGAAGGCTTTCGTCTTGACGACCTGAAACGATGGAAAATGGGCGTTATTAGAAAAACACCACAAAATATACTCATTCTTAATCCTGGAACAGATTTCTATGAAAAGGTAGTTCCACCCGGAGATGATAAATTTGTATGGGGAATTCCTACCAATGACCTGACTACTAATCCTAATCTCGTTGGACAACAAAACCCGGGTTGGTAGTTGAACGATTTGTAAGTATTAATAAAACAGTAGGCTGGCTCTTAAGATGCCAGCCTATTTTTATTTATTAGATGTTGAAATATGGTTATTATGTTCCACTATTTGAGTCAATAATTCAAAAAATATTAAGTTATCCAGTATAATTAGAATAATTTTAATATTTTAGCACGACGAGAATTGATAACTAAACTAAAACCTAAAACAATCATTTATGAAAAAAATCTTGATGTTTTTTGTACTGGTTGTCGCCAGCACTGTTCTGGCCTTTGGCCAGACAGTACAGATCACCGGTACAGTAACCTCTTCTGATGAGGGATTGGCAATGCCCGGGGTGAATGTCACTGTGAAAGGGACAACTATCGGGGCCATTACAGCAGCAGATGGTAAGTTTGTAATTTCTGTTCCGACAAATGCGACAGCTCTGATTTTCAGTTTTATAGGCTATCGGACTTTAGAGCTGCCTATTGAAGGAAAAACAAGGATTGATGCTCAACTGCAGCAGGACCTCTTTAAAGTTGATGAGGTTGTCGTTGTAGCTTACGGTACACAGCAAAAGCGTGACCTGACAGGTTCCGTTGCATCAGTTAAAGTAGACGCAATCAAAAACATTCCTGTTCAGAGTTTTGACCAGGCACTTCAGGGAAAGGCCGCCGGTGTGTCAATTACTCTGCCAAATGGAGTTCTCAATAACCCTCCTGTTATAAGGATCAGGGGATTTAACTCAATTTCCGGAAGTTCTTATCCTCTTGTTGTTGTTGATGGAGTACCTGTTGCTACCGGTAACTGGGGAGGAACAGCCGTAACCAATGCTCTTTCAGATATAAACACTTCTGACATTGCCTCAATGGATGTGCTGAAGGATGCTTCCGCAACAGCTCTTTATGGTTCCCGCGCAGCTAATGGTGTAATACTTATTACAACAAAACGTGGTACCGGAACAAGGACCAAAGTAACATATGATGGTTACGTTGGGGTTACCGAGCCATACCATATTTTCAAAATGATGAATGCTGCCCAGTATGTTGAGCATAAAAACAGAGCATGGCAAAATCTTTCCGGCGCGACAGCTCCTCAACTATCTATACTTACTGATGTTGACGGCCTGCCTATCAGCACCAACTGGGCTGACCAGGTTTACCAGAAAGGTCTGCAGCATAGTCATGCAATCACAGTATCAGGCTCCACTGCTACGACTAATTATTTCCTTTCAGTCGGCTATACAGACCAGCAGGGTATGATCAAGAAGAATACCTTCGTAAGGAAAACTGCCAGGATGAATATTGACCATAAATTGAATAAATTCATTAATCTGGGCATAAATATTGGCTACACCAATGGCTATAATAAATCACCAGTTACAGGTTCATCTTTTGCAACAGCAGGAGCTGCCCGTCTTGCCTTTGTTCTGCCTCCGAACCTTCCGCCATATGTTAATGACGGAAAAGGTAATTATAACCTTGAAGGATCGGCTATTGGAAGATTAGGTCAGCCATTCCCGTCATTGGGTTACTATAACCCTGTTGCGATCCTTAATCTGAATAAATTCTCCACTGAGACCGACCGTCTTCTGACTACTGTATATGGCTCTCTCATACCATTTAAAGGTTTGGAACTCAAAACGCAATTTGGTATGGACAACCTGACTTCCGAGCAGAACTATTTCCAGTCTCCGGTTACCGGTGATGGCTACGGATCAAATGGTGCTACGGGAGCCTCAAATGAGAAATTCCGCAGATGGACCTGGTCGAATACAGCTAACTTTACTAAAACATTTGCCGAGAAGTTTAATGTCGGTTTACTCGCTGGTACAGAGGAACAACGCTCCTATGACAGCTGGTGGGGAGGAGATAAAACCAATGTATCCGACCCGTTCTTCACTTCTTACCAGGGTGCATGGGTAACTGCCGCCATGGGAGGCGGTGGTATTGGTGAGAACTATTTTTTATCATATTTTGGTCGTGCCAGCTTTAACTTCGATAAAAAGTATTTTATCGAGGGTAGCATACGTCGTGATGGATTTTCCGGACTTGCTAAAGGGAAAAAATATGGTACTTTCTGGGGCGCATCAGTTATGTGGAATCTATCAAATGAGAAATTTATCGCTAATTCAATCGGTTCAGTTTTCTCAGATATAAGGCTGAAAGGAAGTTATGGCCGCGTTGGAAATATGAGTGCAGTTGGTGATTTCAGCTCATTATTCCTATATGGATCAGGTGTTTATGGGGCTGTACCTACTCTTGCCTTTAACCAGGCAGGAAATGCAGACTTAAAATGGGAGACCAGCGACAAATATGATGCCGGTCTGAGCTTCAGCCTCTTTAAAGACAGGATTCAGACAGAATTCAGTTATTACTATAACAATGTTAATGGTCTTGTGCTAGGTGTACCTCAGTCACCATCAAAAGGGATCCCGGGGAACTCAATCTCAGCAAACGTCGGATCATTGTTCAATACTGGTGTAGAGGTTTCATTGACAACATACAACATTTCGAAACCTGATTTCACATGGACAACCACCCTGAACTTCACCACTACAAAAAATGAGGTAACTGCATTGGCCCCCGGTGTTACTGAACTCCTTGGAGTAACTGGCGGACTTGAAACAACAAGCAAGACAGTTGTAGGTAAACCGGTGGGAAATATTCTTGCGGTTGAGACTCGTGGTGTTGACCCGCTGACAGGCAGAAGAGTATTTGTAAATAAGGATGGTAAAGAGGTACTGTTCTATTTTGAAAACTCTACCGCAACAAGGTGGCAATATCGTGATGGTTCAGGAGTTGCGTCTGCTATTACGACAGCTGCTGATGCTAAAGTAATGGGATCACCACTACCCAAATACTATGGAGGTTTCGATAATAATCTGACTTTCCATAACATTGATTTTGCACTTAATCTTACTTACGCCTTTGGATTCGATATATATAATGGTTCAAAATCAGGTCTCAGGGACCAGAGATGGTGGAATAACTCAATTGAGGTATATCAGACAGCATGGAAGAATCCGGGTGATATTACCAATATCCCCAAACCTGTTATGAATGATAACATATCCAATGGATCTTCATTCCCGATTTCTGAAAATATTGAAAAGGGTGGTTATGTTAAGGTCAGGAACATTTCATTGGGATATACTTTCAAGAAACTGCCGGCAATAACCAATATTCAAAACATCAGACTTTATGCCCAGGTATTTAATCTGTGGGTATTTACAAAGTATACAGGATCTGACCCGGAAGTATCAACAAACGGTAACAGTAACCTCACTCCAGGTATTGACCGAAACTCTGCCCCTCAGGCAAGAACATATACTATGGGCATAAGTATTAATTTTTAATTAATTAACAAGAAATGATTATGAGAAATATATTTAAAATATCGGTAGCATTAATTCTGCTACTGACTATCGGGTGCTCTAAAAAGTACCTCGATCCGGTACCTCAGACTTCACTTTCCGATCTTTCGGTGTTTGATACGAAGGACCGGGTGGTTGCCCAGGTAAATGGAATGTACAGGGCCGTCAAAAGTGGTGCATATCTGGGTGGAAGATTCCAGGTCTATGGAGATCTGAGAGGTGATAATTTCATACCTAAGAGCTCCAACCTTGTTACAAATTTTGCAACATGGAACCATACAGAGGTTAGCTCCAATAACGAAGTTCAAAACTGCTGGGGTGCAATTTATGCAGCAGTTAATGTTATAAACGTATTTATAGATGGTTTAAAGACAGCGTGGACTGGAGGTAAACTTGCTAACAAGATAACCCAGGCTGAATACGACCAGTTCAACAGCGAGGCACTTGCTCTTCGTGCTATGTGCTATCTCGATCTGCTCCGGCTGTATTGCAAACCATATGTCCTGAACGCTGGCGCAGGTCCTGGTGTTCCTCTCAGACTGAAAGCTGAAAAATCATCAGCAGGGAATGACCTTGCAAGAAGTACAGTAGATGAAGTGTTTACACAGATCATTGCTGATCTGAACGCCGCCGAACCTCTGGCTATTACTACTTACGGGGCAACTCAGGATCTCCTGAACACTACAAGAATTCATAGGAATACTATTATCGCTCTTAAAACCAGGGTATACCTTGCAAAAGGTGACTGGGCAAGTGTTGTTTCGGAATCCGCTAAAATTGTTTCCGCAGCTGCTCCTTTTACAGCTACAACCGGGGTTGCCAATGCTCTTAACCCATCATATACTGCGATATGGGCACCGCCGTATACATCCAAGGAATCTATCTTCTCGATGCCTATGACAACCACAAACGGTCCCGGAACACAAAATGGTATGGCACATTACTTTAGCCCCCCATCATCAGAATCTTACTACCTGGTGGCAACAAGCCCGGTTTATGTCGCTATGGCAGCAACCGATGTAAGGAAAACCAGTCTTATTCTTTCCGGAGGTCTATACTTCCTTTCTAAATGGACTGATTTTACCACTCTTACTGACTATCCGCCTGTTCTCAGGTATGCAGAAGTGTTATTAAGCCGTTCGGAAGCTCTGGTACGTCAGGGAGGAGCTGTTACCCAGGGTGCTGTTGATCTTTTAAATTCAGTAAGAACACGATCATACCCAACCGGCGCTTATACTCTTGCAAGTTTCCCCACTGCTGCAAGTTTCTATACAGCTATTCTTCAGGAAAGAAATTTTGAATTTCTTGGCGAAGGTCTGCGCTCCTTAGACATTATGAGACTGGGGCTGGACATCCCTGGAAAAGATGGTGGAAATATGGGTGCTGTTGCTTCAATTCCTTCAAGCAGCGTTGGATATATGTGGCCCATCCCTGCAAATGAACTTAGCCTGAATAAGGATATGAAACCAAATGAATAACTAAAGGTTTTTGATATAAAAAGGCTGCCTCTGAAAGGGTGGCCTTTTTTGTTTGCACCTGCTTGTTCTTTAGCTGACTCTTTTTATTAGCCTAAGATGATGTGAGTACCCCCCGATCTCCTGCTTAAAAATCCCCTGGTGATCGATGGCATCTATCCTTACTCGTCCAGATGCATGTATTACCAGGCCTGCGGAAAAGATCATCCCCACATGGGTTATGATACCTCTTTCGTTATCAAAAAAAACAAGATCACCGGGCTTAGTATCAGTAATAAAGTTAACTGTCTCGCCCACTTCTGACTGCTGCCTGCTGTCGCGCGGTATTTTAATGCCATGGATCTTATAAACGAGCTGGGTCAACCCGGAGCAATCAATTCCGGATGGTATCCTTCCTCCCCAGATGTATGGACTGTTAATAAACCTGAGAGCAGTATCTGTCAGTGAATCAGTAGTTTTAATAAAAGTATCATCAAAGTCCCCGGAGGTGGTAAAGCTGTCGCTCCCGGCAAGAAATGTTTTATGCTTAAAATCGGGTTTATAGATTTCACACCCTGGTTCGAGAACAAGCTTAGTTTTATCAGGTTTATAACAGAGCAGCGCTTTTGTCAGAACATTACCCTGAGTGGCGTCATCGGACTCAGATTGCTGCAGATGATCAAGGTCAATCCATCCCTTATAATTGTCAAATAACAATTCAACCTTCACCCATTTTACGGCTTGATCTATTATGGTATACTTCTCTCCAAAAAGGATCTGGCTTAGCATCTCCGACTTATGAGTTGGGCCGGAACGGAGTGGAACAAATACGTTTTCACAGACAAAATACTCCATATGCGTGATTTTAATTTAATCTATTTTGACTATAAGTTAATTACATAAAAGTATATTTAAAAGTTTGGAGATTAATAAATTAGGCAAAACAGATTCCCCCTTTGAAGGGGGATAGGGGGATGTTGATTCTTACTTCCCAACCACTCTCTTCTTTGCTTTTAATTCCATGAAATTAAACCCCATAAACTTTCATATGAAAATGATATTACATTTTAATGCATTATCCATAAACTATTTTTAAGTTAAAAATCTTTATATTCTGGTCAGGTATTTAAAAATATTACAATGGTTGTTGTATAAAGTTAGATTTTTACATCCCCCTGACCCCCTTTGAAGGGGGAATAAATATTTAATCCTGCTTCCCTAAATGATAAAAATTTAGTCACCGCATATCAATTACCTCAACCCCTTTGTAATTATTCGGATTGAAAACAAAGACTGAAGGATCAGGCCTGGTTTTCAGATCATACTCTCTGACAACAAGATATATTACCAGTCCATCTTTTTTCCTGTATTCTGCACCCACCAGGTTATATCCGGTTTTCCCTATTGCAAGCCGTATTCTTACAAGATCGCTTTTTAAATCTTCCGGGTAAAGATCCACTACGGAAGAGGTTGCATTTTCTTCTATAAACCTGGTTTTGTACCCTTTCCTGTAGAGAGAGAACAGGGCAGACGGCCGGCTCAGAAATGAATCATCTTTTTTATCGGGTTTTGTTATTGTGACCTCTTTTTCAGCTTTGAGATAATTCCATGTGGCAGATCCGTTGAACCAGGTAATATTATCGGGCAACTCCAACCTGTACTGGTCTTTAGACATGATAATGGAACCATTGACGGTGTCGTTTATCTTTTCCATCTGGTTTATTGTAATAAGACGGAAATTCATTGAAACAGAGGGCGATGCCAATGCATTAGCGGAAAACTTGTCAAGAATTTTTAGCGCCTGCGGGTCACTTTGCCCGTATAGACCGATTGTCAGTGCAGACAGGAGGAGCAGTGATGATATTTGTTTCATTGATAATGTTTACTCTAGCCGTTTCAAAATCTGTTCCAAAGATATCAAATCGGTAATCAGAACATCACGAGCTTTGCTTCCTTCGAACGGACCAACGATCTTTGCAGCCTCCAGCTGATCAATTATTCTGCCGGCCCTGTTATAGCCAATAGCCAGTTTTCTCTGTATAAGTGAGGTAGATCCTTGTTGATGAGTTACCACAAGTCTCGCAGCTTCATCGAACATATTATCTCTTTTCTTCAGATCAATATCCTGCACTCCTGCCTCACTGTCATCAATATATTCCGGAAGGTGCATAGCATCGGTGTAGCCTTGCTGCGAGCCAATAAATTCTGTAAGCTCCTCAATTTCCGGTGTGTCAATAAAGGCACACTGTACCCTCACTGGCTCAGCTCCTGATGACACAAGCATATCGCCACGGCCCACGAGCCTGTCGGCACCGGTAGCGTCGAGAATTGTCCTTGAGTCAATTGAGGAAAATACTCTGAATGCGATTCGTGTAGGGAAGTTTGCCTTGATAAATCCGGTAATAATGTTAGCAGACGGCCGCTGCGTTGAAATGATAAGGTGGATTCCGATAGCTCTCGCAAGCTGGGCTAATCTTCCTATTGGTCCTTCAATTTCGCGCCCTGCTGTCATTATCAGGTCTGCAAACTCATCGATTATGAGGACAATGTATGGCATGTATCTGTGTCCCTTTTCAGGATTGAGCTTGCGCGAAGTGAACTTTTCGTTATACTCTTTAATATGCCTTGACTGGGCAGCTTTTAGAAGTTCAAGTCTGTCATCCATTTCAATGCACAGAGAATTGAGAGTTTTGATTACCTTTTGAGTATCAGTAATTATTGCATCTTCTTCATCGGGCAATTTGGCAAGAAAATGGCGCTCGATCTTTG
Organism: uncultured Bacteroidales bacterium; assembly: GCA_963813405.1. Lineage (GTDB taxonomy): Bacteria > Bacteroidota > Bacteroidia > Bacteroidales > VadinHA17 > LD21. The sequence continues at coordinate 46,746 of CAWEYU010000010.1, forward strand.
TGTATAACGGAAGTTCAACTCTTTTTGGGTCAATAAGTACAAACTTTATCTCTGAAGGATGTTTTTTATAGAGGATTGAAGTGATTATTGCATTTATTCCTACTGATTTTCCCTGACCGGTAGCTCCTGCTACCAGGAGATGAGGCATTTTGGTCAGATCTACTATATAAGCATCGTTTGTTATTGTTCTTCCCAGAGCAAGAGCGAGATCGAATTTTGTCTCCTGGAATGCCTTTGATGTAATCAGTGAACGCATTGAGACAATCTCAGGTTTCTTGTTAGGCACTTCAATACCCACGGTTCCTCTTCCGGGTATGGGAGCTATTATTCTTATTCCCAGTGCCGAAAGGTTGAGTGCGATATCATTTTCAAGCGACTTAATTTTGGCTAGTCTGACTCCCCGCTCCGGGACAATTTCATACAGTGTAACGGTAGGACCGACTGTGGCTGAGATATGCTTGATAGGTATCTTATGATCTCCAAGGGTCTTGATAATATTTTCCTTATTCTCAATTACTTCTGCATTGTCGAAGGAACTGGTACTCTTGTGTTCTTTAAGAATGGAAACCGGTGGAAATTTATATCTCGAAAGCTCAAGCCTCGGATCGTAGTTCTCCATAATTTCTTCAACCTCCTGTTCTGACATGAGGTCAGTTGCTTCAGCCTTTGTAATGTTAAGAGGTATTTCACCGTGGTCTGTTTCACCCTGATGTTCTTCAACCTCAAAATCCCTGATTATTGTTCCGCCTGATCCGGCCGTTGAAATATCTTCAGTATAGATATTTACCGGATCCCTGGTCTTGTTTATGATCTTAAAGGCCTCATCAGAAACTGAAGATTCATCTTCCTCAGAAACATTATCTTCAGCCATATCTGCTGACAGAGGATTTTCGTCAAAGGCAGCAGTGAATTCTTCTTCAGATTTTTTTGCCCCTTTGATAAATGAAGGCAGTTTTATTACAAAAGCGGAGGGACTTACATTCAGAGCATAGACGAGATATGATACAGTTACAAAAGTTAAAAGGATACCAGTTCCCAGTTTTCCCATAAAGGCAGTAAGCCATTTATTTGCCTCATATCCCTGTGCACCTCCCATTCCAACTCCAAGATAGAGATGTTTTTCCCCTGAAATAAAACCCAGTATTAATGAAGAAATTATTGTGGCAAAGGTGAAAATAGCTATCAGTTTCCAGATTCGGATTTTTGGGAAATTAAGCATATATAGTCCGATAGAACCTATAATCAGGGGCATAAAGAAAGCTCCGATCCCGAATCCGTTACGTACCATTAAATCTCCAAACCATGCTCCGCTTTTACCCAACCAGTTTTTTGCATGAACTGCAGGATTTAAAATATCCATATTAATCTGACTCTGATCCGATTTCCAGTAAATCAGATATGAGATGAATGCAAATAGCAGATACACAGCGAAGCCTGTGATAAGAATACCACCTGTAAATTTAATCCTTTCATCAGTAAAAAAAGATTTGGATTTTCCAGTTCCAGGGCTGTTTTTCTTTTTAGTCTCTTCCTTGGCTTTCTTCATTATTATTTCAAAAACAATCCAAAGGTAACGATTTTTTGATGAAGAAATTGTTGAATGAAGGCCTAAAAATTAATCATGTCAGCAATAAGATTTTCCATGTTCTCTTTTGAAACAGGTCTGAATTTCGGACGTCTTTCAAAAAGCTTATCGGGTACATCCTTTTTGTAAACTGCCTCAGCTTCGAATCGCATTTCTGCTCTGCCCATAAAAAAGAAAAAACTCATGAGCACACCATTTATTTCATGAAATGGAGTTGAGCTGTTTGAGTCCTTTACTTTTATTTCATTTGTATACCATATCTGAAATTTCTTATTCCTGTCTGACGGGAAAGTAATTTCAGCATTATTGCAATCATATCCGCATATCACTGCCGTTTTATTTGTTTTACGAAGCTCCATACCCGTCATGGCCGCAAATCCGGGGTGAAGCTCTCCTGGTTTTGAGGCATACATATGTCTTGCCCCAAAGAAACTGATATAGGTGTCACAAAGATTCAACTGGGGATTAACCAGATTTACAATTCCTGAGTTACCTATCGGAGCCACTATTTCAAAAAGGATCTTGTCGTCTTTGAAGGATACCACCAGGTTCTTTGGCAGAAGTTCTTTCGGGATCGAGTTTGAATATCCTGTATATTCTATACTATAATGAATTTCACCCTCACTGATATATTTACCCCCTTTTTCCCTACAGGAGTAGCTTATTGTAATTATAAACCCTGCAATAAGCAGTAAAATACGGAATCTCACTTACATTGGTGTATTTGAACCATCCAAAAGTAATAAAATTTTTTAATTGAAATCAGCCAGTTAGATATTTATGACTATAATTGATAAAATGTGCATTTAATCATATTTTTGAATTCTTAAGATGCATTCGAATTCAACATTATATACTTAAAATATGAATAAGAGACTTGCTGTTATTGCTCTCGGCGGAAATGCTTTGCTGAGGGATAATCAGGCTGGTACTATCGAGGAGCAGGAGAAAAACACCACGGAAACGCTCGAAAACCTGGTCTTTCTTATAAGGCAGGGCTATGACCTTGTTATCACTCACGGGAACGGACCTCAGGTTGGAAATATTCTTATGAGGAATGATGCCGGTGAACAGATGTACGGTATTGCTCAGATGCCAATAGATATTTGTGTTGCTGATTCACAGGGAGGAATTGGTTATATGATTGAGAGAATGTTGAGAAATGTTCTCAATAAACATAATATAGTGAAGAATGTTGTTTGTATTGTCACTCAGGTTCTTGTGGATAAAGATGATCAGGCATTCGGTGATCCTCAGAAGAGAATAGGTAAGATTTACAATATAAAGGAGGCTGAAGAGCTCACAGCAAAAAAGGGATGGATCTTTAAGGAGGAGATCAAGACAGAAGGTGGATTCAGGAGGGTTGTGCCATCTCCACTTCCAACAGGCATTATGAATGAGACAATAATCCGCGACCTGACAAAAGCAGGGAATATAGTTATTGCGGCTGGCGGTGGGGGAGTTCCTGTATATTATGATGACAATTATGATGTCAGAACAACTGAAGCCGTAGTCGATAAAGATCTGGCTTCATCACTTCTGGCCACACTGATCGGGGCAGATGAGTTTTATATTCTTACCGATGTACCCTATATTTATATAAATTATAAAAAACCAAACCAGCAGATCAAAGAGTTCCTGAATTACGCAGATGCACTGAAATATCTCAACGAAGGACAGTTTGCTAAAGGCAGTATGGCTCCTAAAATCCAGGCATGCCTTAATTTCGTTAAAAACGGCGGAAAGAAAAGTATCATTACCGAAGCGTTTAAACTGGCAGATAAGAAGTATGGTTCGAAGATTACGATGGAATATGAAGATAAGATCTAGTTGCAGGTTGCAGGTTCCAGGTTCCAGGTTCCAGGTTGCAAGGTAACTGACCCTGCACCCTGCACCCTGCACCCTGCACCCTGGCACCCTGCACCCATGCACCCTGCACCCTGCAACTTGTAACCTGCAACTTTCTTTTCTATATTTGTGATTCAATCATCTAATTAGTTAATCATGGCTATAAATCTTAAAAACCGCAATTTTCTGAAGCTTCTCGATTTCACTCCCGGGGAGATAAAATACCTTCTGGATCTTTCATCAGAGCTTAAGAAAGCAAAACAGTCATCAACTGAAAAGCAAAAACTCAAAGGAAAAAATATTGCACTGATCTTTGAAAAATCATCTACCAGAACAAGATGTGCATTTGAAGTTGCAGCACTCGATCAGGGTGCTCATGTTACCTATCTTGGGCCAAGCGGTTCTCAGATTGGACAGAAGGAATCGATGAAAGATACGGCCCGTGTTCTTGGACGTATGTATGATGGAATTGAGTACCGGGGTTATGGACAGGAGATAGTCGAGGAGCTTGGAAAGTATGCTGGTGTTCCGGTGTGGAATGGTCTGACCAATGAATTTCATCCGACACAGATCCTTGCTGATTTTATGACCATGCTCGAACACAGTGATAAACCTTTGAGCAAGATTAGTTTCTGTTATCTCGGAGACGCCAGGAATAATATGGGTAACTCACTTATGGTAGGGGCTTCAAAGATGGGAATGGACTTCAGGGCTGCCGCACCTAAAGCCTGTCAGCCTGCGGATGAACTTGTGGCCAAATGCCGTGAAATTGCAAAAGATACAGGTGCTAAAATTACTATTACAGAGAATGTTGAAGAAGCTGTTAAAGGTGTCGATTTTCTTTATACCGATGTATGGGTTTCAATGGGTGAACCAGATTCGGTATGGGAAGAGCGTATCCGTTTACTTAAACCATTTCAGATCAACAGGGAAGTTATCTTAAAAACGGGAAATCCCAACGTGAAGTTTCTGCATTGCCTTCCCGCCTTTCATAACAGAGCAACCAAAGTCGGGGAGGAGATCTTTAAGAAGTTTGGTCTCGATGGCATGGAGGTTACAGAAGATGTCTTCGAATCAGAAAGATCGGTTGTCTTTGATGAGGCAGAAAACAGACTTCATACCATAAAGGCGGTAATGGTGGCGACACTTGGTGAATGAAAAAGATAAAATGACTAAAGTAAAAAGGCAATAGTAGTAAGAACAAATTCCCCCCTTGAGGGGGGTAGGGGGCATAGCCGTCAACCTAAGAGAAGCAAAGTATAAATAGTTTCCCCTCCTTTTCAAGGAGGGGTGGCCGGGAGTATTGATTATCTGGTATTTACAAGATTTTTCTCCCCGGCCGGGGTGGTTGATTTCTTTCTTGTCACCTTTATATCTATGAATAACAAAAACCTCTTCAACAGAAAGGTCCTTAGTCTTTCAGAGCATCTCTCAGGAACAGATCCACTTCAGCTGAAGCAGCATTATGGGAGATGTTAAAATCAAAAAAACTTGATGGAAGAAAATTCAGAAGACAATACAGTATCGGAAGTTACATTGTTGACTTTTGTTGTCCTCATGAAAAACTTATTAATGCTTGACGGCGATCCCCACGGTGAATATCATAAAATAGAAGAAGATAAAAACAGGGATAAACATATGAGGACTTTGGGATTCACTGTAATTAGATTTGAAAACAGAATTGTATTCCAGGAACCTGAATATTTGAAGAGTGAGATAAGGAAAGCTTTTAATAACAAAATAGAATAGACCTGAGAATATAATCAACCACCCCGACCGCAAAGAAAGTCTTTTCAATAAATGAATCATATGCCTGTTGCGGCCACCCCTCCTTCAAAAGGAGGGGAAATGTAAAAGACTTAATTTCTGAACTTTATATTCAGTTTCCGGCTAAAATCCCTCCCTATTTTCCAGATTCCTGATCCTTAGGTTGACGGCTATGGGGTAGGGGGGTGTAAAAGTTTATCCAATAAGTGTTCTAAAGAAATAGAATGTCATTATCAGCGACGCTGCCAGTTTTAATCCTATGCCGGTAAGAAAACCTACCAGACTACCGAAGCCTGCCTTTAAGGCATAGTTTACATCATCTCTGAATATCATCTCACCAACAAAAGCGCCGATTAAAGGTCCAATTATAATTCCGACAGGACCTAGAAATAATCCTATGATCAATCCTACAGTTGCTCCTCTTGTACCATATTTTGATCCGCCGAATTTCTTAGTCCCCCACACAGGTACAAGGTAGTCGAGAATTGAAACGATAATTGCCACTGAGCCAAAAATAATCAAGGTAGTTGGTGTAATCTGTTCCAGACCGGCAGGAGAATTATGTACATGACTAAATCTTGAGAAGTGGAGCGATAACAAACCTGCAAAACTTAAGGGCGGACCAGGCAGAACGGGAACAAGACATCCTATAATACCAAGGATAATAGCGATAATTCCAAAAACAAGAAGTACGATATCGGTCATTTATTACCTTTTACCAAGATCGTCGAAATCGACGTTGGTGAATTCCCCGGTGGTAAATTCAGGCTTTTCTGGTATTTGCGCGGTATCAGATACCGGTGCTGACTGGATCAAAGAATCTTTTCCGTTATCAATATATTCGATTGCACCTTTAAGCCCCTCGGAAAATTTGCCAAAATCCTCTTTGTATAAAAAGATCTTGTGTTTCTCATAGAAAATCTTCCCTTCCTTACCTAGTCTTTTCTTACTTTCAGTTATAGTAAGATAATAATCGTCTTTCCTGGTAGCTTTTACATCGAAGAAATAGGTTCTTTTACCTGCACGGACTATTTTGGTGAAAATCTCCTCTTTGATAATCTTTTCTTCCTTCTCTGCTGCGACTTCTTTAATGCCGGCTTCATCTTCCATATCTGCTAATTAACGTTAGATACTGTTTGTATGGTCAAATGTAATAATTATTTTATCAAATCAAAACATGAAGAATAAATTGTCTTTATATTTTGCCAAGTTGCTTTGACAGAAAGGGAAAAAGAGTATTTTTGCAGCGTTAAAATTGAGGTTCTTTAGAATGATAAGCAGAAGATTACTTCGGATCAAAGCATTAATGGTTCTTTACGCTTTCAACCGTAGAGAGGATAATGACCTTCCAAAAGCAGAGGCAGAACTGATGTTCAGTATAAGTAAAACTTACGATCTCTATCACTATATTCTTTTATTGATTCTTGAGATAGCCGATATTGCAGCCGGGAAAATCGATATGGCCCTCCAAAAAAAAATGCCTTCTTCAGAAGACCTTAATCCTAACAGAAGATTTATCGAAAATGAAGTAGTAACTCAAATCAGAGATAATTCTGATCTTCAAAAATATATTTCAGAACACAAACTCTCATGGGCAAATAACTCCGACATTCCAAGAGCAATGTACAACAGTACGGTTTTATGGGAACCTTTCATTGAGTACATGAAGTCGGAAGAAAAATCATATTCATCTGATAAGAAGTTTATTATCAAACTGGTGACTGAACACTTTGCATTGTCCGATGCACTTCTGGCAAGTTTTGAAGAACTAAGCATTTACTGGAACGACGATATGGAATATGTCTCTGCAATGGTCGAAAAAACCCTGAAAAAATTCAAAGCTGCCAGTAATAAAAATTCCCTTATGCCACTTTATAAGAATGATGAAGATCGTGAGTACGCAAAAATTCTTTTCCGGAAGACGGTTCTAAGAAGTGAGGAGTGTTCTGAACTGATCGACCGAAATACTACGAACTGGGAAGTTGAACGGATTGCATTAATGGATATTCTGGTAATGAAACTGGCAATAACAGAAATATTAGAATTCCCCGAGATACCTGTAAAAGTTACTCTTAATGAGTATATTGAGATTGCAAAGTATTACTGTACATCAAAAAGCAGTACCTTTGTCAACGGAATTCTCGATAAGGTTGTAAAAGAAATGAGAGATAACAAAATGTTCAAAAAACTAGGAAGAGGCCTTGTTGGGGATTCAGCTATGTCTGAAGATTAATATTGAATAATCCGGATATGAAGGGATCATTTAAGATATTTTTTCTTGTGTTCGCAGCACTTTCGGCTCTTTTTGTTTTTTCATGCAATTCAAATTCGGGTCGTGGCAAGTTATCTTCCGGACAGATCTCCACTACCGACACAGCAGCAATCGTTTTCACTGAATATGAACACGATTTAGGCAAGGTAGTTGAAGGTGAAAAGGTTGCATCTATATTTACTTTTGAGAACAAAGGGAAAGGACCCCTCGTGATTTTATCAGTCTCTACCAGCTGCGGTTGTACTGTGCCAAAATATGACACAAAACCAATTGACCCGGGTGCAACAGGAACACTGGAAGTTGTGTTTGATTCTTCAGGTAAGACAGGAAAACAGTCTAAAACCATAACAGTCAGATCTAACGCATCAAAGTCGACAGTTTTATTGAGAATATCATGTGAAGTAATAACTAGTACTAATAATTAAAATTTGTAAAATGGCCAATTTTGTTTATTTGTTTTTGATGGGACAGCCTGCTGCCGGTGGTGCAGGTCAAAGTAATCCTCTTCTTACATTCCTCCCATTGATCCTGGTATTTGTTGTATTCTATTTCTTTATGATCAGACCACAAATGAAGAAGCAGAAGGAGATGAACAATTTCAGAACCTCGCTGCAAAAAGGAGACAAAGTGATTACCACAGGTGGAATTTATGGCAGGATTAATGAAATTAAGGATAACTATGTTATGTTGGAAGTAGGTGGTGATTTTAAACTGAAAGTTGATAAAAGCGCATTGATTAAGGATCCGACGGATATTGAACAGAAATAAATTCTGTTTATAAAACCCGGTGGAAAGTAATAATCGCATATGGTTTAAAAATCTTACGAAAAAAGAAGTAAGTCTTCTCAACAAAAATGTAGTAATATTTGCTTTCTTCCTTTTTCTGGCTTTTATTTTCTGGTATCTTAATTCCCTTGGAAAAGAGATCGATACCGACATAAGATACTCTGTCAGATTCGTTAATCCTCCTAAAGGAAAGATAATCTCTGGTGATCTTCCTTTGAAATTATTTCTGGAGGTCAGAGGCCAGGGATATTCATTGCTCAAGCACAAAATAGGGATTGATAAATCTTCTCTGATCGTTGATCTGTCTAAAGTCTCTTACAGGAGAATACCCGATACTGATCCGACGACTTATTATCTTCTTTCCGCCAGTCTTGTATCAAATTTCAGAAAACAGATAGGAAGCGGATTTCAGTTAATATCAGTTAAACCCGATACCATTTATCTGACATTTAGTATTGTTGAAAATGTTCCCGTTAAGAGGTAGAACTGAATAAACAATATCAAAAAACAGCTGGAAATGAAAATTGGAGTAACAGGTGGAATTGGAAGCGGTAAAACAACTGTATGCAGGATTTTTAATGTCCTTGGAATACCCGTTTTTTCAGCAGATGATGAAGCAAGAAAAATTATGAATACTGACCATGAGGTAATTGAGATGGTTAAGACAATCGTTGGCAAAGATGTCTATTCTTCTGGTTCTTTGGACAGGGCGGAACTTGCCGCAATTATTTTCAAAAATAGTAAACTGCTCAAAGAGATCAACCGTTTAGTACATCCTGTTGTATTCGAAAGTTTTAATTTGTGGGTAGAATCTGTTTCCAGCGAATATGTAATTATGGACGCTGCCATACTGTTTGAAAGCAGAGCAACAGAACTCGTAGACAAGATAATAAGCGTGGTTGCTCCTGTTGAAGAGAGAATAGAAAGGGTTGTCAGCAGAAGTAAATTGACGAGAGACCAGGTACTTGAAAGGATAAATAACCAGATTGATGATGAGGAAAAGATCAGACTGTCGGACTATGTAATTTATAATTCTGAACATGAAATGATTATACCTGAGATACTTAAGATCCATGAGGATATACTATTAACAAAATCCACTGAATAGGAATGGGAAGTTTTGGAAAATGGATCGGAGGCGGCCTTGGTTTTATAATTGGTGCAGGCCCCATTGGAGCTCTGGTCGGCTTTATGCTAGGCTCATTAGTCGATAGTGCCATAGATCAATCTTCACCGGCCAGTAACAGAGCAACAACGCCGGGAGCCTTCGCAATGAGTCTGCTTGTACTGATTGCTGCGGTGATGAAAGCCGATGGCAAGATCGTAAAATCAGAGCTTGATTATGTAAAGCAATTCTTTGTCAGGCAGTTTGGCCAGGAAAGTGCCAAAGAAGCACTCGTGATGCTCAGAGATCTGTTGAAACAGGATATCCCGGTCAGGGATGTATGTTTGCAGATACGGACGAATATGGACCACGCTTCCAGGTTGCAACTGGTGCATCTTTTATTCGCAGTGGCAGGTGCAGATGCCACTTTTCATCCTTCTGAATTGAAGATTATCGAAACTATTTCAGGCTATCTTGGAGTGTCAACTTCCGATTATCTTTCAATAAAAAATATGTTCGTACCGGAAACAGATTCTGCTTATAAAATTCTGGAAATCAATGCATCTGCAACGGATGAGGAAATAAAGAAGGCATACAGAAAAATGGCTCTGAAATATCATCCCGACAAAGTAAGCCATCTGGGAGAAAATTTTAGGAAGATAGCCGAGGAAAAATTTAAAAATGTGAATGAGGCATACGAAAAAATTAAAAAGGAACGTAATATCATCTGATAAAAATGAACAAGATTTGATTGAGTTTCCTTTGCAAGAGTTAACTTTACAGGTAAAACCTATACTAAATGAATCTTAAAGATATTTTATCAATTTCCGGAGAACCCGGGCTTTTCAGATTTGTTGCCCAGGGACGAAATGCAATTATTGTAGAACAACTCGAGACAAAGAAGAGAAAAACAGCCTTTGGCTCAGCGAAAGTTAGTTCACTCGAAGATATTTCAATATTTACGGAGAAGGAAGATCTTCCGCTCGGTAAGGTTTTTGATATAATCTTTGAGAAAGAGAATGGTGGACCCACCATAGATTCTAAATCTGATACTGTCAAACTGAAAACCTGGTTTGGAGATCTGATACCTGAATATGACAAAGACAAAGTCTATGTGTCAGATATGAAAAAGGTTGTTGTGTGGTACAATATCCTTCAAAAACTCGGGTTGCTTCTTAAGGACGAGCCGGAGGCCGAAAAGACCGTGGAAAAGGAGCCTACGTCAGGAGCAAAAAAGGGAGGTACAACGAAGGCAAAAGCTTCACCCAAGCCAAAAGCCAAATCTGCCGGTAAACCCGGAGCCAAATCTGCCTCTACAATAAGCAAGGGAAGACCAAAGAGCAAGTAATTAAACGGACATTTTGAAAAAAAATTCAAAAAAATATTTTTTTTTCCGGAATACATATAAAAAAATATTAATATTGGTATATATTTGCATCCCTAAATAAAAATAGTATTAACAGCCAATAGTAATTTATGACGTAGATGCAGAATTATATTTTGAGAGAGTTACACCCCGGAACTTCAATTAAGGGTATTAATTTGTCCCAAAAAGGTTTCATTGTCGGAAACCGTATCCCCAAAGACTACTTTGTTACAACAGGGATCGGTGAGAGTGACATCACAATTCATGCAGGATCCTACCACCTGGCATTAAAAGATGCCGGTATCGAAATGGCTAATATCATGACTTATTCTTCAATCCTCCCGGGTATTGCCAGGGAAATTCCAAGACCTTCGTCTATGACACATGGTGAGGTAATGGAATCAATTATGGCTGTTTCCAATGGAGGCAGAGGGGAAAGAGTCTCAGCCGGTATTGTATTCAGCTGGCTTACTGATAGAAATAATGGCCAGAGATACGGTGGTCTGGTTGCCGAACATAACGGCAATTACACGGAAGAGGAGCTTGAAAGATTGCTCCGTTCAAGTATTAACGAATTATACTCAAACGGATTCGAAGAGAAGTTTTTTCTTGGTGAATTGAATATCATCAAGAGATCTTTCGTACCCCTTAAGACTTACGGTACGGTGTTGGTGGCTCTGTGCTTCACCAGCTATTTTTATCCTATTCTCGAGACTTTATAGTTTTATTATGAACTTCGGAGGAAATGAGGTAGTATATAGCTATCCTGATTCCCATATTGTTATACTTCCGGTGCCTTACGACGAAACAAGCACCTGGATGAAAGGAGCAGATAAGGGTCCGGATGCAATTTTGGAAGCCTCATTAAACCTCGAATTCTATGATATCGAAACGGACTCCGAAGTACATAAAAAAGGAATTTTTACACTGGAGCCTCTTTTAGAAAAATCATCACCCGAGGTTCTTGTTAATTCTGTGCGAAACAAAGTTTCATTTCTCCTTTCAGAGAAGAAATTTCCAGTTATTATTGGAGGAAACCATACCATAAGCATAGGTGCGATAAGAGCTTTTTCTGAGGTAACTGATGATTTTTCTGTTCTTCAGCTTGATGCACATTCTGATCTCAGGCAGGAGTATGAAGGTTCTTCCTTTAACCATGCATGTGCAATGGCACGTGCCAGGGAGTATGCACCGGTTATTCAGGTCGGTATAAGGAGTATGTCAGCCGAGGAACTGCCATCCGCCGAAAGGGGAAGAATTTTCTTTGCTCATGAACTTTATTATAATAAAAATCTCTATACCAAGGCTATAGATCTTCTTTCAAAAAATGTCTATATTACAATCGATCTTGATGTTTTCGATCCCTCGTTGATTCCGTCAACAGGTACACCGGAACCTGGAGGACCTGAATACTTTGAGATAATGCATTTTCTCCGTGAAGTGGCAAAAAGAAAAAATATTATTGGATTTGATGTTGTTGAACTTTGTCCGAATCCTCTAAATAAAATGCCAGATTTTGTAGCTGCGAAGGTTATTTACCAGCTTTTGAGCTATATTTTTAACCCCCCCCTGCCCCCCCTGAAGGGAGGGAAATCCACGCTGATCTAGCTAAATTGTAGGTATTCACCCCCCTTTAGTGAGCCACATTTAATTAGTTTAAGGTCAGGGGAATTCTTTAATCCTATTACTGAAGTATCTTGCCTGGCAAATTCCCCCCTTGAGGGGGGCAGGGGGGTGTTGTTTCTTTCTTTGACGACCTTTCTTCCACACAGTTCTCAAGTATTCTTAGAACATCGTTCAGACCATGTTTTATGTCTTTGTCCAGAAACCTGACCATTTCAATTCCAAATAATTCTAACTTCTTTTGTCGCTGATCATCATATTCAAAATTATAGTCATGTGAGGAACCATCTATTTCAATCGCCAGTAACAATTCATGACAATAGAAATCCACAATGTATTCATCAATGGGCACCTGTCTGTGAAATTGATATCCCAAATTCTTGCCTTTAATTTTATTCCACAATATCATTTCGGACAGAGTACTGTTTTTTCTCAGTTCTCTCGCAAGAGTTTTTAATTTGGGGTTATATCGAATGATCTTATTTCTGGTCATATTGAGATGTTTACACCCCCCTGCCCCCCTCAAGGGGGGAATTCATTACTTAGTCCCACCAGGGGGGAATTCGTTACTTAGTCCCACCAGGGGGGAATTCGTTACTTAGTCCCACCAGGGGGGAATTCGTTACTATGTCCCTCCCTGGGGGAATTCATTACCTAGTTCCTCAGGAGGCAGGGGGATAATCTTCCTTCTTCGCCTTCTCCCATATCACATTCATCTCATCGAGGCTCATATCGTGAAGCGAGATGCCTTTTGAGATTGTCTCTTTTTCGAGATAATTGAATCTCTTAATGAATTTTCTATTTGTTTTTTCAAGAGCAGCTTCAGGATCTATTTCGTATAGTCTTGAAGCATTTATCAATGAAAAGAAAACATCGCCGAGTTCAGATTCTATATTGTTTTTATTTCCTCCTTCAATCTCCTCCCGAAGCTCTTTAAGTTCTTCCTGCACCTTATCCCAAATCTGTTCCCGTTCTTCCCAGTCAAATCCTACGCCTCTTACTTTTTCCTGTATACGGTTCGCTTTAATAATAGCTGGCAGGGATGATGGAACACCTGATAAAACAGGCTTGTAATCAGTATTTTCCTTTATCTTAAGCTTCTCCCAGTTTTCCTCCACTTCTGAGGCTCCTGAAACAGATATATTGCCGAATACATGTGGATGCCTGTATACCAGTTTCTGGTTTATCCTTTCAAGTACATCTGAAACATCAAATTTGCCTCTCTCTGATCCGATCTTTGAGTAGAAGACAATGTGGAGCATCAGATCACCCAGTTCATCCTTTATTGCATTATCATCTCCTGCTAAAATAGCATCAGCCAGCTCGTAAGTCTCCTCTATTGTAAGTTTCCGCAGACTCTCATTTGTTTGTTTCATATCCCAGGGACATTTTACCCTGAGCTCATCGATAATGTCAAGAAGTTTTGTGAACTCCGCAAGCCTTTTATCTTTTTCGTCCATTTTTTTAAATTTAGAACAAGCTGTCTGTTGGTGATTTCTTATTTGCCAGATCAACACGTACCACTGAACCAATACTCAGACCAAGCAGTTCAGAGGCATTAGCTCCATTAATAGAAATCTCCAGCAGATCGAGTGAGTTAAAACGTGTAAGCAGCTCACCAACGGGTTCATCGCAGTATCTCTTGCTTATATGATCTGTGTAATTCTTGTTGCTTTGGATAAGAATAAGATATGGTCTGTTATCAAACACTCTGTAAAAGAGCTCGCGAGTAATGTTGGAAATGGCATTTCCATAGGAATCTATAAAAATTATACTCCCGGTAATAACATTCTTGTCAATAGTAGCTCTCAGCGGGACTTTTTCGGAGAAATCTTTCATTACTGTTCCCAGGTCTTTTGGTTTTTTACCTGAAATCAGGTCGGCAGCAGCTTTCGCAAAAAGTTCCAGCTCATCATTTGAACCTTTGTGAGAAATCTTTATGATCTCATCAGGTTCGGAATTGAGAATAAGGTTAAAAATACCGTTATCCGTGCCAATAAAGTAATGATCCTTTGCTTTTACGATAAGATGATCTTTTTCTTCACTGCTTTCAGAGTGCACGCAGATAATATGAACCGAACCTTTAGGATAATTATTATATGTGTTCCTGATTACGAACGAGGCATGAGACAGATTGAATACTGGAATGCTGTTGGCATTATCAATTATTGTTGTTTCGGGCGAAAGTGTACAAAGCTTCCCTTTTATGATTCCGTAATAGAAATCATCAGGCCTCCATTCTGTTGTTAGGGTGATAACCGGCATCAGGAAAAACTTTAGGCAAAGATAATCTTCTAAAGAAAAATAAACTTACTTTGTATTGCACAAAGAAAATAAATTTTTAAACCGTATTTAATAAACATTTTTTGTTTATCACATAAGGCTAAAACCTAATTTTCACGAGGTTTGATGACAGAGATAATAATTATTCTTGAGGATATTGATCCGGTAGTACTTTTTGGCACAAACAACGCCTTGCTTGATAAAATCCGAAGTTTTTTCCCAAAGATCAAGATCGTCTCAAGAGGGAATGAGATTAAATGCATGGGTGAAGAGGATGAGATCGCATTTTTTGCTGAGAAGTTTAATGAAATAATAGATTACTATAAAAAATACAATCGTCTTGATGAGCAGGATATAGAGAAGTATTTCTTTGATCCTGAGCATATGAAAAGCGCTTCCGATGGACATTTTGAAGAGGTAATAGTATTTGGAACAAGCGGAAAACCAGTCAGGGCGAGGACTGTAAACCAGCTTCAGCTTGTAAAGGATTATTCAGCTAATGATCTTATAATTGCAGATGGTCCTGCCGGTACCGGAAAGACATATACTTCTATAGCTTTGGCTGTAAGGGCCTTAAAAAATCGCGAAGTAAAGAAAATCGTTCTTACGCGTCCTGCTGTGGAGGCTGGTGAGAGACTGGGCTTTCTGCCGGGTGATATGAAGGAAAAACTCGATCCATATCTTCAGCCGCTCTACGATGCCCTGCATGACATGATCCCTTATAAAAGACTCGAAACCTGGATTGAAGATGGCACTGTGCAGATCGCCCCACTTGCTTTCATGAGGGGAAGAACACTCGAGAACTCATTTGTAATTCTCGATGAAGCACAAAATGCCACTATCAGCCAGTTAAAGATGTTTCTTACTAGGATGGGAGTCAGTTCAAAATTTATAATGACAGGAGATACCACCCAGATAGATCTTCCTAAAAAGAGTGAATCTGGTCTTCTGATGGCAATACGAATTCTGTCAAATATTGAAGGTATATCGATTATAAAATTTGATGAAAGGGATATCGTCCGTCATAAACTTGTAAAAAGAATTGTACGGGCCTATGAGAATGAGGAGAATGGTATTGATAAATAATAAAAATCGTAACCTGAACCTTTATAAAATGATCAAAACTGTACAAAGTACAAATTACAAATTCCCGGGACAAAGGAACCTCTACAAAGGAAAAGTGCGGGATGTATATGATATCGATGGCAAATATCTTTTGATGGTAGTCTCAGACAGAATATCCGCATTCGATGTTGTTTTACCGAAGGGCATTCCTTATAAAGGCCAGGTACTTAATCAGATAGCTTCAAAGTTTCTTGATGCCACTTCTGATATAGTGCCAAACTGGAAAATAGCCAGTCCCGATCCGAATGTAACTTTCGGACATCAATGTGAACCCTTTCCCGTTGAGATGATTGTAAGAGCTTATCTTACGGGAAGTTCATGGAGAACATATAAATCGGGCGCAAGATCAATATGCGGGATACCGATTCCTGATGGCATGAGAGAACACCAGCGATTCGATACTCCCATTATAACTCCAACGACAAAGGCCGAACAGGGAAGACACGACGAAGATATCAGGCGTGATGAGATAATAAGCAGAGGACTGATATCTGAAGAAGATTACAGGATGATTGAAAAATATACGATGGAAGTCTTTCTGAGAGGATCGCAGATTGCCGCGCAACATGGTCTGATTCTTGTAGATACGAAATATGAATTTGGTAAAAAAGATGGCAGAATATACCTGATCGATGAAATAAATACACCTGATTCCTCGAGGTATTTCTATTCTGAAGAATACCAGGAAAGATTTGACAAGGGGCTTCCTCAAAAACAGCTGTCGAAGGAGTTTGTCAGGGAATGGCTCATGGCAAATAATTTCCAGGGGAGAACAGGGGAAAAAGTGCCAGAAATGACTGATAAATTTGTAAATGAAATATCGGAAAGATATATTGAGCTTTATGAAAATATCACAGGAGATATATTTTTACGCGCCGACATTTCTGATATTGTATCAAGAATTGAAAACAACTGCAGGAATTTTCTTAAAACACTATAAGATTATAATAGCATAATGATAAGATCACGAAAAATTGTAAAAGTTGCATTTTTATTTTTATTACTGTTACCCGGAATTCTAACCTCTCAGGTAGTAGTGGAGAAATCGAAGACCAAAGTGATCATTTCGGGTAAACCATATTATATACATATTGTAAAAAAAGGAGAGACACTTTATTCCATTTCCCGGGCTTATGAAATTACCATACAAGATCTTACAGGAGAAAACCCATCTGCCGTAAATGGCGTTAAAGTTGATCAGGCATTGAGGATCCCTGTTGTTGAAAGCAAACCAAGACCTGAAAAAAAGGAACAGACTACAAGGGTTCCCAGGGACGAGTCAAAATATATTTATCATAAATTGAATCCTGGTGAAACAGTTTTTGCATTATCCAGAAAATTCGGAGTTTCCGAAGATGAGATATTACAGAGCAACAGTGGGATTGAAATAAATAAGATGCCCGTTGGATTTGAAATAGCGATCCCACGAAGACAATTTATGACCAGTGATCAGAAACTCCAGGTACCCGGGAAGACAATAATTGAACACAGAGTAGTAAAAGGAGAAAATCTTTATTCCATTGCTTCACAATATGGGATAACAGTTAAAGAGTTAAGGCGTGAAAACAGAGGATTGTTGTTTCCCAGAGTCGGTGAATCTATAATGATTCCGGTAATTAAAGTTGCTGAAGCTGTAATTCCTGAAAAGCCAAAAGCTGACACAGTAATTATTGTCCGCCAGGACTCAGTTATTCATTCGATAAGACCCCTCAATTTCACTTCGGTAGGCAATTTAAGAGGAACTTTTAATGTTGCACTGTTGTTGCCTCTTTATCTCGAAGAGAATACCAGAAGAACAGAAATAGATTCTTCCCGTGTTGTCAGAGGGAAGCCGGTTCCAAGGACCATTTTCAGACCAGCAGAGTGGATCTATCCCGAGAGCCTTGGATTTGTTGAGCTTTATGCGGGTATCCTGATCGCTGCAGACACACTTAGGTCGCTTGGGCTGGATATCAGCCTGCATGTTTTTGATATTAAGAGCGATACGCTTGATGTATCAAAGCTCATTGAATCTGGTGTGCTTAAGGGCATGGATCTCATTATCGGACCGGTTTATTCTAAGAATCTTTCCATGGTTGCTTCTTATGCCAACAAATTTGAAATTCCTATCATTTCACCTGTTCCTTTGATAAATAATGCTCCTCTTGATAATAATCCCTTCCTGTTTAAAGTAAATCCATCCATCGGGGTGGCCCAGGATGCTATAGCAAGAAGAGTGATTAGTTTCTCCAACAACAATTTTGTCTTTATCCATTCAGATTCAGCTCATATTAATCCTGATATCACTTTATTTAAGAATAAGATATTCAGGGAGCTGACAACAAAAGTTCCTTTTGATAATATAAGGTTCAGAGAGCATATTTTTTATAGCCGGTCAATCCTCGGTGAAGATTCTATAAACAGGCTGGAACATGCCTTGTCAGGCCAGTCAAGTAATTTCGTGATAATTGCTTCCGAAGATCCGCCTGTGATTAGCGAATGTGTGGCAAACCTGAAAGCTCTTTCAAAAAAATATGATATCCGGTTGATGGGATATCCGGTAATGAGAGAACTTGACAACGAAGACTGGAAAGATTATTTTGATCTTGGGATCGAAATATATACACCATACTGGATTGATTACAATATGAGTGATATTAAAAATTTCAATGCCGCTTACAGGAAATATTTTTATACTGAACCCTCTGAAAGCAGTTTTGCATGGGAGGGATACGATTTAATGTATTACTTCCTGAGCGGCCTGGCTATCCATGGGAAAAAATTTATCTCCGATCCTGATATGCATAATCCTGACTTACTGATTACCTCATTTCAGTTTATTAGAAAGAATGCAGGAAGCGGTTTTGAAAATCAGAAACTCTTTCTTATTAAGTATACCAATGAAATGGATGTAAAAATGCTTGATGAAGCAGCTGTAACGGAAAAATAATCAATAAGATAGCTCTTTGGAATGTTTTTTTTGAAGAATCTTCTAATTACATTGTTAATAAAAATTAACAAAGCGGAATATTTATACCTGTTTAATTGTCTATTTACCGGATGATCAAAGAACCATACAGTAGCTCGGATGAGAATGAGCTGGTAAAATCATCTATTGAAGGCGATAAAAATGCTTTCGGTGAAATTGTGACACGCTATCAGGGAATGGTGGCGCGAACTATAAAGGGCATGTTGGGGGATTCGGTGTTTTCGGAAGATATTGGACAGGAGGTATTTATAAAGCTATATTACTCATTGTCCGAATTCAGGGGAGAAGCAAAACTGTCGACCTATATTCAGAAAATCGCCGTTAACCTTACCCTGAATGAGATCAAAAGAAGAAAAAGGTTTTTTTCAATGTTCTCGCAAAAGGGAAATTCGGAGATGCATGAATTTGAAGTAGCAGATCAGGATCATGAGGAAAGAAAAGATGCAAAGGAAATAGTTGGAAAAGCATTAATGAAGATGGAACCTAAGTTTCGTATAATATTAACAATGAGGATGCTGCAAGGATACTCAACTAAAGAGACTGCAGAAATTCTTAATCTGCCGCTCGGGACAGTACTTTCAAGGCTGTCGCGTGCGCAGGATCAATTGAGATCTATATTAAATAAATTATTATAGTTATGAAACCGGCTGAAATTAAAGAATTAATGGTCAACTCATTATCTCAGGATTACAGTTCTGAAGATACTATGAGGAAACTTGAAGAGGCAGGAGTGGGATATTCATTCAGGGAGGGTTTTCGCGATAGAGTTCTCGATAGAATTTTTGCTGCCGAGTTAAATGTCAACCGCAAAGTGGAGTATATCCGGTCAATGAATACGGTTTTTTACCGGATCGCTCTTACCGGAGTTGCAGCAATAGTAATACTCTTAATATCTATCTTTCTTAAGGAGGGATCACTATCCTTTAACTCATTTGTGGGTTTGACCAATAATTATGACGAAAGCATTGTATGCCTGCTGACTGGCAATTAAAATCCTGATAATGAAAGCAAAACCAATAATTATTATTTTAATTACTCTGGTAATCGGATTTGTCCTGGGAATGCTGACTTCAGCCCAGATAAGATATCACAGGCTTAAACCTGTAAGAGTATTCTTCTCTGAAGACAGATTCAGGAATGGATTCTATGAAGTTATTCAACCCAACGAAAAACAAAAGCAGACAATAGAACAACTGCTTTCCAAATACGCTGCTATTAACAGCGAGATTCAAAGTGATTTCAGAAAAAAAATGGATTCGACCATGAAGGAGTTCTGGAAGGAGCTTGAACCAAGTCTCTCAAAAGATCAACTTGCGAGAATTAAGGAAATGGAACAGAGGAGAATGGAAATGATCAGAGAAAATAGAAGAAATCCGCACGATTCTGTGAACTTTCGCGACAACCGGAGAATGATGCCACCTCCGGATGGAGAGAGAAGACCTCCTTTTCATGACCGTGGTGATTCAACAAGAATGGGAAGTGACCGTAATCCTGGAAAGCGTTAAAGAATAATAAAAAACAGGTAATCAAGTAATATCGGAAGATCATCAGGATTTACTCCATTTGAAACAAGTAATGGTCTGTCCTCTGTAAAAATACTCATGAAATCTTCCCTCGAAATTTCACCGCTGACTATGCTCTGCTTGTAATACTCAACAGCTTCTTTTTTATTACCCTGGCAGAGGGCGAGATGTCCTTTATTAATAAAATCGTGTGCTGTAAGCTTCTCACTGGAAAGGCGTTCGTAATATTTCTCTGAATCAGCAAACCTGCCAAGTGCAAAATAGCACCAGGCTATGGGCCTCATTATTTTAATATTTCCGGGCTCCTTATATTCAACCTTGAAATAATACTGCAGTGCGGAATCAAATTGTTTCAGATCAATGTAGCAGAGAGCAATCATTATTGTGGTACGTATATTCTCTGGTTCCATATCACCTGCCTGAAGATAGTATTCAAGAGCCTCTTCAGTTTTTCCAAGCTGTCTTAAACATTTTGCAATTTTCTTAACCGTCCACACCTTTCTGTCAACAAGTTCCGATCTCCTGTAATACTTGAGGGCCTCATCCCAGGAACCAGCCTCCTCATAACAATATCCTATCTTTTCATATAGCTGAGCATCATCCGGTCTGACATTTACCTGTTTGAGGAAGAGTCCAAGTGCATCATCATAGTAATTCTTGCTGAAAAAATAATCTGCCAGACCTGTTTCAGCCTCAATAGCTTTACATGACATCCTGTAGAATTCAGAATTATAGATATCCAGCTTTCCGCTGAAAACATCTTCAAATTCCTTTTTATAGGGCGAAAGCTTGAAAAACCTGTAAAGGTCCTGAAGATACTGAGTTGCATAAGTCCGGAAACTCTTGTAAGGGTCAGTGCCGGAATCATCTGCATTAAGCTGATCAAGCCCATCCAGTTCCATTTTAAAGACCTTGAGCATCATGGTTTTCTGTGCAGCAGGGAGGTATTTGAGATTAAGGAGAAGAGAGTACTTGTCTGAATTGCATATAAACGGTGTTTTATACAATGCTTCCGCAAGGTCATTAGTTCCCGGACCGAGTATTTCATCGTTGTAAATAACATTAATAACCTCATGATCAGTATAGAAAGGTACAAACCAGTTTTGAAAATCCTTGAAAAAATCAAAGTGTTTCATATTAGCGAATGCCGACATGTATACATCCGCACCTTCCATCTGGAGATTTGTCAGCTCCTCCATAGTCTTGAAAATCTCATCCGAATCACTGAACATTTCAGACCAGTCGGGATTCTTTCCTTCATTAATATCCTTTGGAAGAATATTGTCGAGGTCGAGCTTCTCTTCAATTCTCGGCTTCAGCTTTGCAACCTTGGGAAGAATCTCATCATTAAGTTTTTTGCTCAGGCCTTCAGTTTCCCGTGATCTGATAGTTTGTAAAACAATTATCTTGCAATGTTCCCTGAATTTTTCAGCGCGGCTCAACTCCTTTATCCGCGCCTGAATGTCCGGGTATAATAAAATCCTTCCGTTGTAATAATGCAGACTGAGGATAAGTCCAATCATTGCCCTTTCCCGTACCTGCTCTTTATTGTCTTCATAAATGTTGATAAGATGAAATATTTTTTCAGGTTGCCATGTCCTGAAAAGACTGAGAGTGATCGCACTTACAAAGATACTGATCTCGTACCATTTGAATTTTCCCGAAGAACGTATGATGGAAATGAGACTATCCTCAGCTTCCCCAAAATAGTCAGTAAGCCATAAGTGGTTGAAAATGTTCTTTATAAGTTGTTTATGTTTTATAGAAATTTCAGAATCGGGGTCAGGATTTATTTCGGCGGTAAGTTTAAGCCATTCATCAAGTTCGTGCTTGAACATAAGATCATCAACAGTTTCCACAATGGATTTCCCGCTGAGTTTATGTTCCTTATCGATCTGTTGCTTTACCCAGTATGTATTCCATCCTGAATAATGTGACAATATGTCCTGTCTGACACGGTCAGAAAGAATCAGGATCGTCTGCATGAGTTTCAGATAGATCTTATTCCGTTCAGGGTCTTTTACTCCTTCGATTGTATATCTGAGTATATTCCTGTAGGTAAGTACTATATCATCATATTCATCCCGGAGAAATCCACCAGATGACTCTGAAATCATACCATCAAGAATATCAAGACTTTGCTTTACTTTCTTTTCAGCAATTAGCTTGCTTATCCGTTTATGTTGCTGTATTACTTTAAATGTTTCCATTTTTCGTTAGTTTCTGAATGCTGCATATATGCCAAATTTGCATCTTAAAACTCAAAAATGTTATTGCAACAATCGGGCCGATTTATTGCATAAATATCATTTTAACTCAGGATACTGAAACAATGCTTACTTTTGCATGTTATGGTATTCTAAAGTAACTAATCAGTTTTATAAAATTATCCGGGTGGAGCAAAAACCTGATTTAAAGAACTGGCTGCCTGTTTCTGTCAGGGAAGTGGAGCTGAAGAGCTGGGATGAAATTGATGTAATCATATTCAGTGGTGATGCCTATGTTGACCATCCATCCTTCGGACCCGCTGTTATAGGCAGAGTAATTGAGGACGAAGGTTTCAGGGTGGCAATAGTTCCCCAGCCAAACTGGCAGGATGACCTTAGGGATTTCCGCAAACTGGGAAAGCCAAAATACTTTTTTGGTGTCACTGCAGGAAATATGGATTCGATGGTGAACCATTATACTGCCGCCCGCAGATTGCGTTCTGATGATGCCTATACACCCGGAGGAATAGCCGGATTCAGACCCGATTATCCAACTATCGTATACAGTAATATCCTTAAAAATATCTTTCCCGACGTTCCGGTTGTGATTGGTGGGATAGAAGCTTCAATGAGGCGCCTTACGCATTATGATTACTGGAAAGACAAGCTTGAACCTTCAATTCTTATAAGCAGCAAAGCCGATATGCTGGTGTATGGGATGGGAGAGCAACCAGTCAGGGAAATCATCAGGTTGATGAGCAAAGGGGTACCATTTTCATCTCTTAAAACAGTACCTCAGACAGTAATTCTGACAGGTAAGAATGAACCTCTGCCATTACAGAAAAACTGGAGCGACAAAGTGCTTCATTCTTACGAGAAATGCATATCGGATAAGAATTCATTTGCAGAAAATTTTCTTGCCTTTGAAAAGGAATCAAATAAAATAGCGGCATCAAGACTGGTTGAGCCCTCAGGAGATTTCAATGTGGTAATAAATCCTCCGTTTGGGGCAATGAATGAAGCCGAAGCTGATCGCTCATATGATCTTCCATATATGTATCTGCCTCATCCGAAATATGATAAGAGGGGACATATTCCTGCTTATGAAATGATAAAATTCTCAGTAAATATTCACCGGGGATGTTTTGGGGGATGCAGCTTTTGTGCTATCGCTGCTCATCAGGGTAAGCAGATCGTAAGCCGTTCAGAAAAATCAATTCTGGGCGAAATTGAGAAGATCTCTTCTCTTCCTGGTTTCAGAGGCTATCTTTCTGACCTGGGCGGTCCTTCAGCAAATATGTTCAGGATGAAAGGCAAGGATATGACTATTTGCAACAAATGTTCCAGACCTTCCTGTATCTGGCCGGGAGTCTGCAAAAATCTTGATACCAGCCATCAGAAAATTACTAATCTTTACCGGAAAGTAAACAGGATGGAAGGGATAAAGAAAGCATTTATTGGGAGCGGAGTGAGATATGACCTGTTATTTCCGGAATGGAATAAAAATGCAGGCAAAGCTGAAGCTGAATATCTTCAGGAGCTTGTTACCGGCCATCTGTCCGGTAGACTAAAAGTAGCTCCGGAACATACTTCCCCTCAGGTTCTGGCTCAGATGCGTAAACCTCCTTTCACCCTTTTCAGAAAACTGAAAAAGCGTTTTGAGGAAATTATAGCGACGTATGATCTGAAATACGAGATCATACCATATTTCATTTCATCTCATCCTGCTTGCGGCGATCAGGAAATGAGGGCTTTAGCTGATGAGGTAAAAAATCTCGGTATCAAACCGGAACAGGTGCAGGATTTTACGCCCACACCAATGACTCTATCAACTCTGATTTATTATACGGAAACTGATCCTTATAATGGAAAAAAAGTCCATGTCGCAAAGAGACCCGAAGAGAAGAAGAGACAAAAGGAGTATTTCTTCTGGTACAAAGAGCAGAATAAAACTGTTCGGCATAATAAGAGATTGCTCTCCAGGAGAAAGAGCACCCGATTAGGAACCGGAAAATAGTGTTTATAAATATAAAATTGCTTATCTTTCAACTCTGTATTCTGGTTCTTTAACTTTTAACTTATTACTTACAGATATGAATGCTATATTTAAATTCCGGATTTTTGTTGTGATATTATTGTCTCTCTTATTTACAGGAATCGCTCATGCTCAGCAGGCTCCTCAGGTCGATAAAAAGGAAGCTGAATTGAAAAGGCTCGAAGCCGGGGTAACTGCAGCCAAAGCTAAGGTGGCAATAAACGAAAGAAAACTTGAGGTTGCAGATTCGCTGATTAATGCAGGCACTAAATTGATTTCCGAGTCTAAGTCAGAGACAAAAGCTGTTGATGCTGAAGCTAAAAAAGTTGATAAAGAATATGCTGCTCAGAAAAAACCGCTCGACAAACTTGTAACTTCAAAAGATAGAACAGAAGCTGCCCAGGCCAGAGCAGATCTCAAGACGCTTACAACGCAATATAAGACTGATACAAAAGCCCTGACGACAAGGTTAGCTGCTGCAACAAAAAAAGGAACACAGGGCAATGCTGCAATTACAAAAGGCAAAGCCGCAAAAAACACTGCAAAAGACGCTCTTAAATTGTCAAAGACAAATCTTGACGCCGCCCAGAAGAAATATGATACAGCTTCCGGTGCCGGAGAAAAAAGTGCAAAAGGGAAGAAAAAATAACCCCCCAACCCCCCTGAAGGGGGGTAATTACTTACTAATTAGATTGATCAGTGTGGATTCACCCCCCTTCCATAGCCGTCAAGTTAAGGAATCTGGGATAACGTTGTAGAGAGATAGACATTGTAAACATCATATAATCAGTGCTTTCAGTTTCCCATCCTTTTTAAGGAGGGGTGGCCGCAACTGGCATATGACTAATTTATTGCAAAGACTTTATTGCGGCCGGGGTGGTTGATTATATTCTCAGGTCTATTCTATTTTGTTATTGAAAGCTCTCCTAATCTCACTCTTCAAATATTCAGGTTCCTGGAAAACAAATCTGTTTTCAAACCTAATTACAGTGAATCCCAAAGTCCCCAGATGTTTATCCCTGTTTTTATCTTCTTCTATTTTATGATATTCACCGTGTGGATCGCCATCAAGTATTAATAAGTTTTTCTGGAGGACAACAAAAGTCAACAATGTAACTTCCAATACTGTATTGTCTTCTGAATTTTCTTCCATCAAGTTTTTTTGATTTTAACATCTCCCATAATGCTGCTTCAGCTGAAGTGGATCTGTTCCTGAGAGATGCTCTGAAAGACCTTTCTGTTGAAGAGGTTTTTGTTATTCATAGACATAAAGTTAAAAATAAAATGAATTAATCAACCACCCCGTCCGGGGAGAAAAATCTTGTAAATACCAGATAATCAATACTCCCGGCCACCCCTCCTTGAAAAGGAGGGGAAAATATTTATACTATGTTTCTCTTAGCTTGACGTCTATGCCCTTCAGGGGGGCAGGGGGGTCACTGGTACTCCTTGATTATTCCTTTTACATCATCAGGCGCAACCCTGCCGTATGTCTTATCTCCAACGAGCACTACAGGGGCTAATCCGCACGCGCCGACACATCTCAGACTTGACAGAGAGAATTTTCCGTCTTCAGTTGTCTGCCCCACCTGGATTCCGAGTTCTTTTTTAAACTCCTCCACAACTTTCTCAGCACCTCTTACATAGCATGCGGTTCCCATGCAAATACTTACAGGATGTTTTCCTCTCGGTATCATGGTAAAAAACGAGTAGAAAGTAATGACTCCATAGATCTTTGCCACAGGGACAGCGAGCTCCTCGGAAACGACCTCCTGAACTTCGGCAGGAAGATAGCCGAAGTGCTCCTGACATTTATGCAATACATTTATAAGCTCCTGGGAATCATTCTGGAAAGATGCGCATATCTCTTTTATTTTAATTACATCTTTCTCTTTTAATTCGATCTTTATACTTGACATAGTTCTGTAATTTGTTATTGACCTTTGGTCAGCAACTATTGTTTAACAATGAATTTTTTCTTCTTATCAAAATAATGAGTATGCAGCAGATGATGTGCTTTATCGCTGTTTGGTCTTTCAAGGAATTCCTCATATAGTTTAATAATAAAGGGATTCTCATGAGATTTTCTCAATGGTTTTTTCTTGTCTTCCCTGTAAATAGCTTCAGCTCTGGCCTTTATTATAGATGAATTTCCATGATGAAGCGGTTGACCTCCACCTCCGATACAACCGCCCGGACAGGCCATTATTTCTATAGCATGAAATTTTGACCTTCCGGCTCTCACATCATTAAGAAGCTTTCGTGCATTGCCAAGCC
This sequence comes from uncultured Bacteroidales bacterium, assembly GCA_963813405.1. Taxonomy (GTDB): domain Bacteria; phylum Bacteroidota; class Bacteroidia; order Bacteroidales; family VadinHA17; genus LD21. The sequence continues at coordinate 73,516 of CAWEYU010000010.1, forward strand.
CGTGTGCAATGCCAATTCTCACAGGCATACCGTTAAAATCAATTGTGGCCTCACGGACTCCTTCAAATCCCCTGAGCTCAAGAAAATCTACCTTATCAAGTTTCTTCCCGGTATTAAGTTCGTATGCAGTTCGTACCGCAGCCTCAATAACACCACCGGTATTTCCGAAAATTACCGATGCGCCCGTTGATTCTCCCATTGGTGAATCAAACTGTTCATCTGCAAGATTATTCAGGTCAATGTTGGCTTGTTTGATGAATGCGGCCAGTTCCCTGGTAGAAATTGAGAAATCGACATCTCTGTTTCCGTCAGTTGAAAATTCCTCCCGCTGACATTCATACTTCTTGGCAAGGCATGGCATAATTGACACAACAACCAGATCCCTGCGGCTGATCCCGATTTTTTCGGCGAACCATGTTTTTGCTATTGCTCCGAACATCTGCTGAGGAGATTTGGCTGTTGATGGCACATCTTTAAGATCAGGAAAATACGATTCAAAAAAGTTTACCCATCCAGGACAACATGATGTCAATATTGGCAATCTTGCGCTCACATCTCCATTCAGATGACGTGAAAGACGATCAAGGAGTTCAGTCCCCTCTTCCATAATTGTAAGATCAGCCGCAAAATCTGTATCAAAGACATATTTAAACCCCAATACCCTCAGAGCAGCAACCATTTTACCAGTAACAAGCGTGCCGGGTTCCATTCCGAATTCTTCTCCCAGCGCAGCCCGGACTGCAGGGGCGGTCTGCACTATCACTGTCTTTGTAGGATCGGCCAGTGCCCTCAGGATATCGGGAGTATGATCAACCTCGGTAAGGGCTCCTGTGGGACAAACAGCTACACACTGGCCGCAATATGTACAGGTAGAGTGTTCGAGATTCTGCTCAAATGCAGGAGAAACGACCGCCATAAATCCTCTGTTTATAGCTGACAATGCACCTACTGTCTGAACATCATTACACATTGTCTCGCAACGGCGGCACATTATGCATTTATCGAGATCTCTTATAATTGATGGCGAAGTATCTTTTCTGTAAGTCGACATTTCTGCAATTTCTGATCCAGGTATATCTCTGATGCCGAGCTTAATAGCCATACCCTGAAGTTCGCAGCTTCCGGATTTTGCGCAGATGAGACAATCTTTGGGATGGTCTGAGAGTATGAATTCCATTACGGTCCTCCTGGCATTCAAAACTCTTGTAGTATGTGTTTTAACAACCATACCCGGTTCACATTTGGTTGCACAAGAAGGAGCAAGGTTTCTTCTTCCCTCGACCTCAACAACGCAAATACGGCATCCGGCGGGCTTATTTTCAATATTCAGATCGCGTAACTCCATGTAGCATAGCGAGGGTATTTCGATACCAAGTTCCTGGGCAGCTTTTAATATTGTTGTGCCCCTTGGAACTTCAAGTACTTTATTATCTATTGTGAGTCTAATTGCTTCCATTTCCGGTACTTCTTTGATTAGTTGATTACTATTGCATCAAACTTGCACTTCTCAATGCAGGCTCCGCATTTTATACATATTGAAGGATTGATGAGATGTGGTTCTTTACGTTCTCCTGTAATTGCATTTACAGGGCAGACCCTTGCACATGCCGTACAGCCTACGCAATTATCAGCAATGATGAAATATTGCATCAGGTCACGACATTTTCCTGCCGGACATTTTTTGTCAGTGACATGTGCAACATATTCATTCATAAAGTTATCGAGGGTCGAAAGCACGGGATTCGGAGAACCCTGTCCCAGACCGCAAAGGGAAGTATCTTTGATTACCAGACTCATATTTCTCAATCTTTTAAGGTCCTGCAATGTGCCGTTTCCCTTGCAGATATGATCAAGGAGTTCATATAGTCGTTTGTTCCCGATTCTGCACGGAGCGCATTTCCCGCAAGATTCTTCGACTGTAAAATCAAGAAAATATTTTGCCACTGAAACCATACAATCATCCTCGTCGAGAACGATCATTCCCCCTGAGCCCATGAATGATCCGGCAGCAATCAGGTTGTCAAAGTCTATTGGAGTATCGAGATGCTTTTCTGTCAGACATCCGCCTGAAGGGCCTCCGGTCTGCACAGCTTTAAATTTCTTCCCATTCTGAATACCTCCACCTATCTCAAAAATTACCTCTCTGAGAGTTGTTCCCATAGGCACTTCGATGAGTCCGACATTATTTATTTTACCCGCCAGGGCAAAAACTTTGGTGCCTTTAGACTTTTCTGTTCCAATTTTGCTGAACCACGAAGCTCCTTTCAATATAATTGGAGAGATGCTGGCAAACGTTTCAACATTATTAACATTTGTGGGCTTCCCTCTGAATCCTGATTCAGCCGGGAAAGGAGGTTTTACGGTTGGTTCACCGCGAAGTCCTTCCATTGAGTGGATAAGAGCAGTTTCTTCACCGCAAACGAATGCTCCGGCTCCATATTTTATTTCGATGTCGAAGCTGAAACCGCTCCCGAATATATCATTGCCAAGAAGACCATATTCCCGGGCCTGTTTGATTGCGGTTATTAACCTGGCAACTGCCAGAGGGTATTCAGCACGTATATATATCAATCCCTTGGATGAACCAATGCAATAACCACATATCGCCATGGCTTCAAGAACTGCATGGGGATCGCCCTCAAGAACAGACCTGTCCATAAAAGCACCCGGATCGCCTTCATCGGCATTGCAGACAACATATTTTTCATCTGACTTATTTTCGGAAGCCAGTTTCCATTTGAGACCAGTCGGGAATCCTGCCCCACCGCGTCCGCGAAGACCTGAATCCTGAATAATTTTAATTACTTCTTCAGGCTTCATCTCCTTCAGCACCTTACCCAGCGCAAGATATGCATCATGTGATATTGCTTCATCAATACTTTCAGGATCGATAATCCCGCAATTTCTAAGTACAATCCTTAATTGTTTCTTATATGATGACAGATCAGATGACGCCGATACTTTCCTTTGAGTATGAGGATCTTTAAAGATAAGCCTGTCGATAGTTTTTCCTTTTACAATATGCTGTGCGATTATTTCTGCTGCATCCTCAGGGAGGACTTTCGTATAAACGATATCGTCGGGCATTATTTTAACAACTGGCCCAAGCTCACATAATCCAAAACAACCTGACTTAATAACCTGTATGTCATTTTCAAGAGCTAAAGCCTCAATTTCAAGCTTCAGATTATCGAGAATCTCCTCACTCTGCCTGGAATTACATCCTGCTCCGCTGCAAACCAGCAATTGCTTTCTGTATTTTGCCATAATTTGTTTCTCCCAGTTGATTAATTTATTAACTTGTAATTTACAGGCAAAATACCCTCAACATACTCCCCGTTCTTTATAAACTTTTCGATTATTTCATCTGCTCTTTGCTTATCGACATAACCGAATACCAGTGGATCTTCACCAGGACGGGTGACTTCAATTGTAGGTTCAGCAAAACAATAACCCATATCTCCGGTTTTGACTATGACCGCATCAATATTCCTTTTTTCCAGTTCTATGGAAAGGAACTCAAGGATATCTTTAGCTCCGGAAGCAATGCCGCTTGTTCCCATGTGAACCCTTATACGGACTTTCACACCTGAAGGAACTTTATTGTCTGTTCGGTTTGACATGGCCAGATACTGGTCTTTATGTTTAACCAGATCGCTGAGTGTTTTAATTTGTGTCATATTTAGTTTAATTACTAATAGATTTATTACATGATAGAGTTTCAATTTTCGGAAATGAAACTCAATGCAAATCTACCACTATTACTGTTAATAAAATAACAATGTTAATAAAATAACAGTAATTTATATTTTGTCTAAATAGAGTCTCTCGTAGTATAACGAAATCCCTGAAGCGAAGTCGGGAGACTTCGCTTTGCTTTCGACGTGTCACACTTCATCCAGGTTGCACGGCGAAGTCTCCTGACTTCGCCGTTTAGAACTTCGCTTTGCTTTCGACGTGTAACACTTCATTCAGGTTGCACGGCGAAGTCTCCTGACTTCGCCGTTTAGAATTGCTTCGCCTATCTGAATACTACATTCCCTACAAGCACTCTTCCGCTCTTCCAGAAGGCTCTGAAATAGGGATCATCAGTTATATAGATTACTTCTCCGGCACCGATTTTCTCAGAGGCGATTACAATGGTGTTTTTGATTTTGTCTTTGTATTTGAAACCAGCAAATCCGGAAACAGGATCTTTATCCAGAATATAACCGATATTATAACCAGCAGAGAGAAAAGGATATCCTGCCGATCGTTTCATCACGAACCAGTAGCTTCCGAGGCCAAAGACATAAGGATTGGTATCGTCTAGTTTGACTTTATAAATGCTGCCGGCAGATCTTTCTGAAAGAGCGTAACGTCTTTCATTTTCGAATTTTTTTAACAATAACGGGTCATCGCTTTTTTCTTTCTTCTCAGCAGCTTTTTGTTCTGCAGTTCTTGCATCCATAGCTTTAGCGAGAGCAGTAGTTTTTTCAGAAGAAAAAAGTGTGCCGGAATTTTCGAGGGCAATTACACGGCCACCTTTCCTGACAAAATCCAGAATGGTGTCTTTAATCTTAGTGTAACTTCCTGAAGTAAGAATAAGAACATCATATTTGGTAAAATCCACAGACTCAGCATAACTCATGTTTATCATTGTGAGAGGATATTTAAGTTCTCTCTCAAAGAAGTACCATAGTTCTCCTACTGATCCCGATGAAGTGCCTTCACCGCACAAAATTGCTATTTCAGGCTTCTTTTTTAAAGGGGAATATCCTGAGCCAAAATCCTTTCCACTCTCAACCAGCCCGGTTGTGGTAGAGTATAGCTTTACATGGCAACTGTCAGCTGCTCCGGTTATTATCTGATCGAATTTTATTCCCAGATGTTTATTATCACCCCGGGCCACTATAATACTCCCCCTGCTGAATTTTGTGGAATCAATTGAGAATGGCTTTACTGAATACCTGATCTTCATATCCTTATTATACAATTCTGCCATAAATTTTATTTCATTAAAACCGTCGAAATAAGCAACATAAGCGTAAGGGCTATTGGTTTTAAGTTCATTCTTTATAGTCTCTATTTCGACTTTCTTCTCTTCCGGTTTTAGTCGTTCATTGAGAGCAAAAGCCCTGAGATTATAAACATATGGCAATGCCCACGCTGTAAGATCATAACTCAGTGAATCTGATGCAGTACTTTTAGGCTCAAACATTACTTTCACAAAATGTGATTGAGGCTGAAAGGGAGAAATCAGAATATCTCCTTTTTCGATAGTCATCTCGCTTTCCTTATTGTTCAGATAATCAAATCCTTTCAGTTTTTTTCCTATACCAGCTGCATAATTGTACCTGATCTGGTTTCTGTCAAGCAGCTGAAGAAGAGATTCAAGATTTGACCGTTCATTCGTTCCTTTTATAATAACGGATTTATAGGCAAATGCCGGATTTTTTTCACCATCTTCAAAGAACTTATTAAACTCTGAAACAAGCTTTTCCCTGTTTTCGTATGAAACTTTAATTGTGGCCATTGAGGCTGTGAAATGTCCTTCGATCCGGTCCTTTAGTGTTATTGTGTCACCTGTCTCAAGTTTATAGGCAAGCCCCGAACCGCCACCACCTGCCTGCTCATATGTAAAGCCCATTGCACCATTGAAAAGAGGCCAGGTATCTCCAAAACTCGGACAGAAGAGATCAAAGTTCTCCTTGGTAAAATAGAGTTTGAATTTTTCATCAAATAATTTTGCATTTCCGGTCCCCATTAGTTTCTGAAATTCGCGTTGCCAGGGAGTAATAGCCTCATGCCAGGGGTCTGCACCCGGAGCAAAGAAGAATGTTGATTCAGCACCCATCTCATGGAAATCGGCATGGACCTGGGGCATATATTTATTATACAAAGCAAGCCTTTGCTGAGTCTCGATCTGTGTCTGCCATGCCCAGTCGCGGTTGAGGTCGAACATATAGTGGTTTGAACGGGCACCTGGCCATCCCTGATTATGCTCCCATGAATCACCATTTGCATTTATGCCATAGTTTTGAGAAGATTTATAGCGATTTGCATAAAGGTCCCGGCCATCAGGATTCTGGCATGGGTCAATAATAATAATGCATGTTCTGAGCCAATCACTGACTCCTTCATAAGAACCTGAAACCAAGGTATAAAGAGTTTTCATTGAAGCCTCCATACCGACAGATTCGTTGCCATGTACATTATAGCTCAGCCAGATAAAAGGAATCTGCTTTCCGGTAAAGTCGCCTTTGCCCAATCCTGTTTTAATGAGATTATTTTTCCTGAATTCCTCCAGATCTCGCAGATTCTCCTCCGTAGAAATGAAGCACACTCCAAGCTGTCTGCCTTCATATGTTGTGCCATAACTGACATAATCGGCCAGGGGAGAAGTCTCAGCAACATACTTAAAATAGTCTACTGCTCTCTGATGATAGGTAAACTGCGTACCAAGCTCATATCCTAGAAACTCACCGGGTGATTTAACAGACTGGCCATTTAAAAGAAACCCTGTTAAAATTGTAATCAGTAAGGAAAACTTTGCTCTTTTCATTGATTTAAGTATTATGCAATTGGTCTTTTGTCTTATGTCTTTTCGAGCTAAATATACTCTTTTTTGTTCCGGCCTGAAAAATGATAATCAATTCTCTTTTGTGTTTTGTAACAACTTATGCAAATGCTGAAAGGAAATGTTTATTTTTGTTACCCTGAAAAGCAATATCCATACTTATAATTCCAATTATATGAAAAGAGTAAGTTTTAAATCGATTCTTTTGAGCATTTGCATTTTATCTTCCATAGTGGATAATCAGGTCCAGGGACAGATGAGGCAACGTGATGGCGGAAACCCGATAAGAGTGACCGGATGGGTTGATGATAGCCACTACATTTTTCAGACCCTGGATGCTGACAGGAAACCTCTGACTTTGAGCGTAAACATTAAGACCGGGAAAGGTGTTCCTTACACTCCCCCAAAATCTGAAAGGGAACTATTGACTGCATCTCTTCCTAAAGGTGTTTCCCTGGGTATGTCAGATATCATTAGTCCCGACATGAAGAGCTTCATAACTGTAAGGGATAATGACCTGTATTATTTTAAGACAGGAGATACAACACTAAAGCGTCTGACATCCGATATAGTTCCGGAGGTCAATACGCGGTTTTCTCCCGATGGTAAGAAAATTGCCTATACCAGGAATAAGGACCTCTATGTTTTTGACTTATTGGCCAACAAAGAAATAAGATTAACAAGTGACGCATCTGAAAAGGTTTATAACGGGTATTCTTCATGGGTTTATATGGAAGAGATATTGGGAAGACCAAGCCGTTATGCAGCCTTCTGGTTCTCTCCCGATGGAAATAAAATTGCTTTCCTGAGAACAGATGAGACTCAGGTGCCAGTGTTTACTCTTAACCGTCTCGATGAAGCAGATGGAATTCATGGTCTGCTTGAAGTTGTACCCTATCCGAAACCAGGTGATCCAAATCCTAAGGTAAAGATGGGTATTGCCGATATCGCCAGAGGAACAACAACCTGGGTTAAAACAAATTACAATGCTGATCTTTATATAGCATGGCCATTCTGGACACCTGATAGTAAAAAACTTGCTATCCAGGTACTTAACCGCGATCAGAATGAAATAGTGTTTATTCTTGCTGACCCCGCAACAGGTGAATTTTCAAATATATACTCCGAGTCAAGGAAGTCCTGGGTCGAGTTCTTTGAAGATATTTATGTTATGAAAAATGGAACCGGATTTATTGTCAGGAGTTTTAGGAATGACTGGGAAAATCTTTATTATTACGGATGGGATGGAAAGATGATAGCCCAGCTGACAAATTTTGGATTCAGGGTTAACGCTATTTCAAGGGTTGATGAAGAGGCAAAAGTTGTTTATTTCTCAGCAACCGGAGCTGAATCGACAGATAGCCATTTTTACAGTGTTGGACTCGACGGGAAAAACCTTCGACAGATCACATCAGGAACAGGTGTGCATAATGTCAGCATCTCATCAAAAGGCAGTTATTTTATCGATACCTGGAGCAACATTTCAAGCCCTGGTTCAATAGTTGCTTATGACAGTAAAGGCAAACTTTTGAAAGAGATTCACAAATTTGAAATGCCGGTATTCGATCCTGCTAAGAATTCCCGGACTGAATTCATGAAGATAATGACCTCTGACGGCTTATTTAATATGCCAGCCACTATTACATATCCTGTAAATTTTGATCCGTCAAAAAAATACCCGGTCATTTTTACTATTTATGGCGGGCCCGGTTCAGCCAATATCTCCGGAAACAGGTGGCAGGGTTACAATCCTTCCTGGTATTCACAGAATGGGATCATTACTTTTGCAGTCGACCACAGAGGTTCCGGTCATTTTGGGAAAAAGGGACTCGATTATATCTTTCGTTGCCTTGGCAAATGGGAAATTCTTGACTATGAAGATGCCGTAAAATGGCTTCGCAGAAAACCTTTTGTTGACCCTTCACGAATGGGTATTACTGGTAGCTCCTATGGAGGTTATATGACATGCCTTGCATTGACTAAAGGTGCTGATTACTGGACTCACGGCTTTGCAGGATCATCTGTCACCGACTGGAGGCTTTATGATGATATATATACCGAACGCTATATGGACACACCGCAGGACAATCCTGAAGGTTATAAAGACGGATCTACACTGACTTTTGTCAAAAACTACAAGGGTAAATTATATATGACACATGGAGATATGGATGATAACGTTCATTTCCAGAATTCAATTTACCTGATTTCCAGACTCGAGGATGAGGGAAAAACATTTCAGTTTATGCTCTATCCTGATGGCCGGCATGGATGGGGAGGAGCAAAAGCAATACATTCGAGGAATGAATCCAATGAATTCTGGCTGACAAATTTCTTTGGGAAATGATTTTGTTTGCAGATAGCGGATCTTCGATTTCGGATGGATTAAACTTTGCTGTTTATTCCGAAATCCAAATCCCGAATTCCGAAATTTTGTTTTTGTTTACTATATTGGCGTATAATAATTTTAACTTATCTATTTAAACTATAGAATATGGTCATTGGCATACTTAAAGAATCCGGCTTTGAAAACAGGGTGGCGCTATTGCCAGGTGAAGTAACCGGATTAAAAAAGCTTGGCGTTGAGATTATTGTTGAAAGCAGTGCCGGTGAGAAGGCATATGCCACAGACAAAGCTTATCTTGCTGCAGGTGCTTTAACAGCTGATAGAAAAGATGTTATCTCAAAGGCCGAAATGCTTTTATCAGTAAATCCTCCAATTGGTGATAATATTAAATCTTTCAGGGATGGACAGGTGATTTGTACCGTTCTTAATCCTGTTGAGAACCGCAAGTGGCTCGAAGAGGCCCGCTTGCAGGGGCTTTCTATTCTGGCACTTGATCTTGTTCCCCGTACCACACGTGCCCAGTCAATGGATATCCTTTCTTCAATGGCAACAGTATCCGGTTATAAAGCAGTTCTTGAAGCGGCATCCATGCTTCCGAAATTCTTTCCGATGTTCATGTCAGCAGCAGGAACGATCAAACCTTCAAAAGTTCTTATCCTGGGTGCAGGAGTTGCAGGACTTCAGGCTATTGCCATAGCCAGGAAACTTGGAGCGCAAGTTGAAGTATTTGACGTAAGGTCAGCCGTAAAAGAAGAAGTAAAGAGTCTTGGTGGTAAATTCATTGAGGTAGAGGGAGCCAGGGAGGATGCTGGTGCCGGCGGATATGCGGTAGAGCAGACGGAAGAATTTAAAAAGAAACAACAGGAACTTATCCAGCAGCGGGCAATTGCAGCTGACGTTGTTATTGCAACGGCTCAGATACCCGGTAAAAAAGCTCCCTTGCTTATACTTAAAGAGACTGTTAATTCAATGAAGCCGGGCTCAGTAATTATTGACCTGGCTGCATCCTCGGGCGGTAATTGTGAACTAACTGAGAATGGTAAAACAGTCGTTGTAAACGGAGTTCAGATTGTCGGAAAATCTGATTACCCTGCTGAGATGCCGACTGATGCAAGTAAAATGTACGGATGTAATATTATCAACCTGCTAAAAATAATGATTGATAAGGAGGGTAAACTTAATCTTAATATGCAGGATGATATAATAAACGGAACGACCGCTGTTCATGGAAAAGAATACATAAGTAAAAGAGTTAAACAAATGCTTAATATACAATAAATTACGTTATGGAAAATATATTGAAGTTTTTTCTCGATAACAGGGAGGCAATATTTCTGGTTATCCTTTCAATTTTTCTGGGCATTGAGGTTATAAGTCATGTGCCCGCAATCCTTCACACCCCCTTAATGTCTGGTGCAAATGCAATTCACGGTGTGGTGATCATCGGAGCCATTATTGTGATGGGGCATGCAGAGACCCTGAGCGCCATGATACTTGGATTTCTTGCAGTGGTGCTTGGTACTCTTAATGTTGTCGGAGGATTTGTGGTTACCGACCGTATGCTTGAAATGTTCAAGAAGAAAAAATAAGAATAAAGATTAAAAAAGAAATAATATAATGAACCAGACAATTACATCAGGGATACTGGAGATAACATACGTTGTGGCTTCAGTACTGTTCATTTTAGGTCTTAAAATGCTGAGTCACCCGGAGACAGCACGAAGAGGTAATACTCTGGCAGCAATCGGTATGATACTTGCAATAATCGCTACTATACTTTTCCATAAAAAAGATGGTCAGCCCATTGGGAATATTCCATGGATCATTGCAGCAATTGCAATAGGTACAGTCATCGGATGGGTTATTGCCAAGCGAGTTAAGATGACTGCAATGCCTCAGCTGGTCTCATTTTTCAATGGTATGGGGGGGGCGGCTGCAGCACTGATTTCTATGATGGAATTTCCACATGTGAGTCCTGAACTGATCGCAAAAAGCGGGATGGCTAACGGCCATGTCCTCGCCATTCTAATCGGACTCATGATTGGTACAGTCTCCTGGGCCGGAAGTATGATCGCCTTTGGAAAACTTGACGGTTGGATCGGCGATATGAGGATCAAGGCAATGAAATATGTAAACCTTACCATTCTTGCAGTACTTATCGGCTTTATTGTTTATATAATGACAAGGCATGTTGCAGCTAGTGCCGAACTCACTCCATTGATTTATATTATGTTTGCTATAGCGGTAGTATATGGAGTATTGTTTGTTATGCCAATCGGAGGTGCAGATATGCCGGTAGTTATATCTCTGCTGAATTCATTCACCGGAGTCGCGGCTGCAATGGGCGGCTTTCTTTATAATAACCAGGCTATGCTGACAGGTGGTATCCTTGTGGGATCGGCAGGGACAATTCTTACAATACTTATGTGTAAAGCGATGAACCGTTCACTTCTTAATGTCATTGTAGGAGTGTTTGGCGGTGGCGGCCAGTCAACAGTCCAGGAGGGAGGAACAATAAAGGAAATCTCCATTTCAGATGCTGCTGTCCTTCTCAGCTACTCAAAGAAGGTAGTAATTGTTCCGGGTTATGGCCTTGCTGTAGCCCAGGCTCAGCATATCTGCCATGAACTTGATAAACTTCTTGAAGAGAAAGGTGTTGAAGTCAAATATGCTATTCACCCTGTTGCTGGCAGAATGCCGGGTCATATGAATGTTCTTCTTGCCGAGGCAGATGTGCCTTATGATAAACTTATCGAGAGTGAAGAGATCAATCCTGATCTTCCGAATACTGATGTTCTTGTTGTTATTGGTGCCAATGATGTTGTCAACCCGGCTGCTGAAGATGATCCGTCAAGTCCGATCTATGGGATGCCTATAATTAAGGCCAGGGACGCTAAAAACGTGATAGTAATGAAACGTGGTATGGGTAAAGGATATGCTGCGATTGAAAACATGCTCTTCTTTAATGATAAAACAAGGATGTTGTTCGGAGATGCTAAAAGTACCCTGCAAAACCTTGTGAATGAGGTCAAAAGTATGTAATAATTGAATAACTTCAGAACAAGACTCGCTCAGCTAAGGGCATCCATGAAAAAGCATGACATAGATGCCTATGTTATCTTTAATACAGATCCCCATCTTGAAGAATATATTCCGGAACACTGGAAAATAGTTCCCTGGCTAACTGGTTTCACCGGATCGTCAGCTTTTGTTATAGTTGCAAAGAAATTTGCCGGACTTTGGACAGATTCGCGATATTTTCTTCAGGCCGAGCAGCAACTTCCCGGGTCCGGGTTCATACTTAGGAAAATAAATGTTCCTTCAGAAATATCCTGGGTCGAATGGCTTGCCGATAAAACAAAAAAGGGAGACAAAATCGGAATTGATGGCAGAATATTTTCACTTAAACATTTAGAAGAGCTGAAGAAAGCTCTGAAAAGCAAAAAAGTTGATATTGATATTTCGTGTGATCTGATTTCTGATATCTGGACCGAACGCCCGTCCATGCCATTCTCTATAGCCTATGATCATAATATTGCATTTGCAGGAAAGGACAGGAGTACAAAGATCAAAGAAGTCCGCGGGCAAATGAGCAGAATGAATGTAGACTGGCACTTTCTCACTTCCGTTGATGATATTATGTGGTTGCTTAATATTCGAGGCAACGACTTGGAATACAGCCCTTTACTTTTTTCGTTTGCGATCATAGGACAGGAACAGGTTCTCCTGTTTACGGACGAGAAGAAGATCCCTTTAAAACTTGCCGGGGAGTTTGACCGCTTGGGTGTAACTATACTGCCTTACGAGGAGAGTTCTGTTGTATTATCGAGATTAAAGAAGGGGTCAACCCTGCTTCTTACTCCTGAAACAACAAATGCATCTCTATATGGTGCCATTTCTGAAAAAGTAAGCATACTAAAGGATATCAGCATTCCAACAAGGCTAAAAGCAGTTAAAAACCAGTCTGAAATTGAAAACCTCAGGAGAGTAATGGTGAAAGATGGCGTGGCGCTTACCAAATTCTTTTTCTGGCTTGAAAAAAATATTGATAATCAAACCATTACTGAATTATCAGCTGTTGAAAAACTTCATACATACAGACTTCAGCAGACTGATTGTATTGGGGAGAGTTTCCCGACAATTGCAGCATATAAGGAGCATGGTGCTCTCGCTCATTATAATGCAGATGTGAATTCAGATTATGTTCTGCAATGGGAGGGACTTTTACTGGTTGATTCAGGTGGTCAGTACCTCGATGGCACTACAGATATTACCAGAACCATTGCGCTGGGGCTCCCTGACAGGCAACAAAAATCAGATTTTACTTTAGTACTTAAAGGCTTCATTACGCTTGCCCGTGCGAGGTTCCCTGCAGGAACAAAAGGATATCAGCTCGATGTTCTTGCCCGTAAAGCATTGTGGGATAATGGATTGAACTATGGTCATGGAACCGGACATGGGGTGGGTTTTTTCCTCAATGTTCATGAAGGACCTTTTTCCATAGGAGCTACTGCTACTTGTGACAAACAATCAGCTCTTGTTCCCGGATTGGTTTTCTCTGATGAACCAGCAATTTACAGGGAGGGACAGTACGGAATAAGAACAGAAAATCTAGTGCTTGTTACCGATAGTTACAAAAATGAGTTCGGGCAATTTCTGAATTTTGAGACTTTATCGATGTGTTATATAGATACAAAGCTTATTGATAAATCGCTGATGGAAACTGTTGAGATCGATTGGCTAAATGAATATCATTCAATAGTATATGAAAAACTGGCCTTTCTGCTGAACGATGAGGAAAGAATTTGGCTCAAACATAAAACTGAACAGATTTAAACCCTGATTTTCAAAAATTTAGTAAATTTGTTAAGTAATGATAATTCTATAAATAGAATTGCTTCTTTTTTTGTTAAAACGGAGACATTATTTTAATAACAAAAAGCTTTTCAAGATGAATATTTTTGTTGCAAAGCTGAGTTCGGGAACAAAAAGTCAGCAACTTGAAGAATTGTTCAGCAAATTTGGTGAAGTAACTTCAGCAAAAGTAGTTGTAGATCGCGTTACAGGTTTCTCCAAACGTTATGGTTTTGTTGAAATGCCTGATGAACAGGCAGCATACGAAGCCATCGATAAACTTAATGACACTGAACTTGACGGCAGCCAGATTGTCGTCAAAATTGCTGTGCCAAAATCAGACAAGAATCCCTCCGAAAGGAGAAGACAATCTGGTAATCGTGATCAGCGATAAAGATTTTACCGCTTTACCTGGTCAGTCATAAACAATATATCCATTACCGGGAATTCAGTGATTCTAAGTCTTGAAGAACCATAGGGTACCAGGGTTAAAACTTCAGGATCTCCTTCAGGTTTTACCGGGCTTAAAGGCGTGGTACCTGCAGAATTGTTCAGCAATGTCCATTCTTTTATTTTCATTCCTCGTACTTTAATTACCAGAGGTGCATCACTACCCCATTTAATGTACCTTGAAGAATCTGCTGACCATATCATGTCACCTTTATCGGCAAAGGGATAAGCACTAATCTGGTTTTCATTAACCAGGTTTCCTTTCATTGGATCTTTCTTATCAATTATTAATCCATAGTTCCATTCACTCTTGGGGTAGATCTCCCAGTCGACACTTCCTTTGTAGCTGAAATTGTCATAATCCATCTTAACCTTTTTGTACTCTTTTTCGATCCTCAAAGAAAAATATAAAGGGCCCCTTAATAATGAGACAGAGTTATTATACCGGGTTTCATATTTTAACTTCATGGGGATATTCATGACAATCTCATCTCCATCACTCCATTTTTCAAGGAGTCTGATCGTTTCTCCGCCTTTTCCTTTTTCCGATTTACCATGATAATTTACACTAACAGTTTCAGCCCATCCCGGTACCCTCATTGAAAGGGGAAACTTTATTTTTCCAGCTGTTTTAATTTTAAGTCTGATTTCTCCATCAAACGGATAGTTTGTCTCTTCCAGAATGGAAACAGTGTCTCCCCTGCCAACTCTGGCTTTTACTGATGAAGGACCATAACATACAGCAACTATCCCATTATCATTCGTTGCCATCCACATACTCTCAACAAACTTTGGCCAGCCTTGATGCATATTCGCCAGGCAGCAGGCAAAATTAGGCATCAGTCCATAGATATTTGAGAAATTTCCATTTGAGCTCCATTCCCTTTTATCTGCTGTTACCAAAACCTGATTTGCCTGTTGATCATACTGATGGGCCCAAAAATCAGGGGTAGTGGTACCGGGTAAAGCGTTGTATGCAAGCAGTTCAGCCCTGTCTGCAAGAGAGTTGTCTCCAAATATTTCGTAGAGGTTTTCAAGTGAGAACAAAAATTCCACCACTGAACATAATTCAGTTCCTCTTTCAGGAGAAGTACCGGAAAGATGCTCATCTCCCGAAAACCTTCCACCTGCCTGTCCATGGTTTTTGTCGTACTTTTTTATACCTTCGAAAACAGCTTTTTTGAACCTTTCTTCTTTTGACTGCTGGTACCACAAACCCGGATATTTGATTGCCATTGCATTATTTACAACATGTGCTGTGAGTCCCGGAGCTCCTCTTGTTGGTATCTTTTTATCGGCTAAAGCGGTTGAGTCCCATGGGAATTTCTCATAGTAGGTTGTCCAGTCGAAACAACTCTTCTGAATCGATTCGATGGTTTCCAGCAAAAAGGGAGATTTTGTCTGACGGTAGAGCCAGTACCCGGTTACAGCATTCTCCATGGCCCGAACGCCTCTCCAGTCTTTGTCGGGCCAGTCAGGTGGAGAATTCCTCAGGTATCTGAAATATTTTGTAAGTACATCAATAGCTCTTTTATCGCCGGTTGCTTCATAATACTGCATCAGGACTTTATTAGCCACCGCAAGGGGCCATCTGTCTCTGTTCTTTACGGGTCCATACCAGCCTGAATCGCTACTGCTGGTAATTATATTTTCAACCCAGCTTTTTGCCTTGCTAATCAGCCGTTTATCGTTAAGCAGATAGGCGAGAGGTACCATTCCATCAAGGTAGTATGGACCCCTTTCCCAGGCTTCTCCCTGTCCACCCCGCCATGACGAGTTTACCAGATCAGGCCAGAAATCGTCGAGGTTCCCTGTGAGGCCGGATGCCTGGATCTCAAGCTGCGATTTTAACCAGCCTTCAGGTTTAACTGCCCCCAAAGGCAATCTGATGTATGCATTTTGTAAAAGAGGAGCCGGATTGCCGTTGTAGAATCTGTTTTCCAGCTTTTTTGTACATCCAAAAATTGTTGTTACAGATAAAATCAGGAATGAATAAAATACCTTTTTCATATTTAAAAGTTTTTGGAATTACATTATTAAACAGAAGACCACAAAGCAGTTACAGAGAACCACAGAGTTTGTCTTTATCTTTTTAAAGGATCTTCAACCATCTGCAACAAATCGAACCATGCAACGCCCTGCCCGGGCATTCTTAAAATAATATTCGATTTGAAGTGAGGTATCGAATCTGCAGGTATCTTAATAAATGTGATAAACTGCTTCCAGTTACTCTGAGGGATAAAAAAGGCTTTTCCAAATTCCCCGACAGATATCTCAACGTATTGCTGCTCTTTTTCTGTAAGTCTTTCTTCAGGATCTGCTTTGGCCCAAACCGAGAGAATATATGAATTACCGGAGGTAACGGTCACCGGGAAGAATCTGAGCGCAACACTGTTGCTGTCTTTTGGAGTGATGAGCCTCAGAGAATGGTTCCCTTCGATGTGCTCTCTCGAATCGACAAAATAGGTTGCCCCTCTGTCTCCTCCCTGTCTGGCATAACAGGCAGCCGGAATTCCCGTACTGGTTATATCTTCAAATCCCGGATCCTTTATAAGGTTCCCTGACCACGGTACAAATTCATCTTTACTTTTATTTAAATCGATCATATATACCTGCGATCCGTATGCAGGGAGAAGATCTGAAATAACACCCCATTTAATAGCAACCGTCCGGTTCTCAAAAATTACTTTGGCATTCGCATTTATTATCCCGGATAACTTTATCTCAGCCCTTTGCGGTTCATTTATTTTGTTAACGGTAAGGACAACCAGTTGTCCGTTATGAAGCCTTGAGGTTACGGCTATACTTTTCGAAAAAGATTCAGCCTTATTCGCTTCTTCATCTGAGAGCAACCATGGAGTGAGCTCTGCTACCTCGAGAGCCATCCGGCCACATTCACTCCAAGTTGATACAGATTTTGGAAAAGAGTTAAGCCCTTGTCTTACAAAATATTGAATTCCTGTGGCTCCGCCGATTATTGATTGATATGTCATTGATCTTATTTCCTGGATTGACGGTTCACGGCTCCATAGCTCGCCTCCCCCGAATGCCTGGGGAACTATCCAGACTGGTTTTTCATTATGGAATTCCTTTTTCAGGCTGGCCGCCACTTCTCCAACCAATGAAGCCGGCAAATCAGGAATGGGATAGGGGTCAGCCATAACAATGTCGACTGCAGCAGCATATTTTTTTGACGAAAGGAATGGCGCCATGAAGACAATTGATACCGGATGCCATGGATCAGTTTCTTTAACCACTTTATAGATCTCTTCAAGTGTTGCAGGAGAAACCTTGTTGCCGGTGGGTTCATCAGAAATATACCATGCCAGCAAAGCCGGATGGCCCATAAAATATTTTACTTCTCTGATCAGAAGATCTCTTTTTTGCGAATCCGAAAAACCTTCCATACTTGATCCGACTCCACCTCCTCCGCAAACCGAAAGAAGGTTGTAGTGTACCTTCATCCCCAGCTGTGCACACCTGTCCATATATGCCTTCCTCTCCGCCAGTGTTTCCGGAATAATTTTCTGATATGGCGAAATCATGTTAAAACCTTTTACAACTTCTTCCTCCGGAAGTGTTGGATAAACTGGCGAATAGCAATAAAATCCAAATGGATAAAATTGCCGGCCATTAACAATCAGGCCTCCGGTTAGACGATCAGTTTTGACTTCATTTGATTTATGTGGAAGTATTATAAGATTACATTTTGCAGCATATTTAAGACTTCCTCCGGATGAATCAGACCTTGTGACCAGGATCTCAGTTTCAACATTTGCTGAAGAAGCAATTAATGAAAGCTCTACAGGCAATATAATAATCTCCTTATCAACTCTTTTCTTCAATTCATAAAGGATACTGCCTGAATAAATAAGTTTAATGCTCAATTGTTTATAAATCATTCCCTTTGGCAGATGCAAAAGAAGTTCAGCGTTCTTTTCATTTGAATAGAAGCTATACCTTGGCACGAGAGTAATTGAAGTGGAATCAACAGACTGGCTGAATGATCTGGTCGAAAAAGTAAATGAAACCAGGAACAATAGTGCAAAATGCCTTATGGTCATTCTGTTCAGAGTTAATATTGGCATAAATGTAATGACTTTTAAAGTCAGTTGATTTATTTTACCTTTATTGATACAAAAATGAATTAACATTATTTGTCATGAAACAGATTGTAATATTTCTGATCGTAATTGTTACTTTGTCAGCCTGCAGGCAACCTGAAAAGAAATCTGCGGCTCCGGTCTCCCAAAAAGCTGTTGCGATCAAGCCAGTCAATAATGGCAATGTCAGATTTGATAATTACTTTATTGACAAAACTATGCGATTAGATTTGTTCCATTCCGGAACGGCAAAAGAAGAACATTTTGCAAAGGACAATATTGTTTCTGACGGCATCTGGAGCGGCAGCAAAAAGACCCTGATTGATAATATAAGGCTTGGTTTGTATTTCCTTGAAGTAATTGATAAGGAAACCAAAATCCTTCTTTATTCCCGTGGATTTGCAAGTGTTTTTGGTGAGTGGCAGTCTATTCCTGAGGCATCACAGAACTGGGGAACATTTAATGAATCAGTAAGATTCCCCTGGCCGCAAAAACCAGTTACAGTAATAATTAATAAGAGGGATTCGCTGAATAACTTCAGTCCAATATGGACAAATGATATTGATCCTTCCTCAAGAGAAGTAAATCCTGCTGACCTCGCACATACCAACAAGATCGATATTATTTCTGAGAACGGACCTGCCGATCAGAAAGTGGATATTGTTATTCTTGGTGACGGATATTCAGGTAGTGAGATGGATAAATTCAGAAAAGATGCAATCCGTCTTTCCGGTTATCTTATGAATGCAGAACCCTTCAGATCAAGAAGTAAAGATTTTAATATAAGGGCAGTAGAAACCCCCGGAGAAGTGACAGGGGTGAATAAACCCCACCATGGAGTTCATAATAGAACACCTCTTTCCGTTCATTACAGCAGCTTTGATTCTGAGAGATATGCTCTTACATATGACAACAGTACGGTAAGGAATGTGGCATCCGGGGTGCCGTATGATCTGATGGTGATCATGATTAATGAAAGAACTTACGGTGGGGGTGGTATATATAATCTCTATACAACAGTGTCAGCCGATAATAAATTTGCACAGTATATTATGATCCATGAAATGGGGCATCATATGGCAGGTTTGGCTGATGAATATTATACTTCATCCGTTTCATACGATGTTCCGGCAGTAAAAGTTGAACCGTGGGAAACTAATATTACTGCACTTTTTGACAGGAGTAATCTTAAATGGAAAGATCTCGTTGAGGAGGGTACTCCTCTGCCGACACCATGGAACAAAGAGATATTCGACAGGTCGGGATATGCAATCCAGAAGGAGAGGGACAGTCTGAGGAAGGCAATGGTCCCCGAATCAGTTATGGAAGATCTTTTTACCCGCCAGATGAATATAGAAAATGGATATTTTTCAAAAGAAAAGTATAAAGATAAAGTGGGTGCATTTGAGGGGGCAGGTTATCTTGCAAAAGGATTGTATCGTCCACAGGTGGATTGTATTATGTACACCCGCCATCTTGAATTCTGCAAGGTGTGCAGACGGTCGATAGAACAGGTTATTGATCAGTTTGTAAAGTAAAAAGTAAAAGGGCAGAAGTAAGAAATCCCAAATCCGGAATAATCTTTAGCAACAGTTTATTTGAACAGTATCCGTATCCTTACTTCATCATCTATCTTTAAATCGTTTTCTTCCGCTGGTTTCCAGGCAGGTCCCTGATTAATTAATCTTATTGCCTCATCTGAAAATGGTTTACCCGGGCTACGTATGATCTTCAGGTTTTCCAGAATTCCGGAGCTTTTTACTGTAAAACTCACCACAACGACCTCTCTCTCTCCTGTTTTTGTACCTGCTGGTCTCCTTATGTTTGATTCTATATACTTGTCAAAATTGTCCCTTCCGTTCACAGGCTGAGGGGGAGTATAACTTGTCCTCATCTTTGCATCTTCATAACGAACGGTGCTGACCGCTCCGGTCATGTTCCTTTCTGTGGTTTTTTGAGTTCCGTACCCAACGACAACTACTTCATTCAGAGCCATTATTGAAGGATTAAGGCTGACCTGAACTACCGAATCAGCTTTTGTTATAAACTCCTTTGATTCCATTCCGATAAAACTGGCTACAAGAGAATGGGATGAAGTATCCGGAAATTTTAGAAGGAAATTACCGCCCGTATCCGTCAGAGTTCCCAGCGATGTACCTTTTACCGTAACTGTTGCTCCGGGGATAGGCATGTTATCTTCTGATGACATTACCTTTCCCTTAAGTACAATCTGTTCAGCACCAGCAGCTTGTTTTGATACTGATCTGGATAATGCCCTGGCATCTTCAGGATTGACGGCTAATAGCTGAGGCTCCTTCCTTGCAGGTGCAGAAACAGGTTCAAGATTCCTGTTGATTGAGTCGGGTTGAACAGGTTTATCCTTTAACTTCAAATCGAGTATAACTTTTTGTTCAGACATTACCGGCTCTCCCTTCTTAACAGATCCTCCTTTTGTTTCCTCATTCAGAGCAATCTTATCCTGATCGTTTGGATTAGACTTTGACAAAGCAGGTGATTTCGTTATTTCAAATACATGTTCGGATTTGTTTTCACTGACCAGTCCAGCCGGTTTATTATACTTTAAAATGACAAATAGTGATGATATTGTTATCAGAACTGCTATAAATGCAGCAACCCGATAAAAGTTTACCTTTCTTCTGTCCCGGGTTCCTGATCTTATCTTTTTTCTGAGTTTCCTTATATCTCTTTCGATGGTGACAGGAGGCATTCCCTCAAATCCCTCAGCTGCATCTTCGGCAAAAGGATCTTTTTGCAGCTCTCTTTCAAAAGAGTTTCTTTCGCTGCCTGACATTTTCTGCCCTATGTAGCGAAGAAAATCCGAAAGAGTTGGTCCAATATTTTTAATTCTTCCTGCCATTTTTTTCTTCTATACAAAGTTTCAGATTTCTTTTCCCGTTCTGAAGATGACTCTTCACTTTTTTCTCATCGAGATTAAGATTAGCCGCTATTTCATTATAGCATCTGTTATTGTAGTAAAACTGCTTAATACATTCTTTCTGTACATCTTTCAGCTTTTCAATGCAATCCTGAAGACTCTTTTCCAAATCGGTCCCATCGTTATCTATAGGATGCAATTCAGGGCTGTATTCCATAAATATCCTGTTATCTTCTATCCATGCATTATGTTTCTCAATTTGTATTTTATGAGATCTTATCTGCATCAGGCAGTAGTTTTTTGTTACAACATAAAGCCAGCTTCTGAAATTTTCTATATTGTGTTTTGGCACCTCTATAACCAGCTTCTCAAATATCTGCATTACCGCGTCCATTGACTCGTCCCTCTCTTTGAGGTATTTAAGGCATACCCCATACACCAGATGCATATAACGCGAATAGAGCTCACCCAGGATCTCCAGGTCTCCTGAAGAGCAAAAATCTGATAGAAGCTTTTCATCGTCCTTCTCATTTAATATTGTTACTGGTAATCTGATTGCCATATAAATTTTAAGTGGAAATTCTTCTTTACCACTTTAAAGATAAGAGAAAAAAATCTTTATACAGTTTATGGAATTTGGAGAATCGCTGCATCATAAATGAAAAGTTTAACCAAAATTTAAGAGTTATGAAAAACAGTTTAAAAATTTTCGCAATACTGATTCTGACAGCAATAGCAATTGCTTTCACAGAATCAGTGACAATTTCCGGAAAGGTAACGGATGATAAAGGTCAGCCATTGGCTGGTGTAACTATAACTGTTAAAGGTACTAATAGCGGGACCGTAACAAATCTGGATGGCAGTTACACAATCACTACAGATACTCAGGCAAAAGTTCTTAAATTTTCTTTTATAGGTTTTCATCCTATAGATGAAAAGATCGGTTCCAGAAGAGTTATAAATGTGATTATGAAAGCAGATCTCAGTTCGCTTGATGAGGTAGTAGTTGTGGGTTATGGAGTTAGAAAAGACCGGGTGGCCGCCGAATCTGTTGTTATGATGAATGCCCCGGTCTCGGGGGTCTATAGATCAAAACAGGCATTTCAGAGGTACAACAATAATTTTAATACTGAGGGATATGCAGCAGTAAATGAGAATGGATTTAAGGTAGTGAAAAACAATCCTCTTTCAACATTTTCAATAGATGTGGATAATGCCTCCTATTCAAATGTCCGCCGGTTTATAAACATGGGACAATTACCACCTGCTGATGCAGTAAGAATTGAGGAGATGATCAACTATTTTAAGTATGATTATCCTGAACCAAATGGAGTTCACCCGTTTTCCGTTTATACCGAAATGGCGGTCTGCCCATGGAATACAAAACACCAGCTGCTACATGTTGGATTGCGCGGTAAAAGCATCGATAAGTCCACGCTGCCACCATCGAATCTTGTATTCCTGCTGGATGTGTCCGGGTCGATGGATGATCCGAACAAACTTCCTTTGCTAAAAAGTGCTTTTGGTCTGCTTATAAATGAGCTCAGGGCGCAGGACCATGTGGCAATAGTTGTTTATGCCGGAGCAGCAGGACTTGTTCTGGAATCAACCCCCGGCAACAGAAAAGAGGTGATCATGAGGGCAATAGATAATCTCCGTGCCGGAGGATCAACTGCAGGTGGTGCAGGTCTTAAACTTGCGTATGATGAGGCAGCAAAGAACTTTGTAAAGGGTGGAAACAACAGAATCATTCTTGCTACCGATGGTGATTTCAATGTAGGTGAATCGAGCAATGGTGGTATAGAAAGACTGGTTGAAGAAAAGCGCGAACAGGGCGTTTTCATAACAGTACTGGGTTTTGGAATGGGAAATGTAAAGGATGATAAAATGGAAATAATAGCCGATAAGGGAAATGGCAACTATGCATATATTGATAATTTACAGGAAGCCAGAAGAGTACTTGTCCGCGAATTCGGAGGTACATTGTTCACTATTGCAAAAGATGTTAAATTCCAGATTGAATTTAATCCCGCCAGAATTCAGTCATACAGATTAATAGGATACGAGAACCGTCTCCTGAACGATGAAGATTTTAATGATGACAAAAAAGATGCAGGCGAAATGGGCTGCAGGTCACAATGTTACAGCTCTCTATGAACTGATCACCGGCAGGTTCCGACGAAAGTATTCCTTCAATAGATCCTTTAAAATATCAGGTTTCCGGTGACATCAGGGAAGCAACTGATAACCATGAATTCCTTACGATAAAGATCCGTTATAAGAAACCTGATGGAGCCACCAGCATGCTGCTTGAAAAACCTGTCAGCGGACCGGTCGAACAGATTGGCTATGAGTCCGACAATCTGAGATTTGCTACTGCAGTTACCGAGTTTGGGATGATTCTCAGAGATTCGGAATTTAAAGGCAATGCAACATTGGAAACTGCAATAAATCTTGCCGGAAAAGCCAGAGGTGCGGACGAAGAAGGATACGTGCTGAGTTTATCCGAATGATGAAAACAGTGAAAGATATGAGGCTGATATCCGAAAAGAAATAATTGTAAATTGTACTTTGTTATGGATAATTCCCCTCCTCCGGAGGGGTCAGGGGTGGGTTAAAGCTAAAAAGACCCACCCCAACCCCTCCCTGGAGGGGATTTTGTAAGCTATGCAGCAATATTGATTTTCTTACGTCTTTTGGCTGATAATATTTGTTAAATTCAAATAACACCAGAAATGATCAGGAACTTTTTTATTAATGCCATCCGCAGTATGAGAAAGCAGCGCGGATATCTTTTGTTAAATATTGGCGGACTGGCCATTGGACTGACCAGTTTTTTGTTTATCACTTTATATGTGATACATGAACTTAGCTATGACAGGTTCCACAAAAATTACGAAAACATATACAGGGTAAAAATTATAGGACGGATGTCAGGAAGTATCCTCGATCAGGCTGTTACTGCAGCTCCTATGTCCAAAGCTATAATAAATGATTATCCCGAGGTACTGGCAGCTGCAAGGGTTACCAGGATGGGCGCCTGGCTGATAAAATTCGGCGAGAATAAATTCAATGAAGATGGTGTCCTTTTTGCAGATTCATCTTTTTTCAGTGTTTTTGATTTCAAACTGCTGAGAGGAGATCCAAAAACCTGTCTCGAAAGACCGAAGTCGATGGTACTCACTGAAGAGTTTGCAAAAAAGTATTTCGGAAAACAGGATCCGATGGGACAAAAACTGATTGTAGAGGAGGATACCAACCTCTTTACTGTTACGGGTATCGTTCAGAACATCCCTGATAATTCCCATATTAAGTTTGATATCCTGGCATCTATGAATACTTATCCAGGCAGAGCCAATGGCACTCAATGGGTGAGCCATAATTTCTATACATATATTGTGGCGAAAGAGGGGACGGACAAGGATGTTCTGCAACAGAAATTCCAGGGTATGGTCACGAAGTATGTGGGTCCGCAGCTCCAGCAGATCCTCGGATTTTCCATCGATGATTTCAGAAAAGCCGGCAATAACTTCAGCTATGTCCTTGAACCCCTGAAAGACATTCACCTTAAGGGAGCGACACAATATAATCTGGAGCCAATGGGTTCAAAGACCACTGTTTATATTTTTGCAGTTATTGCCATCCTTATTCTGGTCATTGCTATCATTAACTATGTAAATCTGGCTACTGCCAAATCGGTAACCAGGGCGAAGGAGGTCGGGGTAAGAAAAGTATCCGGCGGAAATAAGACCGGGTTAATATCGCAGTTCCTGGGTGAATCACTGATGATTGTGACATTTGCGACAATCCTGGCAGTTCTTCTGGTATTTGCATTGTCTTCATCATTTTATCAGCTTATTGGTAAAAACCTGTCAGTGGGGCTGTTCGATAGCTGGATCGGAGTTGTATCCCTCATTGGCCTGATCATCTTTGTAGGAGTGGCTTCCGGATTTTATCCGGCATTCGTGCTGGCATCGTTTAATCCAGTGGAGGTTTTAAAAGGCACAATGAACCCCGGTTCAATGTCAAAGAACCTGAGAGCTGTCCTGGTTGTATTTCAGTTCACGGTATCAATTGTCATAATTATCGGATCAATCATTGTATATGACCAGCTGAATTTTATGACAAAGAAAGATCTCGGTTTCAACAAGGAGAACCTGATTGTCATTCGAAGGCCGGATGCTTTCTGGCGCCAGATGGAACCTTTCAGAACGCAGTTGCTTCAGATACCCGGAGTTGAAAAAGTAGGATTTTCATATCAGGTTCCTGGTGGAGTGTACGGTAATAATGCATTCTTTAAAGATGAAGACCCTGAGAAAAATACATATCTGATAAATCAGTCGGGTGTAAGTCTGGAATTTCCACAGGCATTGGGAGTACAGCTTGTTGAGGGAAGGTTCTTTTCCAGAGAATACGGAACTGATTCAACTGCAATCCTGATAAATGAAGCTGCAGTAAAATCTCTTGGGCTTAAAGAACCAATCGGGAAATTTATTCTGCAGCCAAGGGGACCGCAGCAGTTTCAGAAGCTGAAGGTCATCGGAGTAATGAAAGATTTTAATATCGAATCGATGCATAAAGCCATAACACCAGTCTGTTTCACCGTGATGAGGGCCGGCGGCGGAGATCAGTTTGCGACTGTGAGGCTGACTGGAAAAGATATACCGGGAACCATAAGGGCGATAGAACAGAAATGGCAGACATTCACAAATAAACAGCCATTTCAATATGACTTTTTCTCAGCTACTTGGCAGAATCTATATACCTCAGAGATGAAAACCGGAAGGATATTCATCATATTCTCAATACTTGCAGTCCTGATTGCCTGCCTTGGGCTGCTTGGTCTGATTACCTATGTTACCAATAAGAGGACCAGAGAGATTGGGATCAGGAAGACCTACGGGGCTTCAATAAATGTTGTTCTGAGCCTTCTCTCCAGAGAAGTCGTTTATCTCATTCTGATATCCTCACTGATAGCCTACCCGGTTGCCTTCTTCGGATCAAGATTATGGCTTGAGGGTTTTGCTGATAAGGTAAGGGTCAATCCTTTGATTTACGTTGTTGCAACGATTGTTGCCCTTATTATCGGCTGGTTGTCAATTAGCTATCAGACAGTTAAAGCTGCCAATTATAATCCGGCAAGGGCGCTAAGGATCGAATAAAGAAACACATGAGGTGTATTTGAACCTCCTGGTCAGAACTGACCGGAACACAAAAAGTATATAGTAATTTAATTAATCCCTGCGCTTTATTGTTGAAAAGAAACTGTCCCTGTAGGTGCTGCTGACAGGAATTCTCTGACCCCCAATTCTGATTACTCCTCTTTCGACTGATTCTATTTTGTTGATTGCCACAATAAAGGATTTATGAACCCTGCAGAACCCGTCTGAAGGGAGCATATTCTCTATCTGTGCAAAATTCTGAAGGGTCATTATTTTCCTGTTTTTGCAGACTATTCTTAAATAATCTTTCATTCCTTCAACATACAGGATATCATCAATGTCAACTCTTTCAAGACGATATTCGGTTTTTATAAATAGGAACTTTTCACTTTCATCCGGGCTTTTCCTGACACTTTCTGTTTTGTGGAATTGATCCATTACCTTGTTTATGGCTTTCATAAATCGTTGAAAGGAATATGGTTTTAAAAGATAATCAGCCACATTCAGCTCGTATCCCTTAAGAGCGTACTGTTCATATGCAGAGGTAATAATTACTGAAAATCTGGAATCTGTAACTTCCAGAAATTGTATGCCGGTGAGCTGAGCCATCTGAATGTCGAGGAAGATAAGATCAGCTTTATTTAATTTGAGCCAGCCAATAGCTTCAATGGCATTTTCAAATGTCCTTAAAAGATTGAGTTCCGGGACTTTTACAATGAAGCCTTCAAGCTTTGACAGAGCGAGGGGTTCATCATCAATTGCAATGCAATTAATCACCATTTGTATCTATTGTTAGTTTTACCCTGAAAAGTTCTCCACCCTTTTCTATATCCAGATCATGTCTGCCGGGATAAGTCATTACCAGTCTTTTTTTCAGGTTTAAAATGCCGGTGCCGGAATGGCCTTGTTCCTGAGTTTCTGAATAGTTGTCATAAAAATTTGAGATCTGAAATACAATTATTCCGTGATAAGAACTAAGATGGATCTCTACTCCTGGTTTATTATTTCCGAAAACAGCAAATTTGAACGCATTCTCAATGAATGGAATACACAAAGCGGGAGAGATTTTTGTAGTCATATCACCCTCAATCGCAAGATGGATATCTTCCGGTGATTTTATTCTCAGCCGGTGCAATTCGACAAGATTATTCAGGTATTCAACCTCCCTGTTCAGTTCGACAAATTCTGTGGAAGTCTCATATGTCAGATAGCGCATCATATCTGACAATCTGATGAGGGCCTCTGACGCCTTTGACTGGTCTTTTTGTATAAGCGAGTCTATATTGTTCAATGTGTTGAATAAAAAATGGGGATTCAGTTTGCTTTTCAGAAGGTCAAGTTCTACATCCAGTTTCTGCCTCGCAAGTTCTGCCTTCTGGTTCATGGTGCTGAACCAGTTTATAATTACTCTGAAAAATGAACCGAATACAGCAGCTGTCAGAACAGGATAATAGCCGCTCATGTGCATGTGGAAAGTATAACCCCTGTAAAAATTGTTGAATGTGCCCTCAAAAAACGCTCTGGAAAGAAAAAGCAAGGTATAGCCGAAGAATGGCATCAAAAGAACAATAATAAAAGAGAAGCCGAAGAATTCGATGACTTTTCTTCTGTTCAGGAAATAGGGCACAAGGAAGAGGTAGAAAAGGTAAAAAACTATCATCAGATAGAGAAACGCAATTATTTGGCTTACGAGCTCCTGTGCCGTTATTCCCCCGCTAATCCTTGAATATGGAAGATTAGCAAATAGAGCAAACAACCAGATAAATACATGAAAATATGTGATTCTTTTTCTGCTCATCTTTCCAATCAGGTACAAACATACCATAAAGATATGTTGATTATCACATCAAAAGTAGTGAATAGATCAGCCTTGCAGAAATCTTATATACATCAGACCGGTTTTCATCTGCAAACCGGATAATATGATCTATAAGATTATGATCTCAGGTATAAATATTTTTTAATTACCTGGAAGGAACCTGTCAATCTCTTTAGCAGCCTTCCTTCCTGAAGCAATTGCACTGACGACAAGGCTGGCTCCGTTAATTGAATCTCCAGTTGCAAAGACTTTCTGACGACTGGTCATCATATTCTGATCGACTTTAATATTCCCTTTCTGGTCAAGCTCCAGATTTAATTCAGATACAAGACCATCCGTAACAGCATGAATAAAACCCATGGCGAGAAGCACAAAATTGGTCTCGATAATTCTTCTGGTTTCTGGCAGAATGTGCATAGTTAACTTTCCGTTTGTTTTATTCCATACTACCTGTTCGACTTCAACACCTGTTACATGTCCCTCATGTCCAACAAATCTTACCGATGAAAGATTCCACATTCTTTCACAGCCTTCTTCCTGTGAGGTGGATATCTTAAGGGTTTTTCTGAATTCAGGCCACATATTATCTATAGAAGGCAATAACGGAGGTTTAGAAAGTATTTCAATCTGCGTAACTCTTTCTGCTTTCTGGCGGATCGCTGTTCCCACGCAATCTGACCCGGTATCTCCACCACCAATTACCAGAACTTTGCATCCGTCGGCAATAAGATTTTCATTTTCTGCAGAAGATTGTCCTGCATTAATACGGTTCTGGTTTGTAAGAAAGTCCATTGCAAAATGTATGCCCTTAAGCTCACGTCCATCAATCTGAAGGTCCCTTGGATGGCCTGCACCAATAGCAATACAAATTGCATCAAATTGTTCTATAAGGTCATTACCCTTGATATCTCTTCCTGCCATTGTATTAGTTCTTATCTGTAGACCTTCTTCTTTCATCAAATGCAACCGTCTGTCGATGGTTACTTTACTAAGCTTAAAATCAGGTATTCCATACCTCAGCAGACCTCCTACTTTTTCATCTTTTTCAAACACTGTAACGTTGTGACCTGCTTTATTCAATAAGTCAGCGGCAGCCAGCCCTGCGGGACCGCTTCCAACTACTGCTACAGTTTTTCCCGAGCGCTTTTTGGGTGGCATAGGCTTCAGATAGTTTTCGAGGAATGCTTTTTCAACTATTGCAACTTCATTCTCCCGTATTGTAACAGCCTCATTATTAATATTCAAAACACATGAGTGCTCACAGGAAGCAGGACAGATCCTGCCTGTGAACTCGGGAAAGTTATTGGTTGCATTGAGTCGATCGAAAGCTCCTTTCCAGTCACCTTTGTAAAGAAGGTCATTCCACTCCGGAATTAAATTATCTACAGGACAACCCCAATGGCAGAAAGGTATACCACAATCCATGCACCGGGATGCCTGAAGCATCCTGTCCTCAGAATTGAGAACCTGTTCGACTTCACTATGATCGCATATCCTTTCATGAATCGGACGGTTTCCGGCCTCTTTTCTTTTTATTTTCAAAAACCCTGTCGGATCTGCCATAATGATAATTTTAAAATTTTATGATAGAGACGCGATTAGTAGCATCTATAAAATATATTTAATGTTCCAAGTTCCAAGTTCCATGTTCCATGTCAACCTGCACCCTGCACCCTGCACCCTGCACCCTGCACCCTGCACCCTGCACCCTGCACCCTGTACCCTGCACCCTGCACCCTGCACCCTGCACCCTGCACCCTGCACCCCTAATTGCCAATTTCAATATCAATCTCCACATCTGCAATTTTCTTCCTTAGTTCCTCAAGTTTAAGTTCCTGAAGTACTTTTTTATAATCATAAGGTACGACCTTAATGAATTTTGGAAGCCAGTTAATGAAATCGTCAATAATCAGTTTTGCTTTCTTGCTTCCTGTATAACGGTAATGTTGTGTTATGAGCTTCAACAATTCTCGTGTATCACTATAATCCTCCACAAGTGATAGTTCGACCATCCCCATGTTGCAGTAATAATCAAAATCTCCATTTTCGTTCAGGACATAGGCAATTCCGCCGCTCATTCCTGCTGCAAAGTTACTGCCGGTACTTCCCAGAACAACAATCCTACCTCCGGTCATATACTCGCAACAGTGGTTTCCAACTCCTTCAACAACAGCATCTGCACCGCTGTTTCTTACTCCAAATCGTTCACCGGCTATTCCCGAAATATATATCTCACCTTTGGTAGCACCGTAGAGTACGGTGTTCCCTATTATTATGTTTTTGTCCGATTCGAAAGTTGAACCCTTTGGTGGAGCAACTATGATCCGTCCACCTGAAAGTCCCTTCCCAAGATAGTCATTGGAATCGCCCTCAAGAAAGAGCTCTACACCAGAGATAAGGAATGCCCCGAAGCTTTGTCCGGCTGACCCGCTGAACCTGCATTTGATAGTACCATCGGGAAGCCCGGCTGAGCCATATAATCTCGCGATTTCTCCCGATAGCATTGCTCCGGTTGTTCTGTCTGTATTGCGAATTTTCTTTTCAATTTCCACCGGCTGTTTATTTTTGATAGCATTTTCCGCTTCTGAAATTAAAGATCTGTCAAGAACTGATTCAATTTTATGTTCTTGTTTTTCAATACAGTGCATAGCGTTTTTCATAGCTTCAGGCGGTAAAGTAATCAATCCGCTCAGATCGAGATTTCTGATTTTCCAGTGATCAACTTCCGGATTTCTTTCCAGCAAATCTGATCTGCCGATAATCTCATCCATTGTTCTGAAACCAAGTTCTGCAAGGTATTCACGCACCTCTTCAGCAATAAACTGGAAGAATGTTACTACGTTATCGGCATTGCCCAGAAACCTCTTTCTTAGCTCAGGATTTTGTGTTGCAATACCGACCGGACAAGTATTCAGATGACACTTGCGCATCATGACACATCCCATAACGATAAGTGCACTTGTTGAAAATCCATACTCTTCCGCACCAAGGAGAGCGGTCATTATCACATCGAGACCTGATTTTAATTGTCCATCTGCCTGAAGCACCACCTTTCTCCGCAGATTGTTCATTACGAGGGTTTGCTGGGTTTCAGCAAGACCTAGCTCAAGTGGCAAACCGGCATGTTTGATGGAAGACATAGGACTGGCACCAGTTCCCCCTTCAAAACCGCTTATGGTGATAAGATCAGCCGAAGCTTTAGCGACGCCTGCAGCAATTGTACCTACCCCGGATTCAGAAACAAGCTTGACACTTATTTTTGCTGATGGGTTTACGTTTTTAAGATCAAAAATAAGTTGCGAAAGATCTTCAATTGAGTATATATCATGATGTGGTGGTGGAGATATCAGTGTAATACCAGGAATTGAGTAGCGTGTTGCAGCTATAATCTTATCCACTTTATGGCCCGGGAGTTGACCACCTTCTCCGGGTTTTGCTCCCTGGGCTATCTTAATCTGTATCTCATCGGCATTTACAAGGTACTCCGTTGTAACTCCAAAGCGCCCGCTCGCAACCTGTTTAATGGCACTACGGGTAATATCTCCATCTGAGCGGGGCTGAAAACGTACCGGATCTTCACCACCCTCACCGGTATTGCTTCTTCCTCCAATACGATTCATTGCTATTGCGAGTGTTTCATGAGCCTCACGACTGATTGAACCATATGACATAGCTCCGGTAACGAACCGCCTAAGGATCTTTTCAACAGGTTCAACTTCTTCAATGGAAATTGGATTTTTCTTTAGTCGCAGTAATCCTCTTATAAATCCGGGATATGCTGTATCGAGATTCACAATATGTGTATACTCCTTGAATTTCATGTAATCTCCTCTTCTGGTGCTCCATTGAAGTAATGAAATAGATTCAGGATTCCATGCATGATGCTCACCGTGTTTCCTGTAAGCATAAACCCCTTCCGTAAGTATTTCAGGCTGTTGTTCATCCTGAAAAGCTTTCCTGTGGGGTATTAGTACTTCTTCGCAGATCTCGCTCATTCCGATTCCGCCAATTCTTGAAACGGTACCGGCAAAATACTTATCTATTACCTGCTGCTGAATGCCGACAGCTTCGAAGATTTGCGAGGATCTGTAGCTCCTTAAGGTGCTTATCCCCATTTTCGACATTATCTTAAGAATACCTTTGTTTACTGAGCTTATATAGTTTTCTTCTGCTTTCTGATAGTCAAGCTGGATGGCTTTATCTTTTACAAGCTTGTCTATTATTGCAAAGCTCAGATAGGGATTGATTATGCTTGCTCCATATCCGAAAAGAAGAGCGAAGTGCATCACTTCTCTTGGTTCTGCTGTCTCAACAACGATATCAATTTGCATGCGCTTTCTTTTAGCAATAAGGTAGTGGTGTACTGCCGAAACTGCCATTAGTGACGGAATTGGAGCAACATTTTCCTGGATGCCACGATCTGAAAGGATAATGTAGTTTTTGCCTTCATCGACGGCTTTTTCAGAATCAATGCATAATTGTTCCACTGCGCTCTTTAATCCTTCATCTCCCTTTTGAGCATCAAAATGCATCGGCAGGCAGGCTGCTGAAAATCCCTTATATCTTAAATTCTTGACAACCTGAAAATATCTGTTTGAGATTACCGGATTTCTGAATTTCACCATTTTAACATGGTCAGGTGAGGTATCGAGCAAATTTTGCTGGAGAGACCCCAGATAACCTGACAGTGTCATCACTAATTCCTCTCTTATCGGATCAATTGGCGGATTGGTAACCTGAGCAAAAAGTTGTTTAAAATAATTGAAAAGCCTGTATGGTTTTCTTGAAAGAACGGCAATTGGAACATCATTCCCCATGGAGGCAATTGGTT
Organism: uncultured Bacteroidales bacterium; assembly: GCA_963813405.1. GTDB lineage: Bacteria > Bacteroidota > Bacteroidia > Bacteroidales > VadinHA17 > LD21. Next base: position 106,537 of record CAWEYU010000010.1, read on the forward strand.
CTTTTCCCGTTAAAGCCATCTCCTTTATGATCCTTTCAATGTCCTCAATAGAATAGTTGAAAGATGTTACATACTTTTGGTACAGGTCACCCATTTCAGGAGAGACATTCTGACCAGTTTCAATTTCTTCGAGATTAACCATATTCTGATGAATCCACTTTTCGTACGGGAACTCAGCTGCCAGTCTGGCTTTTAGCTCCTCATCAAAATGAATCTCGCCCGTCTTGGTATCGACAAGCAGCATTTTACCTGGTGTTAACCGGCCTTTACTTCTGATCTCTTCAGGTGCAAATGATTGAACTCCTGCTTCCGAACCAAGAATGATCAGATCATTAGTGGTAATGACATATCTTGAAGGCCGCAGCCCGTTACGATCAAGCATTCCGCCTATATATCTGCCATCTGAAAATATAAGCGAGGCTGGTCCGTCCCAGGGTTCCAGGAATGTAGAATGATAATGGTAAAATGCTCTTAACTCGTTGGATATAGGATTTTTAGCATTAATAGACTCGGGTATCAAAACAGACATTGCATATGGAAGTGACTTGCCGGCCATTACAAGAAATTCCAGGACGTTATCGAGTGAGGCAGAATCGCTTTTATTGGGTTCTATTATCGGATATATTTTCTCAAGATCACCCAGCACTTCAGATTTGAGAATGGATTCCCGTGCTTCCATCCATAATCTGTTTCCTTTTATAGAGTTCAACTCTCCATTATGACCCAGCATTCTGAATGGTTGTGCAAGGTCCCATCTTGGAAAAGTATTGGTGCTGAAGCGTGAGTGGACCAGAGCAATTGCACTCTGTAAACGGTCGTCTTTCAGGTCAAGAAAATACTCCCCAAGCTGCTCAGATGTCAGCATTCCTTTATAAATCAGTACTTTTGAAGAGAGACTCGGAATATAGAAGAAACCTTTTTGTGCAATATCAGAGATGCGGATAATATTCTCAACCCGTTTTCTTATAATATATAGTTTCCTTTCCAGCTCATCCTGAGAAAGATCAGCTCCCAGAAGGATCTGCTTAATGAAAGGTTCTGAAGCAAGTGATATTTCGCCAAGTACTGCGCTATTGCGAGGGACTTCCCTGAATCCTATTAATGAAATCTCTTCTTCCTTTACTATTTCCAAAAGGATATCTTCACATCTTTTTGCTTCGGATATATCCTGTGGCAGGAAGATAAGTCCCGTTCCGAACTGACCTGCCTGTGGGAGAGAAAACCCCTGTATGAGGTAGAAATCGCGAGGGATCTGCAATAATATACCGGCTCCATCACCGGTCTTGCTATCTGCACCTTCAGCCCCTCTGTGCGTCATGTTTTTAAGTATATCCAGACCCTGCCTCACAATGGCATGCGATTTTTTCCCTTTGAGCTGCGCTACAAAACCAATACCGCAGCTGTCGTGCTCGAATTCTTTTCTGTACATTCCCTGATCCCCGGGACTTTCTTTCATTTTGTCAGCTTTATAAATTATTTAATCATAAAAAAACCGTTCTCTTTTTTCCTGGAGAACGGTTTTTATATATCATATCAATATACCATTCTCAGCTTACCCTGTAAACCTTGAAATAATATGAATGAATAATATCGATCTGAGTTTCATTATCTTTAAAAATTTTGGTAAATATACTACATGTGTTTGCTAAATAAAAGGAAATTGAGATGATTTATAAATAATTATTAACAAATGGATGTTTATACTTATAATTATGTAGAAAGTGGTTTAAACAATTGTTTTGATTCACGGGTTAACCGGATAATACAATAAATATTGGCTGGCCATAAGTGAAAATTGATTTTTATATTTGTATCCGGGTTTATTCTGAAGTCAGGATTAAGGCAGAAAAAGAAGTATTATTTATCAATTAAGAATCATGAAAATACCTGATAATTTAATTTTAATTATTTTCGGTGCATCTGGTGACCTTACTTTCCGCAAGCTTATTCCTGCTCTTTATTCATTGAAGATCCAGAATATGTTGCCTGCAGGATTTAAAGTTATCGGGATCAGCAGGTCTGATATCTCAGATGAAGATTTCAGGGCAAAACTTAAAAAAGGGATAATCTCCTTTTCCGGAGAGATTAATCTAAGCGATGAAATAATCAATTCTTTTACCAGCCAAATCTCATACCTTTCGCTTGATACTTCTTCATCAGCTGAATATGGAAAGCTTAGTAATTATTTAGAGGAGTTTAATGCTGCATCAGATACAAAAGGCAATTATATCTTTTACCTGGCAACACCACCAGGTCTTTACACTATTATTTCAGTAAGTCTGGCTGGTGTGGGTCTGTTCAATCAGTCAGCCGGATTCAGAAGAATTATTTTTGAAAAGCCTTTTGGAAATGATCTTGAATCATGCAGGGAACTTAACAGGAAACTTCATGAAATTCTGACTGAAGAGCAGATTTACAGGATTGACCATTATCTTGGTAAGGAAACAGTTCAGAATTTGCTTGTTACCAGATTCTCAAACGGAATGTTTGAACCTCTCTGGAATCGCAATTATGTAAATTATGTGGAAATAACATCTGCAGAGAGTATCGGCGTTGAAAACAGGGGCGGGTATTACGACAATGCCGGCGCTCTTAGAGACATGGTGCAAAACCATTTGTTAACAATGGTGGGCCTTACTGCAATGGAATCGCCATCATCAATGAATCCTGATGCAATGAGAAACGAAATATTAAAGGTGTTCCAGTCATTGCAACCGATCGCTGAGAATGAGGTAGAAAAATACGTTATCCGTGGGCAATATACTGGTTCACGGGTGCGAGGTGAGTGCCTGACGGGTTACAGGTCAGAAAAAGAAGTGAATCCCGATTCCCGGACCGAAACTTTTGTGGCAATAAAATTCTATATAAACAACTGGCGCTGGGGAGGGGTACCATTCTATATTCGTACAGGTAAAAGACTCCCTACAAGAGTGACAGAAATTGTTATTCATTTCAAACCAACACCGCACTTTCTTTTCCATATCGACGATATTAGCAGGTCAACCAATCAACTCATAATACGGATCCAGCCTGATGAAGGTATTTTACTGAAATTTGGGGTGAAGGAGCCGGGAGCAGGTTTCAATGTAAAAACCGTAAGTATGGATTTTCATTACTCTGAACTGGCTAATGTACGATTACCCTCTGCTTATGAGAGACTTCTGAACGATATAATGCTGGGTGATTCAACATTATATTCAAGGGATGATACAGTTGAGACTGCCTGGAAATTTCTGGAGCCTATACAGAAAAGCTGGGCAAATAATCCAGCCATAAAAATTTACGGATATCCTTGTGGAACATGGGGACCAGAAACAGCAAATGATCTTATTGAGGGAAAAGACACTACCTGGCGGTATCCATGTAAAAATCTGGCAGATGACGGCTTATATTGTGAGTTATAATGAATGGAGAAGTAAAAATATTTTCCACCCCTGAAGTTCTGGCGAATAGGTTTGCAGCGGATATAATGGAAATGATTAAAGAATCTTCATATAGGAAGAGATCATTCACACTTGCGTTATCTGGGGGTAACACTTCAAAGTTATTGTTCCCTGTTATGGCAAAGAGTTCTGCTGATATAGTTTCCTGGGAGAGAGTCCACTTCTTCTGGGTTGATGAAAGATGTGTTCCACCTGAAGATCCTGAAAGTAATTTCGGGGTAGCACGAAGCTTACTACTCAATAATATCAAAATTCCCTCCAAAAACATTCACAGAATTATGGGAGAGATGGACCCTTCTGAAGAAGCTATAAGATATTCAGCCGAAATTGCAGGATCCACAGTTTCTAAAGGAAGACTCCCTGCGTTTGACCTTATCATTCTTGGACTTGGGGAAGATGGGCATACAGCTTCAATCTTCAATGGAAACAACAAGTTGTTTATTTCGGAAAAAATCTGTGAAACTACTGTTCACCCTGTAAGTCATCAGAAACGAATAACAATTACAGGTGCAGTTATAAATAATGCTGATAATATTATATTTGTTGTTACAGGAGAAAAGAAGTCCCGGGTGGTTTCAGCAATCCTAAGGAAAGAGGGGATTTCTGATTATCCTGCTGAGCACGTCAAGCCTGAAACCGGCATACTTAAATGGTATCTTGATGAAAATGCCGCTAAATTAATTGAGAGATAGCTGGTAAGCAGGCTATTAATGAGGATTTAATCAAATATTTACTTTCGTATAAATAGTTGAATGATTTTTTTTAAATTTGAGTAGCCTTTTATTAACTTAATTCATATAGTCATGTCACACGAAAAAGCTAAAGAACAGACTAATAAAAAAAAGGAAGCAACCAAGAGCCTTAAAGAAAAGCGGCTGTTGAAAAAAGCTAAGAAAGAAGAGAAAAAGAGACTGTAGAATTATTTTATTACAGTTAGATGTATATCCGGAGTTGATTTTCTCCGGATTTATTTTATATATTATTAACATCTTACCGGCTAAAGGCTAAGATTCTTTGATTTTCTATTAATTACAACACTTTATAAAACTCTGGTATTAAATGAGATGGAGGTACCTCACTTCGTTCGGGGAACCGATCGGTAGCGAGCTCACCGAAGATAATCTCCTCTGATTTTATTTATTTCCCATTTAGTAGTGATAAAACTTTAAAGGAGAAAAATTTATACTTTTGGATCTTATAATAAAATATGTCGGATGAGAATACTTGCTATAATTTGTATTTTTTTATTTGCCATTGTTATTGTTGATGGTCAGCCAGAGTTGCTGACTGTAGCCGAAAAGACCAATTATGAATCTACCTCCAGATATGTTGATGTAATAACGTTTATTAACCAGCTTAAAACTTCTGCATCTCATATAAGGACTGAAATACTTGCGAGGACCATAGAGGGGAGGGATCTCCCGTTAATGATAATAGCTGATCCTATGCCTCAAACCCCCGGCGATCTTAAAAACGATAGTCGTGTTGTAGTTTATATACAAGCTAATATTCACGCAGGTGAGGTTGAAGGGAAAGAGGCGGCTCTTATGTTCGCCAGGGATATATTAAAAGATAAGAATCCAGCGGTATTAAAAAATATTGTATTCCTGATCTGCCCTATCTTTAATGCCGATGGGAACGAAAAGATAGATCCTCAGAACCGTCCTTATCAGAACGGTCCCCGAAATGGAGTGGGTGTAAGATATAATGGTCAATACCTTGATTTAAACCGTGATGCCATGAAGGCAGAATCTCCCGAAATAAGGGGTGTTATAACAAATGTTCTGAATAAATGGGACCCGTCTGTGATGATGGATTTACATACAACAGATGGTTCTTACCATGTTGAGCCAACAACTTTCACATGGATGGTTAATGTGAATGGTAACAGCTCTCTGATTTCTTATCTTCGCGATAAAATGGCTCCGGAAATGTCAGGTACTTTACTTAATAAATATAAGGTTGAGAACTGTTTTTATGGAGAATTTATTGACATGCTTGCTCCGGAGAAAGGCTGGATATTTGATGCTTCTGAGCCACGGTATGTAACAAATTATATTGGACTTAGAAACCGGCTGGCAATTCTGAATGAAAATTACGTCTACGCTGACTTTAAATCAAGAGTGAATGGATGTTATTGTCTCCTTAAGTCAGTTGCAGACTATATAAATCAGCACGGGGAGGAAATAAAAAACATTGTAAAAAATGCTGATCAGAGTACGATAAACAGAGGTTGGAATCCTGCTGTAACAGATTCATTTGCTATTGAATACAAAGTTAATTCTGCAGCTTTGCCAGTTACAATAAAAACCTACGAGGCCGAGCTTGTTTCAGATGCCAATGGCAGGAGAAATTATAAGAAGACCGACAGGCAGAAAACAGTCTCCGTTCCTTATTATATCGATTATTATCCGGTTAAAAATGTAAAATTTCCGTATGCCTATATAATAAATACCCTGGATCCTCTGATAACAGGGCTTCTGAAGTTACATGGAATAAGGATGGAGAAACTGACTTATAAAAGCAGAATAGAAGTGGAAAGCTTTAATATAACTGAGCTGAAAGGGGCTCAGCGTTTAAACCAGGGTCATTATAACAATACAATCACCGGGAGTTTTAAGAAAGACACTATAGATTTTGAGGCAGGTACAATTGTGGTCAGAACCTCTCAACCTCTGGCAAATCTTGCGGCATATTTACTTGAACCTCAATCAAATGACGGATTGATGACCTGGAATTTTCTTGACCGGTATCTTGTACCCCAATGGGGGCGCGGATATAATAATCCTTATCCCGTGTTTAAGGTCATGAATAAAGTGAATCTTAATACAACCATATCCGGAAATTAATTGATAAATTGTCATACATTAATTTGGTATGAGTGACGTTACATTTGATTTAAATATTTTTCTGAAGGATTCGAAAAATACACTCCTGAATCCAAGGAGTTATTTCTCCAGGCTTAAAGTGTCGGGCGGAATGACTGAATCAATAATAAAAGCGGCAATCTACGGAATCATTACAGGTTTAATATATCTGCTCTGTTACCTGCTAAAGGTCAAAGCCCTGGGAGCTGGTTACACAGGCGAAGCTGTCGGCCTTCTGGCTTTCATTAAAATAATATTTGGCGCTGTATTAGGTTTATTCATTGGTGCTGTTATCCTTCTTGTTATTTCATCTGTTTGTAAAGGAGTTACTGATTATATGACCAATCTAAGAGTGACTTCTTCAATTATGGTTGTCGTTCCTTTGTACTCAATTTTCAGTTTATCGTGGATAATAAATATGTATTTTGGGATGGCTATAAGTCTCATCATGGGTATTTATTTTCTCTGGCTAATGTACCATGGATTGGTATACACCCTTAAATGCAAGCCGGAATATGCACGAATAGTAAGTTATGTGCTGACAGGATTAATACTTCTGTTTCTCCTGCTAAACTTAAAAACTTCCGGAAATCAGGATAATCTGAAAGAAGGCGTGAAAAAGAATAATAAAGAAATAAAGAAATAAAGAAATAAAGAAATAATTTAATCTATTTACTATGAAACTTGTAATTGTTATTTCAGCTTTTATTTTATGTCTGAATTTAAGTGCACAAAAGGAACAAACTCTTAAGTGCAAATGGCTCGATAATTCTTCAGGGAATGTTTTGCCGGCTGCGTCAGACTATGTATCAGCAAGAAAGGGCACATTCTTTTATTGTTTTTCGAATGATGAAAAGAATATGTATGTTGATATTAAAATTACAGAAAGTATCGAGCAGGGCAAAGTACTGCAAATGGGTCTGGTATTGTGGGTAAATACCGATGGCAAATCCCGTAAGCTAACAGGAATAAGATTTCCGATAGGAGCAAAGTTTGCAAGGGCTATGAGGGGAAGAGGAGAATCACAGTTAAGCCTTAATGATGCAACCCCTCTTTCACTGGCTAATACTATTGAACTGATAGGATTTAAGAATGTTGTTCCGAACAGGTTTCCGTCGAATAATAGTGATTCTTTCAGGGGCTCTGTCAAATATGATAATGATGGAAACCTTTTATATTCTATGACTATTCCATTAGCCAACCTTCCTGCTGGTGGCAAAGGGTCCGATGGTAAGCTCTCTCTGATGAATATTGCTATTGAGTACGGAGCTCCCCCTCAAATGGGAAATCAGTCAGGCAATCAATCTGGTTTTCAATCAGAACAGGCAGGTGGGCAAAGATCCGGTGGTGGTGGTTCACGTGGTGGTGGCGGTGGCGGCTCCCGTGGTGGAGGCGGTTCACGCGGTGGAGGAGGTGGCGGATCAATGGGTGGTGGAATCCCCAGTGCGACAGCAAGTGCTCAGGATATGCCTAAACCTGTAATAATCTGGGTAAAAAACTTAGCCCTGGCAGAGAAAAAGTAAGATTTATAGCGAAAATATACTATTCTGTGTCTATAGCAACGAAGTCGTTACACTGAATTCCGGTGGATTGGCAATAGTTTTCTTCACCTTACAAAGTTCTGCAGATTTTATTACAGCATCTTTATATATTTCAGGAAAATCCGCCGGAAGTTTAATATCTATCTTAATATTTAACGGAAGTCCCGTTTGCTTATCATATTCGGCTGTCTGAATGATCCTGATTTTGTCGGCTGAGATTTTACGACTATCACAAAAGGATTTCACATATATTCCTGCACAGGTTCCAATTGAAGCCAGAAATACATCAAAAGGCGATGGTGCTGAATTTTCACCGCCATTATTCACCGGTTGATCTGTCCTTATTTTGTGACCGTTTAAATGTGCTGTGATCACTTTTCCACCATCAAATGTTATTTCCATTTAAAATAAAATTATTGAAATTTATCCGGCAAAATAACTATATAAATATTTATCAAAATTAGAAACAATGTAAATATCACGTTTATCTTCGTCTCTTACTTTTACCTTCAACATAAACCATGAACTTCACTCCATCCTGTGACATTTCAAATTTTGTGTTTACGATGTCATTTTCCAGCGGAGTGTAAGTCAGCCGGAATATCGGAATATTCGCTGCTTTTTCGCTTTTCATCACTATAGATTTATCAGGATAACTGATCGAGTAATTAATTGTATGACCCTCGTTATCAAAATATATAGCTTTTACAGGGTTTCCTGATTGATCGGGGTATATTATCATAAGATCATCGTGTATCACTATCGGTTTGCTTTCGGCTGCGGGATACTCAGAATGACTTTTTCTCACCAGTATCTTCTTATCAAGGTCAGGTTTGAAGGAAAATGTTCCTTGTCCCTGACCTGGTTGTCCTGTACCTTCTCCTGCCCAATCGCCAATAAGCCATATCCATTTATTCCAGATGTCGCTTTGTTGTCCAAAGGCAGTTGAAAGTAATCCGGCTAATGCAAGAGTTAAAATAATTTTATTCTTCATCTGTTGTCCGATGCTAATAATTTTCTTCTCTCAATTGCATGAAAGCTTTTGGATGCAAACAAGCCGGACAATTTTCAAGAGCTTTTTCAGATTCATATACATATCCGCAATTAATACATTTCCACCAGACTTTACCATTCTTAATAAATACTTTATCTTCTGAAATGTTTTGCAGGAGTTTGAGGTACCTGCGTTCATGTTCTGCCTCAACTTTTGCAATCATTTTATAGGCAGCAGCTATTTCAGGAAAACCCTCCTCCTTTGCTACTTCTGCAAAGTGCATATAGATGTCAGTCCATTCTTCATGTTCTCCCTCAGCAGCAGCTTTAAGGTTTTCTTTTGTAGTTCCGATTTTGCCGGCAGGGTACATAGCTGTGATTTCCAACACACCGCCTTCAAGAAACTTAAAAAAACGTTTTGCATGCTCTCTTTCCTGGTTTGCAGTCTCCATAAAAATGGCTGCAATTTGTTCAAATCCCTCTTTTTTTGCTGCGCTGGAAAAAAACTCATACCTGTTGCGCGCCTGTGATTCTCCTGCAAATGATTTTAACAGGTTTTGTTCTGTTTTTGTACCTTTTAATGACTTTTCCATGGTTATAATAATTTAGTAATTGATTTCAAAAAACTCCGTTTTTTCTGACCCACAGGTTGGACATACCCAGGTGTCAGGAAGATCTGCAAACTTAATTCCCTCCGTCGATTCATCATATATAGTTCCGCATGCTCCGCATTTGTATTTCTTATAAAGCAGATCCTGCTTCCTATTCTCGAACTTTGACTTTTCAATATAAGTTGGTGCATTTTTGGGTGCAACACCTTTTCTTACCTTCCTGTAGTATGAATAAGTTATAGGTTCTTTAGTATCATCCAATAATTCAGCCTGTTGCAGCTCTCCTATGAAGATAAGATGTGTCCCAACTTCAACTGTCTGCTTTACCTTGCATTCGAGCCAGGCAACACTGTCATTCAGAACGATGGGAACTCCGGTCTCACCATAGATAAGGTTCATCCCCTCAAGTTTATTTATATCTCTTCCGCTCTTATAACCAAACCTTCCGAAGATTTCCGGGTCAGTTTCCTCGTGAAGTACAGAAACAGCAAAATTGGCCTTTTCAATTATCAACCCTGCAGTATAATTATCCTTATTGCAGCAGACAGCAAATTGCATAGGTGCAGAAGTAACCTGAAAGACAGTGTTTGAGATGAATCCATTACCTCCATTTCTATCTCCTGAACTTACAATGAACAAGCCATAGGAGATTTTGAACAGAGCTTCAATATTGACCATTGCAATTTTTTAAATGCAATTTAGCAATTTTTAATCGGGTTTTGAAATTCATACATCTTCAAAACTGAACTATCTGATTACCTGACCCCTCAAATACATGCCGATAATTCCGCCTGCTTCAATCCAGGATCCTTCAATTGTTCTTCTCCAGTATGTAAAATCGGAAAATGAACCGGTAAAAAAGAATAAATTTCCATCACCCAGATCTTTATAAAGTTCCAGAGCTACAATTATATCTCCTTCAACAACGATGGAATATTTTCTGAGATCAAATGTCACGGGTTTATTGATTTGATCTTTTGTAAATGTGACATAAATGGGTTGGGTCAGAATATTTTTATATTCAGTATGATCTGATAAATGGTAAATATTCAACCTGTAAGTTACAGTATCAAACGTGCATTTTGAGACATTAAGATTTAAATCATTCAGTCTGACAGGCTGTCTGACATATAGTTTTATTCCAAATTCGCAACCTAAAAAGTTATGGCCAAAACCCGATCCTATACCGGAGGTAACCATTGTGCCAATTTTTATAATTTTGGGTTTGTGATAAATCACCTTAACTTCCTGCAGGTTATATAATATTGGATCGAGATATACGATTCTTGATGAATCATCCCGGAAGCGGCCCAGAAGAACTGTTTCTGATTTATATCCCAGCATTATGAACCGTAATGAATCATTTTGATCAATCCTGTCCAGGTTCAAAGTAAAAATACCAGACTCATCTGAAACTGTGCCAATATTCTTACCAATGATCCCAATATTGACGTAGCTAATGCCGGCTTTCGTCTTACTTGACAGGACTTTACCCTTTAGAACCTGGCTCTGGACGGGTTGCGGAATAGAAAGTACAAGAACTAATAATCCAAATTTAATAGTTGTCCGTATGATGTCAGGTATCATTTAATTTCAATGTTGTATCTGAGATATCTAAATTTATATAACACTATAACAAGGCATTTGTTCTTGGAACTTTAGATCAAACCCGCCGTTATTGCAATTAACTTTGCGGCAGGTACCAGGATTAATTGGGCCAAAACTGTCCCAATAACTCTTGCTATAACCATATATACAATATATTTTCTGAACAGACTTTCGCTGGTTTTTCCTAATACTACTTCATCCGTCATTACTGAAAGGAAGGGATCAATGAAAACAAACATCAGAATTGTCGCAACTCCGTTAATAATTGCAGATAAATTGCTTGCGGTAGATCTGAATTCAGGAATAAGGTAACCGGCATAGAGAGCCGATAATACTCCAATAGTAATTATAGCCACTGCAACCACATTCATTATAAATACTTTCCAGGGGAAATCACTACCTATATTAAGATGCGCAAGATTTTTTGAGCTTGGAACAACAATGTTTTCTCTAATGGATGTAATACCTGATTTAGTAAATCCGTGAAAGACCACTTTTGGAACAGACTTATAAATACTAAATTTATCAACTGCTATTGATAATATTCTTTGAAAGGTAGGGATCATAAGTCCGCCTATAATTGTTGCTATCGTGCATGACAGAATTATGAGTCTGAAATCGAATAAATTCGCACCAGATCCTGAGTTGATATTTTTCTCAATAGTGCTGGCCAGCAATGGTGCCTGGAACCCATTAGCCGTCCTTGAGATCAGCACCAAAATATTGAAAAGCGCAAATGAGACAGCTATTCTGCCGGTACGGATACCCACTATACGAACAGAATAGGAGAGAGTTGTTATCAGGTTAATAAGAAAAGTTAATGCAAGTACAAGAGCAATTTGAATGGACATTTTTTACATCAATAATTATATTTCATCTCCCCGGTTTCAAATAATCAAAATGAACGTTTTTTTGCAGATTTTTTAAAACCCATGTAATCGATCGTTTCGAGGAATAACTTATTGTTTATGTAGAACCTTCTTCCTTGTGCTGAGGATAATATATCACCTGTCTGAAATCTTTCAACAAGGACTGTCCTGATACCGGACCTTGAATGTTTATCATAGAAAAAACATTTACCGGTTTGCAGGTAATCTGCCAGGATAAAAATACTGTCACTGGTGTAAATAAGGTAGTCAGAGACTGACAGAACATCTTTTATTTTACCATCGTTTATTGCCTTGGCTTTCATATCATCATATTCAGATGAAGTGTTAAAAGGAAACCCAAGAACAAATGTATCCAGAGGAGTTTTGACCAGATAATTATTGTCATCAAAAAGGGTCACTGATTTTCTGAAAACAACAGGATCGTCTTTCTCAATAAGTTTTACGGTGATCCCGTTTATTTTCTCGCTTTTCCGGCATCCGGTGAAACCGATAAGAATTATCAGAAGCAAGATTATATTTTTCATCAACAAAGGATTTGTTTGTAAATGCAAAGATGATTACAAATTAAAAATAATCCTATTTTTTTTCGAACAGGTAGCTTCCTCTTCCTGTTCCAACCGGATTACTTACTGATACACCATTGACAATTATTAGTACCGGATCAACGTTACTTCATTTCCGGCTGTAGAAGGCTGACAAGGTTTCCCTCGGTATCGAAGATAGACACATACAGACCGACTCCTGGTATTTTAGTGGCTTCATTAATTATTTTACCACCTGCTTTCTTTACATTCTCAACAGCTAATTTAATATCATCCACAGCTATAACAATTGACGGGTGATTGGCAGGTTGCCCGTTTTGTTTGAGATAAAAGCCACCGTTAATGGTCCCAGCCATTTTAGGCCTTCCGTTTTCATCAGCCTCAGATGTTGTAACTACTACATAGTTGCCCATTTCTTCACCCATCATCTGTGTTTGCCAGCCAAACACCTTTGAATAGAAACTTGTCATTCGATTCATATCTTCTGCTGGCATTTCGAAATGCACCACCGGATTCATTTTTTTCATTGCAATATGATTTATGTATTTAAAATTGAAATGGTTATTTAACGTTTTACTTTTTTTTCACTTTTTTTAATTCAGCTTTTTCAAGGTTTTCTTTCACCCTGAGAGCGACAATCCTGCTTATTAAACTTAATGGCAAAGGTTTGTCAAAAGGGAACTGAATTGCCCCTTTTGACCATTTGTATTCTTCCAGCTCCTCTTTAAATTAACAAAGAAACGTGCCATAAGGTTTACAGACAACGACAATTTAATACCTGCACAATGAATGACCCTGCAGCCTTCCTAATTATTCATTTCAGGTTAAAGTTTAGGGATAGTGAAAGAGAAGGTGGTTCCTTTGCCCGGCTCCGATTCCACCCAGATCTTACCTCCATGTCGTTCGACAATACGTTTACAAATAGCCAGTCCAATACCTGTGCCACCATACTCTTCTTTAAGATGTAACCGCTGGAATATCATGAAAATCCTTTCAAAATACTGTGGTTCAATTCCTATTCCATTGTCTTTTACGGAAATAATATGCTGGTTCTGATCAGATTTTGATGAAACTGAGATAACAGGTTGGTGGCTGATGAATTTCATACCATTTTCTATAAGATTCTGAATAAGCTGTGTCATCTGGTGTTCATCTGCATAAAGGACCGGTAATTTTCTAACGTTTATCTTTGCCTGACTTTCGGAGATTTTAAGTTTTAAATTCTTGGCTACCTTATCTACAACATCATTCATGTTTACCCGAGTGAATTCCTTGCCTTTGGTCTGAACCCTTGAGTAGGCAAGCAGACCATTAATGAGCTCATACATCCGTTTCGAGCCTTCGACTGCAAATCTTATATATTCCTGTCCATCCTTGTCCAGTTTATCTTCATAACGTTGGGCAAGCATTTGTGTAAAACTGGATACCATTCGCAAGGGTTCCTGAAGATCGTGTGATGCTACATAGGCAAACTGTTGAAGATCTTTATTAGACCTGAGCAATTCCTCATTAAGTTTCAGCAATACCTTTTCAGTACCTTTTTGCATGGCTGTGACATCGTAGCATACGCCGGTCATTTTTAAGGGTTTGCCCGCATCATCTTTTTTAAGAACGGCTTTGGAACTGATATAATTAAAATCTCCCCTGGAATTCCTGATGCGGTATACGGTTTCAAAAGGAATATTATCATTCAGGGTTCTTCTTATAGCCTCACGGGTATGAGGAATGTCTTCATCGATGAGACATCTTTCAAAGTCATTGTAGGATATTGATGAAGTTCCGGCTTCAAATCCAAATATTTTATTGATTCTTTCATCCACAACAATTATATCAGTTACAAGTTCCCAGTCCCAGGTACCAATATTCGCGTTTTCGAGAGCAATATTCAGTTTTTCACCGAATTTATTAAGTTCTTCCTCAGTCTCCCTGAGCTGGCTTATATCAAGGTTAATACCTGCCCAGTATATTATTTCTCCGTGTTCATTTTTTACCGGAATACCGCGAGCTAAAACCGGGTGCCAATTGCCGTCAACGCCTTTGAACCTGTGCTCAATATTCCATGTTCCTCCCGTGCGGACACACTCTTTCCAGGCTGCAATGGTACGCTGTGAATCTTCGGGATGTAAAACTTCACCCCAGCCGAATTCCGAGCATTGTTCCTGTGTAAGGCCTACCATTTTGAGGAATGATTCGCTGGCGTAGGTGTTGTTGCCATCCGGATCGCATATCCATATACCATAGTCAATAGACTCGCCAATAGCCCTGTAAAGCTGTTCGCTTTCCCTCAGCTTCAATTCAGCCTCTTTACGTTTTGTGATGTCATTTCCAATAGCAAGATGGCCTAACCTCCTGCCATTTTTGTCAAACAATGCCTTATTATGCCACTCAATCCATAAGCGGTCACCGTTTCTTTTAATATTTTCATTAATATTTACCTGGAACCTGTCCGGATCTTCATATATATCTTCTATCATTGAAGCCATATCACGTCCGGTTGATTCAATTTCCGGGACAATAGTTTCCAGCGCAGTTTTACCGATTATTTCCTCTTCCGTGAATCCGAATAATTTCTGGGCAAATTCATTGAAGAAAGTAAATCTTCCTTCTACATCCAGCTTAAGAATAATAGTTCTCGCATTCTCGACAAGTTCTTTATATTTTTCTTCACTTTGATATAGAGCATCCCGGGCCATTTTAATATCTGTAACATCGTTGTATGTACATATTATCTGGTCAATTTTCCCGTTTGGTTTCATGAATGGTTCAGCACTTATCAGCATCCAGATGAGTTCACTTTTACCTGGTAATATGACTCCTACAAGCTCGTTTCTTACCCTTTTGCCGGTCAATGCGGACTTCCTGACCGGGTGATCATCAATATTCAGTATTTTACCATTTATGTCGATTACCTTCCATAGACTCCAATCCTGATCATTAACGTTTTTAACTGATGATCCTTCGGATAATCCGAATAACTTCAGAAACGTCGGATTAAATATTGAGAATGAACCGGTTCCGTCAATCAGGGCAACCCCGGAATTTACATTTTCGATCACAGCCTTAAATTGTGTCTGGCTTTTTCTGAGTATTTCTTCATTTATTTTACGGTCATTGATATCCCTGATTATTATCTGGACTGCTTTTTCCCCATGAAAGTTAATTCCCGACCCAATGGTCTCGACATTTCTGATCTGGCCGTCAAGGGTCAGCATTTTAGTCTCCCTTTGAGGGACGGCCTTGCTATCCATCCCTATTTTCATCCTCTTGTTTATCATCTCCCTCTCTTCCGGATCAATCAGATCAAGAACGCTCTTTGTTTGAAGTTGTTTCAGTGATTTTGCCCCGTACATTTTAAGGGCAGCTGAATTTGCATAAAGAAAATGTCCTTCTCTATGTATTATAATTCCATCGGGTGACGATTCAACCAGCGACCTGTATTGCTCCTCCCGTTCTTTAAATGCCTCATCCCAGGTACCAAGACCTGCTGCTCTGACTGCCAGGGAGTATCTTTCTTCGCTCAGACGCAGTTGCAACCGCAGCTCTTCATTTTCCCGGAGCAGAGATTTTTCTGATTTTGCTGTCGGTTTTTTCCCCATATGATCTTTCCCTTTCCCGTTAATAAAGTTCTCAACCTGTTATCTGATTCTTATAATTCCAACCCATCCTCCGTTTTTTGCCATTGTTACTTTTATTGTTTCACCTGGTTTGACACTCTGCTTCTTACTGATCAGCTCCTTCGGATCTTTATCTGAGTTCTTCGTATCGGCCCAGCTCTCCATTTCATAACTCCCCGGAAAGAGGAAGCTGAGCTTCAGATCAATAGTTTTTCCCACGCTGTTATTCATCACTCCGATAAACCAACCGCTCCCGTTCCGCTTTGCAATTGCCACATAATCTCCGGGATAACCCCCTGCGAACCTGATTTCGTCCCAAACAGTCGGAACAATTTTCAGAAAATCTGATCCTGGCTGATTGAGGATATTGTCAGGGTGGTCGCAGACAACTGTAAGTGGACTTTCATAAATGACGAACTTTGAAAGTTCTGCTGCACGCGTGTTCCATACAAGGGTTGGAGTCTGGTTCTTGAACTGTTCCCTGGTGACATTAAGGAAACCTCCCGGAGTATAATCCATCTGCCCTGCAAGCATCCTGGTAAAAGCAAGTTTGACGTTATGCTCAGGATTCATTTTATCAGAAAATTTATAATACTCAGCACCCATAACTCCTTCACGGGTGATCATATTCGGCCAGGTCCTGATGATGCCATCAGGCTTGTAAGCACCATGAAAATCGACAAGCAGCCGGTTTTCTGCCGCGCACTTGATAATATCGTGATACCAGTTTACCATGTACTGATCGTCACGATCCATAAAATCAATCTTAATACCTGCCACTCCCCACTTACTATATAAAGGGAAAGCCTGTTTGAATGCTGAATTACGGTTAACATCGCTTGAATAGAGCCAGAGCAGGATCTTAACATTCTTTGATTTTGCATAACTTATTATTTCCGGAATATTGATCTGGGGCGCCCACTTTGTAATATCGGCTTCAGGTGTGTTAAACTTTCCGTACCATTGCCAGTCAACCAGCATATAAGGCCAGCCCATTTCTGAAGCAAAATCAATATATTGCTTAATAACCGGCATCTCCATCTTTACATCGCCACTCCACCAGTTGTCCCATGCACTTATCCCGGGCTTTATCCACGATGGATCGGCGATTGCACATGGATCATTAAGGTTCTGGATTATTTCAGATTCGATCAGCGTACCAGGATTATCGCCCACCATAACAACTCGCCAAGGAGTATAAACTTCATCACTGAATCGGACTTTCACCCCCTCTTCGGCTTCACCCGGAAGAGGTACCAGTTTGGTCGTTAACTGGTTTGATATGCCATTTGTCCCCAGGTAAAACGCAGCATAGTTATCGATTTTAGCCTCAGTGATTGCTACCCAGCAGTTATTGCCGTAGTCCATAAGAAAAGGCATGCCGGCAATTGATTTTTCCGTAAGATAACTTAGCGGATGCTCAAAAAATTCAGCCTCATTTGACGATGCATAACCGCCTTTGTATTCAACAATCCATGCTTTGGGATCGCCGGGAACATTAAAGGTAGTCAGCTCTTTTGTGATCTGTCTGTCGCCGACCTTTGCAGCCCTCATAAGCTTGAACCTGAAGGCTACACCATCATTATATGCTCTTACCTGCATTTCAAGCTGACGCATGGGTAGAGCTTTCTCATTTAGCTTAAGGATTAATTCATTATATGTATTCAGGATCTCTGAATGTTTCGATTTTACTACCGGCTTCCATGTTTCATTTACAAACTGTGTGGTCTGATCTGAAACAGCAAATCCGCCCTTCATCGGCTGTTCATTCTTAAATTCGAAACCCAGAGGTGATCTGTTTATAATTTCCCGCCCTTTAAATGTTACCGAATAGCTGAGATTCTCACTGTTGATTAATGATAGTTCAATATTTTTTCCGGGTGAGACAACGATGAATTCCTGAGATGATGTCGGAAGGCATGGATATAAAAAAAGGATCATCAAAAAGAACATTCTGACCTGAAGAGCTTCAATATTTCTTTGTAACATGGCAATATCCGTATTATGTTTTGTTTATGGTCTGGACTCTATTTTTTGTTCTCTAAATATACTTACTAAATTCATCGTAGACAAGAAATGGATTCTTGATCCGGTTAACGATTTATATGAAGCCAGGCAATATGGCACCAATAATTCCGTACTTTGGATAGAAAATAAAAAAAAATGTAACTTAGGACTTTTAGAATTAAAAGAAGATTCTGTCAGATTTAATAATTTTCAGTCTCCATAAATTATGAAACCAGGAAATCCAAGAGGCAATATATTTCTTGTTCTTGCCTACAGGATCTTAATTATAATGTGCCTGATGACTGCCTCAAGAATTGGCTTTTATGTTTTTAATCATAATATGTTCCCGGGTGTGACATTCAGTCAGTTTATTGAAATTCTCAAAGGAGGTCTTTTATTTGATATTTCAGCCGTCGTTTATTTTAATATGCTGATTTTGTTACTTCATATACTGCCATTTGAGTTCAGATACAACAGATCTTATCAGACAGTTCTGAAGTATCTTTTTTTCCTTTTCAACGGAATTATCCTTGTTATGAATGGAGCTGATTATGTTTATTATCGATTCCTGAACAAAAGGGCTGCTGCCGATATCTTCCAGACTTTTGAAAATGAAGAGCGTAAGGCAAAAATAATTTTAAGATTCATGATTGACTATTGGCCGGCAACGCTATTCACCATTTTACTTATTGTAATTATGGTCTGGTTATATAGTAAGGTAAAAGTTCGAAAACAGGAACCTTCAAACCCTGTTGTTTACCATTCATTAAACATCATTATGGTGCCACTGGTGGTAGCTCTTGGAGTAGGAGCAGTCTATGGAGGGTATAAACTCTCTGCGGGACCAATAACGATGAGCAATGCTGCACGATATGTTAATAATCCACATGATGTTGCAGTTGTTCTGAATACCCCTTTCAGCATTTTGAACACTTTCAATAAAAAAGAGCTTAAACGGTATGATTTCTTTACTGAAAGTGAAGTAAAGAAACTTTATAATCCGCATTATATACCGGCTGATACCGCAAAATTCAGACCCATGAACGTGGTGATAATCATTATGGAGAGTTTTGCCAGGGAATATATCGGGGCATTTAACAAGGACCTGGATGGAGGAACCTATAAAGGTTATACACCGTTTCTTGACTCACTCATTTCTGAAGGACTCACATTTGATATAAGTCTTGCCAATGGAAATAGATCTATAGATGCAATGCCTTCTATACTTGCTTCAATGCCATCACTTGAAACGCCATATATTATTTCACATTATGCCAATAACAGTATCAATGGGCTGGCCTCATTGCTTAAACGAAAGGGTTATTATTCAGCATTTTTTCACGGGGCACCGAATGGATCTATGAGTTTTGATTCATTTGCAAAACTGGCGGGATTCGATGAATATTTTGGTATGAACCAGTTCCCAAATAAAATTGATTTCGATGGAATGTGGGGTGTTTGGGATGAGCCATTTTTCCAGTTTTTTGCTGGGAAGCTAGATACTTTTAAAGAACCCTTCCTTGCTTCAATCTTCTCTGTTTCGTCACATCATCCATTCAAAGTACCTGAAAAATATTCCGGACGATTTGAGGAGGGACCCATACCAATCTGCAAAGTAATTAGGTACTCGGACTTTGCCCTGAAAGAGTTTTTTAAGGAAATATCGGGTAAGCCGTGGTTTAAAAATACTCTTTTTGTTATAACAGCAGATCACACCAACGAAAAGTTCCATAGGGAATACCAGAACAGCCTTGGACAGTTTTTGGTGCCGATTCTCCTGTACAGGCAGGGAAGTGACCTTCATGGATATAGGAAAAGAATTGCCCAGCAGATCGATATAATGCCCACAGTTTTAAGTTATCTCCATTTTGATGAAGAGTACATTGCATTTGGTAATAACCTTCTTGACAATTCATACGAATCATTCGGCTTTAATACATATGGAAACACGTATTATCTCTATATGAAAGATTATATTCTGGATATGATAGACAACAAACCTGCCGGTCTTTTTAATTACAAGGATGACCGATATTTCCAGTTTAATCTTTTGAACATGAAGCCTGAAATTCAAAAGCAGATGGAGGTTAAGCTTAAGGCGATCATACAGACATATAATAGCAGGTTGATTGATAATAATATGATAGTGAGAAAATAAGGTAAAATGATTGGATAAATTGTTTAATTAAATATGTTTTATCATGGAAAATGACACCAGACGGAGCTTTATTAAAAAAGCAGTTGCAGGTACAATGGGACTGACCGTTGGAGGTACTCTTCTGAGTTCAAGTTCAAAAAGCTACTCATCAATCATTGGTTCAAACAAGTTGCTTAAAGTGGCTATTGTTGGAACCAACAGTCGAGGTGCATCGATGGCAGGCACCTTTGCAAAGCAACCCGAAACTGAAGTAAAATATATTTGTGATGTTGATGAGAAAGCTCTTCTGAAAGGGATCAAGTCGGTTCAGAAAGTTACGGGAAAGGAGCCGGTAGCCGTAAAAGATTTCCGTAAAATACTGGATGACAAGGAACTGGATGCGGTATACATTGCGACTCCTGATCATTGGCATGCTCCGGCAGCAATTCTCTGCTGTAAAGCCGGTAAGGATGTATATGTTGAAAAGCCACTCAGCCATAATCCGCAGGAAGGTGAAATGCTGGTAGCTGCAGCTGAAAAGTATAAACGGATAGTACAGATAGGGACTCAGCGCCGTTCATGGCCCACACTTACTCAGGGGATACGTGAGCTCAAAGATGGTGTAATTGGGAAAGTGTATATGGCCAAAGCATGGTATGCCAACACAAGAGGACCCATCGGTATTGGTAAAGAGGTTCCGGTTCCATCAAACCTCGATTATGAATTATGGCAGGGACCTGCTCCAAGACAGCCCTACAAGGATAATCTAATCCATTACAACTGGCACTGGTTCTGGAACTGGGGAACTGGTGAGGCTCTTAATAACGGTACTCATGATATTGATGTGATAAGATGGGGTTTAGGTCTTGATTACCCGTCAAAGGTTAATTCTACTGGTGGGAGATTCGCTTACAAAGATGACTGGGAGACTCCTGATACCCAGTTAATAACATATGAAGCCCCCGGGGTTACAGTATTATGGGAAGGTCGGAGCTGCAATGGAGGACTGGTTGATGGCCGCAGCCGGGGAGTAATTTTTTATGGTGAAAAAGGAGCATTGCATACGGGAGATAACAGTTATATTATTTATGACAATAAGAACAAGGTAATAAAGGATGTCAAGTCGGAAGTGGTTATGGCTGATGGACAAAATACAACCAGTCCAGGTGAGGATCTTGATGCACTGCATGTTGCAACTTTTCTGTATAATGTCAGGACCGGACAGAAGCCGTTTGCTGATGCTTTATGTGGTCATAAGAGCACACTGTGGGTTCAGCTTGGAAATATTGCACAAAGAGTTGGTCATACACTTGAGATAGATACGCTTACAGGTCATATAAAAGGAGATAGCAAGGCATCGAAGTTGTGGGGGAGGGATTATGCAAAGGGCTGGGCGCCAAAAGTATGAAGGGTGGCAGTATAAAATGGATATTTTTCGCCGGATTTGTTTTGGATAATTAAAAATTCGCTTAATTTTGCAGCGCCCTGATTTTTGGTGCGGTAGTTCAGTTGGTTAGAATATCGGCCTGTCACGCCGAGGGTCGCGGGTTCGAGTCCCGTCCGCACCGCAAGAGATGCAAAGCCCGATGAGAAATCATCGGGCTTTTTGTTTTCAGGACTCCGTTGAAAGCTTGCTTTCATAAGGAGGTATGAAAACAAAAAACCTGAGCTGCGAAGCAGCGAGGGTTTTGCATCTCTTGCAGGGTAACCTCAGGATGAAAGGGTCCGATCGAACGAAGTGAGATCAATCCCTTCGGTTACCCCCCCTGCAGACTGGCAGCTCCCTAAAATTGCCCACCGGGCAATTTCTTAACGGTCGCTCCCCTCAGGATGAAAGGGTCCGGCGAAGCCAGTCCCGTCCGCACCGCCCCTATACCCTCAAAACCACTTGATTATCAGGGGGTTTTGTCTTTCCTGCCACAAATTCCGCAATATCTGCCACAAATTTTTTCCAAAACCTCGGTAACAGAGAATTATGAGAATCGTTTGAAAATATCTTTGATATAATCTATATATCAATTACTTAATTGCAATTTAAGTATAAATCTAGAATTTCTTGTAAATAAAATTCAAAATGGACATTTTGCTATTAAAGTATATTTTCTGCAGCTTGTTTTTCACCTCGAAGAATAAGTTAATTACTGTACGGCATATCATGCAGAAAGGCACTTATGTACTTTGGAGGCTGACGGACAAAGAAGAATACGATGAACTAATGTCCATGAGATTGTGGCATGAAGTTGACAAACAGGACAATCCTTAGGAATTAGATTAATTAGCTTCCATCAGAATTTCATAATTCAACAAGTATACATTCCCCTCTTTCAAGCAATAAAAAGTTTCCTTTTAAAATATAGTGCTACGT
Source organism: uncultured Bacteroidales bacterium (assembly GCA_963813405.1). GTDB lineage: Bacteria > Bacteroidota > Bacteroidia > Bacteroidales > VadinHA17 > LD21. The sequence goes on from CAWEYU010000010.1 coordinate 129,155, forward strand.
TTACGAGCATTATAAGTACAGGAACTTCTACCAATGGCCCAATAACTGTTGCAAATGCGGCCTGGGAGTTAATACCGAAGACAACTACTGCTACAGCAATTGCAAGCTCAAAATCATTACTCCCGGCAGTGAATGCCATGGTTGCAGATCTTTCATACCCTTCTCCCATCCATTTTGCAACGAAGAATGTTGAGAAGAACATGACAGCAAAATAAATTGCATAGGGGATAGCAACCATAAGAACATCCATTGGCAGTTTTATAATGTTTTCACCTTTAAGTGAAAACATCACAAAAATTGTAAACAGAAGGGCTATTGGAGTGAGCCACGAGACTTTGGAAATGAATTTACCATAATACCATTCATCATCTTTTACCCTTCTCAATATTGTATTTGTAATTAATCCGGCAAAAAAAGGTATACCGAGATAGATCAGGACTGTTACTGCAATTTCAGATATTGATACTTCGACTATAGATCCGCTTAAACCAAACAAAGGTGGAAGGATTGTTATAAAAAAATACGCATATACTGAGTATAGAAATACTTGAAACAACGCATTAAAGGCTACCAATCCTGCAGCCAGTTCGGTATCTCCTTTTGCAAGATCATTCCAGACAAGTACCATGGCAATGCAACGTGCAAGACCTACAAGGATAACTCCAACCATAAGTCCGGGATGATTATGTAGAAACAGGATTGCCAATAAGAACATTACAATTGGACCAATTATCCAGTTCATTGATAAAGACAGGCCTAATAGTCTGAGGTTTTTGAAAACCAAAGGTAGTTTTTCATACTTCACTTTAGCAAGTGGGGGATACATCATAAGAATAAGACCAATTGCAATTGGAATATTAGTCGTTCCCGAACTCAAAGAGTTCCAGAATCCTGATATGGTTGGCATAAAGTAGCCAATAATTACACCGGCAAACATTACAAGAAATATCCATAGAGTCAGATATCTGTCAAAAAATGAAAGTTGTTTTGTTGTTCCCATGTTTAAATTAATATTAGGTTATCATTTACCATCTCAATTGCATTAATATGGTCTTGATGCGGATACTGTAATACTGAAAATTCCTCTATCTCCTTTATGATATGATATTAATTCATTTGCATCATTATACTCAGATAATAAAGAATCCGGAAGTACTATTTCCTTTTGTTTATGTACTTTAACATTAATAAATCCAGCATCTTCCACGATCTTTAGGTATTCTGTCATTTCACTCGCACCTGAGACGCATCCAGCATACATTTCTGCATCCTTTTGCATTCTTTCTGAAAGCGTTCCTTTAATAACAACATCGGAGACGCAGAATAGTCCTCCAGGTTTTAAAACTCTGAAAACCTCATTGAATGCTTTGGTTTTATCGGGTACGAGGTTAAGTACACAATTTGAAATTGCAACATCAAATTTCTTATCATCAAATGGCATATCCTCAATATCCCCAAGTACAAAGTCAACATTTGTGAATTTCAGTTTTGCACAATTTTCTCTTGCTTTAGCTACCATAGGTTCTGTCATATCAAGCCCGGTAACCTTGCCTGTATCTCCAACAATTGCCCTGGCAACAAAACAATCGTTACCAGCACCGCTTCCGAGGTCAAGTATATGATCTCCAACTTTGATTTGCGCAAAATCTGTCGGGATCCCACAACCAAGGTTCATATCGGCCTCATGATTGTACCCTTCCTTGTTATCATATTTCTCACTGAATACTATATAATCGACTCCGGGACCACAGCATGATGAGTTGCCACAGCATGAATTTTCAGAACTACTCTCCAAAGCTATTTTCCCGTACTTTTCTTTTACAACCAGTTTTAATTCTTCTGCTTTCATTTTCAATGTTTCAAATTTTTAATATAAAAATCCCTAAATTCATTTTTAATCATATCCCTGACTCTCCTGAATTCACTCATTATAAAATCTTCCGACCCTGTAACATGAGAAGGATCTTCAAACCCCATATGCAATCTATGTTTTACCTTTCCCATGAATAAGGGACATGTCTCATTGGCATCATCACAAACTGTAATTACATAATCCCATTCATCTTTCAGGTACTGATCGACAAGTTTCGGAGTATGATGGCTTATATCAATCCCTGCTTCTTTCATTACCTGAACTGCTTTCTGGTTTAATTGTTTTGCCGGCTCTGTGCCGGCTGAGTAAACTGTTAGTCTATCATCGAAAGACTGTAAAAATCCATGAGCCATCTGGCTTCGGCAACTGTTGCCCGTACATAATATCAATATTTTCACAATGTATCTTCTACTTACAATCAAAATTTACCTGAATATTAATTTCATTTAAAAAAGTATCTGACATTTCTTTCAATTCCCTTATTTTCTCAAGGTTCAGACAATAGCATGTTTTTACACCTTCAGTTGTCCCAGTAATCAGACCTGCATCTTTTAATTCTTTAAGATGTTGGTTTACTGTTGTTCGACTAAGAGGCAGTTCATCAGCAATATCACCTGTAATACAGGTTTTTGTATCTGCAAGATATTTAAGTATTGCCAGGCGTGCCGGGTGCCCTAAGGCTTTAAATAATTCGGAACGCTTTTGAAATTCTGTACTAAATAACTCTGTTTTAGAATATGCCATTTTTCCGTAAAGTTAAGAAATATGCTATTTTGTTTTGCTTTATTTTTCACTTTCAGTTTGTTCAACATCAGCCGTAAGCATGAGCAATACTTCGGAATTTTTGGGATCATTTGTATAGACATATATTGTCTTAGTGACTTTCCCTTTGTACCCGCCGGAACTAAAAGTTGCTTTTATTGAACTTGATTCACCAGGCTTAATCCCCGTGCCCTGATTTCCTTGTTGAATTGCGGTACAACCACAGGTTGCTTTAATATTTCGAAGTACGAGATCACTTTTTCCCTCATTGGTAAACTTGAATTCTATTTCCTTAGTTGTAGCCGGTTTCATTTTACCGATTTCATATGTAGTAGATGCAAGTTTAAAGACAGGAGCATTTATCAACTCCTGACTTGTCAACTTAGAAAAGTCTTCAACCAGATTGGCTGAAACATATAGGTACACATTTTCTTGTACTACTCCATTTATTTTAACCTTAACCATGTCGTTTACATTTCCCCAACCCTGATTTTTTGTGGCATCATATGAGCCTTCGACAGATCCTTTCTGGCCAGGCTGGATTGTTTCTGGTGATGATTTTAGTGTCAAATGGGGAGGCAGACCATCAAATTCAACCTTCACAGGAGTTTTTGATGTGTTAATTAGAGTCATCAATTTACTCTTTTTTTCAGTCTTTTTAATACTGGTGAAAGCGAATGAGTTACTTTCAAATCTTACACCACCGACGGGAAATGTAAATAACTCCTCAACGGTTTTTGCACGAGGTGTAACTTCCCCCTTTATGGTGAGTACGATTGTTTGTGGTACTGCATTAGAATAGACAGTTAATGTCTTATTAAAAGCACCTGGTCTGTTTACAGGATCATATATAGCAGTCACTTTCCCTTTTCCACCAGGAGGAATAGGACTTTTTGTCCATTCAGGTGTTGTACAACCACATGAGGCCACAATATTTTGTATCATAAGTGGCTGATTACCTGTATTAGTAACTACAAAGTCAAAAGACTGACGACCTGCCTCCTCTTTGAAAACGCCAAAGTTGTATTCTGTAGGAGCAATCATCATTTTAGTCTGCATGTACTGTGAACTGGCCGAAAGACCACATAAAACCAACGAGGAACATAAGATTAATCGTTTCATTTTAGAGAGATTTTAATTTATATGTTGCACTTATTACATTTACCGGATCAGGCTGAATACCTGTATTTTCTTTATTGAGATAACTGAGATTATTATACACAGGAAACACAAGTTTCTTTAAATCAGGCAGTTTTCGAAGGAAAACTAGTGCTCCTATTATACATGCAGTACCGCCAATCAGAATTGTAATTGTTGTTCCAAGAGACTTAGCTAATTCACCGATCAGCAGACTACCAAAAGGTGCAATACCGACAATTGCCATTGTATAAATACTCATCACCCGGCCACGCTTATCATCATCTGTAATGTTTTGAAGCATTGTATTGCTGGCAGAGGTATGAAGCATGTCACCAAACCCAACAGCTATCATCAATATGAATGAAAGCACAGGAAAATAGGTAAATGAGAACAGAATTAATCCTATTCCAAAAATTGAAGCAGACCAAGGAATGATATTACCCATTCGTAAGGGGGTTTTTACCGATGCAAGGTAAAGTGCCGCTAATAATGCACCAAATCCGGAAGAGCCTATAAGAAAACCATAAGTATTTGAACCTCCTTGAAGAATTTCTTTAGCAAATGCCGGCAAAAGAAGGGTATAAGGCACTGCCAGTAAATTGACCAGTGCAAGAAACAGAATAATATATTTTATAGGAGGATAACCGAAAGAGTATTTAAATCCATCCTTCATATCCTTGAAAATGTTTGATCGCTGCTTCAAAGGTACACTGGGGATGTTATTCATCATATATAACGAAATAATCACAAAAAGATAGCTAAATACGTTAATCAGAAAACAAATTCCTTCACCTTCAACTGCAAGTAATACCCCTGCAATGGAAGGACCTATAAGCATAGCTCCATTAAACATCAGGGAATTTAGTGCAATAGCATTCCCCAGGTCATTTTTTTCGACCATGTCAATTACGAATGAATGTCTGGCAGGAATATCAAAAGCATTTATGCAACCCATCATAATGCTGAGAATGAATATTTGCCATATCTCAATAGAACCTGTAAAATAGATTAGAACCAATATCAAAGCCTGGATCATTGCTAAAATTTGTGTAATAATCAAAACCTTGTGACGGCTCCATCGATCAATGAGTACTCCCGTAATTGGTGAAAATAATAATATAGGTATCTTGCTTACAAAACCCACCAAGCCAAGTATCAATACAGAACCCGTAATTTTATATACTAACCAGTATATTGCGACACTTTGCATCCATGTGCCAATAAGAGAAATACTCTGTCCGAAAAAAAACAAACGATAGTTCCTGTGTTGAAGAGATCGGAACATTATTTTAAGCCTGGCAGGACTACTACTAATTCGGTTAGAGGTGTTCTCCATAAGTGATCACTTTTAGCCGCAACATTTGCAATCTCCGTTACAAGAATTTTGAGGATAGGAGATTGTAAGCTTCTGAGGTTTTGGTATTATCTTCTCATTGGTTTCCTGCCCGCATTTTGGACAATCTGAAACATATTTCCAGCACGGACCTAATATATAATCTTTATATTCTTTTTTTGAAGGCTTATCAGCTTCAAACTCATATTTGCAATCAGTACAAAAAAATTTCATTTTAAAATATTTTAAGAAAATGCAATAACTGTTATTTCTTACCCCTGTCTTTTGCCGGGATAAGCAGTACCGATACATCAGCACTTCTGGATACATTATGACTTACACTGCCAATCAGAATTTTTTAATAAATGGTTAATCATTCCAAAGTTACTGCCAAATAAAATTCATCTATAAATAATTCATTCCGTTCAAAACTAGAGCGATAGGCTGAAATGGGTTCAAAAGATTGGCACTTCGGGATAATATGTCAGCAGCATCCGCCGCTTCTTTTCATGCCATTTAGTTTGAACCCATTGGTTCCATAATCGAGTGTTACTCCAGCCAGCATATCCACGGCAGGTTCCTCTATGAAAAAATTCACAGAATCAATCTTTAGTTGCAAATCGCCAGTCGATGGCTTTTCTACAACAGACATTTGCAATGCAGGTCCGCAACAACCCTGTTGAGTAAAAATACGAACACCGGTCATTGGATTTTCTTCGGTTTTAAGCGTCTTTTTTAATTCTTCAAGCGCTTGTGGTGTTGCTTCCATAATTCTATTTTTTTGATGATTATTGTTTAAAGATTTCAGTAGATAGATTTCTGACTTTATTGATACCAATAATTTCAGAAGACTGAAGAGGTATAGCAAACAGAGGTTTTGGGCTATATAATTCCTTTGCTTTATACAGGTAGTGTTGCTGCAGTTTCCAACGTTCAAGTGCAAACCCTGTCTTGCAATCTTCACTATTCATTATATGATTCAAAAAAATCCCTTGTGCTTTAATCCCAACTCTTTCAAGGTCTTTCATTGCCCTGAAACTTTCATTAATTGGAGTGTATTCTGGGTATGCTACAAGCATGAAGGTCGCGAGATCAGGATTTTTTAACCTGGCTATCAGAGTTTCAATTTTACTATTACCGTGGCTGGCTTCAGGTGTTGCTTCTGCATTACCTTTGAGTTTCATATCAATTTGCTTTTTATATTCAAAAGGCAATTCAAGCAAGCGCAGAGTGTGACCTGTTGGAGCTGTATCAAGTACAAAATAATCCCAGCCGGGTTCATTCAACAGGTTAGCGAACTGTTCGAAAATTGCAATTTCTTCGGTACAGGGCGATTCGAGTTCTTCTTCAAGTGATGCCAGTAGTTCATCACTATAATTGTTTGCACGCGCATCGTCCATTATTTTAAGACGATACTCCTCAACTGCTGTTTTCTGGTCGATATTTACTGCCCATAAATCGCCTGAAATATTGACAGGAATATGATCTACTTCGGTCTCAAGAACTTGTCCTATATGTGCTGCAGGGTCGGTGGTAAAAAGAAGCGTTTTACCTTTTTCAGCCATTTTTACGGCAAGTGTGCAAGCAGTAACCGTTTTCCCTACACCACCTTTACCAGTCAAAATGATTACACGATTATCATTTTTCTTTTTGAGCAACCTGCTCAACATATCTGGTGAAGAAAACCCGTTGAACTGATTACTTTTTGGCCACTCTACCAGAATAGCAGTTTCTTTATGGTCAAAGGCGATTTCCCCAAGTAAAGCAATGTTTGTAATCCCTTTTACTTCAGATTGCTGTAAGGGGACTTCGGAATATTTACCGGGAAAAAGATCCTGAAGTTGCTGAACATATTTCTTCTGGTTGTCAGCCATTTTGCCAAAGAGACCTGTAAGGCTTGAATGATTTGGGTATACCCCATTTATAACGAGGTGAAAATTATGAATACCGGTCCTCTCAAGTTCTGATTTCGCACGCAAAGTTTCGTATATCGACGTTTTTTCAGGTCTGCTGACCAGGTAAACGATTGTCCGATCTGAATTTTGTAGCATGCTTACTGCATGAGCATACTTTTGTCTTGAACCTTCAAGCTGAGAAACGGGGCCAATACATGTTTGTCCTTTACCTTCAGCACTCTTCTTAATGTATTTATCCCACTCGTTAGGAAGAGTCATAAGACGAAGTGTATGTCCGGTGGGCGCAGTGTCGAAAATGATAAGATCGTAACTTTCATCACCAAGAAAGTCTGTAAACTTATCAAAAGTCGCAATTTCGACTGTGCATCCTCCATTGAACTCCTCTTTCACCTGTTCCAGAACGGCACCTTCGAGAATAGCTGAAAGTGGCTCAAGCATTCTGTTTTTATATGCATCAGTAATAGCGTCTGAATCCATCTGTGCAAGGAAAAGATCAGGAGATATCTGTATTGTCTCTATACCGACTTTGCGCTCAAAAATATCGCCAAGGTTACCAGCAGGATCTGTTGAAACCAATAAAGTACGTTTCCCTTTTTGAGATTGATATACTGCTGTTGTTGCAGCCATTGTGGTTTTACCAACACCACCTTTTCCTGAAAAGAATATATATTGTGTCATAATTTGATCTAAAGTGTTTTAATTGTCAGTTGCCATTAATTTTGATTCGGCAAACCTTCTTATTTTTGAAATGTTTACTTTTTTTTCACTGCATGCCACTTCACCATTCACCAGAACAAAAGGAAAGTTTACCATCCCCTTCTCAAGCAGACCCTGGGCAGTATCATCAGCAAACCATAGTTCCGACATAAACTCAATGTGTTTAAAGTCAACCTTGAATTGGAAAACATTTACCATCTGGTCTTTCAATAGGGAGGCTGCATCATTCCAACTCATCTTCTTCTGATCACAAGCTGCATGTGGAATAGTATAAAGGGTAATATGCAGTTTTTCTGTGTTCATTATTAACTGAAGATTCCAAGTATTTTAGAATCAGGTTTAATGCTTTTTATATCTGGTATATGAACTGCCAACTCATCGAGGGTGGCATAACTACCTTTCTTAATTATCTTACCATCCAATAAAGTAAGAGGAAGTTTTCCGGGACCTTCAGTTGTGATGAATTGTTTTACAACAGGATTGCCTGTAAATGCAAGCGGCACCTGGTTAATAGCGTAACGTTTCACTTCTACGAAGGCTTTTGAGAGAATATTTATAGTATTCTGAAGTTCAATCAAAGATAGGTCTGGTTCAGGTCCACATACTCCAGTGGGACAACATAATGAGGGTTCAAAAATTTCGAGTTTCATATTTTATTTATTTATGGCGTAAATATACGTTTAATTTTAATACAACGTATAATTACGTTATTAATTTTCAAAAAAATATTTCTTAAATATTTCCCCTTCCAATTCGACTGCAGAAAGATATCCCGAATGTCTGAAAAACTCTTTTCCTTTCCTGTTGAGTAATATTTGAGCCGGGATTAACGAAATAAAAAAGCCATAATCATCATTTTTCAGATGATTATGACTGGTCTTTAAACTATTAGTTTTATTCTTTTATCCTTTAATTGCCTATTTTGCAGCAATTACCGCATCACGGTTACAATTCATCGCACCGGACAACATTCCTGAGTCGCTTTTACCGCAGCTTGACTTGCATGATGACTGTTCACATTTTCCACCACTGCAATTCGCTGGATCACATGTACCTACTTTACAAGTTTCCAGGGTCGCATTTGCCATCATTACATTTAGAAGCATCACATTTCATTGCAGAACAGTTAGCAGACTTACATGCGCTGGTTTTTGAACCTGAAATATTGCAACATGATCCAGGTGAGACTGTTTGTGCAATATTTTGCGAAACTTCTGTACCTGACTTACTGACTTCCTTATTATTATTCTGTGCATTAAGGGCAAAAATGACAAAGAATGTCAAAACTATTAATCCGGATAACCCAATGATTGTCTTTTTCATAAGCATGCTTTTATTACTAATAATACTTTATCAAACATAGCAGAAAATAAATTAATTACAAATTAAATAACGTAAATTTACGTTAAGATAGTGTTAAATTTTATTGGTAATCTTTTTTTTACTTTTAAAACATTCTTCCAAAGATGCAAATTAGCCAACAAATCAGTCTTTAAAGGAAATGGCATCACCACAACAGATTGGTATACATATTCCGCATCCATCGCATCTGGCTTCATCTATTTCCATCTTGGCTCCAAGTATAGCATTATCATCTTTGAGATAAATAATTGCCTTATTGGGACAACCGATTAATGTCTACAGATTTCAAGTTGAACACTACATTTATTTAAATCGATCTGCACTTTCATAAGAATACTTTTACCTTTTGTTTTGTGTTTCGCATGGGCAGGGTACTGCCTTAATTTTCCTGTGTTTGTTTTGAGTTGCGCAACTAATTTCTGTGGCAAATATTATAAGAACTAATAATATTAGCTTCAGGAAGGTTTTATAGTTTCCAGGCTTATATTTCATTTAGGTAAATTTTGATACTTATTAATACGTTCGAAAAATTCTTCTAACAATTCACAATACCTGCCAATTTCTTTTTGATTTAAACGATAATTAATCTTAAGACCATCAATATGGCCTTCAATCAAGCCCAATTCTTTTAATTCGCCAAGATGCTGCGAAATGGTAGTACGACTAAGAGGAAGTGACCCGGAGATATCACCAGAGATACTTACCTTATTATTAGAAATATAACGTAAGATCGCCAATCTTGCAGGATGTGATAAAACCTTTGCAAACCTGGACAATTCCTGCATTGATTGATCAAATCTCTCTGATTTATTCATGATTCATCCATTTTATGGTCAATCGTAAGAACCAATGAAAGTAATGCTAAACTTTGAACATGCTTAACACAATCAGTTTTTCCCCATCTGAAAGCTCTCCCTGCTTCAATTGAACCCATTTCATTACTTCAGAAACCGGAGGTTCAGGCGAAAAAGTATATGGAGGACTCTGAATTTCTATTATTTCCGATCCGTGACGATGATCATTTGAGTCCTGCCCAAAGTAATTAATTAATATTTTCATAACTAATCGGTTTTAATGTCATTGAAATTCAATAACACTTTAATATTCATATCAGGATCGACAACATAACGTAAATATACGTTATTTTAATATTAGATTAAAGAATATTTAAAAAAAATTGGATTAATACTTCAAATATAATATCATTTCGTATATTTGCGAAACATAAAAACGATTTTTTATTTACGATGAAAGACAAGATGGGTTTCTCAAATGAAGTTCTGCAAATAGCACGGATTTCAAAGGCACTTAGTCATCCTGTAAGGGTTTATATATTACAGAAGCTTTCCAAGATGAACTCCTGCTGTTACAGTGGTGACCTTGTTGAAGAGCTGCCGATTGGTCGTTCAACTCTTTCACAACACCTGAAAGAACTGAAATTTTCTGGTTTGATACAAGGAGAGATCAATCCACCGTATATTAAATATTGTATTAACAAAGAAAATTGGGAACTGGCTAAAATTCTTTTAAATAATTTCTTAAAAGCAGAACAAACTGAAATCTCATTGATTAATAAAAAATCCAAATCCCACGTAAAAGCTTAATTCAACAGTTTCATATAGAATAATTTATAAATTCAAAGTTATGGATATAAAAATTTTAGGACCAGGCTGTGTCAGGTGCAAAACACTTGAAAAACAGGTTATCAATACATTAGCAGAATTGGATATTGCTGCTAATGTAAGCAAGGTCGAGGATGTTGTAAAAATAATGGAGTATGGCATTATGAGCACGCCAGCATTAGTAATCAATGAAAAGGTAATATTCAGTGGCCGTATCCCATCAGCTTCAGACTTAAAAGAAATTTTAACTAAAAATAAATAACATTTAATATTATGAAAACGATAAAATTACTATTGGCAATTGCAATGCTCGTACCATTCTTATCTGTAAATGCCCAGTCTTCAAAAAAAGAAGTCAAAACATCTTCCTCTTCTTCTGATAAAATAGAAGCCTATTATTTCCATTTCACAGCAAGATGTACAACCTGCAGAACAATTGAAGCAAAGGCTAAAGAAAATCTTGAAATACTATATCCTAACCAGGTAAAGCAAGGTCTTATAACATTCCAGTCTTTGAACCTCGAGGAAGCACCAAACAAAACCATTGCAGATAAACTTGGAGTATCAGGTCAGACTTTGTTATTAGTAAAAGGAGATCAGAAAATCAATCTCACCAACGAAGGTTTCATGTATGCTGTTGCAAAGCCTGAAAAATTCAAAGAGATTATCAATGAAAAAGTTGATGGTTTACTGATCAAATAACTGAATGGAATTTCTAACAGACCTTTTAGATAACAGCAAAATGCCATGGCTGACGGCATTATTGCTGGGTCTAATGACCGCGATAAGTCCCTGTCCTCTTGCTACAAATATCACAGCAATAGGTTTTATCAGTAAAGACCTTGAGGATCGTAACAGAGTCTTTTTTAACGGATTATTTTATACCCTTGGCAGAGCTGTTACCTATACAGCATTAGCATTTATCATTTTTCTTGGAGCCGACCAGTTAAAATTCTCTGGCTTTTTTCAGCGTTACGGAGAAAAAATAATTGGCCCGTTGCTGATCATAATCGGTTTCTTCATGCTCGACATTTTCAGAATAAATTTTCCGGGATTTAGCAGACTGACCTCAGGAATGCAAAACAAAAAGAAGTGGAGGTATATTGATGCTGTTTTACTTGGATTGATTTTTGCACTTGCATTTTGTCCCTACAGCGGTGTCCTTTATTTCGGAATGCTTGTTCCCCTGACTATCACCAGTGCATCGGGACTTTACCTCCCAATTATTTTTGCAATAGCAACAGGTATCCCTGTGATAATTCTTGCCTGGGTGCTTGCCTATACTGTATCAGGGGTAGGGAATATTTATAATAAGATTAAATCTTTCGAAATCTGGTTTCGCCGTATTATCTCAGTAGTTTTTATAATAGTTGGAATCTACTATATTATCAGGGTTTACGTTTAAAATTTTTATAAATTTATTTCGTGAATCAACGAAATATCTGATCTCAAATTAACACTAAGTAAAAATCAACCCTTTAAAAATTAGATTTATGTCAGAAACAAGAAAACCTGGTTTTATTATGTGCGTTTGCACTGGAAAATGTCCCGGATTTTCGCAAATGGATATATGGGACTTCATTAACAGAGTGCGAATAGAATTGCCGGTAGAATATGGATTTATCCATCCGCAACTTTGTGAGGAAGACGGAGACCGGTTTTTATCGGATTTTCTGAAAGCACACAGAAAAGTTGTTATAGGAGGCTGTGCTCCAAACATGCAATATAAACTTTTTCGGGATGCGTTCAAAGAATCAGGTCTTGACATAAGTAAAGATCTGATCCCTATTGATGTGCGTGACATGACTACAGACCAGGCAATTGCAAAAGTCAATGCTGCACTTGAAAAATTGGAGGAATCAAAATGAGCGAAACTACTTTCATGGGAGTTGAACGCAATAAAATCGATTGGAAACCGACAATTGATTATACGAAATGCGATTACTGTATGGAATGTGTGAAATTCTGTCCTCATAAAGTTTTTGAGGTTAGAGAAAGTGAAGAAATTAGATTGATTGTCAGGAATCCGGATAACTGTGTTGTATTCTGCAGAGCATGCTCAAGAATTTGCGGCCCCGACGCACTTACGTTTCCTGAAAAAAATACCACAACACAAAGGATCAAGGAAATAAGAAAGGAGATGGAAAGCTATGGTTGAAAATTATGCCATCCTTCCATGCAATGGATTGGATAAAAGCGCCGGGGTAATTTCGAGGGAAGTAGCTTTAAAATTATGTGAGGATGCTAAAAATGAAATCATATGCCCTGTGTTTTACAGAGTGTCTGATACGAAATATAATAAAATTGCCACCGAACATCCTCTTTTAGTCATAGATGGCTGCCAGACCCGATGCGCAAGTAAGCTTGCTGCCGAAAAGAACTTAAAAATTTCCAGGAAAGTAACCATAACTGAGGAAGCTAAAAACCACAATGTTGAATTAAAGAATAATCTCATACTCCAGAAAAATGAAAATGATCTGATTGAAATAATATTGAACGGACTTATCCCTGCAGAAGATAAAGTCACTACAGCATCTGTTGAAACAAATGTTTTACATAATTTCGAATATGAGACTTTTCAAAAAGGCAAATTCATTTTCAGAGTACCCAAAAATCCTGAGATTTATTTTAACGAAAACGATTGTTGGGCCTATGTGATCGGAAACCGTGCCAGAATAGGGGTAACAGATTTCGTGCAACAAAACCTTTCCGACATTTTATATGTCACCCCACCCGACATTGGTTCGGTAATTAACCAATTTGGTGAGGTTGGTGAGATCGAGTCATCAAAGTCCGTCTTTGAATTGGTTTCACCTGTAAGCGGTAAGGTTATTTCAATAAATGAAACAATTGAACAAAAACCGGAGCTTATCAACGAAAATCCCTATGAATTTGGGTGGATAGCAGAACTTGAATTAACAGATTTTGAAAGCGATAAAGAACTTTTAATAGGTTTCGAGAAGTACTTTGAAATAATGAAAAAAAAGGTGGAGGACTTAAATGGATAAAAGAGTGAAAGTTGTTCCATGCAGTGGCATTGGCAAGGTATACGGACTAATGGCCAGAGAGGCAGTATTGAAAACAGTCATAGAATTATGTCCTGAAAAATCAGAAACGGTTTGTCTCGCATACATTGTAACAGGAGATAAAGAAGTGAGGACAAGAATCGAAGGATCAGATTGCATTACTGTTGACGGATGTCCAAAAATGTGTGCTTCAAAAAATGTATCAATAAGTGGAGGCATTGTAATAGAAGAAATCAAAGTCCTGGACACTGTGAAGGAACATAAAGGGAAAAAGTTTGGTTCACCAACCCAGCTTGATCCTGACGGTGAAGTTGTAATGAGTGAAATCGCAGAGAAGATAGCAATTATAATAAATCGTGTCAATTAAGGAGGAACATTTATGGCTGAATATAAAGTAGGCGTTTTATCGTGCAGTGGTGAGGAATGCCTCGGTGGTACTATTTCAAGGCTTTCGACAAGAAAAGTTCTTGAGGAACTTGAACTTGTTGAAACTGTAACTCTATGCCTGCCACTATACCTTGCTGGCGGCCAAGAAGAAAGAAACTTTGCAAAAGTATATCCAACGATATCGGTTGATGGGTGTAGTAAACTTTGTGCTAAAAGGAGCACTGAAAAATATAGCGGTAAGATAAACGGATCTATAGATGTATCGAAAATCATAGGTAATGAGAACGCACTAAACACAAAAATTGTCAGAAATAATGACCTGAAAGAGGAACATTTTCAAATGGTAGATAAAGTCGCAAGCGAGATTGTAAAGATGATTAGCAGAATCAGTCCGGATTCCTATTCTGGAAAATCGTTTCGTGGTTGTAGCTGCGGTAGCGAATGAAAAATTAAAGATGATTTGATTTTAATGATAATACTTTAATATTCTAACATATGGAACAATTTAAACATCTTGATCCAAAAATAATTGAAATAGCTGGTATTTCAGCGTCAATTGCAGGGGGATGTCGTCCCTGCCTTGATTTTCATTTCAAAAAGGCAATTGAACTCGGCTGTAATATTGACCAGATAAAAGAAGCAATTGAACTTGGTAAAATGATCAAACAAAGACCCATCAATGATATCTATAAACACGCAGAGAAACTTATAAATGAAGAGTTATGAAAAGAATTTTATATTATCAGAATTTATTAATACTTATCACAATTATATTTCTGATAGGATGTAATCAAAGTCCCAATTCGGGCAAATCGGAGAAAAAATTTAAAGTGACGTTTATCGAATTAGGATCGGTTCGATGCATCCCATGTAAACAGATGCAGCCAATAATGAAATCGATTGAAGAGAAATATGGCAAACAGGTAAAGGTAGTTTTTTATGATGTCTGGACAGAAGCAGGGGCACCTTATGGGAAACAGTATGGTATTGAAGCAATTCCTACTCAAGTCTTCCTTGATAAAGACGGTAAAGAGTATTTCAGACATTTGGGATTTTTCCCTGAAGAAGAGCTGATTAAAATTCTCAAGCAGAAAGGGATTAAATAAAATAATAATTGACCAGGATGACATGATTCATGAAAAAGACAATTTCTTTATTATCAGATGGTTTATAACAAAACATTAATTGAATTTTTTGTAAATGAAAATTATTCCTAATTCTGTCATTACCTGTCCGGTTTGTGGACATAGAGAACTTGAAACTATGCCCACTGATGCATGCCAATTCTTTTACGAGTGTAAGAATTGCAAAACAATGCTAAAACCTAAGCCAGGTGACTGTTGTGTCTATTGTTCTTATGGTTCTGTACCTTGTCCTCCTATTCAGGAAAACAAAACGTGCTGCTGACCAGGTTTAATTAAAAATCTGTTAAATATTTTTTTATTACTGACCAAGATGAGCCATAGGCTGAGAAAGAATAACATGCCGATTTGTTTTGAGTTTTATAACTTCATTGACTTTCACTTTATCGACCTGTCCAAGGATTATAGTAGCAAGTCCTTCTGAAGCACCATAGAGGTAAACATTTTACAAAATATACCCAACATCAACTGCTGAAAAGCAGTGATGAAAAGGGGAAACTCTGGGAAGGATGGGTAAACCAGTATCCGTTTGTACTAATTGAAGACAGTCTGGCAGAAAATGACTGGTTTGGCTTGGCTACCAAGACACCTGGTAAGAAGATTGAAATTGTTGGGGATGACCTCTTCTGCACTAACAAGGCAATCCTGACTGAAAATATTCAGAAAGGTGTTGCCAATGCTGTGCTGATTAAATTGAACCAGATTGACACAGTTTCGGAAACACTTGAAACCATTGAACTTTCCTATAATAATTCGTATAACTGCTTTGTTTCGCACCGCAGTGGTGAAACCGTTGATAGTTTTATTTCAGATCTTACAGTTGCTGTCAATGGCGGTCACCTGAAGACAGGAAGTGGATGCAGGGGAGAACGTATAGAGAAATTCAATCAACTTATGCGTATTGAACAGGCTTTGGGGAGTGCTTCAAAGTTCGCTGGGAAGAAGGCATTCAAGAATGCATAGAAAATTTGTAGCGAAAGAGGTATGTTAATATAGCGTTTACTTTTTCACAACTGCTTGTGATTGGGATATTCACATGTGAATTATCCGATAAAGATAAAATTTTACAGGAAGTGATATTAAACCTGTTATTTTTGCAACAACTAAATAATGGTATATGAAGATTAAATCAGTTAAATCATTGGGAATTGCAGTTGTATTGTTTTTTACTTTTTATTCAGTATCAAATAATTCATTTTGTCAAACACCCCCAAAAGAAGTTAAGAATATTATCTTATTTATCGGTGATGGTATGGGTACTGCTCAGGTTTATGGTGCTATGACAGCCAGTGAACACAAGTTAAATCTTGAATCATTCCCATTTTCTGGATTTAGTAAAACCTATTCATACGACAATTATATTACCGATTCAGGTGCAGGTGGTACTGCAATAGCATGCGGGATTAAGACAAGAAACGAAATGATAGGCATGTCTCCTGATTCAGTTCCAGTAAATTCCATACTTGAGATTGCTCACCAGAACAAATTGGCGACAGGAATAGTTGTAACTTCTTCTGTTACTGATGCTACCCCTGCATCATTTGTTGCTCATGTTATTAACAGAGGCTATTATGAAGACATAGCCAAAGCATACCTTAATGGAAATGTTGATGTTTTCATGGGGGGTGGAGAGGGCAATTTCAGAGATAGACTGGACAGTGCTGACCTGACAATTATGTTGAAGAAACAAGGATATGATGTTGTTTACAGTATTGATTCACTGAAAAAATCATCTTCAAGAAAGATTGCGGGACTTCTTTCTAAAGGAAATATGCCGACTGTTCGGAAAGCAAGAGTAGGAGTGTTGAGTGAGATGACAAAAAAAGCCATACAAACCCTAAGCAGAAATCCGAACGGTTTTTTTCTTATGGTAGAAGGTTCTTTGATTGATAAAAATGCTCATGCAAAGAATCTTCCAGATGTTCTTGTCGAAACGATAGACTTGGATGAAGCAATTGGTGTGGCAAAAGAGTTTGCAGATAAGAATAAACAGACTCTTATCGTGGTAACTGCTGACCACGAAACAGGTGGACTTGCTCTGGTGAATGGTGATATAAAGAATCATCAGGTTGCAGGTTCGTTTATTGAAACAGGTAATCACACGGGTGTGATGGTTCCAATCTTTTCATATGGTGCTGGGGCACGCTATTTTTCAGGCATTCACGAAAATACTTTCTTTTTTTACAGATTTATTAGTTTAATTAATGCTCAGGTAAGTAAATCTGTTTATCAAATCAATCCTAATTAACAGTTCATCAAGAATGCAAGCGATTCACCTTTTTTCATTTCGTCAATACCAATGGCTTTTTTGGGTGGTTACATAACCCTGAATCCGAAATATTTCAAATTAGTTGCCGGACTTTTTCTTGTACTTGCTGCAACATTGCTGGTTATAAGAGAATACTCTAAATCAAAAGATTCAGAGATTATGAATATGCCATTACCATATAGTCTTTGAATTGGAGCAGTTATTGGTATTGTTTCAGGTCTGATTGGCTCACATCTTGGAACTGGAAAACTCAAAAATAAGTTTATAATTGGCGGCTTGTTCCTTGTATTATTGACCGCTGGTTTAAAATTCCTGTTTGTCGGATTTGTTAAATGATAAGGTCCAGTAAAATTATTACACCTGATGTATTATTTCAATAGATTAGAACCTCATTGGCAGATGAACCAAGGATAGCTCAATATTCTCGGGCCGAAGGTTGCGTTACAGAAATGCTGATTAGTTATTTTGTATTAAGGCCAAAATATATCATGGCTTTATCTTTTCAAACAACCCCATCAATTTGACATTATAAATATCAACTATCTGCTTCTCATGCTCCCCAATCGGCTTTACCGGTATCAGATCAATCACTTCAGAGGCAGATAATCCTGATTTATACATTAGATCAAGAGATGCAATGATTGTCTCAAAGATCGATTTTTGACTTTCTTCATCGGAAAGGCCGATTTTACCACCTATTTCAGCAAGTTCTCTCCACTGGAACCAGAAATATGTTGGCAGCATCGCTGACATAATAGCGTAGCTTTCAAGCTTTTCTTCTGAAACTTCAAAGGTGTGCCCAAGGATTTTCAACATTTCAAGAATCTCCTGCTTTTTATTTTTGTCGAATGATGTGGAGAAGGTAACCGGATTATATCCCTCATTGATGTAGGAAGTAGCGCTGGGAATCAATCGTGCAATGTTTTTAACATGCGCCAGCTTCATTGAAAGCTTCGGATGGTTAATCTTTGGGGCCAGGGAAATTACAATTGCATCACTTTTGACATCATTCTTTAATAGTTCCAGCGTTTCCATAATCACAGGGGGATGAAGTGAGATGAAAACTATATCCTGTGATGCTGCCACCGAAGAATTTTCTACCATGATGAACGGGTAAGTGCTCTTCAACTTAGAAACCACCTCGTTATTTATATCTGCAACAACGACCTTATTGAATTTCACATTCTTGTTACTGAATGCCTGAAGAAGGATCTTTGTAATTCTTCCTCCACCGATAAAACCAATTGATTGTTTCATTACTTATATGTTTTATGAGAATTAAGTGTTTCTCTTTTTACCTTCCCGTGGTCTTAATTGACACATACATGATCCTGAAAGTCGAGCAGTAATATC
Organism: uncultured Bacteroidales bacterium; assembly: GCA_963813405.1. Classification (GTDB taxonomy): domain Bacteria; phylum Bacteroidota; class Bacteroidia; order Bacteroidales; family VadinHA17; genus LD21. Next base: position 148,057 of record CAWEYU010000010.1, read on the forward strand.
AGTGTTTATTGGAAGGCCGTCTCTTTCCCAATCTACAATACCGCCTACCATATTAGCAGTATTTTTAAATCCATGAGCTTCCATGAATAATACACTTTCACGGCTTTTTAATCCTACTGCATCTGCAAAGATCAACAGCTTATCTTTAGGGAGATTACTGAAATATTGGTCCAATTCACTGAAAGGGAGATAAAATAGTTTTTCAACTTTAAACATTTTAAAGGAATTCATATATCCCTCCCGGACATCAACAATTATTGCTCCTTTTTCACAGAGGTCATAACTTTCCTTTGGTGTCAGATTCAGAACGCCGTGTGCAATAAATCCGGTGTTATACCATGCTTCTTTCACTACTATAGATCTTGTTTATTCGTTTTGTGTAGTGCAATCTCCATACTGGTAAATTCATTCAAATATTTCTTAGCAAGCTCCCAGTTTTCATTATTAATGCAATACTGCACTCTTGGTGGTTCTATACTGCCCTGTATCAACCCCGCATTTTTCAACTCTGACAAGTGCTCCGATACAGTAGAATATGCAAGAGGTAAATCATCAGCTAATTCAGTAAAGCAACACGATTCAAGAGATGAAAGATGTCTAAGTATTGATATTCGTGCCGAATGTCCGAGTGCCTTAGCGAATCTGGCAAGCTTCAAATCTTCATCGTGATAATTGACCTTATTGTGACTCTTCATTTCAATTGTTTTTACATACTGTATGTAAGTAAAACAAGAAGACAATTTCGTAAATTTACGAAATGATCTTATAATATCCAACTGAAAAGCAAAAGATTTTAGGATGTTTTGGACTCGTTAATTTTACACAGCTTACCCAACTTACTGCGATAATATGATGGTATTTAAGATTTTTTTATAAAATTTTATAAAAAAATCCAAGGAGCATTTTAGGCCATATATTTTTATTTTCCAAGAATTTTTTTTCTTCAAATATTGGTGATAATTGAGATCAGTCAGGTATTTATTATAAAGAAATGTGATTCCCTTGAGTTATTCTTTTTGCTGCACCCTCAGCTCTGGGAGGGGGAGGGTGGCAAGGGGGATGGGTAACAGGGGATACATCTAACATGTACATTATGAAGTCAATACAATATAGAATAATGTTTTCCTATCTCAGTTTACGAAGACAATTAATTACCTGGTTTCTTAGATTAGGCTGCTATCTTTTCTCTTCCTGGTATTACATCGATAACGATAGTATTCTTACACCAAGTAAAGTTTTAAAACTAAATAGAATCTATACTTACAGGGAGGGAGAAAATGTTGAAATTGTAAGACTTACCAATGTCCATACAGAAAGAAGATACCTGTACTGCAGTCTTTTTTTCTTCTCCATGAATAAAATAATCACCGTCCGTAAGACAATGTTGAAAGATGCGCCTGTACTTTGGAGTCTTTCTGACAACAGAGAGTTTGATGAGATTATGTCCATCAGGCTTTGGAATAAAGTAAACAAGCAAGGGGAACTTCTGGAGTTTGATTTCTGATCCCAATCTGTAAAAGCCAGTATTCTTTGAACCACCCGCAGGAAAATGCCCAGATACGAAGATTTTCACTCCGTCTCGTACAGTTAGAAAGGGACCCTCCGCTTCGTTGGCTGGTGACCGACGATCAGGGTTTTTCATTCCGCTTCAGGAAATAATAAATAGACATAAGAGGAATAGTCCGATCCATCTTGGAGATAGCCTTGTCATACTTAATGCTTGATTGAAAATCATAACTAACTAGCTTCCCGACTTTTCCAATAGGATTTCCATCTCATTTTTTCATATTCGACATCAATATTTGAAATCAATTCCGGATAGTATTCCTGCAGTGTTTTTTTGCCAGCCTCATACTCGGGGAGATTTTCCAGCAGATAAAACGACAGGATATGGCCAAGCCTGTATTCATCCTCTACTACCTCCCGGAGTTCATTTTCAGAGAGTTTATTATACCGGGCATACAATATTCTGTCAATTGTTCTTACAAATGATTCACATAGTATTGAAGTAACACCATTATAGTTGCCCTGTAGTCTTTCCTGTGCGAGCTCAGCCAGATCAGTTATCTTCATATTAATCTCCGAATTTCCCTCAACAATCGGATTTATTATTTTATGAAGAGGTTCGTGATAAAATGCGCTTGCATCTGGTTCTCCGGTTGAGGGGCCGCTTATAACCCAGTAATCATTCCCTGTTTCATGAAAGAAGGCCGTAAAGTGCGACATTAAGGGAATTTGCTGATAGTGGAATTTACCATTGGCTTTATTCCGGAAATAACCGGAATCCACCCCGCAATACTTCGTTATTTGCTTTATGGCGAGTTCTGCAAACGGTTTATATTGCAGGTTGATCTCATAGAGTCTCTGATAATACCGTTCCCATAGTACAGCTATTTTTGCTCTTTCGTAGAAATCCTGTAGCAGAGAATCGTAAGATTCGAACCTGGCTATATCCTCATTACGGCTGGAATCATATTTCAACCCGAATTCCGGCGGATTTTTCGAATTGATGGCATAGACACCATATCCGTAAAAATCTCCACCTCCAAATTTTTCATAATACTGCCGAATTTCATTTTTATAGTCATCGGTCAGTATTGAATCCAGGTATTCCCTGACTTCAGTCCTGACCGGATGCATTGTAGCATTCCAGTCATGGCCATAACCTGCGGCATTCATAAATGCGTAGCTGGTAAAGAGTCTTATATCGGGTTCGAATACAAAAAACTCATCTTTACTCTTTCTTTGTTCATTCGCACAGGAGACCAGGAGTATAGAAAGAATCATAATAAATGTTATCTTATTCATATGCAGTTCTTTATTAATTTGATCTGTTTTTAACTTTCTCTAATGTTGCAGAAGAGGAAAGTTTTGACTCTGCAGGCTTTCCGAAATTCTGGCAGTTGTTTCATCAATGCATAATTCCAGACTGATCTTCCAGAGTCTTTCCTGGATTTCCCGATCAAAGACTGATTCATCTTCCTTCATCGGTATAAACTCATTATTCTTACATGTGATAAATTTCCCTGACCTTTTCAGGCTTTCCTCCTGACTTTCTGTGAATAACGGAGCCATTATCATACCACATTTCTCAATCGAAATGAATGTTCCGAAAAACTTCATTATAGTTGCCATAATTTTCATGGAGACAGGAATTATATTAAGCTGATTGCTCCACACGGTTTTTGATATTTCGAAGCCAATGAAGGATACTTTTGATCCCTTCAATCCTCTGTACAAATCATTTAACTTAACCAGGAACATTCTTTTGGCAACCATGGCCTGATGAATCCCAGATTCAAAGTTCCAGCCATTTTTCATTTGGATGTCTTCCCAGAATATTTTGCCGCCACGGGTTACATTGAATATCACTCTCCCCCCGTTCTCTGAATTCTCCAGCAGGCTCAACAGGTTTAAAGTCAGCATGAATTGAGACAGATAGTTGACCTGAAAATGTGAATCCATCCCATCTTCAGTTTCCACCCTGTTTGCCGCATAACCCAACCCTGCATTTATGAAGATACAATCCAGGTACTCGTGTTTACTTTTAATCTCCCTAATGGCATTCCGGACACCACGGAGCCTTGCAAGGTCACACAAAACAAATGATATTTTTTTATTCATCGTGGATCTCTCAAGCTCTCTGATTGTAGCCTCACCAAGTTCTTTTGATCTGCCCAGCAGGATGATTTCATGATTTTGGTTATCAATTCCTGCCAAAACTTTGGCCACTCCTTTTCCCATTCCGTTGGTGCCTCCAGTAACTAATATTTTCATTTTTAACTCCTTTCACTATTCAAACTAATAACTACATTTCCTTTTTTATGACCTTGTTCGACATACTGAAAAGCCTCAGCTGTCCTTGCCAATGGATAGACCTTGTCAATAACCGGTTTTAACTTTCCTGATTCAATAAGCTCAACAAAGAAATTCAGATTTTCAGCACGTTCTGCAGATACACCTCCCTTAATTTTCTTACCACCGACTATTGAGGTCCACAGCACTTTCAGGAAATCCTTAACTTCCATCATGTTTTCAAGATAGATTCCATCCGGTTTTAATAACCCTTTGCATTGTGAGAAAGTAGTCTTGCCAACTACATTAAAAATAAAATCATATTTCTCATCGCTTTTGGTAAAATCGTCATTAGTATAATCAATTACTTTATCCGATCCTAAGGATTTTACCATTTCTGCATTCGTGGTACTACAGACTCCTGTGACTTCTGCACCGTAGTATTTGGCAAGCTGAACTGCATATGTACCAATTGCTCCTGAAGCGCCATGGATAAGTATCTTTTGTCCGGCCTGAATTTTTGCCAGATCTCTTATGAAAAACAATGCGGTATTTCCCGCCAATGATATAGCGGCGGCTTTCTCCCAGCTCAAATCAGCTGGTTTTATAGCTAATGCTCCATTTTCAGGAACACAGACATACTCTGCATGACCACCAAATTTGGTCCCGGGTGATCCAAAGACATGGTCACCCGCCTTAAATAGTTTTACATCTTTTCCGATGGATTCAATTTCTCCTGCCAAATCAATCCCAAGAATTTTTATTCTGGGCTTTTTGAAACCAAACATTATTCTTGCAAATAACATAAACGATTGTGGAACAAAAGTGAAGTTGCGGGCATTGCAGTCCGTAGTTGTAACTGTTGTTGCATGTATTTTTATCAACACTTCATTATCCCCGGGAACTGGTTTTTCTACCTCCAGAAGCTGAAGTTCGTCAGGTGGTCCGTATTTTGTGTGTACAATTGCTTTCATTTTTTCAAATTATAGGGATTTATACTATTTATTGTCAGCCTATCACTTATCGGTTGTTGGTATTTCGTCGTTATTTTGGATCATCTTTTATCTTCCAATCTTTATAAATCATTTCAAAACCCGCACATATGCTTTTAAATCCTAATGAGTTATGGGTTTCGCTTTTATAATGGATATAATCCCATTTTAATCCTTCCGGTGCATACGTTTCAAGTGCATCAATAAAAGAAAAAACGCCCATTCCATTTTCATTTGACAATGAAATAAAGATTGATTTTTTAATATCCTTATTATTTTTAAGAAATTCTGACATTTTCTTGACGCAGGATTGATCATCATACCATAAACTTGGGTCAATGCATATAAATGAGTTGAATAATTCAGGTTGATTTTCCAAAGCATAAATGGCAAAGAATCCTCCTGCAGAATGTCCAATAATACAACGTTCTGAATTTGCCGGGTAAGTTGAGTCAATTAATGCTACCAATTCTGAATTTATAAAACGAAGGAATTTATCAGCCCCTCCGCCAGTTGGCTGTTCTTTCGAAGGTGTGGGCAAATAATCTCTTTCTCTATCGTTGGAGACAATACCCACGATTATCATTCGGGGCATAATTTTCAACATATCTGAATAATAATTCACAATTCCGAATGTTGCAAAAAGATTATTCCCCGGATCTAAGACGTAAACTACAGGAAATTTTTCATCCGGTCTGTCTTTGTAATTATAAGGTGGAATTACAACTATAGTTTTTCGCTCGTTAAGAACTCTTGATTCAAAACTTATTTTATCTCCAATGACAAAATCACTCTTTTTTTGTTGGGATGAACAGATGCTGAATTGTGTAAGGAATAGTAAAGTTAAAATCTTAATCTTTGAACTAATTTTCACTTCTTCCGGAATTCTTGCTAATCTTTTGTAAGTATTCATTGTTTTTATTTATTATGCTTAATAGGATGGTTCCATTTGGTGGTCTCTTAAAATTTAAAACCAAAATGAAGTCCTGGCTCACCCAGGAAATAATTTGACCATTTGTTTTCTAATTTGGCAAAAGATTCAGGAACGTTAGTTCTAATTGGCCAATGGGTCATTGATATAGAAGGTTCTATAAAAAACCGATTTTTAAAGAATTGGAAATGGTAACCCAAACGATAGGTCATAAATAACTGGTAGCCATTTTGAATGTGTTTATTATTTTCATCCATGTATTTTACAAACATATTCCCTGCATCAATAGAAGCATAGGCTCCTTTCCACAAAAAACGTTGATATACTATACCAATACCAAATTCTCTTGCATATCCGGGATATTTTTCTTCGGGAGCTGTTTTGGATTTTCCCCATGATATCCCTAATGGCCAGGCATATTTCCATGTTTTTGCTTCTAACGATATGACATTTTTAGGAGTTATCCGATAACCAACGTTCAGTTGAGCAAAATCAGGTGCGTTGGGGTCGTTAGTGTTAAGATTCATAAAAATGAAGGCTGAACTTCCCACATAGAACTTCCTGTAAGTGGAGTCTTGTTTTGTTTTTTGACTGAAAGCAAGTGTTATACACATTACTATCAATAGTGATGTTAAAGTGATCTTTTTCATTTTTTTACATTTTTAATTATTAATTACATTTTTATCATTCTTTTTTTTTATCGGGTTGATTGATATTAGTTTTATGTTTAAATCCCTGATGATATTTAAAACTCCATGCATATGAGCTTCGTCTTTCAGATTTCCTGATAGAATAGTATTGTCTCCTTCATAGCTGATTTTCATACCTTCAAAGCTGTTCTCCCATTTTTTATCAAGATGTCCCTGTATTGTTATTTTAGTCTTGCCTTTCATATTACAATTGATTAAACTCTCAACAAAGGTCGGGGGCATCCATAAAAAAAAATCACCCGTGCGGGTGATTTAAGCGGGTGATTTTTATTTTTAGGAGATTTTATGTACTATATTAATCCTAATTCTTTTGCTTTTGCTACGGTGCCAGAACGGCTATCAACTTCAAGTTTCAGAAAAATATTTTTCAGGTGTGTTTTAACTGTGTTCAAAGAAATAAATAATTTATCAGCTATTTCCTGGTTCGACAGATCTTCTGCAAGAAGTCTTAATGCGTCGAGTTCGCGATCGCTTAATCCGGATTCTGAATTAATTTTCTTAAATTTTTCTCTCTTTTCTATTGCGAGTTTAAGTTTGTCTATTAATTTCTTTGGAATTTTAGTTTTTGTAGTTTCCTGCATTTTGTAAACTTCTTTTAGTAAATCGCTTATTCCGGGATGATAAAGAATAAAAGACATTAATATATTTTCGCAGGCAGCATACTCAAAAGCTTCAATCAGGTTTGTTAAGGCTTTTTCTTTGTTTCCTGTGGCCTTATTCAAAATGGCATATATGACTTTAATTTCAATTATTCTCTCAATTCTATTTGCGGCTTGTGCCAGTTTCAATAATTTTAAAAGAAGAATCTCCGCCTCCCCGAATTTCATTTCGATTATTAATAAAAGAGCATAAGGACAATATCCATGGTCATCTGAATAAGATATCTTTTTATCAAGTCCTAATCCAATTTCCTTAAAAAAATGATGGGCCATTTCAAGTTCATTCTGTTGAATTAGTATAATTCCCTTAATGGCAACATAAATCGCCATAATACTGAGGACTATTTTATTTAGTTTTACAATATCTTCCGCTTCATTCAGCATTTTTACAGACCCTGCAGTATCCCCTCGTCCATATAAAATAAGTGAATAAACGCTTAATACGATGACTTTATTCGAATTGTTAGAATCATTTTTGCTTAAGTTATATGCAGTTTTTATATTTTTGAAAGCATCATCCAGGTCAGTCCGCATACACTCAATTCCTGCCAGAGAAGAATAAAGTCCTGCAAAGGTGCATTCAGATTTTGCAATTTGAGAATAACCACTTTCTTTCATAAATGTCAAAAGTTCGGAACATTTCTTATACGATGACGTATAAAGCCCCATTCGCGACTCAAGGGCAGATAACCTGCACGCAATGGTTGATATAAGTTGGATGTTCCCTGATTTTTTACCATATTCCAGTGCTTTTTCATAAGCATCGATACTTCCCTTGAAGTTTTCACGTGCCGTTTCTGCAATTCCTACAGAGTACCATCCCCAGCTAAACCACAGCGGGTCATCTTCCGAAAGGTTTTCCATAGCAGCTTTACAATAGCTAAAAGTTTTTCCCGGGTCTGCCGTTATTGAGTAGAGGTAAGCAAAGGCAACAGATATTTTTCCCGACAGTTTCTTATTATAACGAACATCTTCTTTTGACGAATTTTTATCATTAATGATCTGCATTGTAATTATTTCGGCGCTCACCAAAAAAGGTTCAGCCTTCTGAATCTGACCGGCTATTATCAATATCCATGCATAGTATAAACAAAAATCTGCATTCTTTTTAATGATTTCATCAGGCAGTAAATCACCATATTTCATTATGGCAGCATGCTGTCCGTTTTTCCACATAGTCTCTACAACCACTCCCAGAATTAGTATGCTTTTTTCGAAATTCTTTGTTACTATGGCATGTTCAATTGCTAATAGTGGCATTGAATTTTCCTTAAACCACTCAATAGCGTTATTATGAAGCTCCGCAACAGCTGATTTTCCTCTTTGATGAAGCTTCTGTTTTAACAAGTCAGCGAAAAGATGATGATACCTGTACCAGGTCCTTTCGGTATCCAAAGGAATAACAAACATGTTATTGCTTTCCAGGATTTCAAGAATTACCTGGCTGTCATTTCTGTTCAGAACAGTGTTACATAAAGGAGCAGACATTTGCTCCAGTATTGAGGTTTGCAGCAAAAATTCCTTGATGTCATCGGTTTGGATCTTCAGTACCTCCTCCATAAGATAATCCATGATGTAACGATTATCTCCTTTTAATTCCTGAATAAATCCGGAAATATCTTCACGGCCTTGCATTGATAAGGCTGTCAGCTGAAGGCCTGCAATCCAGCCTTCGGTTTTTGTTTCAAGAGAATAAACATCGTCAATGGATAAGCCTAATTTCAGCTTTTTATTGAACAATACGGATATATCATTTGCCGAAAAACTAAGGTCTGATGAACGCAGCTCTACCAGCTGTTGCTGACTTCTTAATTTAGAAACAGATAGTGCCGGGTCAGATCGGGTCAGTATTACGATATGGATATTACCGGGAATATGGTCTAATAAATAGGACACTAATTTTAATACCTCGTTACTCTTGATCAGATGAAAATCGTCGAGTACTAACAAAAAGTTCTGATTGATGTTGATTATTTCGTTGATTAACAAGCTGGTAATTGATTCGACAGATGGAGAATTGGGTGAATTCAAAAGCCGCAAGGCACTTTGTCCGAATTCTTTATGAATACTTTGAATTCCTGAAATTACATAGCTTAAAAAAACCGCTGGGTCATTATCGCCATTGTCAAGTGAAAACCATACTGTAGGAATCTCATGTTGATTAATCCAATCACTTATTATAGTTGTTTTTCCAAATCCTGCAGGAGCAGAAATGAGAATAAGTTTCCTGGTCAGTCCTATGTTCAATTTCTCATATAGTTCCTGCCTGTGAACTATATTCTGACTAGGCGGAGGAATATGTAGTTTGGTTAAAAGCATATGTGAAATTAAGAAATATTT
>CAWEYU010000011.1:0-178139 GCA_963813405.1 uncultured Bacteroidales bacterium
ACCATTGAGTGCCCCAATATCACCTTTAAGAAAAGATGTTACGGAACCGGTTGAACAAATAGCCTCTTCAATGTGGCCCGGTGTAACTGTGACTCCCATAATGGCAACTGGTGCTTCCGATGGCTTATTCCTGCGCAATAAGGGATTACTAGTTTACGGCATTTCCGGAATGTTTACTGATATTGATGATAACCGTGCTCATGGAAAAGATGAAAGGATAGGGGTAAAAGAATTCTACGACGGAATCGATTTCATGTACCAGTTTATGAAGGCCCTGTCATCAGAAAAAAAACCCTGAGACAAGGACTATGCAGACTCAAACTAACAATAAAAAATTAGTTCATATGAAATATTTTTGAAGAGGCCGCAAGACAGTGTGCAAAAATCACTGGAAATAAGAGACCGAATGAATATATCATATATACAGCCCATTGGGACCATTTTGGTATTGGGAAACCAACAATCCAATTTCAACCAACCATTCAACATCAACTTTGCTAAATGGCTTCCTGCTTTCAACGGAATGACAACAGGCCGAAGCATTGTGGATATCAAAGCGGAAAGGTTCGATCCGGTCGGGATTGGAAGCGGATCTTATCGTTTTGAATAGCATTTCACTCGAAGACATGAAAGCGGTGAGCTAAGTAGTATTGGTGGTTAATGAGGGACAAATCGTTGCGAACCGTCTCGCATCAAAATAGACATCGTAAATCTGCCGACGACTATGAATAGAATAGCCAGTGACCTTGAGCATGCTACTGGCTATTGATTTACAATAATTTATTAGTAGATTTTTCAGAAATTTATTCTGATTCCCATAGTAGGATATTTACTTCCTGTGAAATTTCTCACATAACCAATGGTGGGTTGGAGGCTAGCAGTTCCCTGAAGTCTTTTTCCCTGTTGTACTTTCATACTTTTGTCTATTCCCATAAAAGTGGTTGACATAACCCCCAATAAAACAGCTGGTCCTGCAGACAATGCGACGTCATCGATTTCATCTGCCATCGCAATTAATGTTACAGCGTCGACTATAAAAAGCCCATATGTTATCCATCCGGCAATTCTGAGACCCGGAGATCCTCTAACGCCTGCTCTTTTCATTGAATTTCCGTCAATGGCACCTGCAATTGGAATAAATATTGCTCCAATGCCTGTAGCAACACCTCCTAAAATAGGGCTTATGTCTCCATCATCTACTGCAATTGCAGCAACACCAAACCCTAAAATAGGAGCTATCAGTGAATAGTTCAGAATTGATCCAGCCCTCGCCCGTCTAATCTGACCACTGGTAATAGATGAGTTTACATTTTGTATTTGCTTTGCCTGCGGCTTAACAGGAGTACTTTCAGAATTAATCACTTCCCTGGTACCGTTTGCATAACTAATTAGTACAACCTCTGATTTTCTAATAGAATACACTGGTCCTTCAAGATTATCAAATTTTCGATATTTAATCTCTAAATCAAGGATCTCAGTTACCTTGGCCTTAATTTCTTCACCATTTTTCTTAATAATCAGGTCCTGTCCATAAGTCCGGATACCAGGCAATATGACAAACGCCGAGACAACACAGAGCCTAATAATAAAAAAGTAAATTGTTTTCATAACAAACTAATTTTTAGTTTAAGGATTATTTCGCTTTGATAAAGAATATGTCCCATGTAACATTTCCCCAGAACCATAGAAATTAAATGATGAGGAACTAGATTTAAACAAAGTTACGAGACAATTATTTATGTCACAAATTTATTTTGTCCAACTAAAATTAGGCATTTCTATTTTAACCGAGGTCATTGCAAACGAACCTGCAACATTTTTATCATTGAATAAACTTATTATATCATTTGATTCTTTCATCGCCAGGGTATATAGCAACGGAAGAAAATGCACAGCGGAAGGAATTGATAATTTAAATGCTCTGCCCTGTAAGTGGGAAAGCCTGTGCTCTTTACCATGGTTGGCCGGAATAAACTGAACACCCAAATCCGGAGTTAAATGATTGTTGTTTAGAAATGTATGTTAAGTGATCTCAGACCGGATTTTGAAGTGGTCAAAGAAGCACGGAAGGATTAAATCAAATAGCAATACCGGATGAAATAATAACAAATAAAATCTATTTGATTAGGGAGAAAAAGGTGATGCTGGATAAAGATCTGGCTGAGCTTTACAATGTTACTACCGGAGTCCTGAATCAGGTTGTTAAACGAAACATAGCCCGATTCCCTGATGACTTTATGTTCCAGGTTACGAAAGAGGAGTTCGATAACTTGATATCACAATTTGGTACATCAAGTTGGGGAGGTCGACGGAAACTTCCATATGCTTTTACTGAGCAAGGTGTAGCTATGTTATCAGGTGTGTTGCATAAGGCATTAGAATATACAAATTCAATAGTTATAAATTCTGATGTATTGTTTTTCCTATTCCAATAAAATACTTGAGAGAAAGTTGCTGGGAAATATTTTTACTACTTAATATGCTTGCCATTTTACTCTGAAGTATCCGCTTAACTTTACTTCTTTGTACTTTGTAATATAAAAGCTATTGCAAAGGATCTCTCCGTTGTCAATACTGAGTGTACCATTAAATGTTCCTCTTATCGTATACCTTGTTTTATTGGCTGAGGATACATCAACTGTAGTGGTCAGGCATTTATTATCAGGGGGACCACATATTGAATATATACACTTATAGCTTTTATCAGCTGTATTAAACGCAAATTCAGGTTTACCAATAGCACCAAATGAAATATAACGGCCAACTCCAGGGCCCTCCCAACCCAGGCTCAAACCATAAACTGGAGACTGGTTGATGGCACTAAGTTGGTTCATGGCACCAATTGTTGTTACAAAACAGGATTTATTAAAGAAATAAGCTTGTCCGTCAACATTAGCCTGAACGGTACCTCCCAGAGAAATATCCTGAGTCATCTGATAAATCTGGTTTGGGGAAATATGTACTTTCCCTTTTATTCTGACCAGGTTAAATGAAGAATTTGAAGGAAAAACAGAGGGAGCGGTATAGGTTGATTTACCTGCTGAGGTATTAATGCTGCCTTTGTTCACCGGAAGAGTTTGTGACAGGTCAATTGCAATTTCCACACCACTGGCAGGAGGTATCGGACTTCCTATAGGAGATGTCGAATTTTGTCCTAACGAAAAGAATAAAGAAGCACCTGGTATTTCTTTTATCTCAAGATCAACCTGCTCGTCAGGGTCCACGATATCATTTGAAATGTTAAGATGATAAGCACTGAAAAGACCCCAGTCGCTGAAATGGAATAATTTGGCAGAAATTGTTTTGTTTGCGGTATCCGTGGTAACGTTTCCATGTGCCTGCCATATTCCTTCCGCATTTTGGTCGGCGATAAAAATTGCTTCGGGGAACGTACCTTCCAGCTCATCGGGACTATAATGATACTTAAGAATTACCGGATTAATGAATTGAGTATTCTCAGGCAGCAAACGATAGGCATTTCCTATAGCTAAGGGAATATTACTTATCAGAGGCTGGATGACGATATCCGTTGAGTTGTTTAAAGCGCCCGCAGGGAAAACAAATTCGCCTTTACCATCACTTGTGATTAAGGTACCACCAGCTGGTCCTATTTTGCCGGAAACTGCACTTCCCAACGGAGTCCCTGCCACAGTGACTATCCCTTTGATGTTGTTATCATTACCAGGATCATCCCTTTTACAACTATTGATAGAAAGTGAACCGGTAATTAAAATTACAAAAGATATGCATGTTATTGGTTTCATGGCAAATATCAATTATTTTAAAAAATCAAGATCATTGTTATCGTTCCGTATTTCTCTAATCTTTTAAACAGCGCACAGAAAGACCATTTTTCTTACTGGGGCTGACTCTGATTACACCGGCGTAATTGAAATCCAGATCACGATACCAGACTGTACTGATGTCAGATCCCCACCAGAAACCGCTTGTCCCAATACGGCTAAATGCTCCATTTATGTCACGCATTCCACCTGGCAGGGCTGTAAAACCACTCTCATTTGTCGCTCCTGAATTAGGACTTTGCCAATGGTTTGTTCCGCTTTCTTTTAGCTTATTGCCAGCAACCAGACTTTCCGGATTTGAAATAACAGCGCTTTGATCCAGAAATAATACTAACTGATGCCATTCAATATCAGTAGGCACATGCCAGCCGGTAGGACACAAATTTCCTGTATTTACACTGTACCAGTTATATATTGCCCCATATACAGCTTTATTTGCTACCATATCATTATTATACCAGCTGAAGGCGGGTGTTATAAGATTAGCCCAGGCTGTATTGTCTGAAACAAGAGGAATTAAAGTATTATCATTCAATTTAGTTGTTTTCAGGTTTTCAGCCATCCATACCTGGGTACCGATGAAAACAATTTTGTAAAGGTTGCCGTCTATGTCAGCAATCATTGTACTGAAAGTAACCTGATTTCCATAGGCTGTGCCTGCGCTATTCGTAGCATAAGCTCGCTCATAATAAATTGTACCTGCCGATAAACCTGTCAGAGTACTGGTGAAACTTCCCGAACCAGTTCCATCGGTTGTATGTGAATCTGTTATTGAAGGATTTGAGTTTTTACTCCAGCAAACACCCCTTGCAGTTATTGAACCACCTCCATCAGAAGTTATATTACCACCAGACGTTGTCGTTATTGTAGCAATTGAAGTTGGAACAGTCGTCGTAAGAATTGCCAATAATACCGGGTTTGTGGAAAATGAAACCTCATTCCCGTAAGCAGTACCGGCACTGTTGGTAGCATAGGCTTTTACATAATAGGTCGTATTGGCTGTTAACCCTGTCATATTACTCGTGAAACTTCCAACTCCTGCACCATCAGTTGAATGAGATCCTGCAATTGTGGGATTGATTGAAGTACTCCAGCATACTCCACGGACAGTTACAGAAGCACCTCCTTCGCTAGTTATGTTTCCACCTGATACTGCACCTGTCTGCGTAAATCCTGAGACATTTACAGTTGTAAGAACAGGCGGGGTTGGAACTTTTTCTTTTTTGCATGAATTCATGCCTGGTAAAATACCGGCAGAAAGAAAAACAATGGCCAAAATTTTCAATAAGCATTTCATGGTAATAATATTTAGAATTTTTAATAGCCTCCTGAAAAAAAAATTCCTCACTATTAAAGGATATCAGAATCTCTTCTAAAGGCAACTTTTATTTTTAAATCCTGAGCTGAAAAGATGTAGGTACACATATACGAGTCTTTAAACACATTTTATATGTACTGACTAATTCATATATTTGTAAATTTATATAAATCTTTTCAATCAAGTACAACATTTAGTAATATAAATTATTGAATATCACTATGTTAATTATTTAACAGTAAAAGCCTGGAAAGTTGATACCCTACTCCAATAGTCTTGAGTATCCTTATAGATTGCTGCTGTTCAATACTTAAGATGGGAAACAGTGCTGGTATTTTAACTATTAAAAGCGGCTTTGTACCTGGATATTTTAAGATTAAAATTTATTCATAATCTACTAAATGAAAGTGGACTAAATATTGCTGGTATCCGGATTCTTCTTGCGGTTATTCCGTGTTGGGCAATTCGGAATTGTGCTAAAGAGGAGCGTGAAAAATGTCAGGCTTATCAGAGTGATACTACTCCCTGCTGGGAAGCGTCTGAGAAGGGAACTTCCTGTAAGAATACAAATTGCAGGGAATGTGAGGTATATCGTATTGTTGAAAACTATCCTGATGTAAAATCATTTCTAAAGACACTTATGTCGTAAAATATATCCGGTAACATCATAAAATATCGGATTGTCTATATGGATTAATTAATTCTTTATACAACGGACAGAATTGCCGTTGCCTCTAGCTAGAAATGCACCAGGTTTCTGTTCTATGGAATTGTTCCCATCAATCATCAAACGTACTATATAATCACTTCCGGCAGACCAGTAATTCGCATTATTCCCCAATTGAGCAAAACCATAAGGAGAGGTAAACCTGATCCCACCAGGAATAGCTGAAAAGCCATATTCGTCTGTTGATCCGTAGTTTGGGGCATCCCAATGAACTGTGCCGGCTTCTTTTAACATGCCCCCGGCAAGATAGCTTTCATCTATACCCTGGGTTGCATTAGGATCGAGGAATAATATCATATTGTGCCAATCATCATTGGTTGCCACATGCCAACCTACGGGGCATAGTTTGCCATTATTCACTGCAACAACATTATATAATGCGCCATAAGGATTCTTATTTGCTATATCATTATTATACCAGCAAAACGCATCTGTAACAGGTACATCCGGCCACCCTGCATTATCGGTGACGTTAGGAATGGCAATACCATCGTTGTATTTGGTGGTTTTCAGGTTTTCAACCATCCACATCTGATAACCAATGCCTATTGAATGATAAACGTTCCCATCAATATCACTGACTATACCTGTCATGCCGGTAATAGTTGTTGCAAATATCATGTCATCTCCATAAGCAGTTCCTGCGCTGTTTGTAGCATAAGCTCTTATATGGTATGTAGTGCCAATGACCAAACCTGTAAGATTACTGGTAAATGAGCCGGTATCTTTGACAAAACTTGTTTTCTCGGAACTGATTGTCGGGTTCGGGGAAGTATCCCAACAGACACCAAGGTCAATAATCTTAGTGTGTCCATCATCCGTCACTGTCCCTCCTGCCAATGCAGTTGTTTGAGTAATATCTTTGACCTTATCAGTTGTCACTATTGGTAGGGTCGCTTTGGGTAGAGTAGCTTCCTTCTTACAGGAGGGAAGATAAATTGCTGTCCCAAATAGAAGGATAGCAATTACGGATTTTTTAAATAAGCTTCTCATAGTATTAAGTATCTAACTAACTGAAAACCACAAGCACCAACAAACTATATTGATATAAGTTCATCAGGATTCTTCATATACTTTCAAACAAATAAATCATGATCTTATGGAAAAATCATGCAATGTTTCTTGCCAGGTTTTGGGGAGAACAATTAGTTATGTCCTGCCTGGTATGGCCAATCTTCTCCGGCCAAGAGTGGTCAGAGGTGTTTATCAGTTTTAAGATTAAAATTGATTATCCTTTTGTTTTGCATAAAGCCCCTTTAATTGCCCAGATTAACAAATTCATATTCAATTCTGTTTTGTTTACCAGACAGAATCAAATACCCTGCACCTTCGAAATTATCTTCTAAGGCATCCAGAGTTATATAGGTTGTGTTTCCAAATTCCGCAACATTTCTTTTATGATCATGTCCGGAAATAACCATATCAATTTTATGCTCAACACATAATTCCAAAAGAACGTGCAATTCTTCGATATTGAGATTCGCACTTAGGGTATGCCTTATCCTGAATAAGTTAATGTGAGTAAATAATACACAATGCCTGTAATTTGACCGCTCAGTTTCCAGTATGTCCTTCAGCCAGTCAATCTGTTTTCTGCCCAGTGTGCCACTACCTGAATCGAGGCAGATATACAGATCTGATGAACCTGGTGTCTTTACAGTAAATAAATAGGTAGATGATCCAAAATAATCATAAAATTTCTTCCATCCTTCAAAATAGAGATCGTGATTTCCTGCAATCTGAAATGTTAATAGTGAATCCTGCGCTTGAAGATGTTGTTGAAAATGCTCATAACTTTCGACATGACCATCTGTTAAATCTCCATCCATTACTGTTGCAGCAGAATTCATTTTTTTTGCTTTATTAAGGAATAAATCCAGGTTTATTGTACCCCCTACATGACTGTCACCCATGACATAAATTGAATAATCATCATTTGGCACTTTTATTTCTCTGAATGGGTGCTCTAAATTCCAATCCATTGAAAGGTTAAATCGCTCGTCAGCAGATTCATAAGAATGAACAAAACCACGAAGTTCAACTTTTTGGCAAGACAAAAGAACTAAGCTTAAAAGAATCAGACCAGCTACTTTTTCAAATCTATTTTCCATATCAATCCAGTTCTTAAGAAAAACCCAAAATTATCAGCGTACATGTTAAATGTTCCGGCACTTTTGTACCAGGCTTCAGCATACAAAGTCAGTGGCGAAGTAAATTTGTATCCTCCATGGATAAAAAGCATGGGACTGTTTTCCTGATTTATAATGAAATGATCAAGATTGGTAATACTAATTCCAATATTCCATTTATTATCAGCTGGCATCAGGCTATATCCCAAAAGATACATCATGTTCCAGTTCTCATGTAATTTCCTGTTTGATGCTATACCATTTCTTTCAACTGCTTTTCGTGTAAGAGAATAAGTTCTGAATTCAGTGCCTAGCTTATATGTAAAATGTTTTCGCTCTATGTTCACCAGCAGACCCCAATCTGATTCATGTGCCAGGTCAGAAAACGGATTGTACAGGAATAATCCCTGAATTTCAAATCGGAAGTTTTTGATTGAAAGTTCACGCCCGGCTTTTAAGACAGTACCTGTAAAAACATTAGAACTTGTACTTTTAATATCAAACTGAGTACCTCCTTCTACTTTAGTTTTGCCAAAATTATACGCTCCAAAAACAGAGGTTTTAATGTAAAGTCCATCTGAAACATTATTACCTCCGGCATCAAGAAAGGTCGAAAGCTGAGGCTGAGCTTTTAAGTATACCGAGACTATCAGTCCAATCAAAGAAATACTGAGATACTTCAGATTAATTGTCTTCATGGGATGACACCATTAATATTATTAAAAATCCAGCGCAGCCACAGAGTATATAAATAAAATATCATAACGTACATAAAACCAAAGATTATACGATCTTCACCTGGGAAAGTTCCCAAAGAATAAATGTATATATTTTAAAATTCAGAAATTTAAAATCAAACTTAAAGAAAATAAATAATAATCCAATCTATAACTTTTGTCCGGTAATAGTGCCAATCGCATAGACAACTAAAAAACAAGAATCGCGATTTCTGTTAATAATTATGCCAATACTTTAAACTCCGGGGTTTGATAATTAACTCAAGTTGCTAATTAATATTTTAGTTCAAGTAAATTGCATTCTCCTTAGATATCTTCTGAACCCATCCCCCCATCCCCCTAATGATATTTGAACCCATCCCCCATCCCTTAATGATATTTGAACCCATCCCCCATCCCCTTAATGATATTTGAACCCATCCCCCATCCCCTTCCCTTAAAATTAAGGGAAGGGGAGTAATACACTGTATATTAATTAGTTCCTCCTTCCCTTATCCTTAAGGGAAGGGGGTTAGGGGGTTGGGTTTTTCTGTAGGGGGGTTAGGGGGTTGGGTTTTTCTGTAGGGGGGTTAGGGGGTTGGGTTTTTCTGTAGGGGGGTTAGGGGGTTGGGTTTTTCTGTAAGGGGGTTAGGGGGTTGGGTTTTTCTGTAGGGGATTAGGGGGTTGGGTTTTTCTGTAGGGGTGTTAGAGGGTTGGGTTTTTCTTGATTATTAATTAGATCTCCCTTCCCTTATGCTTAAGGGAAGGGTTGGGGATGGGTTAAGAAATATTTAAGGGAGGAGAGGTCATAGTCCAAATTATGATAAATTTTAAAACTAGCAACTTTGGTTAATTAATAGAAATAAAAACTATTTTTGATAGCAAACAAATCTAAAAGCATGGCGCAACAATATTTAGATCATTCAAAAGCAATCTTGACTTCCAATCGTTCAAATTTTAAAGGAGGAAGTAAGGAATCGGGAATTATTTCTCTATTTGGGTATCAAAACGAATATGATCTTAGAAAAGGGTATCCGTTATTGACTACTAAAAAAATGTTCGCAAAATCTATATTTCATGAAACAATATGGTTCTTAAGAGGAGATACAAATATTAAATATCTTGAAGACAATAACTGCCCTGTTTGGAGGCCTGATGCTTTTCAAGGCAATCTTCCCGGAATGCAAAAAGAAGGAATTTTTCCCGAAGGTATTAAGAAATATTCTCCTGATTGGGGCAAAGCAATGGAAGAATATGGTCAGAGAATAAAAGAAGATCCTGAATTTGCAAAAAGATGGGGAGATGCAGGACCAATTTATGGTAAACAATGGAGAAGATGGGAATATTATGATCATGAAAAGGGCGTGTTTGTTGAAATTGATCAACTGGGAAAAATGATAAAAGGACTAAAGAAGAACCCTACGGGGAAAAAACACATTGTTGATTCCTGGAATCCCGGAGACACTCCAAAAATGTCTTTACCTCCATGTCATGTTCTTTATCAGGCTACTGCTAATGAAGAAGGCGAATTAGAATTGCAACTATACCAGAGAAGTTGTGATCAATTTTTAGGAGTCCCTTTTAATATAGCCAGTTATGCTGCTCTAACCCATGTAATTGCTCAGGAAGCAGAGATGGTCCCAAAAACATTTATCCACACTTTTGGTGATTCACATTTTTATGCAGGTATTGGAAAGAGAACTCAATGGCACAAAGAAAATTTCAAGGAATTACAAAGACGAATAAGAAATGTTTCTAAAAAAGAAGAATATTTAGATGTTGTTGATTGGATTAATAAAAATGCTCCTGGCGACGGAAATGAAGAAAAATATGATCATGTTACTGCAATTCTTGAACAAATGTCAAGAGAACCCAAACCTTTACCTCAACTACATATTGCAAAAAAACCTTTTGATCAACTGACTATTGATGATTTTGTTGTAGAAAACTATGATCCTTATCCTCCAATCAGAAGGAGTATGGCTGTTTGACGTGAAATATAATAATCCGGATGTCCCTGTTTTATACAAACTATTAGTATTTTGGATGAATTAGTTTTAGCTATTCGAACTGATGATTTATGGGACTTAATAACCTATAAAGAAAAAGGGTTAATAAGTGGCAACAGTGATGTATTGAAAAAGATTGTCCGGAATAGCCAGTTCCGTAAAAGGAATGAATTAGAAGAGGACCCTTCTTTTAAACAAATTATTCCATATGCGATAATTTCTTATAAAGGACCGGAGCGAACCGGAATTGGACGAAGCCAATCATTTTATTTATTTAAGAGGACTTCTGAGCAGACGGAAAAGAGGTTGCACAACAAATATTCTTTGGGTGTAGGAGGTCATATGAATCCAGGCAACTTTATGGAGTCTGAAGAACAGTATTTAATTGATGAATTAAAGAGAGAATTATTTGAAGAGGTCAAATTATTAAATGGCTGTTTAATAGAGGATATTGATTTTATTGGCTTTATAAATGACGATACAATTTCAGTTGGAAAAGTTCATATTGGACTTTTGTATATTATCCATGTATCAAATAAAGATGTACATATAAATGAACCGGACAAAATGACCGCAGATTGGATTGAAAAACCCAATTTAGCTTCATTTTATGAAGGAATGGAAACATGGACTAAAATTACATTTGACCACTATATAAAATGAAAGAATATACTAACATAAAAGACGACATCCGGTTAATTTATAATAAAGTATTGAAATCATTATCAATTTCTTTTACATACTCATTATATTTTGTCGTGAATTTTGACTCCTGAGTCCGCATTTTACCTAAATCAATCTTATATTCCTTGTATATTTCAGCCGGATTGGTTTTCATAATATATATTCTATTCGACAGATATACTGCTTCGCGAATATCGTGAGTAACAAAAATAAATGTAACATCAATCTGATCGTTATAAAATATATTCAGCAGAACGTTCTGGAGTTCAGCTTTATTTTTTATGTCCAGGGCAGAAAATGGTTCATCCAGCAGTAAAATCTGTGAATTTGCGATCAGACTTCTGGCGATTGCCACTCTCTGTAGCTGGCCACCCGATAAAAGTGGGTACTTTGCCCATTTGTTTTCATGCCCGACAAGTCCGACAACTTTAATCATTTCTTCGGCTTTGTCAAAAGCTTCACTTTTAGCTACATTTTTTACAATTAAAGGCAGGGCTACGTTTTCAATAACACTCATCCAGGGGAATGAAGAATATTGCTGGAAAATCATTGGAACGCGATAATCTTCAGCTTTCTTTTTACCATAGACATATATATCTCCTGAGGTCGGTTGCTGTAATCCTGCAATGTATCTGAGAATAGTTGACTTTCCACAACCACTTTTGCCTAAAAGACTTGTGAACTGGCCCTCTCCTTTTAGGTCTTTTATATCCAGATTGAGATTATCGAAAAGGACATTTTCAGAATTTTTTGTTTTATAAACCTGTCGGATATTCCTGAGGTTTAATACATCAACAGGCTCATTCTCGCTATTATTATCTTTAAACAAAAATGGTTGCTGGGTTTTCCCATCTGCCGGATTATTTATAGCATCAAAGTAACCTTCTTTCTTATCTTCATTTGTTTCAGATTTTTTTGGAGTCGGGTCTCCTTTATCCTGGAAATATTTTGATGCCATTTTATTTGTTTTTAATGAAGATAAATTTTCTGAGACTAAATCCTGCTGCTTTTACCTGACTTGACTCATATTTATAAGGAAAAAGTATATAATCGAGATATTTAAAAAGTAAATCCTGAATATATCCGATGGCAATAATAATTATCAATATAGCAAAGACCATATCAACACGGCTTTGTTTCGTAGCAGTAAATATGAGAGCTCCTACACCACCTTCTTTGTTTATTAATTCAGCTACAATAATATAGGTCCAGGAAATAGCTACCATTACACGGATATCATCCGAAATCTTTGACATTACTGAAGGGAAATAAACATGTCTGAATGTTCTCCAGTTATTAGCCCCCAGGGTCCATGCGGTCTGCAGATGTATTTTATCAACCTGGTCAATTCGCTGCACAATAATAGGCAGCAGATAGATAAGGATACCAAAGGCAAGAAAATGAACCTTCATTCCCAGTTCGATTCCGAACCAGCCTATAAACAGCCCTGTAACAGCTGTCAATGGGATGAATCTTATTGCATTTACCCATTTACTGAGTAAACCTCTGCAAATAGGGAAAAGCCCGATGAAAAATCCTAAAGGTACAGAAATAGCTATTGCTTCGAGATAGCCAAAAAAGTTAAGCTTAACCGAATACCAGGTGTTATATCCAAGTCCATATTTGCTTTGCAATTCGCCAAAAGAGGTGAAAACATCCTGAGGCCGTGGGAATATAGTATTTGAAATACCGCCGAATGTAGTTAGCAGATACCATATAAAGATTATGGCAGCTGCGCCGATAATTGTAACTATTGTGCTGGTTTTGGGATCAAGTTCAGCACCCATCTTGAAAAGATTGCTTTTCATTTGACGTTATTTTTTCGTAAATCTGCCAATAAGGACACCAAGTGCAAACACAAACATAAACATCAGCCCTATAAAAACTTTTATCAGAATCCAGCCCAGTTTAAAAGCAATGAATCCGAGAACGCCAAGGAGTATGATTATTAAAACTGTAGATAATTTTTTCATAGCGTTAATTTTCAATAAAAAAGGGAAGGAAAAATCCCTTCCCTTAAAAATTACTATTTAGCTTATTCGTTAGGTATAAAGAGAAAGTCAGTTCTGCGGTAGTTTTCATTTGCAGTTTTTACTCCATCAGCCAGGGCCTGTCTGCTGCCATTTCCCTGTATAATAAAACGGTTTGGATCAAATTGATACTCTTTAATCAGGTAGTCGGCAACAGCCTGTGCTCTTTTCGCCGAAAGTGAAAGATTGAATTGCGGATCACCCACAGCGTCTGTATTTCCTTCAATCCTGATCCTTAAACCAGCGAAATCTTTGGAAAGGCTGACAAACTCTTTGTCTATAATGGCTTTGTTATCATCTGTAAGAATATAAGTACCGGTTGAGAAATTAATTGATACTTTCTTACTCGATATGGCATTCTTAGCTTTTACATCTGCTGTTACGGGAGAAAACTTAATGCTGGATTCCGCTTCCTGAGCCGGTCCCGCAAGTTGTCCGCCACTTGATAAAGCTTCAATAATTGAAGTATTTGAGACGCTTCTCCATGCTACTGGTTTGGAAGTCAACTTCAGATCGGAGTATACAATAGACATTTTTGAATAAAGTTGCTCTCCTGTGACCCCAACATACTGGGGATTAAGTCCGAAGAAGTTCAGGTTATCTCCCAGTGTGGTAAGCCTTACTTTATCAAGACCGTTTAAGGCAAATCCCTCATCAACATTAAACGCTTTTGCGAAGGCTTTTGCTGCTTCCATTTTGGTAGTCTGTGAGTTGTTTATTTCTCCGTTAATTTTCAGCCAGGCTGTAGAAAATTTTACCAGCAAATCGTGATGTGATTCAATATAATCTTTCGTAGCCAGTAATCCATCAGCTATTATAAAGGGGGCTGAGTTAGTGCCAACCAGCACTTTAGAACCCGGAATCGCTGCAAGACAATCGCCATCATCAGGAGTCCAGACAACAGCTGCATCAACTGTACCAGCTTTAAAAAGCTTGGCAGCTTCAATACCATCGGTCACTTTTTTAAGTATAACATCTGGCATTGTCAGCTGATTCGCATCGAGTGTTTTGATAAGCAAGCTGTTTGATGCAGTTCCTTCGGCAACGGCGACTGTTTTGCCTTTAAGGTCAGCTACAGTATTAATTCCCTTCCTTACAACTATTAAATCACCACCCCGGCTCCAGTCCACCTGCAAAAAACCCTGAGCGCCATATTGTACCATTGTGCTACCGGCACCCATCTCGACAGTTAAAGCGTCATAAGTTGTATAAACAATATCTCCGTTACCGCTTTTAAAAGTATTTCTTGAATCATCAAATACATCACATATTTTAATTGCAAGCTTTATCCCATATTCTTTATAAATACGGCTTTCTTTGTTTGGGACAAGGGAGCCACCATTCAGGTAAGCAAGAGGGGCAAAACCGCCCCAGGTGTTGACAACAACCGTAAGATCAGGATTACTGTTGCCAAAAAGATTCGATATTCCCTTCTTTGTTTCAGTTCCAGGTGAGGATTTATCTTTAGAATTTTTCTTAAGACCTCCCCCAAAGTAAATTGCCGCTGATACAGCACCTACAAGAACGATGAGTAGGAACAATTTAAAGCCAGTTGTTAAGTTTTTGAACATGTTAATCAAATTTTATATTAATGGTTTCTTTCGTTTTTTCAGAAGTATTTCTTCTTTGATTCAGTCAGCACCGGTCCGGAGCCCGGAACTACACCTTCAATGGGGAATTGCTTAATTGATGGAGTTTCCAGTTTTTCAAAGAGAGCATCAATACCAAGCTCTTCATATTTCTTCAGGAGGTCATCGCCTTTCACCTTGAAGACTTCATTATCAATGTCGATTTTATCTACTATACCACCGGCGCTGTTTATAACCCTGTCCATTTCTCCAAGTTTATCCATAATGTCTTTCTCGACATATTGAAAAGCCTGATTATAAAGAGCGAGTTCATCAGGGTCGCCATTAATCACCGACATTGCACTTTTAAATGCCGAATGTGATTGTTTGACCATTTCATATTTTTCTTTCTGGGCTTCAACTTCATTTTCTGCATCCGTTACAGTAAATTTTGCCATATCAGCTAGTTTGCTTAATGTGTTGTACCATTTCTCTGCAGAATCGCGTAAGCTAATGTAGTCTTTAATTAAAGCTTCAATCCTTACAGATTGCCGGTCTTCTAAAAGTTCCACTTCTTTTTTTCCTGTTTTGATAGCTACTTTTTTCCTCTCAAGACATTCTGTAAGTTCTACTTTTTTGACTTCAACTTTTTTCTGGAAACCTTTGTAAACACCATTTAAGTTACCCATGGCTTTTTCCAGCTTAGCGATAGTTTTGTACGCTTTCTTGATAGTTTCTTCAAGTATTGCTATTGGGTCCATTCTAACTATAAACCCCATAAATTTTCGTACCATCAACATATACCAGGTACTGGCAGCAAGTCTTGTGTTTTTATCAAAAATGACAAATAAAATTAATCCCAGCACAAGAAGTGATCCTACCAGTTTTACCAGGTTATTTACCCATGCGATAATTGCCGGTAAATTAAACGCCACCAGTACAACAAGTGCTGCTATTATTAATAAGCCGAGCGTACCACCTTTTTGTTTAAACACATCATTAACAGTGAGTTTACTCATCTTATTCAATGCTCCGTTTTCCATAATATTTATTGTATATAGTTATTTATTTTCCCCTTGTCACCTTCTAACATACCAAGAACTCTATCTGCAGATTTTTTGAAATTAGCTTCGACAATCTGGAGATTAAGACTCTCCTGCTGTGCTTCCTGGGAAGCCTTAAGAATGAAATTATTAGCATCTGTGATTGCTTTGGTAAGATCCGCTACCTTTTTCCTGGCTTCCTCAACCTGAGCAAGTTTTGACTGAACCTTTTCTTCACGCTGAGATTTCAGCTCGTTGTCAAACTGAGTTACTTCATTCTTTATTACTGACATATACTTATCAACGGAAGATAATAATACTTCCTTCGTACATCCCTGTTGAGCATATACAATAAAAGTGGTCATATACTTGGTCTTTTCATCAATTTGAGCCGAATTCATGGCATCTATAGCCTGTTTGAACTCAATATAGTCGAGACCGGGTAAATTATTATCAGCAATGACCTTCATTAACATCTGCACAAATTTCTCGTCTGGCACACCAGCTGCGGTACTCTGATTTAAAAATGAAGTAGGAACCGAAACAGGAGTTTTTGTATCAGATTTGACATTTGTTTTATCCTGTTTCCCACCAACTTCCACATCGGATTTAATAATTCCCATGCGTTGAGCAAATGATTTTTTCTTTTCTGTCATTTTAATATCAGATTTTAAATTAACCTTCGGCTTGTTCCTCAAAACCTGTAATATCAAAGATATATAATTAAAATAAACACTCAAAGAAATAATGTATCATCTTATTGACTTACCGGAGAAGGATAAGTGTTGTCATTTCAGGTTCACCACCTGACTATAGAATAACATGAGTATCGGAATGAGTGGCAGTTTTTGCAGCAGTTGTTGTGAATGTGATATCGTTGCTAAAGGTTGTACCGAGTGAATTAAGGGCTACTATTCTGTAATGATATGTAGTTGATGCAGTCAATCCTGTTATGTCAGCAGTTACATCGGCACCTTCATCTTCTGCTAAAGGGCCCCGGTCGGCCGGAACTGTGTTTGTGTAAGAGGTGGTAGTACCATACTGAAAAGTAACTGTGGTAATAGAGGAGTTGGATTCCACAAAACCATTCAAAGTTGCGCTTGTTGAAGTAATATTTGTCGCGGCTTCAATAGTAGCTGTGGGTGATTTACCTGATGGGGTAAATGACCTTGTGATCCCGTATGATGTCCCTGCGCTATTTGTTGCGTATGCCCTTACAAAATATGCAACTCCGGCATACAAACCGGCAATATTACTTGTGAAAACACCGAGTCCGGCACCATCCTCAGTTTTTAAATCATTTATTGTCGGATTTAGTTTTGCGGCCCAGCATACTCCACAGGCAGTAATCGGTCCTGATCCTTCATCAGTTACAATACCTCCACATGTCGCTGAAAAAGCAGTAACATTGGTAATTGCAGAGGTTTCCACTGTCGGCGGTACACCTCCTTTTTTACACGAGACAAGTATACCAATTATAAAAAGGAGAATAAAACTGATCTGCCTGGTAATACTTTTCATTTGAGGTTTATTCCTGTTAAGCTTCATATCACATTTATCGCCGAAATTTATGTTTTATTTGAACGAAATACAAGTCAAGTTTATTTTGAAGCCTTGATTCGCAGCAATCAAAGCAATGAATCCGTTATAAAAGTTTCAAATGCTTTGAACATTATCGCATCGGGATATGTTTTATTTAACTAAACCTTTAGTGTCCACTTAAATATAATTCATTCACGGGTACATGCAAATAAGACACTTGACAAGCTGTTATGAAACCATCTGATCCTAAGAGCACTATACCTCTGCAATTTATAGTAGTCTTCTGTGTGTTCACTCTCCTGGTGATCGCGGTAGGAATATCTCAATATATATCTCAAAAGAAAAGGATAGTCCTTGAAAAGCATAATGAACTTGCGGCAGTAGCATCTCTGAAAGTAGAAGAGATTGTTCAGTGGAGAAAGGAACGCATTCGTGATGGAGAAGTTATTCTGAATAATATTTCGCTCAATAAACGAATTGCAGATTTCTTCAATAATGATAAACAATATGATATAAAGCAGGAGCTCGTCAAATGGATGCAATCTCTCATCAGTAATTACGATTATCAAAGCATTCTACTGATAGATAATAAAAAGAATGTCAGGTTATATTATCCGTCGTTTGATACCATTGATAATTTTCTGGAATTTTCAATTCCGGAGGTATTCCGCAAACGTGAGATCATTTTTTCCGACCTCCATCGTTCAGAAAATATGTCAGCTATTCATATCGATATGATGGTGCCATTATTTACACGAAGTAAAAGCGATAGTACTATTTTTGGGGTTGTTGTTTTCAGGATTAATCCTGCGATCACCCTCTTCCCATTTATCCAGGCATGGCCCACTCCGAGTAAATCATCTGAGACCTTACTGCTCAGACGCGATGGTGATAGTGTGGTCTTTCTCAATGAACTGCGGCATAAGAAAAATACGGCTCTCAGATTGAAGTTCCCCTTAGATAACATGTCTCTCCCTGCTGCTAAAGCAGCACTGGGTTTTGAAGGAGAATTTCAAGGGCTTGATTACCGTAATATCCAGGTCGTTTCAAATCTCAAAAAAATACCTGATTCCCCATGGTTCATGGTTGCAAAAACAGACAAAGAAGAAATCTATTCCCCACTGTATAAACAGCTGACTGAGATTTCAGTTATAGCAGCTCTACTTATTCTTATTGCAAGCGCGGTCATTGGATTAATCTGGAGAAATCAGCGTGTCGGTTACTACATTAAACAGCTCGAATATGAGCATGAACGTAATCAGGCATTAGAGGCTTTGAAAGAAAGTGAGGCACAACTTCGGGAACTAAATGCCACCAAAGATAAGTTCTTTACTATTATAGCCCACGATTTAAAGAGCCCCTTCAACAGCATTATCGGATTAAGTGAGCTTCTGGCTGAGAAAATGAACAAAAAAGACTATGACGGGATTGAAGAATACTCAAAGATAATTCAAAGCTCTTCCTGGCGTGCCATGGATTTGCTCACAAACCTGATTGTCTGGTCAAGGTTACAAACCGGAAAAATGGTTTTTAAACCAGAATTAGTTGATATCGAGTCACTTATCACTGAAGTTACAGAGTTATCAAAAGATTCTGCACGACAAAAATCTATTTCCGTCTTTATAGAAGTTACTTCATCTTTGAATATTCTTGCCGATAAAGCCATGATCAGCTCTGTTTTCAGGAACCTTATTTCGAATGCAATAAAATTTACAAACCCGCGAGGCAATATTTCTATTTCAGCTATACAGAATGATAGTGAAATAAAAGTTACAGTAAGTGATGATGGGATTGGAATAACAAAGGATGCTCTGGAAAAACTATTCCTTATTGAAGGAAGCGTCTCAACACCAGGAACTATGAGAGAGGAGGGCACAGGACTTGGACTGATCCTGTGCAAGGATTTTGTATTAAAACATGGGGGAAAAATCTGGGCTGAGAGCGAAGTCGGAAAAGGGAGCAGGTTCATTTTTACTATACCAGTAACGAAAGAGAAAGCGTAATAAAATGAAAAACCGTCTGCTACTGTGCCAGACGGTTTTATTAATATTAAATAGTTTCCTGGTTTACTAATCCGAATATTACTCAAGGATTGCTCTCATATATTCAATGCACTTTGTAACTTCTTTCACCGGATCAGAGTCCTTTGGAATATCATATTCGAGCTCAAGGTCAACATTAATAGGCCATTTCTCTTTTTTAATAAGCAACAGCACATCCTTTATCGGGGTCTCTCCCTGGCCGAAAGGCATATTGACGTTTGGGGTGGCGTGTTTTGGTCCCGTTTTATCCTTAACATGAATACTTGGTATTACATTATGGTATTTTTCAATAATGTTGTTTGGATGCAGACCAGTGGATCCAAAGTAGTGGCCGATATCAAGATTAAGCCTGTTGGCCGGTGAATAGCCGAGATACTTATCAATATCAAAACCCGGCTGACCAAATTGTCCATGAGTATGATAAATAGCAAGGCTTTTATGCTTCTCCGCAAACGTACCAAGCCTTTTGCTGGCTTCATCAGTAAACTCATCCGTTACACCATAAGCACCAAGTGCTTTTGCCGCGTTAAAAGCATAATCTATCTCTTTATCGGACCAGCCGGAAGGAACAAATTTTGCAATATGAATATCTACTCCTGCTGCATTGTACATTTTGCGAATGTCTTTATATTTTCGCATCGGCAGAGATAATCGCCACTTGCGCTGCGCTTCTTTCAGACCGGCTACAGCTTTAGCCCGTTCTGCCTTTTGATCATCAGTCTCTACAACACCCCGGGCAGCTCTGGCTGGCGCCTGAGGAATTCCCAGACCTTCTTCAAGGACACTTCTCATTTCAAGTGTATTTACCCCTGATGTCAAAACATACTGCAGAGTTTGCTCCAAACTATGAGGAATTGAACGGTAACAATAAGTAGTCAGACCTAACTGTACACCCCCAACTTTGGAATTTGGCTTTTTGGTCTGAGTTCCGATAGCAAAGGAAAACTTAGGGACAACCGCAATTGCCGCCGCTGCTGCAGCTGCAGTTCCCAGAAATTTACGTCTCGAAATTGAACTTTTCATATCTATTATTTTAAAGAATTATAAGAAGATATTTTAACAGGCATTAAAATCGATACCATTATATTCATAAAGAAACTAATTTTTTAACTTCTATTTTAATCCGGAGCATTTATAATTACATTTTATATTTGAATTATTCCCCGGGCTTCTGATTAAACTGAATCCGACATATCCAGGAATAGCGGGTTTTTATTTAATCATATAGCTTAATCCAAACAAGCTGATTGGACGAGGAATAAATCTTAAGTCCGGATTAATATTATGGTTATCGTCTTTATCGAATCCTTTCCCCAACCAGACTGATGATTCAAAAGTTATGAACTATCTTGAAACGTTCCCGAGTTTAATTGACAATTTGTTAAACAATTTTTTTAAAACCGGTTGAGCTGTAGTCATGTTAAAAAACCTCTTGCCCGTTGATGAGGCTGTTGCATGATTAAGATAATACATGAACTCATAATTGTTTTCCCGTTCCTCGTTGGTAAAATACCAGGGATAATGTTTAGCAATATAGGGATTACCTGTGCTTGCACCTCCGATGAAACGTTTTTTGTTCTTATATAACGCGAAAGTTGTATCAACAGAAATATCCAGATAAACATTATCCTGAACTCTGGAGTTTCTCCATCTGGTTAACTCGAAATTCATCAGGTGATTATAAAAAGGGGAATTCTGCCCGGTTAACCTCCAATCCAATCCGAGCCCTATTTTTTCCAGCTTTAGCCGGTTCAATTTTTCAAATAAATATGTTAATGTATCCCGGGGAGTATCATCCAGCCCAAGATCTGGATCAGAAACAACATAATATTCTGAATTTAGTTTTTTTACAATGCCGGATAACCATGGACCCTTGTGCCCAAGGTTTTTACAATATATAACATCACAAGGTTTTGA
Source organism: uncultured Bacteroidales bacterium (assembly GCA_963813405.1). Lineage (GTDB taxonomy): Bacteria > Bacteroidota > Bacteroidia > Bacteroidales > VadinHA17 > LD21. The sequence goes on from CAWEYU010000011.1 coordinate 21,529, forward strand.
ATTGTACCAATTTAATAAGGGTTCATAGGTAGAGCCATTATCAACAATAATAATATCTCCGGTATTATCATAAGTTTTTATTTTTTCCACCATGGCCTTTGGCCATGTTATTAAGTCTCTGTTGTTTATAATAACAGGTATTTTCATTCCACGCGATCTGATATCAGATATTCCGGATAATTATCATTAACAATTAATAATCCGCTTCAATTTATTAATTATGAGGGTCAAAATACTTAGTTCAGGTTTCGTTATATCTCCTGAATACGCTTTCCCTCTTCTGAGATATTTCTCCGTAAATACTCTTGAAGTATAACCCCACTTTAAAAGGAAAGCCTTTCTTCCCTTATTCTGGGTTACACGATTTGTTGATTTCGAACCAAAGTGGTAAACAAGACTACTTCCTTTGCCTTTGAATAATCTCACTCCTGCTTCAAATAGTTTCCTTGATAAATCGGAATCAGATAATATACCCGGGCTAAACTCAATACTCATGCCACCTACTAAATCCCACAAATCAATATGAACTACATGAGGAGGCAGCATACTTCCGCTCCAATCCGCTCTGACCAGTTCTTTGTATTCCTTCAGTAATAATTCCTCTTTAAAGTCTTGCACACGCCGGCCATAATCCTTAACAATCACACAAGAGTTTCCTGTTTCTGTCGGCTCTATCATAGTGCCGGATAACATAAATTTCTTACTTCCAAGTATTTCAATTTCCTTATATAATTCCAAATCCCAGTCTGGAAGAACGTACATGTCATCATTTACATATACCACATAATCTGATTTTATTAGCGATCTGGCAATATTCAAACCATAACAAATACCAATATTCCTGGCTGAATGTATATAATCAATTTCCTTTTGACTTTTTATCCATTCTATTGTACCATCAATTCCTTCGTTAACAATAACGATAATCTGTAGCTTATAATAAGAGTTTTTTAATATGCTGTCAATACAGATCTTCAAATAATCAAGATTATTCCACGTGGGTATAAGTACACTTAATCTGTAATCAGGGTTACTTGTCCTTTGATACTTAATTATGTCTTCTATCATAATTAGAATATTTCAGGTATTAATGGTTTCCTGTTTTGATTTCAGACGCTTTTTAGCAATTCTGTTTTTAATGGAATTATATACGAATGGAATAGACGTAATCACAATCAGAAATATTATAATATAATCGAGGTAGTCTCTTGTTTTTGGAATATATATACCCATATAATATCCACCTAAGACCAGGATTCCTACCCAGCCGATTGCACCTGCCAGACTATATAAAAAGAATTTATAGATATCCAGCTTCACAATACCGGCAACAATGGGGGCAAAAGTCCGGACAATAGGCAGAAACCGGCTGAAAATTATTGTTTTCTTCCCATGTTTTTTGTAGAACTCGTTAGCAGCAACAAGATGTTCCTGCCTGAACAGTAATCCTGACTTACGCCTGAATAATAATACTCCTACTTTTTTTCCAAATGAATAACCGACCATGTTACCGGCAACTGCAGCGGCTATAATTAAAACCACCAGCAAGAAAGGATGTATGGCAATTATCCCTGTTGAACACAATAATCCTGCTGTAAAAAGTAGTGAATCTCCGGGCAGGAAGAAACCTACAAACAAACCAGTTTCAGCAAATACAACAAAAAGTAAAAGATAGAGTCCTCCGTAATGAATAATACTCTCGGGGTCTACCAGCTGCTTCAGAAAATCGAAAACTCCATCCATAATTGCAATTTGGCGAAAAGTCCTCTAAATATAGTAAAGATATGAAAATACTATGGCCTTTCAGTATTTCCCGGCAGTCTGTTCACGACTCCGGACGGATTTTGATATCAGCGCGTTAATTAATATCTTTTCCGCTGTATACATTAACCGCTCATATGAAAAACAGTTTAATATTTTTGGTGATTATTATTTTTTATGAAGTCTGTTCCGATGCTCAGCAGACATGGCAGAAGTTTTCAGATATCGGTATAAAAGAGATCTCCTCAAATTTTCAGTCACCGCCCTCTGAGTATGGCATGATCCTCTGGTGGGGATGGGATGGACCCATGACTGATACTGTAATAAAACGCGATCTGGATAGGATCAAGACGATGGGATTCCGGGGAGTTATGATAGAAGCCGGTTATGGAATGACAGCAAAATATCTCTCCCCCTCCTGGTTTGAGCTTGTAAAGCTTGCTGTGGAACAGGCCAGGATCAGAGATATGAGAGTATGGATCGAGGACGAAGGAAAGTACCCCAGTGGTTTTGCAGGTGGAAAATTCAGCAATGAACGTCCGGATCTTAAAATGCAGGGACTTGTTGTGACAGAGAGAATTGATCCAAAACCAGGAGAGAAGATATCCAGAAAACTGCCATACTACACCCTCAGTGCAATTGCTTTCAATAACGATGATAAAACCAGCAAAACACTTGATATCAGCTCAGGGGAACTTAACTGGCTGGTCGATGAAGGAAACTGGAGGATATTTCTTGCAGGTCATCAGTTCCGTTCTTCTGTAACGCGCTCTGTGAATAACCCAACACGTGGCAAAGATACGACTGCCTCTCTTTGCGACTATCTTAATCCTTTGGCCACCAGACAATTCCTTGACTGGACCCACGAACAGTATAAAAAATACATAGGCAACGAGTTTGGTAAAACATTTATGGGATTCATGGGTGATGAACCTGATTTTGCTTATACTCCATGGACTCCAAAAATACTTGATGAATTCAGATCCAGAAAGGGATATGATATTCAACCATTTTTAGCCTCTTTCTTTACTCCCGTGCTTAGTGAGGAGGCGAGACGTTTTAAAGCCGATTACTGGAGTGTGTGGTCAGATCTTTTCAGGGATAATTTCTTCAGGGTTCAGGCCGACTGGTGCCGGGAAAACAATATTGAATATATTGTTCACCTGAACCACGAAGATCAGATCCCCGGGCTCATAAAATCATCAGGAGATTTCTTTAAAAACATGCGCTATGTGGGAGTTCCCGGGGTTGATGCTATCTGGAGCCAGATATGGATGGATCATGTTGCTGATTACCCTAAGCTTGCATCTTCAGCAGCTCATCTTTTCGGACGGCCACGCGCATTTACAGAAAGCTTTGCCGCGTATACATACAGGCCCTCTGTTTCGCAGGCAAAATGGGTACTCGATTATCAACTGGTAAGAGGCATCAACTCCGTTCAGATAATGTTCATGTCGGCCTCCACTGGCAGAACCGCAGCAGAACCTGCTCAGGCAGCAAGACGGACAAGCTTTTTTATGTCGGATAGCTTCCCTCCTGTTGCCACATATATTAACAGGGCAACCTATCTGCTGTCAATGGGAAGACCTGGCTGCCGGATTGGTGTCTATTTCCCGACACTTGATCTTTGGTTTGGAGATAATGAATCAAATGAAAGTACACTTGAGATTTCAAGACAATTGATGGAACATCAACAGGATTTCGACTATGTTGACGAACAGTCACTTTCATCAATCCTGAGTATTGGCAGAGGTTCTATGACAAATCTTAGCGGACAGTTTTACGAAGTTATAATTGTACCTTCAGTAAGTGTGATTTCAAAAGCGTCGCTTCTGAAGCTGCAAAATTTTGCCTCGGCAGGTGGAAAAGTTATTTTCGCAGGTAAACTCCCGGAACTGGTAACGGAGAAAAACTTTCGTGATGCAATGAAACCACGAGACCTTAGCTGGGCAAAACAGGTGCCATCAGGGAAAATTACCGAAGAAATATTGAGATCTCTGCCTGTACCGGATATAAAAATTGATAAATTCTGTCCCGAATTTAAGTACACTCTCCGAAAGCTGAAAGATGCAGATCTCTATTTCTTCTTTAATGAGGGAAAAGAAAAACAATCGTTAAAAATAACAGTGAAAGGAGAGACGAAACCACAGATATGGAATGCCCTCACCGGACAAATCGTTGATCTTCAGAATGTGGTCAATGGTAAAAAGGTATTAACTTTTCCCCTATCCATTGAACCCTGGGAAACAAAATTTATATTTATCGGCAGATAAATCGACCCCCAGCCCAGTGCCTGCCCTGCCTACACGGCAGGCAGGCGGCAGACAGGGTTTCTACCGGATTCCAGTATCAATATTTACATTAAGAGTTGTCGAATCTCCCGGCATAATAGTTATCTGCTGGGGTAGATTACTCCCGCCGATCATTTTCTGATCTCTTTCAAGAACAACCCTGTAATTCCCGGGGGCTAATTCTGTCAGGTAAATCCCACTTAATTCAGGACTAATCTGTTTGATCTTTCTCAGTCCGTCAGAAGTCCAGATTGATACCGGGTAGGCTTTATATGTATCAGCTGTTGGTAAACAGGCAGGATCAGGGGGTATCCTTTCAACAGGACAGATGGGTCCGATTTGTATTGTCCCTTTGAGGAATCCTTCTTCACCTGAAAAGGTCTGGAGTTTGTCACATCCGGCCATCGACAGGAAACAAGTCATCAATCCCAGAAAACCAGTCCAACGAAAATATCTTTTTATCATAACTTCGTGACATTACAATATCCTCAATATTTCCAAGAATCATGCCAAACCAATCCGTGGTGGTATAAGTTTATACATTACAGGGGTTACCAGCCTGGCCAGAAGTGTAGAGGTTATTAGTCCTCCGATAATTACATATGCGAGTGGAGAATAGAGCGCTGAATTTCCAAGGGCAATCGGCAACAGGCCCCCGATAGCAGTAAGGGTAGTAAGCAAAACAGGCAGGAACCTGATCTCTCCAGCCTTGATAATTGCCTCATCAAGATCGGTCCCCTGCTCTCTGAGCTGGTTAGTAAAATCAACCAGTAAAATGGAGTTCTTTATCTCAATCCCTATCAGCGCAACAAAACCGATTGCTGCCGCAAATGAAAGTGTATATCCTGTAAAATAAAGCATTAACAGCCCACCTATTATACCTAATGGAATGACTGACAGCACTATAAGGGTACTTTTAAATGTTCTGAATTCAAGGATCAATACTGCAAATATTCCGAATATTGCAATCAGAATTGCGGTGCCAATTCCTCCAAAACTCTCTTTTCTGCTTTCGATCTCTCCCGCAGGAATAAGTTTAAAGCCTTCAGGTAGTTTTAGCTCCTCAATCTTTGCAAGTATTTGTCTGGTAATCTTTTCTGTGTTGTACCCGGTTTTTACGAACGAGGAAACAGTCATAGACCGTTCACTATTGTAATGCTGTATAAGAGTAGGAGAGTTTTCAAACTCAATTTCTGCAAGCTGCGACAATGGTATCTGTCCCCCTGCCATTGAAGAAATATAGATCCTGTTTAGTATATCAAGTTCACTGGAAGTCTCTTTCGGAAACCTAACATTGATAGAATAATCATTACCCTCTGCATCCCTGTATTTTCCTATTGAAATGCCGGCAAGAGCCAGCCGGATTGTTTTGTTGATTTCCACAGTTGGTATTCCAAAAACACCTGCTTTTTCGGTATTAATAATTATCCGGATACCTGTCAGGGACTGGCTTAACGGGTTTTTAACGTAGGTTGTACCTTCAATATTCCTGATTATCTCTTCAATTTTTCCGGTGTATACTTTTATAGAATCAAGGTTATTCCCAACAAGTCTCAGGGCAATAGCAGCATCAACAGGCATTCCGTTTTCAAATTCATAAACATAGATCCTGGCATTTACATAACGGTTCAATGTATCTCTGAGAAGGTCAATATAATTCTCCATGCCCTTCTGCGTTTCAGGTTGTAGTTCAACCATTACTTCACCAAGAATTGTCTGTGCGCTTTTCTGGAAAGAATTATAAAAGATCATTGGATTTCCTTTCCCGACATTTGACATATAATACTTTATCTCCTTTTTCCCCGCAAGCACTGATTCTACAAATCTCACCGCTTTATCAGTTTCCCCAATATTACTGCCTCTGGGTGTTTCAACGGTAATAAGGAACTGGGGAAGCCCGGCTTTTGGGAATAGGCTGAATCCGATCAGGTTTATAAGGAACAATGATGAAAAGAAGAAGATAGCGGCAATGACAACTGTCAATCCCGGATTTTTCAGTACCCAGTGTAATGCCCTGCCATAGGTAAAATCTATCCCTTTATGAAACGCCCTCAGCACAATATTACCTCTCGGATCAACATTTCCGCTGAAGATCTGGCTTGCGATAAACGGGATAATCGTAATTGCAACAAACAATGAACCAAGCACAATGAATATTACCGATGTAGGTAGTACTCGCATATACTTACCCGCCATACCAGGAAGAAACATTAAAGGCAGAAAGGCAAAAATAAGTGTTGCTGTGCACCCAATAACTGCAGGTCCGATCTGTCTTGTAGCACTTATTGCGGCTATGACAGGTTTTGTTCCTTCCCGCACCCACCTGGAAATATTCTCAACAACAACTATTGAGTCGTCAACAAGCAATCCAAGCGCAATAACTGCACCAACAATACTTAGCTGATTGATGCTGAATCCGACAAGGTATAACCCGGCTATTCCAATCATTATTGACAGTGGAATTGAAATCATAACGATCCCGGAAGCTCTGAATCCCAGGGGTAACAGAGTTATCAGTACCAGAAGAAATGCAAACAGGAAATCTTTCTCAAGTCTGCCCAGTTTGTTACTGACATTCTTTGCCTGGTCAAATCCTCTCTCTAACCTGAATCCGGCAGGAAGTTTCTTTTCAAAGGAATCATAAACCTTATAAATATTGTTCCGTACCTCGTGGATATTCTGTCCCGATTTCATGTTTGCAATTATGAAAGCAGCATTTTCGCCATTGAATCTCCCAAAATATTTCGGATCTTCGTCGCTCCAGCTGACATCTGCAATATCTTTCAGGTATACTACCTGCCCTGCATTTGAGCCAACAATTGTCCTTTTTACATCTTCAATGCTTTCATAGGTTCCGCTTGTCGTGACATTGAATTTCTTAGGTCCAACCTCTAAGCTCCCTCCGGGGATATTTGTATTTTCACTTTGTATTGCCCCGATAACCTGGCTGATCGTTAAATGCAGCTGAGACATTTTTGGCAGATCTATTGAGACCTGCAGTTCCTGTTCAGGATATGCAACGGCCTCAGCTTTCCTGACACCATGCACCGAGGAAATCTCATCCTTAAGTTCCTGTGAATATTTGCGAAGCCCTGAATATTCTGTTAATTTGGTTACAATAGCACTCTGAACAATGTTTGTATTTCCTGCCTGGATCTTTAATGTTTCAAGGCTGTAAAGATCTTGAGGAAGTGAAGATCTGATTGAGCTTATTTGTCTGAGGATCTGGTCGTATTTTTTATCAGGATCGGTATCAGCAGTGAATTCGATTACAATCACAGCCACTCCGTCTTTGATCTCAGTTTTCATGCTTTTTATGTCTTCAAGTTCATTCAGGCTCTTTTCGACCTTGTCAACAACCAGTTGTTCAATATCAGTCGGTGATGCCCCTGGATAAATAGCAATAACAGGGAATATTGATATGGGAAATTCCGGATCTTCTGCCTGGGGAATCTTAAAGAACGAATAGACTCCCAAAGCAATGAGCATCAGAAATACTACAATTGTGAATTGATAGTTTTTAACTGCTAATTCAGATATCTTCATTGCTATCGATTTTTCTTTAATATGGGGCTTTTAGTTTCCTAAGTTACCGGGCTTGCGGTATGCGGTATGCGGTACGCGGTACGCGGTGACGCCAACACCGCACGCCGCACGCCGCACGCCGCACACCGGTCGCCTATCTTCTTATCTTAACTCTAACCCCATCCCTCAGATAAGCAGCACCTTCTGACACAACTTCCTTAATCCCGTTCAGGTTTCCTTTGATAGCAGCTTTTGAGCCGAGGAGTGTAACAATCTCTATTTTCATCTTTTGTGCTTTCATTGAATCAGTTACAAAAAATATATAACCACTTTCTCCATCCGCTTCAACTATGGCACCGACAGGGATTGTCAAGAATCTCTCCTTTTTTGAGGGAAAGATTTCTACTCCGGCAATAAAACCTGTCACCAGACGGTAATCTGTTCTGGTAAGGGTCATCTCAATTTCATAGGTGCCTGTAAGTGGATTCGCCATCTCACCAATCTGATCAACAATTGCACGAAACTTTATCCCCTTCCATGCGTCTAATGTAACAATTGCAGAATCTCCCGGATTGATCCTGACAATGTCACGGTCTGAAAGGCCTGTTTTTACCTTCCAGTTCTTTCCTGTACTGCCAAAAAGAAATACCGGATATCCTGATGCAATAATTTCGTTCGTATTGACAAACTGTTTTAAAATGACACCATTTTCAGGAGCAATTATTTCTGAATGGGCAAGGTTGAATCTGGCAATATCGAGCGTCGATTTTGCTGCATTCAAGGCAGAGGCTGCATTCTGCATTTGCTCAAGAGTTGCAACGCTATCAGTAAAAAGGTTTTCAGCACGGGTATAATCTCTCAATGCTTTATCATACCCGGTAGCAGCAAGATTAACCTGAGCGTCGATTTCAGAAAGATTAAGCTTTGCAAGGATATCTCCCTTTCTGACCCGGTCTCCCTCCTTAACTGCAATTTTTGCAACAATACCTCCGGTTTTGAAGGATAACTTTATCTCTTCACTCGAAATCAGAACGCCGGTTGACCTTACAGGAATACTGAAAGTCTCAGGGGAAACCTGTGTAAGCTTCACTCCAATGACTTCCTGACCTGTTTTTTTTACAGAATCATTTCTGCAGCCAGCTGTTATTACAACTGATAAAGCAAATATTGAAATAACTAACTTCATATGGCAAATAATTATTCTGGTTTTTTGGCTATAACTTTTTCGAATTCAGCAAAACATGATAAATAACTGAATCTTGAAATTATCAGGTTTTCTTCGGCTTGAGTCAGATTTGTCCTGGCATCCAGGAATTCAATAAGGCTTGCCTGACCTTCCTGATATTTCCTGTTCACAAGCCTGAATCCTTCACTTGAATTCTTCAATCTGGATTCAGCTGCAGTGATCCCTTTTTCAGCTGTAAGCAGCTCATTCATGGTATTTATAACCTGCAGCTGTATCTGCTTTCTTATTTCTTCAAGTTGACTTTCGATTATGGTCCTGTCCATCATTGCCTGCTTTATTTTTGCCTTGTTCTGAAAGCCGGAAAAGAGATTCCAGGTAAGAATGGCTGAGGCCTGAACATAATCCTGGTTTTTATTGAATTTGTAGGTTTCACCCTGAAAACCATAATCAACGGCAACAAAAAGATCCGGCAATTTACCTGACTTGTTCATTTTAACCTGCATATCAGAAATATGATCATAGTTTTCGAGCTTTTTAATTTCTTCCCTGTTCTCAATAGCTGATTGAAAATAGTTTCCGGAAATATTAGCAAGGAGAGGAAAAGTTACGGTCTGCTGCAGAATAATGCTATCCTTCAGCGGTTTGTTCAGCAGGAAGTTAAAATAAGCTGAAGCAATATTCTTATTCTTCTCTGCATTCTGCAGTTCCTGTTCAAATTTACTCAACTCTGATTCAGAACGGTATACATTGTCAATCGTTAGTTTGCTGTTCTCAACAAGCTTTTTGTTTACCCTGACATTCTCGGTTAAAAGTTTTCTCGTCTCTCTAAGCATGGAAACTATCCCCTCTGTCATAACTGCATTGTAATAAGCTTTCTTTATCTCAGCAATTAATTCCCTCTTATATTGTTCAACATCCGACTCTTGGAAAATCGAGAGTTCCTTTTTGATCTTTGAATTATAATAAATATCGGGGTTGAACAATGGTTGGATAAGCCTTATTTTAGTCTCCTGCTCCAGGGGTCTCAGAAATCTGAACTGTTGGTTTTCAACAGCCGGAAACAATGATGATGATGTCAGTGCGTTGAGAGTAGAATATACCGGGTTAAGCAGATCTCCAATCGGAAAATCTATAACGCGGCCACCTTCTGATACTGTATATCTTGCATTAAAACTGATATTGGGATAGAATAATCCGCGTGCTTCTCTTAAAGCTGCAAGACTTTTTTCATAACCTGATTGTTTCTGTTTTAGTGCCAGATTGTTTTCGATCCCATACCGGATATATTCCTTTAAAGCCTCCTGTCCGGTAATAAGCGATGGAATAAATAAGAAGAAAAGGAATATTCTAATTTTCATTTTTTAAGATTTTTCAGTTTGTCATAATGCCTTGACTCTGCATTCCATAATAAGAAAGTGCCTTAAGTGAGCTAAAGTCTGTCTACCTGCCGTCAGGCAGGGAGTGCCTAAAGTTTGAAGAATAAACTTTAAGTACTCCAGGCACTTTAGTCACTCCAGGCACTCCAGGCACTTTAAACTCAGAGACCCAATGCTACTACTTAAACAGGTGCTTTTTCCTGAATTCACTTAATAACGTCTCCTCATCATCTCCCCTGAGGATACCATCAAAAAGAAGAGTGATGAGCTTTTCGGTCGTTTTATCATCGAAACCTGCTGAAATAGCATATCTTTTTATCATCTTTTTTTCACCTTCTTCTATAATATTATCGGCCATGATCATTTCCGCGATATTATAGAGCTCTTCAAATTTATCTTTAAGGCTGTAGGGAGGCTGATAGTGATGTTGTGCTTCTGATTTGATCAGGATGTCTATTTCAGGATCCGTCAGCCCGAATTTCTTTCCTTCTTTATGAAGCATTTCAAGCTCAGGTTTATCTATTTTCCCATCAATCCTTGCAACCTGAACCAGATGTATAAAATGGTCCCTGCTTATTTTTTTTCCATGATGCGTTATAAAATCAGTAAAGTTCATAAGAGCTGTTTTTGAAAGTTATGCTTAAAACCACCATGAAGGTATGAAAAAATATCCTTAAGGCTTTTTCCTATTTTAATTTTGCTTTGATGATCACCGGATTATGGTCTGAGTTTTCAAAGCCAAGATCAATGCATTTTACTGAAAGCGCCTGAATATTAGGAGAAAGAAGGAAAAAATCTATCACAGTGGTAGGTGTGGTTGCAGGATCAAAAGCGTTAACTACTGATCTGTTCGAAGGTATTTTGCTATCATAGATCCATTTCCATTCTGCCGGAAGGTAATCCGATGTCATCTTCATCTGCAGGTTATTAATCTGGTATCCGGAAAACTTTGGTATAAAATCGGGCGGTGACAGGTTCCAGTCTCCTCCCGTAATAATATAATTGCCTTTTTTATACTCCTTCAGAAGGAATTCCTTAAGATAGGCCATCTGTGCTTTACGTATTTCTCCGGGATCAAATGCCTCATTATGCGTATTGATTATCAGCAACTCCCTCCCGTTTGACAACTTGTAACTATTTACGAGAAAACATCTGTCCAGCAAAAAAAGCTGTTTTGGAAATCCAAATTTACCGGGAAAGGAATACCGCACTGAGGTGGAAGGTCGATCTTTACTGAATATTCCAATTCCGGATAATACTTTTCCCATCGGTGAGGCGGGCGGAACCGGGACAAAAAATACATCATAGTTCTTGGCGAAAAAGGGAGAAAAACCCTCTAAGACTGTACTCAATGAGTCATACTCGTTCATATAATAACTTCTTCTACTTTTCTTGTCAATTTCCTGAACAAAGATGAAATTGACTGAATCATTCAGCTTAAGAAATTTCTCAACATTCTGAAGGTTTTCAACACATTTTGTTTTGGGAGTAAAGACCTTCTTGCCACCGTCATAGAAAAAGTCCATACTCTTATCCAGTCCGCAATATCCAATATTCCATGTAAGAATCGAAAGTTCACAAGTATCATTAAGGGTATTAGCCTTTTCATCTGTAAACAGAATTTCCTTTTCTTTTGGTTTATAATCTGAAATGATTGCATAAACTATAATTCCAACAAAAGATAAGATTATCAGAAGCAGAATAGCTAAAAGTGCCTTAAGGATTTTCTTAATCAGTCTCATAATATCAATATGTTCTTTTTGACGACAGACACAAGGTTCTTTATACAAATATATCATTTATTCAGATTTCAAAAGGAGCTCCAATGCGAAAACTCCTGATAAAGGATTTTGAAACCGGAAAATTTATTTATTAAGGTGCTGTATTCTCTGAGACCAGAACTGGTTAAAGCTGGTCACAGGATCCTGGAACAGAAACACTCCGGTACCAAACTCTCTTGCCAGAGGATTTGAGACAATTCCGATCTTAGTGACCTTTCTGAAAAGCTTTTTGACATCCTCTCCCGGCACATTATTAATATAGATAAAAGAAAGCGGATCAGGATCAAATTTTTCCGGGATCCAGTATCTGAAGCTTTCGTTGAAACAAATGGCTTCCGGTAAATTATACTTTTTCCCAATGACTGTAACTGCACCGGCCTGTCCATAATTTTCCCCATAAATAAAACAGCTTTTCTTATCGACCATTTGCCAGGCTTCATTTACAAGGAAAGTCATTTCTTCCCACCCAAGCATATCCGAATAATCCTGCGGCAATGGATGAATTGAACCATCTTCCCATCGCCTGCCAACATCTATTTTATATTTATCACCAAGAACTTTAAAATAGGCTATCAGTCGCACCGGTTTTAAAACGGGTATTCCAATTGGCACAATAGGAATTGTAATAATTATAATGAATATAATCAGAAGCGTTTTAGACCAGATCTTCCTGAAAATTTTATCAGCGGAGACAGCTCCTGCAGCGATCATAAAAGGAAACACACCAAGAGTATAATAGGATTTGCCTCGTAGCAGCATCAAAGTAATTATGACAAAAACTGCAATTACTCCAAGGAATCTGAATTTTACTGCAGCTTTATTTATAAAAAGATAAAAAAGCCCTGCAATTGTCAGTATGGATGCAGCACCTGGCATAATAATCTGCTCCACCAGGAAACCAATCCTGTCGACATTTACAAGTTGTGTTCTTTCAAGTTCTGATAGATGTCCGACTAAAGGTACACCGTGCGAAATCTGCCAGATAATGTTTGGCAAAAAAATAAGAGCCCCTGAAAGAATCCCGATCCAGAATTTCCGGTTACGGAAAATTGACCTTAAATGAGTAAACGGAACAACCAGAATGAAAAAGACAAAGAGTAATCCAATCAGGTATTTATTCAATAAAGAAAGACCTGCAAAAACTCCAAACAAAATCAGATATTTGTCTGAAGATGTATTTATATACTTAATAACCAGATAAATAAGTATTGTCCAGAATATAAGATCCAGTTGAACAGGCATGTATAATCCAAAAGTTCTCAGTCCGAATATGGAAATAATCATTCCGGTCGAAGCAAGAATGGCTGCATATCGGGAACCTCCCAGTTCCCTGGCAATTGATGCAACGACCAATACCATAATTCCGCCCATCACTGCCGGAAATAATCTCACAGCAAAGAGTGAAAATCCAAAAATATTCTGCATAACCCAGGCTATCCACCCAATCATCGGAGGCACAGTGGCATAGCCAAATGCAGGATGCTGGCCCAATGAAAAATAGAGTAATTCATCCCTGTGATATTCAAGGTTATTTATAAACAGGAGATGAATAACAATATTCACAAGGGCAAGGATATAAATTTCAGGATCAAATTTTATTCTGACAGGAAATATTTTCATATCCAATATTGTTTAAGCGGGTAATTCTGGGTATAAGTTAAAAAATATCTAATATTAGTACAAGGATTTCTGGCAGACAAAATCGGAATAAAATCAATTTATTAACTGTCTATTTATTACAGTCTTGATTTACTCATTAAAAACTATCAATTATGCAGAAACGGTTATATAAAAAACAGATAATTTTATCGCTGATAGTATTGCTGGTCCCGTTTACTCTTCATTCACAGGCAGGAAAAGAGAACAAATCACTCGATGAAAAAGTCAAAAGCTTTCTTAATGATCATTCAAGGCAATGGTACGACATGAATATACCCGTCGCAGACGGCCAGCTTCTCTATGACATAATAGTTAAAAACAATTACAAAAGCGCACTTGAGATCGGGACATCAACTGGCCATTCAGGTATATGGATTGCCTGGGCTTTAAGTAAAACCGGAGGGAAGCTTATTACAATTGATATTGATGAAGGGAGACACAAAACTGCCCTCGAGAACTTTAAAAAAGCTGGATTATCTGATTATATCGATGCACGTCTGGCAGATGCACATTCCCTTGTAAAGGAATTAAAAGGCCCATTTGATTTCGTTTTCAGCGATGCTGATAAAGACTGGTACAAAAATTATTTTATTGATGTTGATCCCAAACTTAAAACAGGAGGTTGCTTTACCGCACACAATATTTCCCAGGGGCGTGGTTTCAGCAGCGGACAGGGAGAATTTCTTCAATATATAAAAAGTTTGAAAAACTACGAAACAACAGTTAATTCCAATGGAGGTGGCGTATCGATAAGCTATAAGAAGTCTGAAAAATAATCTGTTTCTTTCAACTTATCTCTGCCCGGTCGCGGATTACAACTGAAGCGCAGGCAATACCGAATGCAGCCGGCATATAGGAAATAGTCCCCACAATTGAAGCTTTATTCCGTTCTCCTTCTGTGGATTTGACTCTTTTCTTATCCACCACTTCCGGCGAGTAAACCGCTTTAAACCCTTCCCTGATCCCAAGTCGATGAAGTCTTTTTCTGAGGATACGCGCCAGGGTACAATCGGTAGTTTCTGAAATATCAGAGATTTCTATTTTTAAGGGGTCAAATTTCCCTCCGGCACCCATAGAACTTACTACCGGATATTTTCTGTTTATGCTATGATAAATGAGGAAGACTTTAGGTGCCAGAGTATCAATCGCATCAACAACATAGTCGAAACCTTTGTCGAGGATTTCAATCATCCTTTCATCCTTTATATATTCCTGAATAACTGTCAGATTAAGATCCGGATTAATGTCTAAAAGCCTGTCACCCATAACTTCAGCCTTAGACAATCCTTCGGTGCTGGTAAGTGCCGGGAGCTGCCTGTTACGATTGGTTTTATGAATCGTATCGCCGTCCACAATAGTCATTGAACCCACTCCGGCTCTGCAGATCATTTCAGCTGCAAATGCACCGACCCCACCCAGTCCAACTACGAGGACATTTGATGACGTCAGTCTTGATAATGCCTCTGGACCGATGCATAGTACAGTACGCGATAACCAGTCTGTCATTTAAATAGATTAACAAAATTATTATGAATTATCCCTTTCAGTTCCTCTATGCTTAATTCGAGATCAGCAGATACCTTTTCATATAATTTTTCAATGTCAATATTGCTGCCATCTGTTTCAAGGAAAATCTTCTCTTTTGGGAGACTCTTCAACAATGGCGAAGATACAGGTCTCAATATAAAATCAAACCAGAAAGATAGAGTCAGACCTTTTGATAAGAGTTGCAGAGCCAGTTCTCTGCTCCCTCTGAATCCATGAATTATCCAGGGCATTGTTGGTTTAAGTATTCTCTTTTCTGACAATAAATCGTCCCAGGCCCTGACACAATGAATGAATAATGGTTTTTTAACTTTTTCGGCTAGCCTGACATGTTCCCTGAAAGCGTTTTGCTGAAGATCAAAAGAAGGGCCTTTGATCCTGTCAAATCCGGATTCACCCAGTGCAATAACATTCTGATGATCTGCATATTGAATAACTGTTTCAATCTGCTGTTTGAAGTTTTCTGATGTAAGGAACCAGGGGTGTATCCCTATCGAGTAGACTAAACCTTTTTCATTATCAGGAATCCTCTTCTGGTGAGTCATCAGATTCTCAACCTGAAAATGGTTAGTGCATGGTGTTGCTCCATGGTTATGGATATCGATATAATCACCCGGTTCCGGAAGGTTCATAAGTGTCTACTTTCCTAAAACTTCAATCCCTTTGCCAATTCGTTTCAGTGTTTCCTCTTTACCAATCCAGCCAATAATATCAAAAATATGAGGTCCCCTTGAAGCACCAACAATTACAAGCCTGAGAGTATTCATAACGTTCCCGGTATTATATCCTTTTTCCACAATCCAATTCTTTACAATCATTTCGGATGAAGCGGGAGTAAAATCATCTACATCCCCCAGAATACTTATTAACTCCGACAGGATTAGAGGCGATTCTTTGTTCCATCTTTTTTTAACTACTTCACTGTCGTAAGACTCAGGTGGCACGAAGAAAAAATTAGTTTCTTCCCACATATCTTTTATAAAGCTTACTCTTTCCTTAACCAGTGAAATGAGTGTTTCAAGCTCTGTGATATCCATATGAATACCATGGGCCCTCAGCTCTTCACGGAATTCCATGGCAAGCTGGGTATTTGTTCTGTTCTGCAAATAAATATGGTTAAACCATTTTGCCTTTTCGGGGTCAAATTTGGATCCTGATTTATGAACTCGTTCTATTGAAAATGCATCTGTCAGCTGCTCCATGGTAAAAATTTCCTGTTCAGTTCCGGGATTCCAGCCCAGAAGTGCAAGCATGTTAATAAATGCTTCCGGATAATAACCGTCTTCGCGGTATCCTCTTGCAGTTTCACCATAGGGCCAGAATAACGGGAATACAGGAAAACCCATTTTATCACCGTCCCGTTTGCTTAGCTTGCCTTTACCATCAGGTTTAAGGAGTAAAGGGAGGTGTGCAAATTGGGGAGCATTCCATTTGAATGATCTGTAGATCATAACATGAAGGGCAAGCGATGGTAACCATTCTTCACCGCGGATGACATGGGTGATCTCCATCAGATGATCATCAACAATATTTGCCAGGTGATATGTTGGCATGCCATCTGATTTAAACAGGACCTTATCATCAAGAGTCGAAGAATTAACAGTAATATCTCCTCTGATAAGGTCATGAAAGTGTATCTCTTCATTGACAGGCATCCTGTACCTGATCACATAGGGTTCTCCTTTCTCAAGTTTCAACTTCCATTCTGTCTCAGGTAATGAGAGGGAATTGCTTAAGCTCTTTCTGATTAAACCATTATATATAAATGTATCACCCTTTGATTCATGATCTCGCCTTGTCCTCTCAAGTTCTTCCTGGGTATCAAAAGCATAATAGGCATCTCCAGTATTGATGAGCTGTTCTGCGTACTGCCTGTAGAGGCTTTTCCTGTCACTTTGTCTGTATGGGCCATACTTTCCACCTTCTCTTATACCTTCATCAATTTTTATCCCGCACCAGCTAAGTGCCTCCATTATATACTCTTCGGCTCCATCAACAAATCTTGCCTGATCGGTATCTTCAATCCTGAGAATAAATGTCCCTTTGTTTTTCCTGGCAAACAGATAATTATATAAGGCGGTCCTTACACCACCTATATGAAGCGGACCGGTAGGACTTGGGGCAAAACGTACTCTCACCATATTAGTAGCTACTTAATTACACCTGACTTTGTGCAAAGATAGGTAAAGAAGGAAACATACAATACTATTTAGAAAATCAGGTTTTCCCAGGGAGAATTATTTTAACTTAGTAACATATAAATTAACTTTGCACTGTTAAATTATTTGCCAATGAATAAGATGAAAGCCCTTGTTAAAGCCAGACCTGAAAAAGGGCTGTGGATGGAAGAAGTACCGGTTCCCGAACCCGGAATTAATGATGTAATTATTAAGGTTAAAAAATCAGCCATATGCGGAACAGATCTTCATATTTATGAATGGGATGCATGGTCGCAAAAGACAATCAGGACCCCCATGGTAATCGGTCACGAGTATATGGGCTATATTGAAAAAATGGGGGCTGGTGTAAAAAACCTTAAAATTGGCGAAAGGGTAACAGGGGAGGGACATCTGGCATGCGGACATTGCCGGAACTGCCGTCGCGGGAAAGAACATGTTTGTGAAAACACTGTGGGAATCGGAGTTAACATCGACGGATCATTTGCTGAATTTGTAAAAGTACCGTCACAGAATGTTATACCTCTCGACCACAGGATTCCTGATGAATGGGCATCAATTATGGATCCTTTCGGAAATGCAACGCATACTGCTCTGTCCTGGCCTCTTCTTGGCGAAGATGTTTTAATAACGGGGGCCGGGCTGATAGGAAACATGGCTGTGGCCATTGCCAGGTTTGCCGGCGCCAGATTCATTGTTGCAAGCGATCTTAGTGATTACCGGCTTGAAATCGCAAAGAAAATGGGAGCAACTATGACAATTAATCCTTCAAAAGGTGAAAAAATTTCTGATGCAGTAAAGCAACTTGGGATGAGGGGATTTGATATTGGCCTGGAAATGTCGGGTTCGCCAAAAGCGTTTACCGAGATGATCAGCAACATGTATAACGGATCAAGCGTTTCGCTGCTTGGTATTCTGCCATCAAATTTTGAAGCTCCCTGGAGTGATATCATTTTCAAGGCAATAACATTAAAAGGGATCTATGGCCGAGAGATGTGGGAGACCTGGTATAAAATGGAGATGATGATAATTGGCGGGATAGACCTTAATCCTATAATAACCCACAGGTTTCATATTGACGATTTTCAGAAAGGATTCGACATAATGGAGTCGGGAAACTGCGGGAAAGTAATTCTTTCCTGGTACTAACTTAATTCTCTTAGTGAGTCTTTGTGTCTTTGTGCCTTAGTGGCGAAAAAATATGCCAAAAAGACACCAAGACACAAAGGTTCACAGAGATTCACTAAGAAAACTTTAATAATAATTTATCATGTATACCAATTATCAAACGCATTTAACAGGAATCATTGAAGAAATAAAAGAGGCCGGATTATATAAAAACGAAAGAATAATCGTTTCCCCACAAGGCGCTGAAATAGAATTAAATACAGGTCAAAAAGTTTTAAACTTCTGCGCAAATAATTATCTGGGTCTTTCAAATAGTGCGGAGCTTATTAAGGCAGCAAAAAGTTCGCTGGATGACCATGGATATGGTATGTCGTCGGTGAGGTTCATTTGTGGAACTACCGACCTGCATAAAGAACTGGAGCAAAAAATTGCCGGTTTCTTTGGAACTGAAGATACAATACTCTATGCTGCCTGTTTTGATGCAAACGGAGGGGTTTTTGAACCTTTGCTTTCGGAAGAGGATGCTATAATTTCAGATTCTCTAAATCATGCTTCGATCATTGACGGAGTAAGACTCTGCAAGGCACAGCGTTACAGGTATGAGAATGCAAATACGGATGATCTCGAGAATCAATTAAAAGCAGCAAATAAGCAACGGTTCCGTCTTATTGTGACCGATGGCGTATTTTCGATGGATGGCAATGTAGCACCACTTGACAGAATTGTACCGCTAGCTGAAAAATATAATGCTATGATTATGGTCGACGAATCTCATTCAGCCGGAGTTGTAGGGAAAACGGGCAGGGGTGTCACGGAACTTTTTAATCTTAAAGGGAAAGTTGAAATCATAACCGGTACACTCGGTAAGGCTTTTGGTGGTGCTATTGGCGGATTTACCACCGGGAAAAAGGAGATCATTGAAATGTTAAGGCAAAGGTCCAGACCCTATCTTTTTTCCAATTCCCTCCCACCCTTTGTTGCAGCTGCCGGTATACGCATGATTGATATGATGACCGAAACAAATGTACTGCAGGATAAGCTGCATCGGAATGCTGAATATTTTATTAAAGAGATGACCCGTGCAGGATTTGATATAAAGCCTACGAAATCAGCTATTTGTGCTATAATGCTCTACGATGCCAAACTATCTCAGAAATTTGCGGCAAGGCTTCTGGAAGAAGGTATTTATGTAATAGGTTTTTACTTTCCGGTTGTTCCGAAGGATCAGGCAAGGATACGTGTTCAGCTTTCTGCTGCTCATGAAACTGAACATCTGGAAAAAGCGGTTTCAGCATTCAGAAAGATCGGAAAAGAACTGAAGGTTATCAGGTAAGAGAATGAAGCGAAGTCAGGGACTTCGCTTAGCCGTGAGGCGAAGTCAGGAGACTTCGCCTTGCTTGTGACTTCACGAAGCCGGTCGAAGTCTTGGGCAGGGCGAAGTCTCCCGACTTCGCCCCGATCAGTCCGTTACATTGATTTTGCGTTAGCCGCATTTGGAAGATCCGCAGTCCTTGCAGATAAGGCAACCTTCTTCATAAACCAGGTTTTCCGAATGGCATTCACCGCATTTCCCTTTTGCTTTTGTGCCATTTGGAATGTATCTCTTGAGAGCTCTTTCAACACCATTCTTCCAGTTGTTAATTGACTCACTATCAAGCTTAAGCGATTGTATAAGATTGACAACGTCTGCTATTGGCATTTCATGTCTCAGAACTCCGGAAATGAGTTTTGCATAATTCCAGAATTCTGGTTTGAACATGTGGGACAATCCTCCATGAGTATTCTTATACCCGTACTTATCGGTATATTGAAAATCGTACCTGGTGTTACCCTCATCATCCTTATTCTTTATGATCTTTCCCTTAACTATGGTTTTAGGAATAGGGAATATCTCTTCATCTGCAAGCCCGGTAAATATTTCATAAGGTTTGCCATCCTTAAGCCCCACGAAGGCAATCCATTTTTCCTCGTTATTATTGAACTTAATTATATCACAGTCAAGTACTTTAGGTCGTTTGGGGCGTTCAAGGTGTGTTTCTGATTTCCCCGAAGCGATAAGAACGCCATTTCTTGAGCCGTCACGATAGACGGTTGCACCTTTACAACCCACTTTCCAGGCAGTAAGGTATAGTTCACTCACAAGGTCTTCTTTGGCATCTGCAGGCAGGTTAATTGTAACACTTATCGAATGGTCTACCCATTTCTGGATGGCACCCTGCATTCTGACTTTTGCGATCCAGTCGACATCATTAGCAGATGCCTTGTAATATGGCGATTCAGCTATTATTTCTTCTATCTCTTTATCGTTCCTTCTGCTAACCTCATCAGGATCGTAGTTATTCAGCTTTAGCCAGTCCACAAATTTGTGGTGAAAGACATTATACTCTTCCCAGCAATCTCCTACTTCATCTTTAAAAGTTACAGTAACATCAAGGTCATTGGGATTAACTTTCCTTCTCCTTTTATAGAAAGTCGAGAAGATTGGTTCGATTCCTGATGTTGTCTGAGTCATCAGGCTTGTTGTTCCTGTTGGTGCTATTGTCAGAAGAGCGATATTTCTCCGGCCGAATTTCACCATATTATTGAACATTACCGGATCTGCTTCTTTCATGCGATTTATGAACGGATTATTTACCTCACGTTTGGCATCGTAAATCTTGAACGGGCCTCGTTCTTTAGCCAGGTAAGTGGAAGCTTTATAAGCTTCAAGAGCAAGTGTTTTATGAATCTCCACAGAAAAATCTGTCGCTTCATCTGATCCATAACGCATTCCCAATCCGGCCAGCATGTCTCCCTCAGCGGTTATACCTATTCCGGTTCTTCTTCCCTCTTCAGATTTAAGCCTGATGTTCTTCCACATGTTTCTTTCGACAAGTTTCAGCTCTTCAGATTCTGGATCTGCATTTATTTTTGTCAGGATTGCATCAATTTTTTCAAGTTCAAGATCTATAATATCATCCATCATGCGTTGTGCAAGGCCAACGTGCTCCTTAAACAGATCCATATCGAAAGCAGCATTTTTCGTGAATGGTTCATTTACATAGCTGTAGAGATTCAGAGCCAGTAATCTGCAGCTGTCGTATGGACAGAGCGGGATTTCGCCGCAGGGGTTTGTGGAGACTGTCTTATAACCGAGATCTGCATAACAATCAGGAACGCTTTCCTTTATAATTGTATCCCAGAATAAAACACCGGGTTCAGCAGACTTCCATGCATTGTGTATGATCTTGTGCCAAAGTTGTTCCGCATCTATGTCTTTAATAAATTTCGGGCTGTCAGATACAATCGGATATTGCTGTCTGAATATTCCCTTTTCTTCCACAGCCTTCATAAATTCGTCTGTCAGTTTCACCGACACATTGGCTCCGGTGACTTTTCCGCTTTCGAGTTTGGCATCGATAAATTTTCCTGAATCAGGATGTTTAACTGATATTGAAAGCATTAATGCGCCTCTTCTGCCATCCTGGGCTACCTCGCGGGTTGAGTTGGAGTAGCGCTCCATGAAAGGAACCACTCCTGTTGAAGTAAGAGCACTGTTAAGAACAGGAGTGCCTTTGGGCCTTATATGTGATAGGTCGTGACCTACACCGCCACGGCGTTTCATCAATTGTACCTGCTCCTGGTCGATCTTCATAATTCCTCCGTATGAATCGGAAGTCCCGTCATTTCCTATAACGAAGCAGTTTGAAAGTGAAGCAATCTGGTAATCATTTCCAATACCTGTCATTGGCCCACCCTGTGGCACGATATATTTGAAGTCTTTAAGAATTTTGTAAATCAGCTCTTCTGGCAGAGGGTTTTTATACTTAAGCTCAATTCTGTGTATCTCCCTTGCAATTCTATGGTGCATATCATCGGGAGTCTTCTCATAAAGATTGCCGAATGAATCTTTAAGAGCATATTTATTTGTCCAGACGCGGGCAGCCAGTTCGTCGCCATTGAAATAAAGACAACTTGCCTCAACAGCTTCTTCATGAGAATACACAACTTTCCCTTCACTATTTTTTACTTTTTTTCCTGCCCCTCTCACTTCTTCCTTTTTCTCAGGATGTAATTTTGACAGTACCTTGGTTGTGTCTTCTGTCTTCATCTCTACGCCACTCACAAATAGTTCACCCATATATTAACAATTGAATATGTAATTTTGTTAACCCCTGATTATGTTGAGATTAAACGGCCACCGAAATGTTCATCGGGTATTCGCTAAATTAGATAAGCGCAGCCCTTGTCGCAAGATAAATTTTTTAAGTTTATTAACATTTGATGATATAGTTATTAACTATATTCCTCGCTTCTGTCAATCAATCTGTTAATCTTCCGCAGCTTCATATTTACCTGTTATTCAGATGATTATCTGAAGAGTTTAAAACTCTTTTTCCGGCAATGGAATGTCATTTTTTAATTGTTTTATTTGATATCATGTCATAAGATACCTGAAAAACAGGATAAAACCGGCCCACCTTATCCCGGATACCAGGAAAAAAAAAGGGGCTTTCTCAAACGCCCCTCATTCTTGGTTTTTAGATCGGTTTGTTAGTTGAAGAGGTATCTTACTCCAAGTTGTATTCCATAAGTTCCGGCAACTGAATTGGGATCCTGGAATGAATTTGTAACATACTGACCGCCGATTTTTCTCATACTTGCTTTCGGTTTGCCTGTTGCAAGGTCTTTGCCCCCAAAAATAATCGGAGAGGTGGTAACAACGCTTTTGTTGAGACCCCAGCTTGAATTAAGCAGGTTCATGAAATTTATAATATCAATACTTAATTCAAGGGTATTCATTGATTTACCGGCTTTTATTTTGAAATCCTGCATAAATCTCATGTCTAGTCTTTTATTCCATGGATTATATGCTGCATTCCTGTAAGCATATTCGCCCGCGTGTTTAGACAGATATGGGTCCTGTGCCTGAAATGCGAAGTAAGCTGCAGCATCTAATCCTGAACTCCATACAAACTCACTGGCATCTCTGGGAATGTACATCAGGTCATTGCTTGTGCCATCACCGTTTGCATCACCGCTATATGTATATGAGTATGCATCACCTTTGTATGCATTGAAAAAGAACGAGATTGTAGAACCAAAGAATTTAAGATAATCGATAGAATAGTTAACTGTTCCAACTATCCTGTGAGGAGTGTTGTTATAGGTTAAACCCAGTTCCTCCCAGTTGGAACTGTTAACAATTAGACGATATTGCCAGGCTGAGAAGGGGTCAGATCCTGATTTGCCTGTAACCTCTTCTCCCCAGCTCTTGCTGTAAGAGACCATTCCTGAAAATCCTGCAATCTTAGGAAGATCAAGCGTTGCTGCAAGAGTGTAGCCCTTTCCTTTTTTGGTATTAACCATTACAACAACATTCTGGTAAGGAGATGTTGTGTATTTCGGGTCGGTGCTCACCCAGTATTGACGCTCAAAAGGTCCTTCGTAAAGAAGTGAGCCGGCTTTAATCAGGTTGATGTTTTTGAAGTTGATTGAGTTAATGTCTTTTGTATATATCCCTTCAAGTGTAAGCATCATATTAATCGGAAGCTTAATATCGAAAGATAAGCTTGTACGCCATACCTGTGGTAATTTAAAGTCTTTAGCTATAGCAGCTATCCTTCCTCCTACCGGGTTAGCCTGCGGGAAGATATCGGCCAGGGAAGCTTCGTTCAAAAGCTCTGCTGCGTCTGCCTTGAAAGGTATTCTGGCAAGTATAGCTCTGTTGGCCAGAGTCGCTGCGTTTGCCGGATTATTACCCTGACTGACTACATACTGATACTGGATCATACCGCTGTTTGTAGGCTGGTTGGTAAACCAGACAAACGGGATCCGGCCGGTGAATATGCCTGTACCACCGCGCACTTTAAGAATCCGGTCTTTAACTACATCCCAGCTGAAACCTAAACGTGGAGACCACAGAATCTTGGAATCTGGCCAGGTGGAAAGATCGACTGTCTGGTTCCCATTGAAAGAATAATTCTTAACTGCCGGGTTGTCAATAGCACCGGACAGGTACATTGGAAGGTCAATCCTGAGGCCCGCAGTAATTTTGAGGTTATCTACTAAACTGAATTCATCCTGCAGATAAGAAGCAAACTGACCGAATGTTAGTTCAGCAACCGGATTTGTCCTGCCGTTTATCGGATAAGTATATGCAAAAGCTACCGGAGAATTAAGCTCATTAAAAGGCTGACTAAAGTCGGTCTTGTTTAAATAATTTTGAAATGACTGAAGGTTTTTGAATCTGTAGTAGCCGCTTCCCTGTCTCAGGTAACTGTTGGCAAAATATTGTTGCTCATAAGAAGCACCAAAAGTAAATGTATGTTTATTAAGCTGATATGTCAGGTTATCTGTTATAATCAGGGTATTGTTATCAACGTTGTTTTTGTAGGAGAACAACTCATATCCTGCTGACATGTAAACATCTCCTGTTAAATTTAAATTAGGAGCAGTTCCGGAATATAGCCCCGACATAATATCTATAAATGGAAATACAGAGCTGGTAGTAGAACGTGGCTGACTATATTTTGTATAAGCAACAAGAAGCTTATTTGAAAGCTGTCCGAACCGGCTGTTTAATTCAGCAGTAAGAGAATGCAGTTTACTGGAATTGTAATACTGTGAATTTTCGTACGACATACCCCCTTGACGGGCATGACGGCCACCATTTATTGAAGGGGTTGCATCACCACTGGAGCTTGGCCTGGATTGTGACTTGGCTTCCGAATAGTTGTAACGGATGGTAAACTTATGATTTTTACTTATGTTCCAGTCTACTTTAAGAAGTACCTTATTGTTTATATCCTTGTCACCTCCCCAGTTTTCATAACGGCCAGTCTCATAACCAAAGTTTTCATGAAGTATCTGGGAGAATAACTGAAGACTATCCGCTGAAACCCTTCCTACATTCAGATCTGAGGGATCCCTGTCAGCAGTCAGCGCTAGTAATGTGTTTCCAGGGGTCAGAGTGTTTTCCATTTCACCACTCATGAAAAAGAAAAGTTTATTCTTGATTATCGGACCGCCAAGATTGAAACCATAAGCCTTCTTGGCTGATTGAGAAACAGATAATTTTTTGCTTCTTATATACCTCCCGTTAAAATCCTGGTTGCGGTAAAATCCGTAGACCGAACCTTTAAATTGGTTTGTACCACTTTTTGTTATAGCATTAACACCAGCGCCGGTGAAGTTCGACTGACGGACATCAAATGGCGCAACTGCAATTTGTATCTCTTCAATGGCCTCCATGGAGATAGGTTCACCGGATACGCCAGGCATGCTGCTACCGGAAAGACCAAAGTTATTGTTGAAGTTTGCACCATCAACAGTAACATTTGTCATATAAGCTTCACGACCGACAAATCCGCCACCACTTCCATATGGAGAGAGTTTGGTGTAATCCGAGAGGCTTCGGTTCAATGATGGAACCAGAGCCATAACCTGCTTGTTTACGTTTGTGGTAGCTCCCGTCTTTTCAGTATTGAAGGCAGAAGGTTTGGAGCCCACAATTACAACTTCATTAAGCTCTGTATTTGATTCCGTAAGTTCGGAGCTCATATCATAAGTTTCACCCAGCTGAAGATTAATGTCGGTGAAGGTCTTCTTTGAATATCCGACAAAAGAGATTTCCACTTTATATGGTCCTCCGGGACGCATACCCTGAATTGAGTAGAACCCCTGAACGTTTGCAATAGCTCCATATATAGTTCCTGAAGGAACATGAGTTGCAACAATGGTTGAACCGGGCAGAGGCAATCCCTTTGAATCAACTATTTTTCCATTCATACTTGATGTTGTCGTTTGTCCGTACATCGCGAGCGATAGGAACAGAAACAGAAACATCGCAAATAAGCGCTTTAAGATCTCCGTCATAGTTTTAGGATTAAGATTAGTTTTTGGTTATAGGTTTTTTTCTAACTCGTTGATAATTACTCTTTGCAAGATATCAATATATATTAAAACAGGAGGATCAATATACGCTTCTTTAAACTATCCTTTATAAATTAAAAAGATTGAGTTTTTAACAAGATATAAACTGAAAATTCTATTTTTTGTTAATATCCTGTTCGAACAAAATTTTAAAAATTTTTTCAGTTGCACCGGTGTTTTGTCTTATATAATCAGCTGCCCCGGCAGATGCT
Source organism: uncultured Bacteroidales bacterium (assembly GCA_963813405.1). GTDB lineage: Bacteria > Bacteroidota > Bacteroidia > Bacteroidales > VadinHA17 > LD21. The sequence goes on from CAWEYU010000011.1 coordinate 48,084, forward strand.
GATCTATATACCTGAGTATTATTCAACCACATATCAACATTTTTGCTGAATTCCTCCAGATTTTTGTAACAGAATGCTCCTCCTTCCTCTATAAGGTCATAAGCTTCCTTGAATCCGTAATAGTTTGGCCCGAAAAGAACAGGGACTCCCCAGGATACAGCTTCCAGAATACTGTGTATACCGTTGCCGAATCCGCCGCCGATAGCTGCAATATATGCATACCGGTATGCGGAGGACAATAAACCCATATTATCAATTATCAGCACCCTGGCATGATGAGAATCTTCCTTGTAACAGGAATAACGCACAACATCTGTTTTGAAAAGCTTCTCAAGCCTGTCAATATTTGATTTCCCGATCTCATGAGGTGCAAAAGCCCACTTCATCTTCCCCGGATCAGAGTTGATATATTTTGAAATTATCTCTTCATCTTCTCTCCAGCTGCTGCCTGCCAGCAAAAGTTTCTCCTCGCCCCTGAATTCTTCTATTACTGACAGATCTGCTGCTGTTGCGGCAATCTTGCTGACTCTGTCAAACCGCGTATCGCCTGTAATTGAAATATTCCGGATACCTATACCTTTCAGTAAATCAAATGATCTATTGTCCTGAAGAAAAATATGCGTGAACTTTTTCAGGATATTCCGGAAAAATCCGCCATACCATTTGAAAAAATGCTGACCTGGCCTGAAAATACCTGATACAAGGTACAATGGGATGTTCCTCCTGCTGAGCTCTGAGATATAATTATTCCAGAACTCATACTTCACGAACAAGACCATCGATGGTCTGATGATTTCGATAAAATTAACGGCGTTCCGGGGGGTATCTGCAGGCAGATAACAAATATTATCAGCAACAGTCCAGTTCTTCATTAATTCATACCCTGACGGGGAGAAAAAGGTCAAAAGGATTTTATATTCCGGGGCTTTTTCTTTTATCATTTCTATCAGGGGCCTGCCTTGTTCAAACTCACCCAGGGAGGCACAATGAATCCAGATTCTCTTTTCTTCAGGATTGATCTTTTTCCTGAGATTTTCTCTCCATCCCCTTCTTCCCCTTGTCCAAAGCCTTGCTTTGCTGTCAAATACAGAAGCGATAAAGACCAGTCCTGAGAAAAGTATTATTAAAAATGAATAGAGTAAACGCATAACCTGAATTCGAGAATGCAAATGTAATAAACCTGTTCTGATAAAAATTCATTCAAGGTTACAAGATAATTAAAGAATGATTAATTAAATATTCTCATATTTTTGTAAAATACTTTTTAAAAAGCAAATGGTAAGACTGATCGCCCTGATTATTTCAATAGTCCTTCAGATCATAGCAGCCTCTATTGCGTTGAGGTTTATGAAGATTACAAAATACAGGTTGTCCTGGATATTGCTTTCATTATCATTTGTTTTTATGGCAGTCCGTAAGATCATCCAATTGTCGGAATTATTAAAAGGTATACCAACTATCACCTGGCAACTTATCGATGACTGGTTAGGTATACTTATCTCCTTTTTGATAATTGCAGGAGTGGTTCGCATCAGAGAAATGTTCTATTCGCTTAATCGGGCAGAATCAGACAGGCTCAGGACAGAACGGCGAGTAATAAATGCAATCATCAACACCGAGGAAAACGAGAAAAAAAGATTTGCAAAAGATCTGCATGACGGACTCGGACCTCTTCTTTCAACTGTAAAAATGTCCCTCTCTGCCCTGACCAGTAAAATAAAAGATCCTCATGGACAGGAGATACTGAAAAACACCATTTATGTTGTTAACGAGGCTATAAGCACAATAAAAGAGGTTTCAAATAATCTCAGCCCCCATGTTCTGTCAAATTTTGGCTTGTCGAGTGCCATAAGCGCTTTTACCACTAAAATAAACCAGACCAAAGTTCTGGAGATCAGTTTCAAATCAAATATGGAAAATCAAAGGCTTGAAAATGACAAGGAGGTAGTGATATACAGGGCGGTATGCGAATTGATAAACAATTCGATACTGCATTCCGGAGCTTCAAAAATTGAAATTGAACTTAACAAGCATGAAAAATTTATTACCTTGCAATTCTCTGACAATGGCCGTGGTTTTGATACTTCCCGGCTTGGTATGGAGGATAATAAAGGTATGGGCATCTCAAATATCGAAACAAGAGTAAAATCAATAGAAGGGGTTTTCATCCTGGAAAGTAATCCCGGAAAAGGGACAAGTGCATTAATTAAAGTAATTGAATAATATACTACCAGTAATCAAATTCGATGGAAAAAATCAGGATAATAATTGCTGATGATCATCAGCTTTTCCGCAACGGTCTTAAAATGCTTCTTGAAGCTTCACCAGAATTTGAAATTGCAGGAGAGGCTTCAAATGGTGAAGAATTTCTAAGAATACTCCGGAATTGCGTTGCAGATATTGTCCTGATGGACATAAATATGCCGGAAATGGATGGCATCGAAGCAACACGGAGTGGATTAAAACTCTGCCCTTCGATAGCTGTTATTGCTCTGTCAATGTATGGTGAGGAGGAGTACTACTATAAAATGGTGGATGCCGGTGCAAAGGGTTTCATCTTAAAAGATTCCGATATCTCTGAAGTTAAGGAGGCCATAATAACTGTCAGAAAAGGTGGCAGTTATTTCTCCCAGGAACTTCTTTATCATGTTATTCAGAAATTTAAGCACCGTGAAAGTGAGACCAAATCGGCCAACCTTTCAAAAAGGGAGAAAGAGATACTGTTCAAAATATGCGAAGGCTTTTCAAACCAGGAAATAGCAGAAACATTATTCATAAGTAAAAGAACTGTGGATAAGCATCGTGCGAATCTTCTGGGAAAAACCAACTCGAAGAATACGGCAAGTCTGATTTTGTTTGCTATAAAAAACAAGCTTATTGAAATCTGAGACTGACTCATAAACTAAAACTGCCGAATATGGCTGATTCACATGATCTTGGGCAATCAGGAGAAGCTAAGGCAAAAGCCCTTCTCCTGAGTAAGGGATATAAGATCCTCCAAAGCAACTGGAAATCCGGCAAGAGAGAGATTGACATTATCGCCGAAAACAAGGATGCTATTGTTTTTGTGGAAGTAAAAACCCGTACAGATGACCGTATCCTGGCCCCCAGCAAGGCAGTTACAAGTGAGAAGCAGAAATCTATCATTTTTGCTGCAGAAACTTACCTTAAAAGATATAATATAACCAAAGAAAGCCGTTTTGATATAATTTCAATCATTTCCGACGGCAAAACTGAAAAGATTGAACATATTGAGTATGCATTCTATCCGACACTCAGATGAACGTAGAAATAATACGCGAATACTGCATTTCGAAAGAAAAAGTTTCAGAGGGCTTCCCGTTCGGGGAAGATACACTTGTATTTAAAGTAAATGGAAAGATCTTTGCACTCGTCAATCTTGCCGGAGAGCTTAGTATAAACCTTAAATGTGACCCTGGTTTTGCTCTCGAACTCAGGGAAAGATACAGTTCAGTAACACCAGGCTATCATATGAATAAGAAGCACTGGAATACTGTATCGCTCGATGGAAGCGTACCGGATAAGGAAGTATTTTCGTGGATTGACCATTCATATGACTTGATTTCAGGGAAGCATTAAGTCAATCTGTTTTTTATACCAGAGAATATGTAATTCAATTTTAATTTATACATTTAACGCGAATGTAAAACTAATAGCTTTTAAAATAAACCGGTAATCTGTATGAAAATGAATCTTCAAATGTTAAGAAAAATGGCAGGGATATTAGCCGTCTCCCTTATATCCGGAACAAACGTTTACTGTCAGGAGCGCAACGATGTGATAAAGTTCTATAATGAAGGGGCAAAGGTGATGCAAACCGATGTGAAAGCTGCAATTATAGCATTTGAAAATGTAGTTGCCCTTTCGAATAAAGTTGGTGAAACAACGGCTGACCTGAAACAAAAAGCCATACAGGTATTACCAGGATTGTATGTCAAAGATGCCTCAAATACCCTGAGTGAAAAAAGACCTGCGACTGATATAATCAAGTCTGCAAAGGCCGCTTTTAATGCAGCTGAGAAATATGGTAGCCCATCCAGCAAGGAGAATGCAAGCAAAATATTGGTTCAGGGATATTATGCGATGGGTACAGAATATTTCTCAAAGAAGGATTATGAAAATGCACTGCTGGCATTTGACAGTCTTCTGACAATTAATCCTGCATACTCAACGGCAATTTATAACAAGGCTCTAATATACAGGGGACAGAATAATGCCGAGGCATTTGAAAAAACTATTGATCTTTTCATAGAAAAGCAAAAAGAGGTAAATGGAATAGATAAAGTAAAACAGGCATCTGCTATAGCCCTTGAATATTATCGTGCCGCAGGATCAAGGGCAAACCAGGCGGGTAATCTTAAGGAGGCGCTTAATCTGCTCAATAAATCAGCCAAGTACGGCGATGACAAGGACCTTTTTTACTACTTTGCTGATGTTTATAACAAGCAGAAGAATTTCGATAATGGAGCAGGTTACGCACAGAAAGGATTGGATATGGAAACCGGAACTGCTGACGCCAAAGCGAAATTTTATTTTCAGCTTGCAGTTGCACAGGCTGGTAAAGGAGATATTTCCGCTGCATGCACCTCATTTAAAAATGCCATGTACGGAGCCTTTGCTGAACCGTCAAAAATACAAAGAACAAACCTGAAATGTCAGTAGCACCTTAAAATGGAACCTTCTTTGGTTATTCATTTGAATGCAACTTTTTTCATTAAGTAATAAACTTAAATCGAATAATATGAATCTGAGATTTCTTTCGACCGTCCTTTTGGCCTCAGCAATGATATCAGCAAGTGCCCAGAAGGCTAAACCCGCATCTTCTGCTTCAAAAGAAGAGGGATATAAATTCACTCCGGTTATTGACTTAAAAGCCACACCGGTAAAGAACCAGGCAAACACTGGTACCTGTTGGGACTTTGCAACCACTTCATTTATTGAATCTGAACTCCTGAGGAAAGGAAAAGGTGAATATGATCTTTCGGAAATGTATATTGTGAGATATAATTATATCGACAGGTTGAAAGATAATTTTGTCCAGCAGGGAAAAGGAAATCTCGGACAGGGAAGTGTTGGACATGACTGGATGGTTGAATTTATTAAGAACGGGATTGTTCCTGATGAAGTTTATACGGGTTTGAATTATAGTATGCCAAATCACAATCATACTGAATTAAATGCATTTGTCAATGCAGTTGCCACTGTACCCCTTAACCCCAGGATAAGAAAGGAAAGCGACCAGTACTTCAATGTTGTAAACGCAGTACTCGATTCATATCTTGGAAAAGTTCCTGAGTCATTTACTTATAAAGGGGTAGGTTATACTCCAAAATCATTTTCATCAAGCCTTGGAATCAATCCGGATGATTATGTTGAGATAACTTCCTTTACTTTATTCCCCTTCTATACACAAGGGGTTGTGCCGATTCCTGACAACTGGAGAAAAATGAATTACTATAATGTGCCTCTGGATGATATAATTTCAATAATGGATTATTCCCTCAACAACGGGTATACGGTTGCATGGGACGGAGATGTAAGTGAAAGGGGATTTTCACATTTAAAGGGCGTTGCAATAATTCCTGAACTGGAAAATGTCGATCTCTATTCACCAGCCGATAAAGCCAGGTATGGGAAGATGACAGTGGAAGAAAGAACAACAGAAGCTTACAAATTCAGCAGACCGTTTCCTGAGAAAAAAATCACGCAGGATTTTCGTCAGCAGGAATTTGATGCAAAAAGGACAACAGACGATCACCTGATGCATATGACCGGTATTGTTAAGGACCAGAATGGTACAAAATATTACATTACAAAAAATTCATGGGGTACTGACAGAAATCCTTTCGGAGGTTACCTGAACATATCTGAAAGCTATACCCGCGCAAAAATGATTGCCATAATGGTCAATAAAGCAGCCATTCCGCCGGAAATTAAGACAAAGCTGGGACTATAATATAAGAAGCCTTGATTATTCGACCATAAGGTTACATCCTCGCAGGTCAGAATTATCCATCCTTCCGAGAACTTCAAAACCTCCATCATCGCGGAGTTTCCCGATATCATTCACAGACAGGAAGGAACATGAATTGATATTGGCGAGATCAATAATATTTATCCCACCGCTTTCTCCCGGTTCTTCCAACAGAGTAAGCGGGTCCAACGGATCCCTGATAAAGATTTTCATCCAGGGTGGACAATAAAAGATCCCTTCCCCCTTTGACCAGGCCTGGCTTAAAAGTTCTGTCATACCATATTCGGAATGGATTGTTTTAACATTAAATCGGTCTTTGAGAACAGAATGAAGCTCCTGACGTGTAATCTCCTTTCTTCTCCCCTTCATCCCTCCTGTCTCAACGATTGTCATCCCCGAAAGATCAGGGGAATATTTTTCGGCAAGATCAAGCAGAGCATAACTGACTCCAAGAAATATCACTTTTCTCCCATCCCTCCTGGCATTTTCAAGTGCCTTAATCAGCTTAACAGCATCATTGCTGTAAAATCCACTATCGGAATATTTGCTGCTGAGAATAAGATTATTCATCATATAAATAAGCGATGAATTATTTCTTTCTTCATAAGAGGGAAGTAATGCGGCAAAAAAGCTGGCTGATGGCTCACCATAGAAGTGTCTGAATCCTGTTTGAAAACTCCTTTCATAGATGCCCAGGTCTGTAATGTAATGTTTACTGGTCACACCACTCCCTGTTGTACCACTGCTTTCAAAGACAAATTGACAGATATTGGTTCCTGTAAGTACTTTATGCTCCTTAAAAAAAGATACCGGAAGAAAGGGGATCTCCTGAGGCGACGTTATTGATACCTGTTCTAACCCCAGGGCAGCGATATATTCTTTATAAACAGGATTATTGGCAGCCTGATATCTGAATATTTCCAGTGCCACTTTGTCAAAATCACCTCTCTTATTTATACTGAAGATCCGTTCGAGGAGATCATTATTCATTTCCCCGGAAAAGTTAATGATCCATCGGGTTGATGTACCCATTCAAAAGTACATTGTACAAACGGGATATTGTTCCTGACTTCACCAATTGTGCTTATTATCCTGAATTTTACATATGTCGAGTTGCTAGTCCTGAACAGCCAAATCTGGTCTGCTTTCACTCCGTCTCCCGTGGCTTTCCATAGAGTCACATTAAATGTGGTAAGATTCTTAAACGCCAGGGTAGCTGCTGTTGCGTCGGCATAACTACCATACAGAAAAAAGGAGTTGTCGAAATTCTCATCATAAAAAAATGTTTTATTAAAATCTCCCGGATATGCATTTATTGTGATCACATCCAGAGGGCTACTTAAAGTGGAAACTTTCTTGGCAGATGTAAAGGAGAATCCGAGAGCATAATAAGGCCCGGTACCATACAATACATTATCAATAGTCACAGTTCCGGAAAGAGTCGGACCATGATTTTTTTTACAGCCGGAAAGGATCAGAATAGATAGGAACAATATGCCTGTAATCTTTCTCATAATTATATGCAAAGATAAGAGAAAACATCCCCCTAGCCCCCTATAGGGGGAATTTTCTTATATTATCCCACGTCTCCTGGTCTCTTCATTCTCCCCCTCTCCCTGTCTCCCCGTCTCTTCATTCTATCCCACTCACATATTCTTATTCACCACGAACTGCAGTAATACCCGGCAGTTTCTTTCCTTCCATATATTCAAGCATGGCCCCGCCGCCTGTTGAAACATAGCTGACTTTATCTGTTAATCCGTATTTATTAATTGCGGCCACTGAATCACCTCCGCCAATAAGACTGTAGGCTCCTTTTGCAGTTGCTTCTGCAATAGCTTTTGCAATTGCCCTTGTGCCTTTTGAGAACTTCTCCATTTCAAAAACCCCCATCGGTCCGTTCCATAGAATCGTTTTTGAATTTCCGATCACCTCAGTGAACTTCTGAATTGTCTTTTCAGCTATATCAAGTCCCATCAGGCCATCATCCACAGCATCAATTGCAGATATTTTTGTATTGGCCTCATTATCAAATTTATCTGCATTTAAACTGTCAACAGGCAGATAGAGGTTAACACCTTTTTCCTTTGCTTTTTTGATAAGACTTAGTGCGAGATCAAGCTTATCGGTCTCACACAGTGAATTACCTATCTTCCCACCCATAGCTTTAATAAAAGTATATGTCATACCACCACCGATAATCAGATTATCAACCCTGTTAAGGAGATTTTCAATAAGCAGGATCTTATCAGAAACTTTTGCGCCGCCCATTATTGCTGTGAACGGTCTCTGCGGATTATGCAGGACTTTATCCATAGCAGCAAGTTCACTGTTGATCAGAAAACCAAACATTATCTTGTCTTTCGGAAAATAATCTGCCATCACTGCTGTTGTCCCATGAGCCCGGTGTGCTGTTCCAAAGGCATCATTTACATATATTTCAGCGTAAGTTGACAGTTTTTTGGCCAGCTCCTTCTGTTTGATCTTCATTTCAGCCTTTGCGGCTTTCTTCTCTTCATCTGTTGCAGTCTCAGGAAGAATGGGTTTCCCCTCTTCTTCAGGGTAAAAACGGACGTTCTCAAGCAACAGTATTTCTCCAGCTTTCAGATCTGCCGACATTTTAACAGCGGACTCTCCGAGGCAATCTTCTGCGAATAATACTTTCCTGCCAACTAGTTTTTCAAGCACCGGAAGAACAGGTTTCAATGAATATTTTTCCTGCCTGCCTTCAGGTCTTCCAAGATGTGACATCAGTATGCAGGAACCTCCGTCACTGACAATTTTATTAATCGTTTTCAATGCTCCCCTTATTCTTGTGTCATCGGTGACAACAAATGTTTTTTTGTCAAGCGGGACATTGAAATCGACTCTGACAATCGTTTTCTTTCCCTTGAAATTAAAGTCATCAATCATCTTCATATTCTAAAATGTTTGGTTAACAAATACTCTATCAATCTACAAACTTAATTCTTTTTAGAGAAACTTTTAATATGAACAGGGGCAATCATGAACAAAATTTCAATACTATTCTCATTTCTTCATTCCTGAAAAATTAATGCGTATTTTTGATAAAAAAAATTATGGCAAAAATAACATTGAAAGGCAATCCGGTAAATACCTCCGGCAACCTCCCGTCAAAAGGGACTCAGGCCCCTGATTTTACTCTTGTAAAAACTGACCTTGGGACCCTAACACTTTCTGAACTTAAAGGGAAAAAGGTGATACTGAGCATTTCACCAAGTCTCGACACAGGTATATGTGCCACATCCGCGCGGAAATTCAACCAGATGGTTGCAGATAAACCAAATACTGTCATTGTTGCAATAACCAAGGACCTTCCGTTCGCAGCTGCTCGCTTCTGTACTACCGAAGGGATAAAAAATGTCATAACTCTTTCGGGCTTCCGCGATACCTCCTTTGGCAAATCCTATGGAGTTGATATTTTAGATGGTCCATTGACCGGGCTCTATGCCCGCAGTATTGTTGTGATTGATGAAAAGGGGAAAGTTACTTACACTCAGCTGGTTCCCGAAAACAACCAGGAACCGGATTATGAAAAAGCGCTTGCGGCACTATGAATTTCTCCGATATCCCCGGACAGACAGAAATCATTAAAAAACTTATCAGGTCCGTAAAGGAGGAACGCGTGAGCCATGCTCAGCTCTTTACCGGACCCGAAGGTTGCGGAAGTCTTGCTCTGGCGTTGGCATACGCCAAATATGTAAGCTGCGAAAATAAAACTCCTGTTGATTCGTGCGGTACCTGCAAGTCGTGTGTCAAATATGAAAAGATGATCCACCCTGACCTGCATTTTGTTTTTCCTGTAATAAAAGGTAAAAAAATAACAGATCCCGTAAGTGATAACTATATAGCAGAATGGAGAGAATTTGTAAATAAATCACCCTATTTTTCTGTAAACAACTGGTTTGATTCTATTGATGTTGGTAACGCTCAGGGAATGATTTTCGCCTCTGAAGCATCGGAAATAATAAGGAAGCTGAGTCTCAAGACTTTTGAGTCGGATTTTAAGATAATGATAATCTGGTTGCCAGAGAAAATGCACCATGCCACAGCTAACAAGCTTCTTAAGATGATAGAGGAGCCTCCTGAAAAAACTCTCTTCCTCCTTGTCAGTGAGGAATACGACAAGGTAATTCCGACTATAATTTCAAGATGCCAACTCATCAAAATCCCTTCTTTCAGGAATGATGAAATAATAGGTTACCTGAGAGGTACCTGCGGATCGACCCAGATCAAATCGGCAGATATCGCAAGAGTCGCGAACGGGAATATTGTGAGAGCAATAGAATTATGTAAAAATGATGAATCTTCTGCCTTTCACCTTGATAGTTTCAGAAAGTTAATGAGATTTGCATGGAAACGTGATATAATATCAATTATTGAATGGTCTGAGCAAATGGCAGTTACCGGAAGGGAAGCTCAAAAGAACTACTTTTCATTTGCCCTGAGACTTTTAAGAGAAAACCTGATGCTTTCCCTGCAGCAGCTTAAAAATGATATTGTATTTCTGGCAGCAGAAGAGGCAGATTTCTCAGAGAAATTCCATCCCTTCATCAATAAGGTAAACATTTATCAGCTTGTTGATGAGTTCACTCTGGCCTACTCGCATATCGAGGCAAACGGAAATGCAAAAATTATTTTTCTCGATCTGGCGCTCAGAGTGACAAAGCTGATAAAGTGATGTTTATGTTCAAAATTGAAAAATCGCTTTTATTCACTATTTTTGCAGCTTAAACAGGTGATTTAAGTTGGTATGACTGAGAATGAAGAATTACAAAATCAGCCCGGAGAAGAAATCCGGATGCCTGATATAACATATAAACCCGGTTACAACAAACTCGATTCATTCAATTGGTTGAAGGATCTTCCCGATATTGGCCATGAGAATGAAATTGTTGAAATCAGGTTTAAGAATACCCGCAAGGGATTCTTCAGAAATGTTAATGGACTAAGGCTTGAAATTGGCGATGTTGTTGCAGTTGAGGCATCTCCTGGTCATGACATTGGCCGGATTTCCATGGTAGGTCCTATGGTAACCGAACTTCTGAAAGAACTTAAAGTAGCTCCCTCATCGGAGGATATGAAAAAGGTATACCGTAAGGCAAAAGCAATAGATGTTCAGAAATGGGAAGAAGCCAAGAAACTCGAGACACCTACAATGTTGAGATCAAGAAAGATATCTGAAGAGCTTAAGCTCAACATGAAGATAGGAGATGTCGAATATCAGGGTGACAAAACAAAAGCAATCTTTTATTATATAGCAGATGAAAGAGTCGATTTCAGACAACTGATAAAAGTTCTTGCTGATGAATTCAGGGTAAGGATTGAAATGCGCCAGATAGGTGCCCGCCAGGAAGCAGGAAGGATCGGTGGTATAGGGTCTTGTGGAAGAGAGCTATGCTGTGCAACTTATATTACAAATTTTGTTTCGGTTACAACTACTCATGCGAAATACCAGGAGCTATCACTTAATCCGCAGAAGCTTGCAGGACAGTGCAGCAAACTGAAATGCTGCCTTAACTTTGAACTTGACTGCTACGTGGATGCACAAAGACAATTCCCATCAAGAGAGACGCCTCTGGAACTGGCTGATAATACTGTGTGGTTTCAGAAAATGGAGGTACACAAGGGGATCTACTGGTACTCCACTGATCCTCATGCCTCAGTTAATCTTACAGCTGTACCTGTAAACCGGGTAAGGGAGATACAGGATCTGAACAGAAAGGGTAAAAAACCGGAAAGGCTTCTCATTCTGGAAGATACTGCCGACCTTTCAACAGTATCTCACGATCTGCTGAAAAACAACAGTCTGACACGTTTTGATGTGCAACAAGGTCCTGGTCAGCAGCAACGACAAACCAGCAAAAGGAAAAACAGAAGGTTCAATGACAAAAGGAAAAAATAGATATTCATTACTCCCTTGTGTCATTACATCCTTACTGTTCTTTGCGTGCAGCAGCAAAACAGTCTTTACAGATTCCGTTTCCATGCCTGAGCATCTTTGGACCCTTGACAATGCTGCAGTCTTTAGCCCCAACATGACAGATACTTTAGCAAGCAACAATATATTCTTTAATATACGCACAGGCTCATCCTACCCTTACCGAAATATTTTTCTCTTTGTATCCACCACATCTCCTGCCGGCAAAACAATCACCGATACACTTCAGTATATACTCGCCGATGAGAAAGGTAAATGGCTAGGTAAAGGAATCGGGGATGTTCATGAGCTCAGACTTCCTTTTAAAGCCAGCGTCTATTTCCCTCTAAAAGGCATATATACATTCACTATTCGTCATGGCATGAGGAGTGAAACACTTAAAGGAGTTTACGACTTCGGATTAAGAATAGAAAAGACTGAAAAATAATCTGCAGCAGTGGGAAAGAATAAATTAGCCCGGTGGGCCGAAATGAAGTCTTTCAGTAATGTTATTGAACCGACGACAGAAGAGGCATATCCCATGGATCATCCTCTCAAAGGAAACTGGAAAAAGACTATTTTTAAAAATGATAATCCGGTTATCCTGGAACTGGGATGCGGAAAGGGAGAATATACCATAGGACTGGCAACAAAATTGCAAAACAACAATTATGTCGGTATCGACATTAAAGGGGCCCGGATGTGGCGCGGTTCCAAAACTGCGTTCGAAAATAAGATATACAATGCCGCTTTCCTCAGGACAAGGATAGAATTCATACATTCTTTTTTTGCTTGTGATGAGGTTGAAGAAATATGGATAACATTTCCTGATCCTCATCCCAAAAGACGCAATTCAGCAAAAAGGCTCACCAGTCCTTTTTTCCTGAATTCCTACCGGACATTTCTTAAAGACAAGGGAATAGTTCACCTTAAAACGGACAATAAAAAGCTGTATGATTATACATGTGACGTCATTAAAAAGAATGATCTTGAAACTGTTGCCTCAAGTGTTGATCTCTACTCCGGACTATTGGAAAATGAAATCCATTCTATACGAACACATTATGAAAATATCTTCCTGAAGAATGGGACAAAGATTTGTTATCTGGCATTCCGTCTTAATAAAAACATACAAGTAAAGGATGTCATCGGGAAATAAATTGCCAAAAGAAAGCTTTTTCGACAGAGTATATTATGTTACAAAGCGAATTCCTTTCGGACGGGTGACATCATACGGAGCCATAGCTCGTTTTCTCGGATCAGCCCTGTCAGCAAGAATGGTCGGATGGGCTCTTAATGTCTCTCATGCCCGGCCTGAGTTTATACCCGCCCACCGGGTTGTGAACCGGAATGGTCTGCTTACCGGCAAGCATCATTTCGGCAACTCCTCAACAATGAGGCAACTCCTCGAAAATGAAGGGCTTGTCATTGAGGATGACAGGATCGTTAACTTCAAGGAAAGATTCTGGGATCCGATGACAGAAATCCGGTAACAGGTGTCCGGCGTGCGGCATGCGGCGTGCGGCGTCCGGTGGAGTGCTGCTTTTAGTGATCAAATCCCCTTTAGAGGGACTAATAAACGAATTCCCCCCTTGAGGGGGGCAGGGGGGTGTAATCATGACCAGAACTAAGATAATTCCATTAAACCCCAAATTAAAATCTCTCACAAAAGATCTTAGAAAAAACAGAACTCCAGCTGGAAGGTTGGCTAAGAAAGAAAGAACATCCCCCTGGCCCCCTTCAAAGGGGGAATCTACCAGACAAGATTCCTCGGCGAAAGATTCCGGGACCCGGGGACATGACACCGCGAACCACTCACCGGAAAAAATTTTGACTATTTACAAAATTTGATTAAAATTGCACCTTGTTTATATTTAAATTAAATAAAAATAGCCAGGGAAATGTTTTCCAGAAAAAAGATAATTGATGCTCTGGGGAAGGTAATTCATCCCGAGAAGAAAGAAGATATTGTTACACTTGGTCTTGTTGGTGAAATAGAATCAGATAAAGATGGAATTACAATAACTCTTTTACCTGAGCGGTCCACTGATCCATTCATTGCTTCATTGAGGAGTTCAGTTACTCGGGTGCTTAAAGAAGAACTGGGCCGGGATGCAGTCATAAAAGAAATAAAAGTTATTCCGAAGATCGTTGTCGTAAATAAAGCAGAAAAACCTGATGACGTCCTTCCTTCCGTTAAAAACATAATTGCCATATCCTCCGGCAAAGGCGGAGTAGGAAAGACCACAATTGCTGTTAACCTTGCGGTTGCTCTTGTGCGAAAAGGATATAGGGTCGGCCTTCTTGATGCAGATATTTACGGCCCATCAGTTCCAATCATGTTTGATGCGAAAGATTATAAACCTGAAATCCGCAAGGACAGTGAAGGGGACTGGATCATCCCACTAGTGAAATTCGGAGTAAAAGTACTCTCCATCGGTTTTTTTGTCGATCCAGCCGACGCGGTGGTCTGGAGGGGCCCGATGGCTTCTAACTTTCTTAAACAGCTTATTACCAGGGGAGACTGGGGAGACCTTGATTTTCTCCTTGTCGACCTTCCTCCGGGCACCAGTGATATTCATCTCACTCTTGTTCAGGAGGTATCTGTCACCGGGGCAATAGTTATAAGTACTCCTCAGGAGGTGGCACTTGCTGATGCAGTTAAGGGCATTTCTATGTTCAGGAGCGAAAAAATAAATGTTCCTGTCCTTGGACTGGTAGAGAATATGTCCTGGTTTACACCAGCTGAACTACCTGAAAACAAATATTATATTTTTGGCAAAGATGGTTGCAGAACGCTCGCTTCTAAAATGGATGTTCCTCTTCTTGGGCAGATACCTCTGGTGCAAAGTATTTGTGAGGGCAGCGACAAAGGAGACCCTGCAGCACTTACGGATGACTCAAACGGAAAAGCTTTCATGCTGCTGGCAGATAATATCATTGATAGCGTAAACCATCGCAACAGGGACCGGAAACCAACGGAACGATTAAAAGTAACATAATTTAAAATTTAAGATATGGCAGAAAATACGAGTATTAAAGAGCGAGTCCTAAAGGCTCTCGACAGAGTCAGACCATACTTACAATCTGATGGTGGTGATATTCAACTTATTGAGATCACAAAAGATAATATAGTAAAAGTTAAGTTTCATGGGGCTTGTTATGGATGCCCCTACAGCATGCAGACACTTAAAGCCGGAGTCGAGCAGGCATTACTTAAAGAAGTTCCGGAAATAAAGAGTGTGGTTTCTGTTGATTAACCGGTAGCGCCCCAATTTTGTTTACCTTTGATATACTATACCAGGTATTAGACAGTTTATAGTATAAAAATCCCTTTTTGGATCCAGGCAAAACTTCATATAAACTCCTTGTGATACTGGGATCTCTGACGGTCCTGTATGGTTGCTCTGTTGAAAAAAACACCGGAACTACACGATTCTATCAGGGACTTACTTCCAGATATAATATTTATTTCAATGGCAATGAAAGCTTTAAAGCTGGTGTGGCAAAAGTAAATGCCGGTTACAGGGATGACTTTTCGGAGCTGTTGAGACTCTTTGAATATAGTGACCCTTCAACCGCCTCCATGTGTTCTGCAGATATGCAAAGAGCTATTCAGAAAGCCTCAAAAGTAATTTCACTGAAATCAATAACTGCAAAGCCAAAAACAAAAAAAAATGCAGTTCCAAATGAAAAGGAAGATGCCTTTCTGAACAGGAAAGAATATAATGATTGGGTTGACGACTGTTATCTGCTTATGGGAAAGGCAAGGTTGTATACACGCGATTATGAACAGGCTAAATCAACTCTCGACTATAATCTCTCCACGTCAGTTGATAATAAAACTAAGAATGAAACAACAATCTGGCTTGCAAGAATTTACAATGAAACAGGTAACTATAATGAATCTTTAAGGATTCTGAATGAGCTGAATTTATCAAAGGATTTCTCAGGTGAACTTCTTGGATTGTTTTATACTACCCTGGCAGATCTTTATATAAAACAGAAAAAATACCAGGAAGCTGTTGATCCCCTGGAGAAATCACTCACCTACATTTCAGGAAAAAGAAACAAGTACAGGCTTACTTACCTTGCCGCACAACTATATGAAAAAACAGCCAACAGCAAGATGGCTACAAAGCATTACCAGGAAGTAGTTAAAATGAATCCTCCTTATGAAGTAGAATTCAATGCGCGAATTAATCTTGCGGGTGTCTTTGATGTTGCCACCGGTAATCCTGAATTTATTAAAAGAGAACTGGAGAAGATGCTCAGGGATTCCAAAAACAAAGAGTTCAGGGATCAGATATATTTTGCTCTTGGAAACCTCGCTAAAAGGGAGGGAAAGGAGGCCGATGCCATTATTTATTATAAAAAATCCGCAGCTGCCTCTACACAGAATCTCAACCAGAAAGGCAAGTCATATCTGGCCCTGGCTCAGTATTATTACAGCAAGCCTGATTATATGAATGCAGGTAAATATTATGACAGTACTGTCTATTCCATTGATCCCAAATATCCTGATTATGTACTAATTAAAGCCAAGTCTCAAAACCTTAATGCCCTTGTTCAGCAGCTGACAATTATCCAGAGGGAAGACAGTCTTCAGCATGTTGCCAAACTTACAGAACCGGAAAGAAATTCTCTTATCGCCTCAATAATTGAAAAGGTGAAAAAAGATGAAACTTCAGCCAAACCGGGAGACAATAATGCAGACCGATATAATATGGGCCAGTACTATGAAAACCAGAGAAGATTTGAAGGAAATATAAGTCAGGAAGGCAAATGGTACTTTTATAATCAATCTGCAATGACGTTCGGCAGAACAGAGTTCAGAAGAAGATGGGGAGACAGAAAGCTTGAAGATAACTGGAGACGATCCAATAAATCGAGGATTACAACCAGTCAGGTTTCAGGTAATGTGGATGAAAACAATCAGACTAAGAAGGATACTTCTGCAGCAGCAAATGATAAGAAAAATCCGCTGTTCTACATGCGCAACCTGCCAATGAATGATTCATTAGTTTCAATTTCAAACGGAAAGATTGCGAATGCATACCTGGAAGCGGGGAAAATATATAATGAAAGAATATCCGACAAACCTAAGGCGGTTGAGTCTTTTGAAACCCTTTTGAAACGGTTCCCGGGTAGCGATATCGAGCCGGAAGCCATCTATTATACATTCATTGTCCTTAAAGAAGAAAATAACCTGAAATCTGAAACTTACAGGCAGAGATTACTTGAAAAATATCCAAATAACGAGTTTGCCAGAATTCTTTCAGATCCCGATTATTACAAAAATAAGATCGAGGATCTCAAGAAAACCGAGATCCTTTACGAAGAAGCATACGGTGCATACTCGGCTGAAAATTTTACCGGAGCGATAACGCTTTGTGACACCGCATTGAAAATATACAGCAAACACGAACTTGCGCCAAAATTCCTTTTGCTCCGGGCTTATTGCATCGGCAAAACGTCGGATGAAAGAAAATTCAAAGAAGAACTGGCCAGCCTTATTAAATTGTGGCCACGAACCCCTGAATCTCAGAAAGCATCTGATATTATAGCTTTCCTGAATCAGAAAATACCTGAACTTAAAGTTGAAGAAGATAAGCAGATTGCGTCAGAAATATATGTCACCGACAGTCTCTCACAACATTCATTCGCTCTGATTATTATGAATTCTGCTTTTAATATGAACCAGGCAGTATTCGATGTAATCAGTTACAATATTGATAATTACGTTAATAAGAACTACCGGACTGAAGGCTCTCTTGTAGATGATAAATATATAATGATTACAGTTTCAGGTTTTCCCGACATACCGGCAGCCAGGGAATATTACAAATCGTTCCAGACAGAGAAGATTGTTAGAAATTCCTCCGCTTCTCCGACGATGACATTTATTATCGGGAAGACCAACCTTGAAACCCTCGGCAGGGATAAGAATCCGGAACGATACAGACTTTTCTTTAATGAAAAGTATCTTGGAGAGGAAAGCAGAAAGTAGCTAAAAGAGGCTTATCTTTGTACTCCGGCAGTTAATCTCACCAAATGAGAAAACTTAGAATACTTTGGACTGATGATGAAATAGAGGTCCTTAAACCTCATATTATTTTTCTTCGCGAAAAAGGGTATGAAATCGATACTTGTTCGAATGGGAATGACACGATTGATCTGATCAGGCAGAATCCTTATGATCTCATTTTGCTGGATGAACACATGCCGGGAATGAGCGGTATTGAGACTCTTCGTCTGATTAAAGAGGCACATCCTGAAATCCCGGTGGTAATGATTACAAAAAGCGAAGAGGAGGAAATTATGGAGGCGGCAATCGGTTCTGAAATTGCCGATTATCTGATAAAACCTGTAAAACCAAACCAGATCCTTCTCGTCTTAAAGAAAAATCTTGAACAGAAAAGACTCGTTACTGAAAAAACAACTATTGATTACAGACTGGAATTCAGAAAGATAAGTTCAATGATCGATACTGCCAGAATTTATTCTGACTGGACTGAGATCTACAGGAAAATAGTCTACTGGGGATCAGAGCTCGAAAAATCTTCCGACACAGGAATGGTTGAAATAGTACAGATGCAGGAAGGGGAGGCTAATAATGCATTTGCAAAATTTGTAATGAATAACTATATCAACTGGTTAAATACAGATAAAAGTGATAAACCTCTGCTTTCTCCAGATCTGCTTTCACAAAAAGTCTTCCCGCATATTGAAAAGAACAAGCCTCTCTTTTTTATCCTCATCGATAATATGAGATATGATCAATGGAGAACCATTTCAGCTGAACTGACAGATCTTTATCGTATACTTGAAGAAGACCTGTACTACAGTATACTTCCAACTGCTACCCAGTTCAGCCGTAATTCAATTTTTGCAGGACTGATGCCATTGTCGATTTCAGAAACAATGCCTGATTTTTGGATACCTGATGACGAGGAGGAGGGTAAGAATAATTATGAAGAGGAATTTCTGAAACGGCAAATTGCCCGCAAAGGAATTAATATTAAATTATCGTATAATAAAATTAACAACAACCACGACAGTAAAAAAGTAAATGACCGGATAAAATCGTTACTTGAAAATGATCTTAACATTCTTGTTTTCAATTTTGTGGATATCCTTTCACATGCTCGCACCGACATTGGTATTATAAGAGATATGGTAAGCGATGAGCGTGCCTACCGTAGTCTGACCAGATCGTGGTTTATTCATTCTTCACTCTATGAGCTTCTGAAAACACTTTCTCTCCACAGAGTTAAAATTATATTCAGTACCGATCACGGTACTATTAGGGTACAGAATCCGGTTAAAATAATCGGTGACCGGAATACCTCTGCCAATCTGCGATATAAAATGGGAAGAAGCCTCGATTATGATCCTTCAAAGGTATTCGAAATCAGGAGTCCGGAAAAGGCCTGGTTGCCAAAGGCTAATCTAAGTTCTAGATATATCTTTGCTATAAATAAGGACTTCCTGGTCTATCAGAATAACTATAACCACTTTGCCGGTTATTATAAAGACACTTTCCAGCATGGGGGAATTTCGATGCAGGAAATGCTTTTACCTGTTGCATGCCTTGAGCCTCTTTCCTGAATTATCATTTTTCTGTTCCATGGAAATAGTAATCAGCGACCTGAAAAATCTGAATGAAAGTGTAAAAAAGTTCATCAGGTACACTTCCGGAAGGAAAATTTTTGCTTTTTTCGGATCCATGGGAGCCGGAAAGACCACAATTATAAAGGCCATCTGTAAAGCTTTGGGAACAAAAAATATTGTGACCAGTCCTACATTTACGCTGGTAAACGAGTACAGGATGTTTTCAGGAGAATCAATTTATCATATTGATTTCTACCGGATTAAAAAGATTGAAGAGGTATTTGATTTTGGTATTGAAGAGTACTTTGACAGCGGTTCATATTGTTTCATGGAATGGCCTGAACTTATTGAAAGTATCCTTCCTCCTGATACTGTCAGAGTCAAAATAACTGTCGATGACAAGGAACAGCGCATTTTGCATTTCGGATAAAAATCCTTTTTGTTGCTAAGTTTCATTTTTTTAACTTTGAGATAAATATATTCTTCCAAAAGATGCATGAGAAAGGAAACAGCAGTCGACAGAATTTTGGCAATACTGCTTTTATGCCAAAAGAGGAACATCTCGAAACAGCCGTAAAAAATCGCAACATTTCAATTGGTATCCCTGCAAATAACAACAATGATGAAAAGAGGGTGCCGGTTACACCCGAATCTGTGAACCTGCTTGTTGAAACCGGAAATGAAGTTTTTGTACAAAAGGGTGCCGGATCAGGGGCTAATTATACCGACAAAGACTACAGTGAAAACGGAGCCATTATAACTGATTCTCCTGCAAGGGTTTACAGTGCGGATGTTGTCGTAAAGGTTGCCCCGTTTGAAGAGAATGAGACTGATTATCTTAAAGGAAACCAGATCGTTATGTCTTTCCTGAATGTCTTGAAACTCAACGAGGAGACTCTTAACAAACTGGTCAAAAAGAAAGTTACAGCATTTGCTTTTGAAAAAATAAAGGACAATAACGGAGTCATGCCGGTAATGGAATCTATGAGCGAGATTTGCGGAATAACCTCGATACTTATTGCTTCCGATTATCTGAGCAACCATCATGGAGGAAAGGGTGTGATGCTGGGTGGTATAACCGGGGTAACGCCAACTGAAGTAGTAATAATCGGTGCAAATACCGCTGGTGAATATGCAGCCAGAGCTGCCATAGGACTTGGCTCTGAAGTAATGATCTTTGACAGTTCACTTCACCGGTTGAGACGCTTTCAAAATCTGATTGGTCAGCGGCTTCAGACTTCAGTATTTCATCCCCAGGTTCTTAAGAAAGCTCTTAAATCAGCTGATGTACTTATTGGTGCAATTGAACTCGAAGACCTTAAACCCTGGTATTATATTACTGAGGATATGATCAGGATGATGAAAAAAGGATCGGTTATTATTGACCTCAGTATTGACCGGGGTGGCTGTATCGAAACGACAGAATGCCGGGCACTTCACGATCCGGTATATGAAAAACATGGCGTAATTCACTTCTCCGCATGGAACCTGCCTTCAAGGGTTGCGAGAACTGCATCAATCGCACTAAGTAATATTTTTATCCCGATCCTTCAGAATATGGCTGATGCCGGAGGTATGACACAACTTCTGAAGAATGATGCCGGTTTAAGGAATGGAGCATATTTATTTAATGGTATTCTTACTAACCAGACCCTCGGACAGAAATTTGGAATTCTCTCAAAAGATCTTGATTTGCTACTTTCCGCGTTCTGATCTATTTAAATATTAGCGTTGTCTCGGGATCATTTGATATAATTTCTGCTCTTTTCCCTATAAAGAGTGCACGATTATCAGGGATATGGCCAGCCGGGAAATTATAAAAAACCGGGTAATCATAATCCGAAACTATATCAGCAATAGTTTCCTCGGCACTTCTTCCCCATGGGATCTTACTATCTGCCATCTCATTAAGACCTCCCACAACGAGCGCGGCAAGACCTTCGAGTTTCCCGGCAAGTTTAAGTGAGGTCATCATTCTGTCGAGATGATAATAATATTCTCCGATTTCTTCTATAAATAAGATTTTCCCTTTTGTTGCAGGTTCGGCTTTCGTCCCCATAAGACTATAGATCAGCGAGAGATTCCCCCCGGTAAACTCACCGGTCACATTTTTTGGCCTAATTGCCGGCCCGGTCCATCTGTACGGCTGATAATCTCCAAATAATACACCTCTGAGCGTTTCAAATGTCTCGGGACTCTTATCCGGATTTGTATAGTTAAGAGGCATTTCGGCATGAATCGACATTACTCCGCATACTTCGCTCAGCCATAAATGCAAAACTGTTATATCGCTGAAACCTATAAACCATTTTGGATCCTTGTTTAATCCTTTGAAATCGACTTTATCAATGATCTTTGATACACCATATCCCCCTCTTGAACAGAAAACTGCCCTGATACTTTTGTCATCTGTCATCTCCTGAAGGTCAGCCAGTCTTTCTGCATCTGTTCCTGCAAACGGGCCAATTCTTTTAAGTATATTACTTGCCGGTTATTACTTTAAGTTCCCAGCTCTCAAGAAAAGCCACAGCACCTGAGACTTTATCCTCATCTATTACGAATGCAGGAGATATTATTGCAACATTATCACCGCTTTTCAGAAACGGTGGCTGGATCTTCTTCGCAGACATAGAAATTAAATTATTAGTAAAAGTAAATCATATTATACCATTTACCAACTCCCGGTTTCCTGAGTATTAATCCCCTGACACCATTGCCGTCAACTTAAGAGTTGGGAATAAGAGATTATAATAATCAATTTCCCCTCCTTTTGAAGGAGGGGTGGTCGGGAGCGATTGATTATCTGATATATACAATATTTACTCTCCCGACCGGGGTGGTTGATTTTCACTACAAACCGCATACCGCACGCCGTTCAACCCCACTGCTCCTCAAAAGTATCGACCCCCCTGCCCCCCTGAAGGGGGGTAAATACATATTTTAAAGATGAATTTTCTATAAGTGCCTGAATTAGCCCCCCTTTAGGGGGGGTTGGGGGGTAAATTTATTATATTTGTGAAATTTTTCTAACTGTTACCAGTTCATTATCAGAATCATGAAGAAATTTAAGAGATATCTTGTCACCTCAGCACTTCCATATGCCAATGGCCCGATTCATATAGGTCATCTGGCAGGAGTTTATATTCCCTCTGACATTTACACCAGGTTCCTGAGAATAAAAGGGGAAGAGGTGATTTCAATCTGCGGTTCGGATGAGCATGGGGTACCCATAACACTTAAAGCCAGAAATGAGGGAGTTACGCCGCAGCAGATTGTCGACAGGTACCATACTCTGAATAAAAAAGCTTTTGCTGATTTTGGTATTGCATTTGATATTTACTCCCGTACATCAAATAAGACACATTATGATACTGCATCAGATTTTTTCCTCAATCTCTATAATAAAGGGGAATTTACCGAAAAGGTATCAAATCAGTATTATGATGAAGAAGCCGGATGTTTTCTTGCCGACAGATATATAATGGGTACATGCCCTCATTGCGGTAATGAAAATGCATATGGCGATCAGTGCGAAAAATGTGGTACTTCACTTAGTCCAACCGACCTTATCAATCCGCATTCAACAATCAGCGGTGCAAAACCGGTGTTGAAAGAAACTCTTCACTGGTACCTGCCACTGGATAAATACGAACCCTGGCTTAAAAAATGGATCCTTGAAGATCATAAGGAGTGGAAAGTAAATGTATATGGACAGTGCAAATCATGGTTGGACCAGGGGCTTCAGCCCCGGGCAGTCAGCCGCGATCTCGACTGGGGAGTTCCCGTTCCTGTTAAGGGTGCAAAGGGAAAAGTCCTTTACGTCTGGTTTGATGCTCCAATCGGCTACATTTCCGCAACAAAAGAACTTACTCCTGACTGGGAAAAATTCTGGAAAGATCCTGAAACAAAAATGATACATTTCATTGGAAAAGATAATATTGTCTTCCATTGCATTATTTTCCCCTCAATGTTGAATGCTGAAGGTTCTTTTATCCTGCCGGAGAATGTACCTGCAAATGAGTTTCTCAACCTCGAAAGTGAAAAGATATCGACATCACGAAACTGGGCTGTATGGCTGCACGAATATCTTGAAGATTTCCCCGGGAGACAGGATGTGCTGCGTTATGCCCTTTGTGCCAACGCTCCGGAAACAAAAGATAACGACTTTACATGGAAAGACTTCCAGGCGCGGAATAATAATGAGCTTGTGGCAATTCTTGGCAATTTTGTCAACCGTACACTGGTTTTAACTAATAATTATTATGGAGGTCTGGTTCCTGAATGTGGTCCGACAAACAAATATGATAATGAAGTTCTTGCGGAGATCGGGAAAATAAAATCAGGTGTAGAGAGCAACCTCGAAAACTTCCGTTTCAGAGAGGCTCTGAAGGAGGCAATGAATCTGGCCAGGCTTGGAAATAAATATCTGGCTGATACCGAACCCTGGAAAGTTATAAAGACCGATCCCGAAAGAGTCAGGACAATAATGAATATTGCCCTTCAAATAACTGCAAATCTTACTATTGTCTGTGAACCATTTCTTCCTTTCTCAATGAAGAAATTAAGGGGATGGCTTAATTTTGTTGAGCCTGTATGGAGTGATGCTGGTAAAACAAATCTGCTTGTGCATGGACATAAAACCGGCAAGCCTGAACTTTTATTTGACAAGATAGAGGACGATGCAATAAACTATCAGATTGAAAAGCTCATGAACACAAAAAGAGCCAATGAGTCAGCTTCTGCAAAAGTTACACCGTCAAAAGATCCGGTTTCATTTGATGATTTTTCGAAAATCGATATAAGAACTGCTACAATTCTTGATGCGGAAAAGGTTCCAAAGACCACCAAGCTGTTAAAACTCAAGATAGATACTGGTATCGATATCCGGACAATAGTGTCAGGTATAGCTGAGTATTATGAGCCACAGGCTATTATCGGCAGGCAGATCTCAATTGTTGCCAATCTTGAACCAAGGAAAATTAAAGGCATCGAGTCGAAAGGTATGATACTGATGGCAGAGGATAAAAATGGAAAACTGGTGCTGGTTTCTCCGGTGGATAAGGTAGAGAATGGGAGTATGATAAAATAATTTCTGATTTTATTTTATCCTGAAAATCCAGGTATCCGCGTGTTTTTGGCTGATACTGTCTTTCGTCCTTGCAGCTTCAGATAATGTTTCACATCTCATTGCACTTACTCTGACAAAACCATTCGGACCTTTAATAAGTTCCGGTTTATAACCTTCGGATTCCAGTAACTTTATCATAGTAGCAGCATTCCCTTCAGATTTGAAACTGCCGGCAATCAGACAATATTCTTCATTTGCTCTCACAACCGGAATTGCTTTAACCTCCGCCACGACGACAGGAGCAATTGATTGCGCAGTATCAGTCTTGCCGGCAAAAGCTGTCTGACCAAGGTTCAACATACTATCTGCTGATTTGTCTTTATCCACAGCCTGTTTGTTATTCTCAAATTCAAGGTTAGCCAGTGGATTTAAACTTGTCCTCTGCACCTTTGTTTTAAAAAGATCCGTAGTGAGCGGAACGACTACGATGGCTGCAACTGCAAGAAGAGGTATAATTATAGCAGCCCTCCATAGTACTTTTCTAACGGAAGCCTGTTTTACAGGTTCCTTGTCCCTGTATCTTAAAACTCTTTCCCTGACATTATAACCTTCAAGAGGTGCAACCTGGATTGGTGCAAGTCCATATGAATCAAGATGATAGTTTGCTTCTCTGCTGGGTTCAAACTGAACATTCCCTTCATGATTATTAACAAAGTTTCCAATGTTTTCGAATACTACTTTCTCCCCCCTTGATAACCTTATGCGAATGTCATTAACATATTCCTCTACCAGATTACGGGCATCTGCATAGTTCATTTTAGCTGATTCTGAAATCCTTCCGAAAAGAAGCCCGTCATTATTATTCAAATTCCTGTTAAAAGAAATCTGTTTGACCGGTGGATAAAATGTGTTACTGCTTTTATCAATCCGTGCAGGAGTATAGTTTCCTATAAAACCACCAAAACCCGGTACAATAACGCAATCGTGACCGAATAATAATTCCCTTATAAAAGCAGTAATGTCCAATATTAAACTTTTTTTTATCAATTACAAATTTAAGAAAATTTACTTAACGGCAAAAGTACTTGAAATCGGGTATATTTTAATTACATATACTCACCCCTTCTTACCTGCATGAAAAAGAGTTTGCATCAGAAAAGATTTCTCTAAAAATCGTATCTTCGTACTCCAAATATTTCTGCATATGA
Organism: uncultured Bacteroidales bacterium; assembly: GCA_963813405.1. Lineage (GTDB taxonomy): Bacteria > Bacteroidota > Bacteroidia > Bacteroidales > VadinHA17 > LD21. The sequence continues at coordinate 73,910 of CAWEYU010000011.1, forward strand.
GAGAAATTCAAATGGTTGATCTAAGAGCACAGTATGATGAGATTGGTGGGGAAGTAGATGAAGCCATTCATTCTGTTTTAAAATCCTCAGCTTTCATTAAGGGTCCCGAGGTAAAGCTTTTTGAAGAAGAACTACAAAGATATCTGGGAGTGAAACATGTGATCTCATGCGCAAACGGTACCGATGCTCTTCAGATTGCCATGATGTCGCTGGGTTTAAAACCGGGGGATGAAGTAATCACGACTAATTTCACTTTTATTGCTACCGTTGAAGTTGTCGCCCTTCTCGGCCTGAAGCTGGTTTTGGTGGAACCGGAAGAGGGAAGTTTCAATATCTCGCCCTCGGCTATTCAAAAAGCTATTACACCCAGAACCAAAGCCATTGTACCTGTGCATCTTTTCGGTCAATGCGCTGATATGGATGAAATTATGAAAGTAGCAGCCAGACATCATTTATATGTTATCGAAGATGCCGCACAGGCAACAGGTGCGGATTTCCTATATAGTAACGGTAGCGGTGCCAAAGCCGGCACAATCGGACAAATCGGAACGACCTCTTTCTTTCCCTCGAAAAATCTTGGCTGTTACGGCGATGGTGGTGCTCTCTATACAAATGACGACAATCTGGCAACCAAAATAAGAAGCATTTCCAATCATGGAATGAAAATAAGATACTATCACGATGATATCGGAGTTAATTCCAGACTTGACACCATACAGGCAGCAGTACTTCGGATAAAGCTGAAATATCTCGACAGGTATAACCTTGCAAGAAGAGAAGCTGCTGATCTATATGATAAGTCTCTCTCAGGATGCACCGGTGTAAAAGTTCCGGAAAGAATGAATTATTCGTCACATATTTTCCACCAGTATACAATAAAAGTCCTTAACGGGAAGAGAGAAGAACTGAAGGAGTATCTAGGATCTAAAAAGATCCCTTCCATGGTCTATTACCCTGTCCCGTTACATATGCAGAAAGCATTTTCACACCTTGGTTACCAAAAAGGAGATTTTCCGGTTACAGAAAAATTGTGCGACCAGGTAATATCTCTTCCGATGCATCCTGACCTTGACAGGGATCAGATTGAATATATTACAAATTCTGTTTTGAATTTCTTTGAAAAATAAAGTATATGGAGAAGGAATATTTTGCACACGAAACTGCGGTGATCGACGAAGGATGCAAGATTGGGAAAGGAACAAAAATATGGCACTTCAGCCATATTATGTCAGGTTCAGAGATTGGTGAAAACTGTAATATCGGACAAAATGTGGTCGTCTCCACCGGAGTAAAACTTGGACGAAATGTAAAAGTTCAGAATAATATATCTATCTATACAGGAGTAATTTGCGAGGATGATGTATTTCTGGGACCATCAATGGTTTTTACCAATGTCATTAATCCGCGCAGTGCTATTATACGTAAGGATCAATACCTGGAAACCATCGTTGAAAAAGGGGCTTCGATAGGGGCAAATTCAACGATTGTATGTGGCAACAAAATCGGATATTTCTCATTTGTTGGTGCCGGTGCAGTAGTGACGAAAGATGTAAAACCTTATGCTCTTGTTGTTGGTAATCCGGCCAGGCAATCAGGATGGATGAGTGAATTCGGACATAAACTTTCTTTCGATCATTCGGGAAGGGCAAAATGTCCCGAAAGCGGTGAAACCTATTTACTGCAGGATGGCAAAGTTTCTAAAATTATTTAGTAGTTTTATGCCCCTAAAAAGAAAGATTTTATGAATTCGACCTCAAAGAATTTCGGATTGATCGGTGTGGCCGGGTATATTGCAGTCAGGCACCTGAAAGCAATTAAAGATACCGGAAATAATCTTCTTGCATGTCTCGATAAATTTGACAGTGTTGGCATAATTGACAGCTATTTCCCTGAAAGCGACTTTTTTGTCGAATTCGAAAGATTTGACAGACATTTTGATAAACTCAAAAGAACAGGAACCAAAATAGATTATGTAAGCATTTGTTCCCCAAATTACCTTCACGACTCACATATCAGATTCGCGCTCAGACATAAAGCGGATGCTATTTGTGAAAAGCCGATTGTACTGAATCCATGGAATATAGATGCCCTCCAGGAAATCGAAAATGAGACCGGCCGCAGGGTTTATACCATCCTCCAGCTCAGGCTGCATCCTAAAATACTTGAACTCAGGGAGAAAATCAGAAACAGCCCGAAAAATAAGATCCATGACATTGACCTGACTTACATTACCAGCCGTGGTAACTGGTATAATGTCTCATGGAAAGGAGATATTCAGAAATCAGGAGGTGTGGCAACCAATATAGGGGTCCATTTCTTTGACATGCTCGGATGGATTTTCGGCAATACCAAAACAAATATTGTTCATCTTTCCGAACAGAATAAAGCTTCAGGATTTCTCGAACTGGAAAACGCAAGAATAAGATGGTTCCTGAGCCTTGATTATAACGATATTCCTCAGATGGTGAAAGTTAAGGGTAAAAGAACTTACAGATCTATTACAGTTGATGGTGAAGAGATTGAGTTCAGTGAAGGTTTTACTGATCTTCATACATTCTCATATTCTGAAATTCTTGCCGGAAATGGGCACGGGTTGCAGGATGCAAGACAGTCTGTTGAAACAGTTTATACGATAAGAAATACAAAACCGGTTGGTAACAAAGGTGAATATCATCCAATATTGAAAAAACTTTAACAAATGTATAATAAGCTGATTAATAAAGAAACAAAGCTATCAGTCATTGGACTCGGCTATGTTGGCCTTCCTATTGCTCTGGAGTTTGCAAAAAAAATCAAGGTTGTAGGGTTTGATATCAAACCCGAACGGGTTGAACTTATGAAAAAAGGTATTGATCCAAGTAATGAGCTTCCCCCTGAAAGTTTCGAAAATACTGATATCAAAATTACCAGTAATCCCGAAGATCTTAAAGAAGCCTCCTTCCACATAATTGCTGTTCCTACACCAACCGATAAACATAATCTTCCTGATCTTATTCCTGTTATGAAAGCGACTGAATCAGTGGGCAGGATATTGAAAAAAGGTGACTATGTTGTCTACGAATCAACTGTTTACCCGGGTTGCACGGAAGAAGATTGTGTACCCGTTCTGGAAAAATTCTCGGGTTTAAAATATTGTACCGATTTTAAGGTGGGGTTCTCACCGGAAAGGATTAATCCGGGTGACAAGAAACATACTCTGACAAAAATTGTAAAAGTTACGAGCGGATGTGATGCAGAGTCTGCCGAAGAGATCGCAAAAACTTACGAGTTGATAATTGAAGCCGGTATCTTCCGAGCCACATCCATCAAAGTAGCCGAATCAGCCAAGATCATTGAAAATACGCAGCGCGATATCAACATAGCTTTTATGAACGAGCTGTCCATCATTTTTAACAGAATGGATATCAATACTTTTGAGGTTCTCGAAGCAGCCAACACCAAATGGAATTTTTTAAAATTCTATCCGGGTCTGGTTGGCGGCCACTGTATTGGTGTGGATCCTTATTACCTTTCATACAAGGCAAAAGAACTTGGTTATCATCCTCAGATAATCGATTCCGGAAGGTTTGTAAACGACAGTATGGGAAGATATATTGGTAAACAGACTGTCAAAAAATTAATAGCATCGGGTAAAAGTCTTAAAGGGGCCAGGGTTCTGATTATGGGAATTACATTCAAGGAGGATGTGACTGATATACGCAACTCAAAAGTAGTTGATGTGATAAATGAACTTAACGATTTTGGCCTTTCTGTCGATATTATCGACCCTGGCGTCACTTCACATCAGGTAAAAGAGGAATATGGAATAGAACTGGCTAAAGCTCCTTCAGGAAAATATGATGCAGTCATTGTGGCAGTAAGTCATAAGGAATACCTTGGTCTTAACGAAGATTTCTTTACTCCTCTTCTCAGTGAATCAGGAATAGTCGTTGATGTGAAAGGAATTCTGCGCGGAAAGATTAATAACCTCACATACTGGAGTCTGTGATGAAAATGAAAATCCTTGTCACCGGAGGAACAGGGTATATTGGCTCACATACAGCTGTCGAACTTATAGAAGAGGGGTATGATGTAGTAATTATTGACAACCTCTATAACTCAGAAGCAGAAGTTGTTGACAGAATAGAGAAGATTACAGGTACCAGACCAAAACTTGAGATTTTTGATCTTTGCGATAAGAAAAAGACCGATCTGTTTTTCAAAGAGAACAAAGATATCACCGCAGTTATCCATTTTGCCGCTTATAAAGCAGTCGGTGAATCAGTCAACAAACCTCTTGAGTATTACCATAACAATCTTGTCTCGCTAATAAATCTTCTCGACGCAATGAGAAGCTATAACGCCGGGAATATTGTTTTCTCCTCTTCCTGCACCGTATATGGTCAGCCCGAAAAGCTTCCCGTTGATGAAGATGCCACCCTTCAACCAGCTACATCTCCCTATGGAAATACTAAACAGATCTGTGAAGAGATAATCAGGGATACTACATTCAGTACTAAAAAAATAAATGCAATTTCTCTGAGATATTTTAATCCAATCGGAGCCCATCCTTCTGCATTGATCGGTGAACTACCGAGAGGGATTCCCGAAAACCTTGTGCCATTTATAACCCAGACTGCCATAGGCTTAAGAAATGAGCTGAAGGTATTTGGAAATGATTATGATACACCTGACGGATCGTGTATCAGGGATTATCTTCATGTTTCAGATCTGGCAAAAGCACATGTCCTTGCAGTTAAAAGGCTTATTGAAAAGATAAACAAAAAGGATTTTGAAGTATTTAACCTGGGAACCGGAAAAGGAGTGTCGGTTCTTGAAGCAATTCATTCATTTGAAAGGGCCACCGGTGTAAAACTGAACTATAAAATAACCGGAAGAAGGCAGGGAGACATTGTTAAGATATGGGCCGATCCTGCTCTGGCAAACAAAGAACTGAAATGGAAAACCATTTATTCACTCGATGAGTGCATGAAGACAGCATGGAATTGGGAAAAGGAAATCAGGAAACATGGAAATAAGGAAATACAGAAATGAAAAAAACCATTCTGATTACCGGTGGAGCCGGGTTTATAGGTTCACACGTTGTAAGGAGATTCGTGAACAAATATCCGGAATACATCATTGTTAATGCCGACAAACTTACCTATGCCGGCAACCTTGAGAACCTGGCAGATATTGATACAAAAAAGAATTATTTTTTTGAGAAAGTAGATATTGTTAATAAACCAGGGGTTTTTGAGCTATTCAATAAGTACAATTTTGACGGTGTTATCCATCTTGCAGCTGAATCGCATGTTGACCGGTCTATAACCGGCCCTGATGAGTTTGTATTTACAAATATTGTAGGTACCGTGAACCTGTTAAATGCGGCAATTGCCAACTGGCAGAATAATAAAGAGGATAAACTGTTCTATCACATTTCCACAGACGAGGTCTATGGCACTCTGGGACCTGATGGATTATTTACAGAATCTACCTCTTATGATCCAAAGAGTCCTTATTCAGCATCAAAAGCAAGCTCCGACCACATGGTAAGAGCTTATAATAATACATTTGGGCTGCCTGTAGTAATTTCTAACTGTTCCAATAATTACGGGCCAAATCAGTTTCCCGAAAAACTAATTCCTCTGGCAATAAACAACATAAAGAACAATAAGCCCATACCGGTCTACGGAAAGGGGGAAAACATCAGGGACTGGCTTTTTGTTGAAGATCATGCTTCTGCTATCGATCTTATCTTTCACAAGGGTATTATGGGTGAAACATATAATATCGGAGGTGAGAATGAGTGGAAAAACATAGATCTGGTCAGATTGCTTTGCATGATTATGGATTCAAAGCTCGGAAGGGAACCAGGATCATCCGAAAAACTGATTACTTACGTGAAAGACAGAGCAGGACACGATCTGAGGTATGCAATTGATTCATCAAAATTAACCCGGGATCTTGGTTGGGCTCCCTCTCTCGATTTTGAGCATGGCCTGGAGAAAACTGTTGACTGGTATCTGAACAATCAGAAATGGATGGACGGGGTTCTTTCCGGCGATTATGAAAAGTATTATGACAAGCAGTATGTTAAAAGATAAGAAGGATCAGGCCACCTTCGCTAATAACTACGCTAAAGCTTCGTCGGTCAAAGAAAGCTGCCGTGGCTAATTGCGGGTTAATCGGAAAAGATGCTCTTAAAATCCCCTCAAGTGAGGAATTAGTTAATCCTTTACTGAAAAATCTTGCATGGTAAATTCCCCCCTTGAGGGGGGGCAGGGGGGTGTTTTTTCTTTCTTGAACGACCTTTCCTCGACACATTTCTCCAGTATTCTCAGAACATCGTTCAGATCTTGTTTTATGTTTTTGTCCAGAAATGTAACTATTGTAATTCCCTATAATTCCAACTTCCTTTGTCGCTGATTTCTGGTCATATTGAGATGGTTACACCCCCCTGCCCCCCTCAAGGGGGGAATTCGCTATCTAGTCCCTCAAGAGGTGAATTAGTTACTTTGTCCCTCCAGGGAGGGGAATTAAGATGTGCTGAATACAGGAGTCATCCTGACGTACTTATCTTTTTAATCCTTTCAATCAATTCATCACCAAGAGCCGACTTGATTTTAATATGATCACGGATCTTGCTTACTACCCTGTCTGATTCGAAATTGCCCCTCACCTCTTCAAAGTCCATCTGTTTGTCCTTTTCACTGCCATCAACACCAAATCCTGTCATTGACGAGAGATTATACTCCTTCGCGGCATCTTCAAGAAGAAAATTATCAAGAGACAGGACGCTTTTTTTCCACCTTTCAACAATTTGTATAATATCATTTAAATTGAACTTATTCAAAGGTTTCCCGACTTCCTGTTCCAATGTGTCAGCTGCCCAGGCCCAGGCCCAGTCAAAATATGATTTGTGGATCTTTTCAAAAATGGATGAAAGAGCCGCAACCGATTTGATGTTTCCGGTCTCAATTTCATCCAGTAGTTCATCTAGTTCTTTTCCCGGGATAAACAGTCCTGCCAGATCTGACCATTCCCCGGGCCCATTTGACTTATCTGCCGTGAGCTCGTTCCCGAGTTCTTCACTTGTATGAAAATTACTTGCTTCCAGTTTTTCTATCAGTGTGTTCCCGAGAAACTTATCTATTCCTGTCTGATAAAGTTGTATACCTCTCTCAATCGAATGGCTGTTAATCTTCATATTGTTGAAAGAATAATATCCTGAAACAGGTTCGGTCTCTTTCTTAAGCTGTTTCAGAAGATCCCGTCCCTTTATCATCTTCCTGACTGTATATGGACTTAACAGATTGAAATTTAAATGGTCTAACAGATGTGGATCTTTTCTTACATCTCTCAGGGGCCATTTTTCTGCATCACGCATTGTTCCTACATTGTGGAGGTTTATTCCGGGCACAACCACACTTTCAAAATTGGTTCCAATAAGATATGAAAAAGGCAGAGATGAGGCATCAATATTTTTAGTATGCCTGCCCATAATAAGAGTAAAAGGGCCAATGTGAGCCGGCCAGACAAGATAGGAATTGCTGGATGTCTTCGATCCTCTTTCAACTATTCCCTGATGAACCGGACCAAGCTTATACATATGATTGCTCTGATTGGAGCCGCTTCCGGCATTCATGAAAGAGAATATCGCAGCAATTAATAATGTTGACTTATGATGTGTAACAGTGAAAGGACCAGCGAAAATTGAACAGGCTTCGCCGTGAAATCCTCTGCAGTTGGCAAAGAAAAGGGAGTTTTCTGCCGAAAAATGCTTACTCAGAACACACCCTTGTCCGATAAAACATTTATCAATAATAGTGGAATCTGTTACACTTGAGCCAGAACAAACAATGAAATGTTCCATTATAACACCAGGGCCTATAAATACCGGATCCTCCCGGCAGCTGTTTACAGATCCGTCATTTAGTTTCATTGCCCCGTCAATATGTGTATAAGGGCCAATTTTCATATTTTTTATATCACTGCAATTTATTATGCTGGAATTCTCGCCGATTATCGCGGTATCCGAACTTACAAGTTCAGCATATTCCATCGTCAGCCGGTCAAGTATCCTAACCACAGCTGGTCTGTGTCTGTGCATTGCAACTATATATGCCTGATGAGCTGAAAGGTTGTCCCATATTCTTACTGCCCTTGCTCCCTCTTCACTAAGTACCGCTACCATAGTTCCATTACCAAATGAAGAGACCCCTTCTGTACAAATCCTGCCGCAATTCCTTATTATAACATCATTCCTTATCGTATAATTAGCGATGTAATCACCGACATTATATATCAATACATTATCGCCGATTGTACAGTTGTGAATTTTGGCATTCATTATGCCTGAATTTAATACAACTCCTGAATCGTCGGTAAAAGATTTTCTGAAGAGCCCGAGTTTTACTTTTCCGGAAAAATGAACGTTCCGGCATTTCCGGGGATCGAATCCCTGTTTTGTTTCTATATCGTTCCAGTTGTCACACGTACAACTGTTGGACAGAAGTACCTGAATGTCAGTGTCGGCAATTGGCTTATAATCCGATAATATGCTCATTATTAATCCGCCCTACCGGTTACTCCACGGTAACGGATTTTGCAAGGTTTCGGGGCTGGTCCACATCACACCCTCTGAGAACGGCAATATGATAAGAAAGAAGCTGTAACGGGATCACAGCCAGAAGCCCCGAGAAAGCTGGCAGTGTATCAGGGACTTCAAGAACATGGTCGGCAATTTTACTGATAACATCATCGCCTTCGGAGACTATTGCAATTACGGTTCCCTTCCTGGCTTTGATCTCCTGTATATTGCTGATGATCTTATCATATGTATTATCTTTTGTTGCCACCACCACCACAGGCATATTTTTATCAATAAGGGCAATGGGACCGTGTTTCATCTCCGCGGCAGGATATCCCTCAGCATGAATATAGGATATCTCTTTAAGTTTCAGGGCGCCCTCAAGCGCTACAGGAAAGAGATAACCCCGACCCAGGTAAAGTGCATTACGGGAGTCCTGGATAATTTTTGCCAGTGCAAGAGCCTGGTCATTTACCATCAGAGCTTTTTCGATCTTGGAAGGAATAGATACAAGTTCTGTAATCAGTTCGTGGTATTGTTGGTCAGATATTATTCCTTTTTTGTATCCGATTTCAAATGCCATCATTGCCAGAACTGTTACCTGGGTTGTAAAAGCTTTGGTTGAGGCTACTCCGATCTCAGGTCCCGCATGAGTATAAACACCGGCGTCTGTTTCACGGGGGATACTCGACCCCACCACATTGCAAATGCCAAAAACCGTTGCTCCCTTTTCTTTAGCGAGCTTGATAGCTGCAAGCGTATCGGCAGTTTCACCGCTCTGGCTGATGGCAATAACTATATCGCCTTTTTTTATAATCGGGTTCCTGTATCTGAATTCGGATGCATATTCTACCTCAACAGGGATTCTGGTATACTCCTCGAAAATATATTCACCAAGCAGGCCAGCATGCCAGGATGTACCGCATGCAATTATTACTATTCTCTCTGCACTGGTTATCTGATCAAAAACATTATGAAGGCCCCCCAGCCTGATTCCGGTATGATCAGGAAATACACGCCCTCTGAAAGTGTCATGGATTGCATGTGGCTGTTCAAAAATCTCCTTAAGCATAAAATGAGCATAGCCTTCCTTGTCAATTTCCCCTATTTTCAGATCCAGCTCCTGAACATCAGGTTTGACAGCCTGACTTTTCAAGGTTTTCAGGATCAGTTCATCCTTCTTTATTATTGCAATATCATCGTCCTTCAGATATATTACCCTCTGAGTATACTCAACAATAGGTGTAGCATCGGAGGCGATAAAGTTCTCTCCATCTCCGACACCGATGACCAGGGGACTGCCTTTTTTGGCAGCAAACAATTTATCAGGTTCTTTATTGCAGATTATTACCAGACCGTAGGTTCCTTCTACTCTGTTAAGAGCCATTGTAATAGCCTGTTCAGCAGTAAGATCTCCTTCCAGGTAAAGATGCTCAATAAGATTCGCCAGGACTTCTGTATCAGTCTGGCTTTTGAATTTTATTCCCCGGCTTTCCAGGTGTTTTTTTAATCTTGCATAGTTTTCAATAATACCATTATGCACAACGATAAAATTATTCTCATACGAAATCTGAGGATGAGCATTAACCTCATTTGGCTCTCCATGTGTTGCCCAACGGGTATGACCAATTCCAATGTTTCCATTAAAATCGGATTTATTCACTATCTCTTCAAGTTCCTTTACTCTTCCTTTGCATTTGAAGATCCTGGTTTCGCCGTTAAGCAAGGCGATACCCGCTGAATCATATCCCCTGTATTCCAACCGTTTAAGTCCGGTCAATACAATTTCACGGGCAGGTTTTGAACCTATGTATCCAATTATTCCACACATGATTATAAAGGTATTATACTACTAAAACTTTCAATAATCTCTTTTGTTTCACCAAATCTAGAACTTAGTATAGACAAATTCAAATTTAACAGGAGAACGACTGTTATTGGCCTTCAGGATTACATTTCTAAACTCTCCTTCGGGATAATACATATATACGACCGGATCAATGATATTTCCCTTGAAATATTCCTGCATAAATGAGGCAAGGTTGAAGGAGAAAGTCTTATTTGTTGAATTGAAGACTCCGTCAAAAAAACTAGGACTCACCTGGTAATCGGGTACAATATATTGTGCAGTATCTGATTTAATATATTTCATAAATATCTGCGTGGGAACAGTCGTTGTGGTATAAGTACTTTCATCGAGGAAGACAGAAAACGTTAATCTGGCTTTGTTAACAGACCCGATGGGAATGTTTTTAACTGAATCCCAGAACTGACCTTTAATGGCTTTGAGTCCCTGAAATTGTATTTGTGGATGCACTCCGTTAAAGGCCTGAAGGTAGATCAGGGAATCTCTCATCCTCTTAATAATACGTGCGGTATCCAGCTTGTAAGGAGATGTGGCTTTAGCGTACTTATGAGTATATCTGTTGTATCTTACACTGGTTGACCTGATTATGAAGTTAAAAAATTTGGAGGTTCCCTGTGAATTAACATAATATACAGTTATTCCAAAAGGGGTCGATTGTGCTGTAGACCAGTCCAGAGCAAGAAGAACGGGATTAGGGGAATCCACCATAGTAACATACACCCCTTTAAAGAAGGATTTAAATGGATTTCCGTTCTTGTCCTGGGATAAGCTTGCCGGGTCTCTTAAAAGATGGGCGCCGAATGAATTGTTGTCAAGCCTGATTGAATATGACTGAGAGGTATCGTTAGTTATAACGGGCAGGGAAACTGTTGCCATCAGCGCTCCTGTTAACAGAGTATCAGGTTCCCGATTCGAATAGTATTTATCGGTAGAATTAAGGATTTCGTCAATTTCAAAAATCTTTATTTTATGAATAGTTGTTGAATCGAGCTTCCCTTTGGCGCCTGAAAGAGCTATAAATAGCTTTACTGAATCAATCTGAGCCACCACATCGCTGGTCCAGGCAGTATCTAACCTGAACTGTCCAACGAAATCGGTTTTTGATTCGCCAAAATAAGGGTCACTAAAGCTTCCAAGGTATGACAATGTACGGGAATTTGTTACTACACTGTCTGAAAAAAGGGTATAAGCCTCGACATGTATTGAGGTATCGGTCTTTATATTTACAAAATCTGATCCGGGAAGAAGGCCTGATCCGATAATTGTAGGCTTTTCTTCACATGCAGTAATGGAAAACAACACTATAAGAAGTGCTGATGAGAAGATAATGGCTGAATTGTGAAAAGAGACAGAATTTAATCTGTTATAAAGTTTGGAATTACGATAGAATCTTGTCATAGAAATCATTATAGGCATCAACATATTTCGATTCATCCTGATACTGCAGAACAGGCTTGTCGATGGATTCAAGGTATTTTGTCAGATCTTTATTTATATCCTCGCTACCGATTATAATCCCGTCAGAGTATTTTATAGCCAGTTTAGAAACGTTTACAAAATCAGGTTTTTTAACAAGCTTGAGATTCTCACCATCTATACCGTCAAAACGGAGTTTATCGGCGAACGATGATCTAAACGGGTTTTTAAAATCATTATTGTAGATAGAATAAACAATTTTGTAGTTGTGGAAGAGAGGATCGTCATTATAAATATTTCTCAGGTAAACCGGAACAAGAGCAGTCATCCAGCCATGGCAGTGAACAATATCGGGGGCCCATCTCAGTTTCTTCACTGTCTCTATCACTCCTCTTGCAAAAAACAGGGCTCTTTCATCATTGTCTTCGAATTCACGACCAGCGGCGTCACTTATTATATGTTTCCTCTGAAAATAGTCGTCATTATCAATAAAATAAACCTGCATCCTTGCAGATTGTATTGATGCAACTTTAATGATCAGCGGGTGGTCGGTATCATCAATTATCAGATTCATACCCGAAAGCCGGATCACCTCATGCAATTGGTTCCTTCTTTCATTGATGCAACCATACCTCGGCATAAAAGTACGAATCTCCTTTCCCCTCTCCTGAATCCCCTGCGGAAGAAATCTTCCTATTTTTGATAATCTGGTTTCAGCTAAATATGGAGTGATTTCCTGTGAAATGAATAAAACTTTCCTGCTTTCCATTTAACCTGCCTGGATATACCATTTCGTTATAACGTGCAAAGATAGTAAAAAAAAATCAATTAGGTTTGTATAAATTTTCAATATGAAAAGAGTGTTTACTAAAAGGGATCTACGTAGTCATCTGAAGAATTTCGATCTGTCGCCTTCAGGATTTGTACCTACAATGGGTGCATTGCATAGGGGCCATCTGTCGCTGGTCGACCGGGCAACAAATGATTGTCCGATTGTGACAGTCAGTATTTTCGTGAATCCCACTCAGTTTAATGACAAGGAGGATTTAAAGAACTATCCCCGTCCGATTGAAAAAGATATTGAAATGCTTTCTGAACTACTGCGTGAAAAAGATATCGTATTCACTCCCCCGGTAGAGGAAATCTACCCTGAGGAGGAGACAAGGATCTTTGATTTTGGCAACCTCGACAAGGTAATGGAGGGATCGCAACGACCTGGCCACTTCAATGGAGTCGGACAGGTATTGACCAAACTATTCGATATAGTCAGACCCGACATTGCCTACTTCGGACAAAAGGATTTTCAGCAGCTGACAATTGTAAGGGAACTTGTCAGGCAAAGAGATTATAAGATAAACATCATAAGTTGCCCTATAATAAGGGAAACCGATGGTCTGGCGATGAGCAGTAGAAATCAGTTGCTTGAAACCGGAATAAGGAAAAATGCCGGCATTATTTTCTCTGCGATTTCAGAGGCTGTTGAACTTGCTAAAACAAATGACATTGCAGAAATAAAGGATTATGTTATAAACACAATAAACCGGATCCCGGGTTTCAGTGTTGAATACTTCGAAATAGCTGACGACAGAGAACTGGTAACAATACACAGGAAAAATGAGGTTCTGCCCGACAGAAAATATTTCGCATGCATTGCAGTCAGGGCTGGTAAGATCAGGTTAATTGATAATATTGAAATTTCATTGCTATGAATGAAAAGGTTAATTAACTTTGCATCGCAATCAGTCGAAAGATCAGGTATGTTAATTGAAGTTGTAAAATCGAAAATTCATAATGCTTCTGTTACAGAAGCAAACCTTAACTATATCGGAAGCATCACAATTGATGAGGATCTGATGGATGCTGCCAATATTATTGAAAATGAGAAGGTTCAGGTTGTCAATATCAATAACGGCGAACGTCTGGATACATATGTAATAAAAGGGAAGAGAGGTTCCGGAAGTATTTGCCTTAACGGAGCAGCCGCCCGTAAGGTGGTCGTTGGTGATGTGGTGATTATTATATCCTATGCCACTCTTGAATTTAATGAAGCCAGGTCTTTTAAACCACATATTGTCTTCCCTGATACAAATACCAATAAACTGATCTGAGTTTGAAAAAAACAATAATACAGATACTTAAGTTTCTTGCTTTTCTCTTAGTCGGATTGCTGTTGCTCTGGCTGGCTTTCTCGAACATAAAAATTACTGACCTGGGGAAGGGACTGAGGGAAGCAAATTACCTGTGGCTGGTTGCCTCGATATTCTTTGCGGTTCTGGCATATATAAGCAGGGCACGGAGATGGGTTCTTCTCATTAATCCGCTGGGATATAAACCCTCGTTCAAAAACGCTTTTTATTCCATGATGACCGGCTACCTTGCCAATATCGCACTTCCGAGGATTGGTGAAGTTTCAAAATGCGTGGCTCTGGGTAAGAAAGAAAAGATACCTGTCGACCAGTTGATTGGTACTGTCGTTATTGAAAGAAGCATAGATATTTTATCGCTTCTTATTATAATGGTACTGATGATTATCGTTGACGGAAAAATTGTCGGGCCATTTCTATATAATAATGTCTACGTGGGCCTCCAGCAAAAGCTATCAGATATTTTTGGGGTAGCCTGGATTTTCTGGGCAATTCTGTCATTCATAGGAATACTGACTCTGGTTTTCCTTTTTGTATACAGACGCAGGCTCATAAAAATAAGATTCTTTGCCAAATTTTTCAGCATGGCAAGAGGAATAGTCCAGGGATTGAAAACAATAACAAAAATTGAAAGAAAATGGGAATTCATCTTTCATACGGTATTTATCTGGATCAATTATATTTTAATGACATGGGTGGTAGTATTTGCCGTTAAGAGTACATCGCATCTTGATCTTTCTGATGGCATTTTCCTGCTTGTAGTTGGTGGACTTGCAATGTCTGCACCTGTACAAAGCGGAATAGGTGCCTTTCATCTATTTATATCAAGGGCTCTAATGGTTGTTTACGGCATAAGTCCTGAAGACAGTATGGTATATGCAATACTGGCTCATGAATCGCAGTTGCTGTTTGGTGCTTTTCTGGGTATAATTTCATTTTATGCACTTGTAAGAAAAGGGCAGAAGATAGCCCCGCTGATCCCACAGGATTTGATTGACCCCCCAACCGCATGAAAATCCGCTAATATGGCTAAGTCCAAAAGCGTATATGTCTGTCAGAATTGCGGGGCCGAATCCTCAAAATGGATCGGGCGTTGCCCTTCCTGCAGGGAATGGAATACCTATCATGAGGAGATAATTACCCCTGCCTCATCGCGAGAGACTTCATTCAAGATCGAACAGGAGAGGAAAAAACCGGAACTCCTCGATAATATTAAATCCGACGAACAATCAAGGCAAAAAACAGGGCTTGCGGAACTCGACAGGATCCTGGGTGGAGGGATGGTTGGCGGTTCACTTATCCTGCTGGGAGGTGAGCCAGGTGTAGGTAAATCGACACTGGCTCTGCAACTAGCCCTGGCAATGAAAGGCAAGAAAATCCTCTATGTCTCGGGCGAAGAGAGCGAGGAGCAAATAAGTCTCAGAGCCAAAAGACTTAAAAAGAATAATCCGGAATGTTACATACTGAGTGAAACAGAACTTGAAAGTATCCTCACCCACTCTGAAAGTATTAAGCCGGGGCTGATAATAATAGACTCGATCCAGACTATTCAGACCGGAATGCTGGAATCGTCTGCCGGATCAGTATCGCAGGTCAGGGAATGTGCAGCCCAGCTTCTTAAATATTCAAAAATTACCGGGATCCCGGTTTTCCTTATAGGTCATATAACCAAAGACGGTACCCTGGCCGGACCAAAAGTACTGGAACATATTGTTGATGTAGTGCTCTACTTTGAAGGCGACAATAATTATGTGTACAGGATATTAAGACCTGCAAAAAACAGATTTGGTTCCACTTCCGAATTGGGAATTTTTGAAATGCTTGAATCAGGTTTACGGGAAGTGGACAATCCTTCGGAACTTTTTATAAATCAGCACGATGAACCTCTGAGCGGTATTTCAATTGCAGCGACGGTTGATGGTCTGCGACCCTTTCTCATCGAGACACAGGCGCTGGTTAGCAGCGCGGTTTATGGTACACCGCAGAGGAGCTCTACCGGTTTCGACATCCGGCGGTTAAATATGCTGCTTGCGGTACTGGAAAAAAGAGCCGGTTTCAGACTGGCAGTCAAGGATGTATTTTTAAATATCGCCGGCGGAATAAAAGTGAACGATCCGGCAATCGATATGGCAATATTAAGTTCCGTTCTTTCGTCGAATCTTGATATACCTATTGACCGCGACGTCTGTTTTTCAGGAGAAGCAGGACTATCGGGTGAGATAAGGCCTGTTTCACGAATTGAGCAAAGGATCAGAGAAGCCGGGAAGATGGGATTCTCCAAAATCTATGTTTCAAAGTATCACCGGAATATTCAGACAAAAGAAACCGGAATAAAAGTCATTCCGGTTGGCAAAATTGAAACTCTTGTTAAGTTATTGTTCGGATAGCAAATCAGTACTTCTTCAGATAGTTGGTTCGTTTATTGGTCGCTTTTTTCAACTTGTCGCAATCGAGCTCCTGTGTAAACCCTGCAGGACGTTCAAACACATCTGTTTCCATTATCCCAAAATGTGGATCTGCATAAATTTTCTGTAAAAAAATAGCAAATATCGGTAAGGCAATTGTTGCTCCCTGACCCTCCCCCAGGGAATTGAAATGGATACTCTGGTCCTCCCATCCGCTCCATACACCCCCGACCAGGTTGGGAGTAACACCCATGAACCAGCCGTTGCCATGATTCTGTGTTGTACCTGTTTTTCCGCCTATCTGGTTCAAAAGTTTATACTCATATCTGATCCCTATGCCGGAACCTATTTTTACAACTCCCTGCAGAAGATCAAGCATCAGGAATGCCTGGTCTTCACTTATGACCTCTTCTATCTTAGGGGTAAATTTCGAAATTATATTACCGTTTTTATCCTCGATTCGTGTCACATACATCGGCCGGGTGTAAACCCCTTTGTTTGCAAATGTTCCATACGCACCCACCATATCCTCAAGTTTAACGTCAACGGGACCCAGAAACAGTGAAACCACAGAAGGGATATAGCCTCTGATACCAAGTCTGTGCATAAGATTTACCACAGGGTCGGGACCGAACTGTTTCATCAGCCATGCTGATATATTATTTTCCGATTTGGCAAGGCCCCACTTTAAAGTAACAATTTTCCCGATATCCTCCTTTTTACCAGTACTTTTTGGAATATATGGAACTGTATCGCCCATATCAAATGTTTGTGGAATATTTGCAACCTCATAACAGGGCGACATGCCGTCCTGGATGGCCAGTGTGTAAAGAAAGGGTTTGACTGTACTGCCGATCTGTCTCTTCTGTTCTGAAACAGCATCATATTTAAAATATCTGAAATCCGGCCCTCCGACATAAGCTTTAACATAGCCAAAATGAGGATCTTCTACCATGAAAGCGGAACGCATTATATATTTATAGTATTTTATAGAATCGAGAGGTGTTAAAACTGTGTCCCTGTCTCCTTTCCACGAGAACAATTTCATTTTTACAGGAGTATTAAATGAAATCATGATTGAATCTTCTGACATTTTTGCATTTCTCAGGTTCCTGTATCTTTCTGAACTTTTAACCGTTCTCAATATAATTTCATCGATCTCCTTAGTAGTCAGGTCGTTTGAATAAGGGGGGTGCTTATATTCCCTGGGGTCTTTCGTATCACGGTAGAAGGCAGGCTGGATATTCTTTGAAAGATGCTCGGCAACAGCCTCTTCGGCATATTGTTGCATCTTGGAATCGATGGTTGTGTAGATCTTCAGTCCATCGTTGTAAATATTATAGTTGGAACCATCAGGCTTTTTATTCTTCCTGCACCAGCCGTAGAGAGGATTGTTGTCCCACTGCCAGACAGCGTCCTCGTACTGTTCCTGGGAATAGAAGAATCTCCTTTCCGGTTTAGATCTGATCATCGTCGTACGGATGTATTCCCTTAGATAAGTTGCAAGACCTGAGTTATGATCCTCCATCCTGTAATCAACTCCAATCGGCAGCTTTTTGACTGAGTCTGCAACTGCATTACTGAGGTAGCCATAATGAGCCATCTGGGAAATGACAATATTCCTTCTGCCCAGCATGAGGGATGAATCCCTGACAGGGTTATACACTACTGAGTTTTTAAGCATCCCCACAAGCACTGCAGCCTGCTGAATATTAAGTGAATCGGGTGTGGTATTGAAGTAGACTTTGGATGCCGACCTGATTCCGGCTGCATTATTAATAAAGTCAAAGATATTCAGGTACATTGTTATAATTTCTTCCTTGGTATAACTTCTTTCGAGCTTTATCGCAGTCTGCCATTCCTTAAATTTAGATACAGCTAATTTTATTTTTTTTACAATTGATGATACTCTTGCTGTGTCTCTGGGGTAAAGTTGCTTTGCCAGCTGTTGTGAAATAGTACTTCCTCCTCCTTTGTTTTTTCCTGTAATAAAACCGACGAAAGCTCTTCCGAGAGCACGGATATCAATTCCCGAGTGTCTGTAATACCTGATATCTTCAGTGGCAATAAGAGCCTGAACCACATAGGGCGTGATTTCATTATAGTTAGTCCATGTTCTGTTCTGCTGGTAATACTTTCCGAGTAAGATTCCGTCTTCAGAATAAACTTCAGCAGCCAGCTTGTTCTTCGGGTTTTCAAGATCGCTGAAAGAGGGCATTGGACCCAGCATTTCCTTAGATATCATAATAAAAAGAAGGGCGACAAGAGCAAAGGGAAGTGCGAAAAGAATCCAGAACAGTATAATGTATTTTCTGTTTTGAGTATTGCCTTTCATTTCAAGTCAGTTGTTTGGTCCAAAAATAGTAAATTATAAAGAATCTTAACGGTTTATTTTGAAGTTTGGTACCTAAATGATTTACTTTGTCGAGATTTTAAAAAGAATAAATATCGCTGAGATGGTCGAGAATCTGGTAATTGTTGAGTCACCTGCGAAAGCTAAAACAATAGAAAAGTTCCTGGGAAAGGATTTCCGTGTGGTATCGAGTTTCGGACACATCAGGGATCTTGCCAAAAAAAATCTCGGGATAGATATCAAACACGGATTTGTTCCCGATTATGAGGTCCCTAAAGAAAAAGCTAAAGTTGTCAGTGACCTTAAAAAAAATGCCGCGGAATCTAAGAACATTTGGATCGCATCTGATGAAGACCGTGAAGGTGAAGCAATTGCCTGGCATCTTATCAGTGTTCTAAAACTTGATCCAAATAATACAAAAAGAATTGTCTTCCACGAAATTACAAAGGAGGCTATCTCTGAGGCAATTAAAACACCAAGGCTGGTGGATATGAACCTGGTTAACTCGCAGCAGGCCAGAAGAATACTTGACCGTCTGGTTGGTTTTGAGATATCCCCGGTTCTCTGGAAAAAGGTTCAGCCTTCATTATCGGCCGGAAGGGTTCAGTCAGTTGCCGTAAGACTAATTGTTGACAGGGAAAGAGAGATTATTTCATTCAAGAGTGAATCGGCATTCAGGGTAACTGCAGTTTTTCTTCTTTCTGAAGATGATGAAGGAATCATCCTGAAAGCCGAAGCATCTAAAAAATTCTCAAAGGAGGAGGAGGCTCTAAAATTTCTTGAAATATGCAGTAGTGCAAATTATAAAATTGCCAGTATTTCAGTCAAACCCGGAACAAGGTCGCCGGCACCTCCATTTACGACATCAACGCTTCAGCAGGAAGCCTTCCGCAAGCTTGGTTTTTCTGTAGCGCAGACAATGTCAGTTGCACAGAAGCTTTATGAGGGAGGAAAGATCACATATATGAGAACTGACTCAACAAACCTCTCAAAGCTTGCGATTGCCAAGTCGCGTGAAGCAATTATTGCAGAGTTTGGCGAGAAGTATTCAAAAACACGTCAGTTCAAGACAAAGACAAAAGGGGCTCA
Source organism: uncultured Bacteroidales bacterium (assembly GCA_963813405.1). GTDB lineage: Bacteria > Bacteroidota > Bacteroidia > Bacteroidales > VadinHA17 > LD21. The sequence goes on from CAWEYU010000011.1 coordinate 93,756, forward strand.
GGAAGCACATGAGGCTATCAGACCTTCGTATCCCGATAAGCCCACAATAACAGGTAATCAAAATGAAAAAAGGCTTTATGAGCTAATATGGAAGAGAACCATAGCTTCACAAATGTCGGATGCACTGGTTGAACGAACCAGTATCGGAATTGAACTCAACAATTCCCCTGTAACTTTTTCAGCAACCGGAGAGGTAATAAAATTCGATGGATTCCTCAGAGTTTATTCCGAATCTGCAGACAGCGAGAATCATGATGAAGAAAGATATGTGATCCCTCCTGTAAAAAAAGAGATGCCTTTATATTATAGTACCGTGACAGCTACCGAAAAATTCACAGCCCCTCCTCCCAGGTATACCGAGGCCAGTCTGGTTAAGAAGCTGGAAGAACTCGGCATCGGTCGTCCATCAACATATGCTCCCACCATTTCGACTATTCAGAACAGGGGCTACGTTGTCAAAGAAGACCGGCCGGGTGATAAACGAAAAGTCAGGTCGATCGAACTGGTAAAGGGTAAAATATCCTCTTCCTCCAAAATTGAGATGGCAGGTAAGGAGAAATCAAAGCTGTTTCCAAAAGATATCGGAATGATAGTAAATGATTTCCTCGTTGAAAATTTTTCGGAAATTGTAGACTTTCATTTTACGGCCGAGGTGGAATTGCAGTTTGACGAGATTGCCGAGGGAAATCTCAAATGGACAGGAATGCTTGATAAATTTTATACTGCATTTCATAAAACTGTAGAAAACAGTCTTGAAAAGAATAACAAGAAAACTGGGGCAAGACTTCTTGGTAACCATCCTCAGACAGGAGAAGCTGTTTCAGTTAAGATGGGAAGATATGGCCCTGTAGTTCAGATCGGGGAGCAGACAGAAAATGCTAAACCAAAATTTGCCAGCCTCCTCAAGAGCCAGCTTATTGAAACCATTACACTTGATGAAGCTTTAAATCTGTTCCGCCTTCCAAGGACAGCAGGTGACTATGAAGGTGAAGATCTGATAATAGGGATAGGTAAATTCGGACCATATATAAGACACAAGAATAAGTTCTATTCTCTGAAAAAAGGTATTGATGACCCGTATGTCATAACAAAGGAAAGGGCCATTGAGATAATTCAGGAAAAAACTGAAACTGATAAACAAAAAGTAATTACAGATTATGGAGATATAATGGTCCTTAACGGGAGATATGGACCATATATAACTAAAGACAAGAAGAACTTCAGGATTCCAAAGGGGAGTGACGCTTCAAAGCTCACAAAAGAAGAATGCATTAATATTATAGGAAGTGATGATAAGCCTAAAAAAGCACCCAGAGGGAAGTAAATGGTAGACTTAAACGATTATTTCAACCCTGTCGGCATTGAAAAGCCTGATTATGAACACATGACAGGCTCTGCAGGATTTTCTCACAATCTTACCATACATACTGAAAACAACTCCATAAAAGAGTTGAAAAGATTCCGGATCGCATTAATCGGTGTTCCGGATGGAAGGAATTCGCCGGGGTCAGGTTCAGCAAAAGGTCCTGACATTATCAGGGATCAGCTTTACTCTCTTTCACGCCTCCCTGGAAAAGCCAGGATAATTGATCTTGGCAATATGAAAAGCGGAGTAACTTTTAATGATACCTTAGCCGGTCTTACTGATGTTCTTACGTTCCTCATTTCCGAGAAAGTCTTTCCTGTGATAATAGGAGGCAGCAGTGCTCTGGTTACTGCAATAGACAGGTGCTTTTCCATTTCCAAAACGCATTACACACTGGCAACAGTTGATTCAAGGATTGATTTCCACACAGAAAAAAAAGAACCTGATTCCTTCAATTATCTTAATAATATAATTTATGGTAACCGGTTTCTTAGTCATTTCATCAATATTGGGTACCAGACTTATCTTAACGATCAGCAGGTAATTAACAGATTACTCAGACGAAGGTCGGAGCTCGTGAGGATAGGAGATGTCAGACAGGCTATCTATCTTACAGAACCCCTTCTACGTGATACTGATGTTGCAGTTTTCGATATTTCAGCGGTCAGGCAGTCCGATGCGCCGGGAACTTACAGTCCCTCTCCCAATGGTTTTTACGGAGAAGAGATCTGTCTGCTTTCAAGGTATGCAGGTATTTCAGACAGGCTGAAGGTATTCGGACTTTTCGATGTTAATCCGGATTATGATATCAGGTTTCAGACCACAGCACTCGCGGCTCAGATAATCTGGTTTTTCCTTGAAGGCTTCTCTCAGAAGCAATATGAAACCCCCTCATTAAATGAAAGTAATTCAGGGAGATTTATCAGGTATCATGTGAGAGTAAGCGACCTTGAAGATGATCTCATATTTATAAAGAGTAATCTCACTGACAGATGGTGGATTGAAATCCATACAGAACAAAATGATGTTCAATTTGTTGCGTGTTCGCATGAGGATTATCTCAAGGCTAATGTCAATGAGGTACCCGACAGGTGGGTAAAAGCTGTCGAAAGACTTAAAACCTGATCCTACTTATCAATTTTCTCCTTTTTCCTGTAACAAATTTCAATTGGTAACGTTATAATCAAATGGGCTTGAAAAGAGTTGTTGATAATACTTAAATAAATAAGTGTAAATTTGTTTGCTTTTAAGATTTTTATTTATTTTACTGACTCAACATACTTGTAACGCCCATCTGACTGAAGAAATGAAAAAACTAAAAATTACATTTCTTTTTTTAATTTTTCTGGTACGATATGGATTCTCTCAGCAGGATCCGGTATCTACCCTGTATATGTTTGGCACACAGACTTACAATCCGGGAGTTGCAGGAATATCCGGCATGATCTGTGCTACAGCAATGACCAGGCAGCAGTGGATTGGGTTTAAGGGTGCGCCATCAACCACATCATTTATGGTTAATGCTCCTGTTAGTCCCTTTAAGATCAGCAGCGGAGTGGGACTTGTGGTTGAAAGCGACAATACAGGATTTGATAAGGATATTAGTCTTTCAGGCACTTATTCATATCTGATGGATTTAGGTCTTGGCAAGCTTGGAATCGGAGTGATGCTCGGAATGCTGAACAAAGCAATTGCACCGGCCTGGCAGATCCCTTCGGGCGATTCATTTACACCTGCTGCAGGCGATCCATTAATTCCCGAAAATAAAGAAAGCTATGTTGCTTTTGATGCCTCAGTCGGGGCCTATTACAGAACGGATAAATACTATGCAGGGATATCCGTCACACATCTTAACCAGCCAAAAATAAAGTTCACCAAAGGGACACCATATGTCAGCCGGCATTACTATTTAACTGCCGGTTATACGATCCAGCTTCCTAATCCATCGCTTGAATTATTGCCCTCCCTTCTCCTGTTGAGCGACGGAAAAGTAACACAGGCTTCTGTCAACGCTCTTGTGAGATACAATAAAAAAGTATGGGGTGGCGTTTCCTACAGAGCCGGTGATGCTTTATCAGGGTTGGTTGGAGTGGAACTTTTTAATGGAATCCGTATTGGATATGCTTACGATTTCCCTATGTCTGATATCCGGAAAAACACCAGTGGTTCGCATGAATTTATGGTGAACTATTGTTTTGATCTGAGCCTGGGTAAAAGCCCGATGAGATATAAAAGTATTAGATTTTTATGATTATTAAAAAAAATTAACTTACTTGCAATATAAAATCCTAAAACGTTATGAAAAAGGTATTCCTAGCTGGTCTTATACTAACAATCCTGTTAAGTGGTTGTGGTTCTTCTAATAATGGAGAGCTTACAGGGGTTCAGGGGAGAAAGAAGTTTTTTGAGCCGGAACCTTTGGAGATGGCATTTATCCCGGCTGGTAATTTTACCATGGGCCAAAGTGATCAGGATGCTTTCTTCGCAATGAATACCATTCAAAAATCAGTTACTGTAGAAGCTTTCTGGATGGACCAAACTGAAATATCAAATAATAAATACCGTCAGTTTGTATTCTATGTGCGCGACTCTATCCTCAGGACTAAACTTGGAGAAGCAGGAATTGAAGGACGCAACTATTATGTGGTTGATAAAGAGGGCAATGTTCTGGAACCAAAAGAACTTAACTGGTCGGAAAAAATTGACATGAAGGACGAAAACACAAAGGCAGTTGTTGAAGAGATGTATTATCCACCTGAAGAGAGGTTTAATGGACAGAAAGAAATTGATTCAAGGAAACTTATTTATTCTTACTTCTGGGTTGATCTGCAGCAGGCTTCCAAAGTGCCATATAAATATGATTATAAGGCGGGTACAGGGAAATATGAAGGAGAGGTTTCAAGTCTGGAAGGGGTAAGATCAGCTGTTACCGGTCGTCAGAATTTCATTATGCGTGATGCTGTAAATGTTTATCCCGATACACTTTGCTGGATCAGAGATTTTACATATTCCTTCAATGACCCACAGGCTTCTCTTTATTTCTGGCATCCCTCCTATGACGATTATCCTGTTGTCGGGGTTTCATGGATACAGGCAAGAGCATTCAGTGTATGGAGAACCAATTTTATGAACACTGCTCTGAGAAAACAGGGAGTTCCCGATGTTCAGGCTTACAAATTGCCAACTGAAACAGAATGGGAATATGCAGCCAGAGGTGGACTCGATCTTTCTATGTATCCATGGGGAGGTCCATATACCCGTAACTATATAGGTTGCTTCCTTGCAAACTTTAAACCTTTGCGCGGAAACTATATCGATGACGGAGCTGTTTATGCCGCAAAGTGTGGTTCCTTCGAACCTAATGAGTATGGCCTGTACGACATGGCCGGAAACGTTGCAGAATGGACATCAACTGCATATTCACCCACTGCCTATGTTTTCACGCACGACCTTAATCCAAACTTTGAATATAATGCAAAACCGGGAGATCCTCCGGTACTGAAAAGGAAGGTAATCAGAGGCGGCTCATGGAAAGATGTAGCATACTTCCTTCAGTGCGGTTCAAGAGATTACGAATATCAGGATTCCACAAAACCGTTTGTTGGATTCAGGAATGTAAGAGCTTATATTGGAGTAAATTAATAAAATAACCTTAAAATAATCAGGTATATGAACCTAGCAGAATTAGTTCAAAGCAGTGGCTGGAAGAATTTCATTGCTAAACTTTATGGTTTAGGAGCTTCCGTAGTTATCATTGGTGCACTTTTTAAAATAAACCATTGGGTTTTTGCAACAGAAATGCTTACTGTCGGCCTTTGCACCGAATCAATTATTTTCTTCTTTTCAGCCTTCGAACCACTGCATGAAGAGGTTGACTGGTCGCTTGTTTATCCTGAATTAGCCGGAATTCCTGAAGAAGGAACCGAACTTCCCTCCCATGGTAAGTATCATGGAGTAGCACAGGGCGGTGGTGGTTTTGCTGGTGGTGGTTTTGCTGGTGGTGGCGGCGGTGGTGCCGGATCAGCTGCTCTTGCTAAATTCGATGAGATGCTTGAAAAATCTGAGATCACGCCGGAACTCTTTCAGAAGCTTGGGGTAGGAATGAAAAAGCTTGGCGATGCAACTGCTACCATGAATGCTATGGGCGACGTTTCTGCTGCTTCAACAAAATACATAAACACAATCAAAACTGCTGATGAATCACTAGGCAAACTGGCTGATTCATACCAGTCTACCACAAAAGTTATAAATGAAACTGGCTCAAATTATAAGAATATTGCTGATTCGCTTTCAACAATAGAACTGGGAGGAAAATCATACCAGCAACAGCTGGAGTCTCTTAACAAGAACCTGTCTGCCCTGAATGCTGCATACGAACTGCAGATCAAGGGAACTAATAGTAATATGAAAGAATCTGACACCCTCTCAAAGGGAATCCAGGGTCTGTTGAAAGATCTTTCTGATTCTGCAGGCGATACCAAAAAGTACCGTGAACAGATTACCAAACTCAATGATAACTTAACTGCATTGAACAGCGTTTATGGGAACATGCTTTCTGCTATGAACGTCAAATAACGTGATATCATTTTTTAATAATTAACTAAACTAACTGAAAAATGGCTCACGAAAGGCTATCGCCACGGCAAAAGATGATCGGAATGATGTATCTGATCCTCACCGCCATGCTTGCTCTTAACGTCTCGAAAGAAGCAGTAAAAGCTTTTATGAAAGTAGAACAGGGCCTTACCAAAACTGTAAAGAACTATGCTGCCAAGAATACCGTAATTTATGCTGCGTTTGAAGCAAAAGCTGCAGAAAATGCGGTGAGAGGGGGCCCCGCAAGAGATAAAGCCAATGAGATAAAAGAGGCGGCAGATGCTTTATTCGAATACGTGCAGGGTCTTAAAATAGAGATTATCAAACAGGCAGATGGTGAAAAAGCAAAAGCAATTAATGGAAAAGAAATTGATATTTATGCAGTACAGAGATATGATGATACAAATGTACCCTCACAAGTCCTTATAGGTGCAGGCGAGAACGGTAAAGCATTTCAGCTGAGAGCTGCAATTAATGATTTCAGGAAGTTACTCATGGATAAGCTTGAAGGCAAAAGTCCAACTATTGAAGAAGCTCTTAAGGTATCCCTGAATACCGACGATGGATTGAAGGAGGGAAACACCGGTACACCTGAAGCGTGGCCAAATAATACTTTTCAGACATTACCTCTTGTTGCTGTAGTTGCCATGCTTTCCAAAATCCAGGTTGATATAAGAAACGCCGAAACTGACGTAATAACATTCCTTTATGATCAGATTGAAGCAGCATCTTTCAAATTTAATAAGCTGGTTCCAATCATTCAGCCCAACTCAACATATATTATGGAGGGCTTGGATTATGAAGCAAAAATTTTCTTTGCTGCTGTAGATACGACCAATCCACCCAAAGTAACTATTGGTGCATACGAACTGACAGGTCAAAATCCCGATGGAACACCAAAATATGTTATGAAAGGTGATTTTCAAAACCTTCAGCTGGATGAATCCGGGAGAGGTACCTTTAGAGTCAAAGGTGGAGCTCCCGGAGCAAGAAGTTATACCGGTCTGATCACCATGAATGCACCGAATGGGACAATATTATCAAAGCCTTTTAGAGGGGATTATATGGTTGGCGCTCAAAGTGTGAATGTTTCACCGTCTGCAATGAACGTACTCTACAGAGGAATACAGAACCCACTTGATGTTACTGTTCCGGGGATCTCTCCTGATAAAATCAATGTTAGAATGAAGAACGGGGTTGTTGGCAAAGGCTCTTTGAAGAATTATAAAGGAGAAACTTTCCCGGGCGGATACATTGCTGAACCGAATGCCGATGCTCCAAATGCGGAAATTATTGTGACCGCTGATATAAACGGGAAGCAGCAAGCATTTCCTCCAAGACTATTCAGAGTTAAAGATGTCCCAGCTCCTGATGCCCAGTTTGCAGGTAAAACAGGGCAGGGCAGGGTCCCGCTTGCAGATATATTATTACAACCAGGTGTACTGGCTGTCCTCAGAGATTTTGACTTCGACCTGAGATATTACGTTACTGAGTTTTCCATATCCTTCGATGACAGGGGTCTTGCTATTGGCGCATCGAGCAAAAGCAATAAAATAACCGATGAGCAAAGGGCAAAAATGAAACAACTTACAAGAGGAAAGAAACTTTATATCCAGGACATAAAAGCAACCATAGGTCCGGGTAAAAAAGTTTATGACCTTAATCCAATTATCATTTTCGTTGATTAGATTTATATATCTTTATTACAATGAACAGAAAGATCTTATTGATAGTTATTGCATCCCTTTTTACAGGAATGCTGAGCGCACAGACATTTAAAGATATTTATCAGAAATCTATTCCTGATAATCAGAAAATAATCTATCCTTTTCTCCGGGAAGCCGATGTTTTCTTTTCAAAAAGATATTACAGGTATATTGATCTCCGGGAGAAGATGAATCAGGCTCTTTATTATCCAACTAATGCCACTGCAGACGGAAGAAAGAGCTTTATGAATATTCTTACTGATGAGATTAAAGCAGGAAGGTTGAATGCCTACGCATATGGAACCGAGACAGCCGATTCTACTGTTGCACCTACTACATATGCAGATATAGAGAATACTCTGGGAGGCGGATTTCATAAAAAATCTGTCGTTGATATGAATACGAATCTTTCCAGAGACACCATGGGTTATGACGCTCCGAAATATGACCTTGTTAAAGAACTGATGGTTTATGAGGAGTGGTTTTTCGATAAAAGACAATCAAAACTTGATGTCAGGATCATTGGCATTTGTCCGATATATTTCTATCAACATCCTCAGACGGGCAGATTGGAAAAGAAACCGGTCTTCTGGATAAGATATGATGATGCAAGGGATGTTCTTTCCAAAAAGGAAATCTATAGCCAGTTTAATGATGCTCAAAGGATCTCTTATGATGACCTTTTCACTCAAAGAAGATTTGAGAGTTTCATTATCGGAGAATCGAATGTTTATAACGATCGCCGCATTATTGATTATGCCACAGGAAAAGAAGCTATCTTTGAGGCAGAGAGGATCAAAAGGGATTTAGCCAACTGGGAACACGATCTCTGGGAATTCTAGGGTTAAGACAATGGAGGATTAAGATAATGGAGGGCGAAGTCAGGAGACTTCGCCCTGCGTGTTAATTAGCCCCGGCAGGGCGAAGTCAGGAGACTTCGCCCTGCGTGTTAATTAGCCCCCGGCATGGCGAAGTCTTCCGACTTCGCCACAATTATTTACAGGTATTTCTCTTTGGTCTTCTTCTTTACGGCATCGAGATATTGCTTGATGTTTTGCTCTTCCTCTTTTTTTACAACAAGAAGAACATCATCGGAATTTACCACAATATAATCTGTAAGTCCCTGCAGAACAGCAATTTTACCCTGAGGTATATTGACTATATTTCCCGTGCTTTCATATGAAAAAACAGTACCATTGACAATGATATTGCCATTTTTGTCAACGGGGGTATGCTCGGATAGGGAACTCCAGGTGCCAAGATCGGACCAGCCTACATCGGCACACATAACGTACACATTGCCGGCCTTCTCCATAATACCATAATCTATCGATATGCTTCCGCATGCAGCATAGGTCTGCGTAATAAAGTTCTCTTCCTTACCTGTTCCATAAAAATCCCTGCCATCCTCAAAAGCAGAAAAAATATCCGGCAGATAGTTTTCAAGTGCTTCAAGTATGGAATTTATATTCCAGATGAAGATCCCTGAGTTCCAGTAAAAATCCCCGCTCTCAAGAAATACCCTGGCCAGGTCTATGCTGGGCTTTTCTGTAAATGTCTTTACCTTAAGAAGTTTATCAAAGCCGTCAACCCTCTTTTTTTCGTTCGCCTGGATATAACCATATCCGGTCTCCGGCCTGTCGGGCTTAATTCCAAGGGTAAGTAATGCTTTGTTCTTCTCTGCAAATGTGAAGGCCGTTTTCATCACTTCAGCAAACTCATCTTCTTTTAATATCAGGTGATCGGATGGAGTAACAGCAATCACAGCTTCCGGATTTTCACTTTTTATTCTGAAAGTTCCATAAGCAATGCATGGGGCAGTATTCCTTCTTAATGGTTCAGATAATACCCGTTGGGGTTCAATACCCAGTTGCTCAATTACAAGGTCCTTATGGTCAGCATTTGTAACTACAAAAATGTTTTTCTCGGGGCAGATAGATTTAAATCTCCTGTAAGTTTGCTGGATCAATGTCTCCCCGCTACCGAGTATATCAAGAAATTGCTTTGGCTTCTCACGCCGGCTCAATGGCCAGAAACGACTCCCGACTCCACCAGCCATTATCAATACATATCTGTTATGCATATCTCAATTCATTTTTCTGAATAATTTTATGCAAATATATAACTATTTATGCATAATGGTTTTAAAAGTTACGTGCCGGAAATACAGTAAATATTTGTAATTTTGGCAGCACTTATTTATTGTTTATGATTAGGTTTCTGACCCAGCTGGGACGTTATTTTCTGCTTCTTGGCAAAGTTTTTTCAATTCCTGAAAAACCTTCTGTTTACTATAAACAAACAATGAGAGAGTTTGTCTTTCTGGGCTTAAATTCTATCGGTATTATTTCTATAATTTCTTTTTTTATGGGAGCTGTCATAACTCTTCAGACTGCTTATAATACTGAAAATCCTATCTATCCCTCATATCTGATTGGCCTTGGTTGCAGAGACTCAATCATACTTGAGTTCTCATCAACTGTAGCCGCCCTGATCCTTGCAGGGAAAGTAGGTTCAAATATTGCATCAGAGATCGGAACTATGCGGGTAACTGAACAAATAGACGCAATAGAAATTATGGGAGTAAATTCAGCTTCATATCTTATTTTGCCCAAAATCATTGCAACAGTTTTATTTAATCCCTTCCTCACCCTGATTAGCATCAGTGTTGGAATTACAGGGGGTTGGATTGCCGGCACCACACTTGGAGTAATTACTTCTGCAGACTTTATCTATGGCATCCAGTATTCTTTTATACCGTACTACATAACCTACTCCTTGATCAAGACTGTAGTATTTGCATTTATAATTAGCAGCGTTTCGTCTTTTCAGGGGTATTATGTCAACGGAGGTTCACTTGAAGTGGGTCGCGCCAGTACAAAAGCAGTGGTCTACAGCAGCGTTCTGATACTTATGTTCAATGTTATACTTACTCAGCTTCTCCTGTCATGATAAGGATAAACCACCTGTATAAGTCTTTTAACGGGCAACCTGTCCTTGAGGACATTTCTGTGATATTTGAACCGGGTAAAACAAATCTTATTATTGGCCAGAGCGGATCCGGGAAGACTGTTCTGTTGAAATCCATTGTCGGGCTTCATTCAATAGATGAAGGGGAGATCTGGTTTGAAAATAAGCTTTTTAACCAGCTCGACTTTTCAGGGAAAAAAGAGATACGTAAGGAGATGGGAATGCTATTTCAGGGAAGCGCATTGTTCGATTCTCTGACAGTTGAACAGAACGTGAGGTTTCCACTGGATTTCTTTACAGACAAAACTCTTGAGGAACGTACCGATCGTGTTAACTTCTGCCTGAACAGGGTCAACATTAAAAATGCCAATAAACTATTTCCTGCTGAGCTGTCAGGCGGTATGCGCAAGAGAGTAGCAATTGCCAGGGCTATTGCCCTTAACCCCAAATACCTCTTTTGTGATGAACCCAATTCCGGCCTCGATCCGATAACTGCAATTCTGATCGATGCCCTCATCAAAGAACTGACAGAAGAGTATTCAATGACAACTATTGTAAATACTCATGACATGAATTCGGTTATGGAGATCGGAGAAAAGATCCTTTTCATCAGTGAAGGCATAAAATGCTGGGAAGGAAGCAAAGATGAGATTCTTAACTCGGATTGCGTTAAGCTCAATGATTTTGTTTTCGCCAATTCTCTTGCTAAAAAATTACGGTCTTCAAAATAGATCAAACTGATTTGTCAATCTCTTCGTAATCAACATATTCACCAATTCCTTTGGGTACACCTTTTGAGGGTTTCCATTTATTATTATCCTTGTCAGTTTTTTGCTTCGGCGGCTCCTTGGCTTCACCTGCCATCAGGAATGCTCTGACAAGCAGATAAACTATCAGAAAAATCAGAGTTATTCTCAGTATGTACATGGAAGAAATTATTTTTTATGTTCAACAAGCATTGGTTTATCACTTTTCTTTTTGCTCTTATTGCCAAACACCAGATTTAAACCAACTCTCATATTTATTGTATTCCATGAATAAGGAAGAAATATCGATCCATTGTCGGTATTGATCTTATTCCATGATAACGGTATCCTGTCAGCTATAAGATATAACTGGACAATTCCAAGTCTGAAAGCCAGGCCTGCACCAAGATTATCGAATCTGCTGTTTTCGGCAGTATAGCAAATACTTGTGGATAATATATTGCCAAGATTTACATTCGCAGAGAGAGTGAGTGCTTCCCTGATCTTTTTACCTGAGATAATACTGTGAGAGAGTATTCCAAAAGATACGCTTTTCGAAAGATTAAAACTTCCTCCTACTGAAAATCCAACCGGAAGGGTAGTCTTAAAAGGTTTGTTTCCCTTGCTGATCGTAAAGGAGTTCTTAAGCGAATCTAAAATATCCTGGCCCAGCTTATCAAAAGTCTTTGTCCCATTAACTACATCCGTTACATTTAATCCATTGAACTTGAACTGACTGTTGGCTCTGAGCGTCGTAACATCATCTTTCCATTTTATGTAACCAAGATCGGTAATACTGGCCGAGATACTTATATTGTCTGTAAGCTGATAAACTGCACCCAGGTCGAGGCCAAGGCCGAAGTTTCCTGTATTCAGATAGAATCCCGGCTTTTCAATTTTTTCTTCATCCAGCGTAAGGCTGTCAATCTGAGTTTTACCTGTACTCGGGTTGATTGAACTATGAACTTTCACAGGGCCGCTTATGTTTGCTGAAAGATCAGCATTAAGGTCCCAGGAGTAATCATTATTTACAGTGAGCCCCAATGACTTGTTATTCAGTGATACATTTGCTGTACCGAAAAGAAGCTTTCCTCTGACACCGATCCTTAAGTTATTACCAATATTCTTTGAAACCCCCATTCCGAATTCATGGAAATGTTTTAGCCGGGCATCAAGACCAGATAGATTGATGGTTTTACCGATAAAGCTTTCATTCCCTTCGAGGGCAAGTACAAACAGGTCTTTAGGAAGTACAAAATTTCCCTGTACCCTTTCAACAACATCAAATGAAAAATAAAGGTCCCTTCCTGCATCAAATCCCAGACTAAGAAGTTGTACGCTAAGTTCCGGGGTGAAAAAATTAGAGGCTTTAAGTTTATTAATAAAATTGTCAACATTATACTGAGGGTGAAGAAAAGAGATCAGTGAATCACCTTTCTGATTCGGCATTATGATATCTGAAAAATTGACAAAATTGTTGTTTATATTAATATTAACCCCGGTAATCCCCGGAACCCCGATATAAAATGAGTTCGAAGGTCTTAATGCAGGATTAAGCAGATGATTCTGGGGCAGGTTCATATAATAGAGCACCTGACTGTTTTGTGAAACGGCATCCTGGATGAAGATTATAAGGAAAAAAATCAGCAGGTATCTTGACTTTTTGAACATATCTTGCTTGTATTGAGGGTATCTATAGCTTAAGATTTGGTTTAACCATGACAGAGGCTTTGAACGAAAGCGAATAATCTGAATAGATCTTCACATCTGTGGTCCCATTACCTGAGGTGTTTAATGTAAATATAAAAATCATCATATTGGCTGAAGCCGACGCATCGAAGAAATCCTTATTGATTCTTACAGTTGTCGTACTCTCAGTTTTCCCGGTGGATTTTCCGGTGGCATCTACGGGAGCCGGAAGTATCAGACTGGATGCATCGATGGTTTTAACTACGATTTTCTTAACTGAATCATAGAGCATCAGTTTCAATGAGGCTCCGAGAGGAAATCCATTCTGTACCACAATGTTTATCCTTACCGAGTCAAAATCCGAAGGCTTGACTTTACTGTCATCAGTACTTTTTAGTTTCAGAAAATTTTCTACCGTATCTGCAAACTGAAGGTTCTTTATCCATAATTGCAGGGGTACCTCAACCTCAATGTTTCCAAGAAAACGGCTGTTACCGAAGACATAATTGTTTCGTCCACCAACTGGTCCGGCGGGATTCATCAGTGCCGACCCTGTAAAAGTGATTGTTGATGGAGGTAACGATACCAGATCGGGTAACGAAGAATTATTCTTGTCGACTATTAAGGAATCCTTTTTATCCCTGACAATAAGTGTTGAAGGGTATGAAACAGCGAACGGAGCCAGCCCGAGATTAACTGTCTGTGCATTTTTTTTGCCGGCAATATTGAGTGTTGCCTCGATGGGGATCCCGAAGGAGTTTGAATAAATAAGTTTTATTGAGGGATTCGAAATATGAAACTGTCCGCTGATATTGTTAATGACCTCATCGTATCCTGTATCAAGAATGTCGGGATCAATCTGTTTTGACTGCTGGCCGAAGTATCCTCTGGCATAATCCAGATTAGGATTCAGCATACTTATATTTAGATTTATACTGTCGTTCCTGTTAAAATTAATCAGTAATCCGTTTGAAGTTACCGAACCCGAATAATTCATGGGAATCCTGTTAAATGGCTGGGAGACATCCGTACTAAGGTTAACATCCGTACCAGTCAGGGAAACAGTATCGGAAAGATTTGACGGTCCGTTAATTGTGATAGTTTTTGATACCGGTGTAGCCCCCTTAAGTGCTGTCGGAAGTGCGATCGAAAATGATCCGCTGACGCTGCTGCTGGAGACCAGGTTATAATTTATTCTGCCGGTCAGGATCCTCAAATTTACGATTTCTACATTGCTTCCCGGATTAAATGAAACCATATCATTCCCGGACCAGGCCGAGACGCTTTGTGGAGGAATAACAATCCGGCCGGACTGGACCTTAAGGTTAGCAGATGCAATTTTAACCTGGAATGTACTGTTAAGGTCAACCAGCACAGGATTAGGAGCTGTGCCGGGGCTTCCTGTTAAAACTATAGCTGCTGAAATTGAATTGGTCAGTGTTTTGCCGCTCAGATCCAAAGTTACTGATTGTGTAGCACCAACGGCAATTGCAGGAATAGTCAGTACTCCATTTATCGGGGTCGGAGGAACAGTGTTATTAGTAAGAGTAATGTTGATACTGCTTAAAGGAGTCGGCAGATTATTCCTGACTGAGATTGTCAGAGTACCTGATGAGAATAATGCAGTTTGAAAATTTGTAAATGGATTGAAACTTTTGTTCCCAAGATTAATTGATCCGAAAGGGGGGAAAATATAAGTCCCATTGACGGGAGGTGGAGCGATGGAGTTTCTGAATGAACTCAGGGGAATTTGAATTGAGTCCCTAAAATCACTGAGCGACACATCTCCGATTTTATATCCTTTTTTAAACGTGACCATATTGGTCAGGTCAAAGTAATCTTTCAGCTTAAAATCGATAACCGCATCCTTCCGGTATATGATACTGACAAACTTGTCCTTATCAAATTTTACGGTATCGCCGGGTTTCACAATATTGCTGAATGTGATATCCCCGTAAGCAGCTGAGATTGTAAACTTCGGGGACAATTTAACGCTGTCTGAATATTTTTTCATGTTGTATGTCTCCTTAATACAACCCGAAAAGATCAGAATCAACATCAATATCAGGAAGAAAAAAGGTTTCTGGTTCATAGTGGTTTTTTTAACTCCCGCCATTTGGTCTGCAATTATATATGAAACTGCCGTCTCCGCCAGTAAATAGGCGGAAACCTCTTTTTTAAAAATATATTGTTTTGTTTTGACGATAAAGATACAATATCCCGTACTCAATCAAAATATATTCACCAAAACCCTGGAGTGCTACGTCAAAATCTTTATTTTAGATCTTTAATATTTCAATTTGAAAAGTTGCAAATACCTAATAATTTAAAAATGAAAACATATCGGAATAGAATGTCTTTGTGCGTTGATTGTTTCTTTATATCTCCTCAATTCCTGCGGAAATGAAACTATTGCGCAGAGAACTCAGAATACTTACGGAACTTCAGGTCCTGAATCAGGATCTCTTGTGATCGTCGGAGGGAACCTGAAAGATACTGCCATAATAAATTGTTTTATACGTCTTGCAGGTGGTAAGGATGCACCAATGGTTGTGATTCCGACGGCCAGTGGTGCAAGAGAAATTGACAATGAGGCGGCGGCAGCCATTCTTACAACTGCAGGTGCCAGGAATGTAACGGTTCTTCACACCTATGATCCGGCAGTTGCCAATACGGAAACATTTGTCGCTCCATTGAAAAAAGCCAGAGGTCTTTTTTTTGACGGGGGCCGTCAATGGCGGCTGGTTGATGCATATGCAAATACATTAACTGAAAAGGAAATCATACATCTTCTCTCCCGCGGAGGAGTTATAGGAGGAAGCTCAGCCGGGGCTACAATAATAGGAAGCTACCTCGTCAGGGGCGATACTAAATCGAATACTATAATGATGGGCGATCATGAACGAGGCTTCGGCTACCTGAAGAACTCGGCTATCGATCAGCATCTTCTGGTACGAAACAGGCAAAATGATCTTGTCTCTGTAATTACAAGATATCCTGAACTGCTGGGAATAGGTTTGGATGAGAATACAGCAATTGTAGTGAAAGGAAATGAATTTGAGGTTATAGGCCAGAGCTTTGTGGCAATTTATGACTATAATCTCTGGCAGGATAATCCCTCAGGAAAAAGAAAGCTGCAAAACGGTGCGAAGTTTTTCCTGTTAAGAAAAGGAGACAGCTATAATGTTAAAACAAGGCAGGTTACAAAGTGGGGAGGTGATCCAACTAGAAATATATTTCGTGATTCAACTTCCGGAAGGTAGTGGGCTATAAAATGCTTTTGGCACGCATTTTGTAATTAAGTATGTACAGGCAATCTCAAACATATCCCTGATTCTCCAGGGCAGCCAGGTCAAAAGCCTGGCTTTTATTGTTTTATATGAATTCTTTATAGCCGATTATTCCCCTTACTTCCCTAATAGTTTTAGACGCACTGGCTCTTGCTTTTTCGGCACCCGATGAAACAACTTTTGACAGGTATTTTTTATCGGAAAGAATTTCATTTATTCTGTCCCTGATCGGGTCAGTAAATTTCACAATATCATCCCCAAGCTGCTTTTTCAAATCGCCATACCGGATCTCGCAACTGGCATGTTTATCCATAAAATACTGCACTGTTGAAGGATCTGATACAACCTTCATAATTGTAAAAAGATTTTTCAGAGGTTCTGATAGTTTCTGATTCGGTTTTGTGGGACCAGAATCGGTTACGGCACGCATTACTTTCTTTCTGATCTCGGCAGGTGTATCTGACAGAAAAATACCGTTACCCTCACTCTTCCCCATTTTGCCTGAACCGTCCAGTCCGGGTATTTTAACCAGCTCCTCCCCGAAATTATAAGCATCGGGCTCCGGAAAATAGTTAACATTGTACATCATATTAAACCGTCTGGCAAATTTTCTTGTCATTTCCAGATGTTGTTCCTGGTCCTTTCCAACCGGAACCTTTTGCGCTTTATGAATGATTATATCCGCCGCCATAAGAACAGGATACGTGAGCAATCCTGCATTTATATTATCTGGTTGCAGTCTGATCTTCTCCTTAAATGAAGTTGTCCGCTCAAGTTCTCCCACATATGCATTCATGTTAAGCAGGAGATAGAGCTCCGAAACTTCAGGTACATCGCTCTGGATAAAAACCGTTGCTATTTCGGGATCAATACCGCAAGCCAGATATTCTGCAAGAACCTGCTTTATATTTCCATGAAGATCATCGGGTTTAGGATGAGTTGTAAGAGCGTGATAATCAGCTATAAAGAAATAACAGTTATTCTCTCTCTGCATTTTGAGAAAGTTCTTTATTGCACCGAAATAATTCCCCAGGTGCAGATTTCCAGTTGATCTTATACCGCTTACGACTGTCTCCATCTTTTTGTTAAAAATTCGGGTAAAGATAGTAAAAAAGACGTATGGGTTATTGATTAAGGACATGCTAGATCGAAAGGGGTTGCTTCGTCCCCCGCAGGCGGGGTCCTCGCAATGACAATGGAAGTAAGAAAGATTGTAGACTAATTTATAAATGAGATGAAGAAAGGTATTAGAATACCTTGTCATTGCGAGCGAAGCGAAGCAACAACATTTTTCCTACCTTTGCCCAATTATAATACGTCCACCATGGAATCGACACGACAGAAAAAAGTATCAAAGCTTATTCAGAAGGAGCTGGCAGATATTTTTTTGAGAAAAAATAATGAATTAGCTCCCGGGAAACTGATTTCCGTTACAATTGTGAGAGTAAGTCCGGATCTCTCTTTTGCAAAAGTATTTCTGAGCGTATTTCCTTCAGCTAATCAGACCGATGTTGTCAATACAATCAAAGATCATACAACCAGGTTAAGATTTGAACTTGGACAAAAAGTCAGGTCGCAGCTCCGGATAGTTCCTGAAATTGCTTTTTTCATTGATGATAGTCTGGATTATATAGACAACATTGACAGGCTTCTGAAATCCTGAATTATATGCAGTACGAACCAATCAAAAAATCGCTTGGCCAGGTCTTTACTAAATTCGTATTTCTCAGGAAAACCCTCTATTTTTTGCTTGATCTTTTGCTCTTACGCGCATGGCACGTAAAAAGAGCCATAAGAAGACTCGCTTCGACTCTTCCGGAAAATGCATACGTACTTGATGCGGGCTCCGGATTCGGACAATATACCTGGAGACTCAGCAGCCTTCATAAAGAGTGGAAATTCAAGGCAATTGATGTCAATAAAGAGCAGGTCGAAGATTGCAACGATTTCTTTTCCGTAACAGGACGTGCTGAAAGAGTAAGGTTTGAAACAGGCGATCTGACATCACTTAAAGATACTGATCTTTACGATTTTATCCTTACTGTTGATGTAATGGAACATATTGAAAATGACAAAATCGTATTTGAAAATTTCTATAGATCCCTGAGAAACAAGGGCATTCTTCTGATCTCCACACCTTCAGATCGGGGCGGTTCTGATGTCAGTAACCAAAATGACCATTCATTTATCGATGAGCATGTGAGAGACGGATATAGTATCTCTGATATTGAACAAAAATTGAAAAATGCCGGTTTCCGCAGTGTTGAAACCAGCTATACCTATGGAACTGCAGGTAGTATCTCGTGGATACTTTCAATGAAATATCCGGTGAAAATGGTTAATAAATCATATTTATTCTTCCTCGTCCTGCCAATTTATTACCTGGTGATTTTTCCTATCTCCTTTTTTCTTAATATTATTGATCTTAATTCCAGAATTAAGAAAGGAACCGGTTTACTCGTCATAGCATATAAATAAAGTGAGGCTTTCTGTTTACATAGCGAAAAGGTATTTGTTTGCAAAAAAATCGAGGAATGCAATAAATATAATTTCATCCGTCTCGGTTGCCGGTGTTGCTGTCGGAACAATGGCACTGATAATCATTCTTTCGGTCTTTAACGGCCTTGAAGGGATGGTGAACAAGATCTTCAATACTTTTGATCCCGACATTAGTATCACAGCCTCAAAAGGAAAAGTATTCACCCCTGATCCGGCTTCTCTGGCACGGCTATCAGAAATAAAAGACATATCCGCTTATTCCCTTACCCTCGAAGATAATGTCGCTCTCAAATATGGTGACAAACAATATATCGCCACGATAAAAGGAGTTGACAACAATTTCACGCATGTGACAAACCTCGACAGCTCTATGTATGAGGGAGAATTCAGATTGTCGGCTGCAAATAACCAGCCCAGGGCCGTAATTGGTCTGGGAGTTGCAAAATATCTTGGATTGAATGTGAATTTTATTAATCCGCTTTTTATATATGTGCCCCGAAGAACAGCCGGTAATAACATTAATGCCGAGAATGCCCTGTTAAGGAGATACATATTCCCTTCCGGAATTTTTCAGGTGGAACAGGAATATGATTCCAAATATTTCTTTGTCCCTCTGGATTTCTGCCGAGAATTGCTGGAATATGAAAACGTAATCAGTTCAATTGAGATAAGGTTGAAAGATTACTCTTCCGAACCGTCTGTAATCAAAGCGGTGGAAAAGATTTTCGGGAAAGATTTTACTATTAAGAACCGCATGGAGCAGCAGGCTGTTTTTTACAAAGTTATGCGTTCGGAAAGGCTAGCAATCTTCTTTATTCTGACGCTTATTCTGATAATAGCTTCTTTCAACATTATCGGATCGCTGACTATGCTGATAATTGAGAAAGAAAGAGATGTGGAAATTCTTAAAAGCCTTGGCGCCGATAATACCCTGATCAGAAAAATATTCCTTCTCGAAGGATGGTTTATTTCAATTTTCGGGGCTCTTGCCGGTCTTGTTCTTGGCTTTATTATCTGCTGGCTACAGCAAAGATACGGATTGGTCAAACTCAATAGTGAATCGCTGATGATGAGATCATATCCGGTGGTTCTTAAACTCAAAGATTTCATAATCGTCCCCTTTACTGTCCTGCTTATCGGTTATTGGGCAGCATGGTATCCGGTTCGTTATCTTACAAAAAAATACCTTCAGAAGAATGAAAAAACAGCTCATAAAAAGTAGATCCTGCTTCAAGATAAATGTGTCTTTGCTTGTTTTAGGTTTTTGTGTCACTCTCTTATGTTCATGCAAAACTAAAGACGAGAGGCTGATCCCGGTCAGAGATCTGGTAGATGTTTTAAGCGAAATATATGTTGCAGATGGAATCCTTTCTGTCCCATCACTGCGCACAAGGTTTTCTGCAAAAGATTCTACAGGTAATTATATAGATATATTGGAAAGACATGGATTATCCAAGAAAAGAATGGATAATACGCTCAGCTATTATTTTGATAAAAATCCAAAGAAGCTCGAAAATATTTACGACCAGGTCCTTACCAGCCTTAATGAGCGGCAGGCATTGCTTGAAAAGGCTGCTCCTCGTGTTGAACCGCAACGTTACAACCTCTGGATCGGTAAGAATTATGCTGCAGTACCTGAATCAGGTGTCAAGGATCCTGTCTGGTTTAGCATTCCAATAAAAGATACGGGAATTTACGTACTGGATTTCACAGCTACCATATACTCTGATGATCAGAGTGTTAATCCAAGAACAACTGTTTTCTTCTGGCATACCGACAGTTCAAAAACTGAAAACAGGATAAACTGGCCCGAGGTTAATCTTATTAAAGATATTCAGGCCCGTAATTATTCCCTTTCTAAAAGAAATACCGACCCAGCATATAATCATATCGGAGGATGGCTTCTTAACAGTGATCCGAAGGAGGGACGCTGGGAAAAACATGTGATGATTCAAAACATAAGACTCCTGAAAGTTCCTGTTCAATGAAATATTTCTCGGCGCAATATTTATTCACAAATACCGGACTTCCTGTAAAAAGAGGAATCATTACTACTGAAGATGACGGGACAATAATAAGTGTTGATGATTCAGGTGGAAAATTGGCAGAACATCATTCTGTCGAATTTCATAACGGCATAATTGTTCCGGGGTTTGTCAACTGTCACTGCCACCTTGAACTCTCTTATCTGAAAAATGAAATTGCAAAAGGATCAGGTCTGGTGGATTTCCTCCGGGCAGTGAATTCTTTAAGAAACACTATTGATAAGGATATCAATTCTGCAATTAGGGAAGCTGATTCTGAGATGTTTAAAGAAGGGGTAGTATTATGCGCAGACATTTGCAACAACGATTCCACATTTAATCTTAAGAAGGTAAGTAAGATCAGATATATCTCCCTCCTTGAGGTTTTTGGGATTGATCCGTCACGTGCAGAATTCCGGATGAATGAAATACTGCAACTGGCCGAAAAGGCTAAACAAATGGATCTCCCTCAATGGATCGTACCTCATGCTTTCTACTCAATATCCATTCCACTGTTCAGGCTGATAAATAAACATACAGAGACAAATAAAGTTACTTCAATTCATTTCATGGAATCATCAGAGGAGGTAACTTTTTTTGAAGCCAGGTCCGGAAAACTAATGGATTATTACAAAGAATTCATGCCCTCATTTTCAGAATTTCAAATGGTCCGGATTCCCACTGAGTCATTAAGAGAAGTGGTCAGCACATCAGGGAACCTTATACTGGTTCATAATACCTGTGCAACAAGGGAAGTTATTAATGATCTGAAAAGCCGTCGGGACATATACTGGTGTCTCTGTCCAAAATCAAACCTTTATATAGAGCAGAAGATGCCTCCTGTTGGTCTTTTAGCGGGAGAAGGCTGCAATATTGTAATCGGAACTGACAGTCTTTCATCAAACAGTTCACTGAGTATTATCGATGAATTGAAAACGATCCAGGAGCATTTTCCTTCAATCAGTCTTGAAACTACAATCGGCTGGGCTACAATCAACGGGGCAAAGGCACTTGGCGAAGAGTCTCAGTACGGGAGCATTGAACCAGGGAAAAAACCGGGTCTTGTACTTTTAAAGAATGTTGATCTGGTGAATAAGAAACTCCTTCCGGGGACCATAGCCAGACGGCTGATTTGAAATTATTATGCTAATTTTGAAGCCTGAATGGAGAGGGTAAATGAGCACATTTCTATTTGATAAGATCATTTTCGGACCAGTTAAGAGCAGAAGGCTTGGTGTGTCGCTCGGTATAAATCTACTCCCCGGAAGAAAGAAGGTATGTAATTTCAATTGCATTTACTGTGAATGCGGATGGTCTCAGTCTGTTGAATCAGACGGTGGTTATCTTCCCGGTAGAAGTGAGGTGTACGAAGCTCTTGCATCACGGTTGCAGGAGATGAAAGTAAAAAACCAGAAGCCCGATGTCATCACCTTTGCGGGAAATGGAGAACCAACTCTTCATCCCGATTTTCAGGGCATAATAGACGATACCATAAAAATCCGTAATAAGTTTTTCCCCGGGACAAAAATTGCGGTTCTGTCAAACTCTTCAACAATAACAAACCCTGCCGTTAAGGATGCCCTGCTCAAGGTAGACATGAACATTCTCAAACTCGATTCTGCTTTTGATCTCACAGTAAAGCGACATAATCAACCCCGGGTAAATGTCAGAGTTGACGAACTGATTGAAAATCTGGAGAAGTTCAAAGGAAAATTAATTATTCAGACTCTTTTTCTGAAAGGCAGTTTTAAGGGAAAGACTATTGATAATACTACTCCGGCAGAGGTTGGTGCATGGCTTGAAGCAATTAAAAGAATCAATCCCTCGGAGGTGATGATCTATACTATTTCAAGAGCAACTCCGGAAGGTGGATTACTGAACAAAGTTCCTGTTGAGGAACTCCGGAAGATTGCCCTGAAAGTAGAAAAGCTGGGTATTCCAACCCAGGTATCGGGTTAAAATTGAGTGAGAAGAAAAACATACTTATCTGCCCTCTCGAATGGGGTCTTGGACATGCCGGCCGTATGATACCGGTTGCAAAACGATTGCAGGAACTAAATCATAAAATCTATTTTGGCGCGGGAGAGGAACATCTGAGTTTTTTGAAAAGAGAGGTCCCGGGTGCCAATTATATTAGTTTTCCCGGTTTCCGCATAAACTATTCGCGCTACATTCCTCAATACCTTATTATTCTGATTAAATCACCGTTCCTTCTTTATCATATAATCCTTGAACACATCAGGCTCGCGAAAATAATCAGAGATTACTCAATCGATATCGTCATAAGCGATAGCCGCCCGGGGTTATGGAATGCTGGAATAAAAACCGTCTTTATTACCCACCAGGTAAGGATCCCGTTCCCAAAACCTCTGAGATTCCTTGAATTCATCGGAAAACAGGTCATGCGGTCAATAATAAAAAAGTATTCGCTGTGTTTTATTCCTGATCTGGAAGGAGATCTGAATATTTCAGGAAGGCTTTCACACGGCTTCAATTTGCCTTCAAATGTCAGATATATTGGCATTTTATCGAGATTTAGCGTCCGTTCTGATTGATATTTATTCCCGGTCCGATAAATGCACGGTTATACTCTCCGGACCTGAACCTCAGCGTTCGATACTCAGACAAAAGCTTGTAAAAATTCTTCTTTCACTGGGAAAACCTTCAGCAATCCTTGAAGGGAAACCGGGAAATAGTTATGAATCAGGCAGTTTAAAAAACATAACCTTTTATAATCACCCATCTGAAATTGAAACAATAAAACTGCTTTCAGAAAGCGATATTATAATTTCAAGATCCGGTTATACGACTATCATGGAGTTAGTAAGTCTTGGTATCAGTGCCTTGTTCATTCCTACTCCCGGGCAAACTGAGCAGGAATATCTCGCAGAATACATGGCTCAAAAAGGGTGGTTTACAATGGTAACACAGAAAGATCTTGATGAGAAATTTGTTATTCCCAACTCTCCGGGAAAAATGCCGGAAGGAATTATTGACGAAAGCAGAAGACTTCTGGAGATTGCATTGAAAGAGTTGACGGCCCCCCAATCCCCCTGACCCGAGATTGAAATCCAACCCATCCCCCTGACCCCCTTCCCTTAAGGATAAGGGAAGGGGGAACTAATTAATATAGACTGGATTACTCCCCTTCCCTTAATTTTAAGGGAAGGGGTTGGGGGATGGGTTCAAACAACATTAAGGGGGAACTAATTAATATACAATGTATTACTCCCCTTCCCTTAATTTTAAGGGAAGGGGTTGGGGGATGGGTTCAAACAACATTAAGGGGGAACTAATTAATATACAATGTATTACTCCCCTTCCCTTAATTTTAAGGGAAGGGGTTGGGGGATGGGTTCAAACAACATTAAGGGGGAACTAATTAATATACAGTGTATTACTCCCCTTCCCTTAATTTTAAGGGAAGGGGTTGGGGGATGGGTTCAAACAACATTAAGGGGGAACTAATTAATATACACTGTATTACTCCCCTTCCCTTAATTTTAAGGGAAGGGGTTGGGGGATGGGTTCAAACAACATTAAGGGGGAACTAATTAATGTACAGTGTATTACTCCCCTTCCCTTAATTTTAAGGGAAGGGGTTGGGGGATGGGTTTAAATCACAATTAAGGGGTTGGGGGATGGGTTCAAATCACAATCATGGGTTTTGGGGGGCCTGACACTACCGAAGGTGGCTTGAGCTAATTCAGAACATTTGCATAAACAATATTATCCCCGCAAACCCCGTAAAAAATCCCAGATAGACTTCGGAACTGCTATGTGCATTTAGTATCAGCCTTGAGGCCAGAATTAATCCTCCAAGAAGGATAACAGGAATGAGGAACCAGGTAAGAGGAACCATCATCTTCAGAGAAAGAACGATAACAATTCCTGCAAGGGTTCCGGCTCCGGCAGAATATAGAGATATCTTCCACCAGAAATTAATTATTGTCAGAGTAATTACGATTAATGAAACAGATAAAATATATGCCTTTATAAAAGCAGGTATCTGAAGCCTGAATATAATATAAGAGGTGATCGAATAGAAAAGCGAAACAGCAATAAGCGGAACTACTCTGTCTTTCCTGGTTTCAATTATCCATGAACTGATTATATTTCTGTACCTGAAAAAGGGCATCAATGTTACCGGTATAAGTACATTATTTGTTGTCAGCACCAGGAAAAGAATCTTTTTCACTTTTATCGGGATGTACCAGAATAATGTCGGAGCTACAAATATTATTAGCAGTCCGTATAATGGTATAAAGAGCGGATTAAAAATGACCGAAACTATCTTTGCTGTATTAGTCAGAAATCTGCTTCTGTCGTTGTTTTCCATTAAATCTCCTTTCTGAGTCTGGCGACAGGAATATTTAGTTGCTCACGATATTTTGCAACTGTCCGGCGGGCAATCTGATACCCTTTTTCCTGAAGAATATCAGTCAGTCTTTCATCGGTTAAAGGTCTTCTTTTTTCTTCGTTATCAATACAATCCTGCAGGATTCTTTTGATTTCGCGTGTTGAAACTTCTTCTCCGCTGTCTGTCTGAAGACCTTCAGAAAAGAAGAACTTAAGCGGGAAAATGCCAAAATGAGTCTGAATGTATTTACTGTTAGCCACTCTTGACACAGTTGAAATATCGAGTCCGGTCATTTCAGCAACATCCTTTAAGATCATTGGTTTTAATCGTGTTTCATCACCTTCAATAAAATATTCTTCCTGGTATTTCAGTATGGCATTCATTGTAAGAAGCAGAGTATTCTGGCGCTGTTTGATGGCATCAATGAACCATCTTGCAGAATCAATTTTCTGTTTCACAAAAAGGACTGCATCCTTCATCTCATTCTTGTTACCTTTATTCCTGCTATATGCCTGAAGCAGATCGTTATAGGTCTTGCTTAACCTCAGTTCGGGAAGATTTCTGGAATTCAGATGCAGATCGAATCCCTCCTCATTCAGTTCCAGAATAAAATCCGGTATGATCTGTTGAGCCGATCTGCTGAATGTGTCGCCAAAAGCGCTTCCCGGTTTTGGACTCAGCTTCAGGATCTCGTCTATCGCTGCTTTGAGATCTTCCTCAGTAATGTTAAGTCTGGCAACAATTTTATCGTAATGACGTTTGCTGAATTCTTCAAAGTACTGGTCAAGTATTTTATGTGCAATTTTAACAGCTGGAGCAGAAATATCTTTTTTTGCTATCTGAAGAAGGAGGCATTCCCTGAGAGTTCTTGCACCTACACCGGGGGGTTCAAGATCCTGAATTATTGCCAGTACCTCATCAAGTTCCTCTTCGGTAGTACTGACATTTTGAAGGAAGGCGAGATCATCAACTATATTTGCAGGTTCTCTCCGCAAGTAGCCATCCTCATCTATATTTCCAAGAATATATTCACCAAGTATTTTTTGTTTTTCAGTGAGTTCCCTCAGGATAAGTTGCGATTCAAGATGCTCATGAAATGATGAACCGGCAGAAAAGGGGATCTCCGTCCGTTTATCATCATCTTTGCTGTAATTCTTAGCCTGAAGACGATATTCCGGAATGTCGTCATCATCTATATAATCATCGAGTGTAAATTCTTCCTGATCTTTGTCTTTTTCCTCTAACAGTTCTTCTTCCGGCTCTTCATTTTGCATCTCCTCATTATCTTCTCCCTCCTCGAGCGCAGGATTTTCCTCCAGCTCCTTTTTGATCCGTTGTTCTATCTGCAAAGTAGGAACCTCCAGCAGTTTTATCATCTGAATCTGCTGGGGCGAAAGTTTCTGAAGTAATTTTTGCTGTAGCCTTTGATTTAACATCCTTGTTCCTTCAACAAAAGTATTGCTTTTTAAAATTCTGCATTCTTTGGTGTTCTGGGAAATGGTATCACATCGCGTATGTTCGACATTCCGGTAATAAATAAAATGAGTCTTTCAAACCCCAGGCCAAAGCCGCTGTGCGGTGCAGTTCCGTATTTCCTGGTTTCGAGATACCACCAGAAATCCTCTTCTCTAAGTTTCATATCCGTGATACGGTTAAGCAGTTTTTCATAAATCTCTTCCCGCTGTGAACCGCCAATAATTTCCCCGATACCCGGAAAAAGAACATCCATTGCCCTTACGGTTTTCCCGTCATCATTCTGCTTCATGTAAAAAGCCTTGATCTCCTTCGGGTAGTCAATAAGTATTACAGGCCTTTTAAAATGTTCTTCAACGAGATATCTTTCATGTTCAGCCTGAAGATCCCTGCCCCATCCGACCGGATATTCCCATTTTCTTTCAGCCGATGCAAGTATCTTTACTGCCTCAGTATATGTAATCCTTACAAAGTTGTTGTCTATTACAAAGTTGAGCCTTTCAAGCAGGTTTTTATCAATCATGCTGTTAAGGAATGCCAGATCATCCGTGCAATTTTCAATTGCATAACGAATAAGAAATTTGAGAAAATCCTCGGCAAGATCCATGTTGTCATCGAGATCATAGAAAGCCATTTCAGGTTCAATCATCCAGAACTCTGCCAGATGCCTGGGAGTATTTGAATTCTCAGCTCTGAATGTAGGTCCGAACGTATAGATATCGCCAAGTGAAAGTGCCCCTAGTTCTCCTTCCAGCTGTCCTGATACTGTCAGGTTTGTCTCCCTTCCAAAAAAATCAGAATTAAAGTCTATCGATCCGGTCGCGTTTTTTGGAATCTTATTAAGGTCCATCGTTGTAACGTGGAACATTTCGCCTGCGCCTTCTGCATCGCTTCCGGTAATTATCGGAGTATGCAGATAGAAAAATCCTTTATCATTAAAGTACTTATGAATGGCAAAGGCCATGGCATGCCGGATTCTGAAAACAGCTCCGAAAGTATTAGTTCTGAATCTGAGGTGTGCGATCTCGCGCATAAACTCCATGGAGTGACCCTTTTTCTGAAGGGGATATGTCTCAGCATCAGCTTTACCATAAAGTATTATTTCTTTAGCTGTGACCTCAACTTTCTGCTCCTGTCCGTGTGACTCAACAAGCTTTCCTGTCACTGCTATGCAAGCACCGGTTGAAATATCTTTAAGCAGGTTTTCATCAAAAGAAGGTACATCGGCAACGATCTGAATATTATTTATTGTCGAGCCGTCGTTCAACGCAATAAACAGTATATTCTTGTTTCCCCTCTTGGTTCTGACCCATCCTTTTACCATAACATCAGCCCCTAAAGGAGATAAATTTAACAGCTCTTTTATTTTAATCCTTTTCATATTAATTACAAATAACAAAAATATTTATCAGGCAAAAATAATAAAATGTTGGGCTGTAAATGCCATTCTTTTGATCTTTCTGCTATACTAAGGATGTTTTCATCTGGTTATGAATATGTTTATCCTCTCAAAATGGCACTATTTTTGTGCATCCGACCCCCCTGCCCCCCTACCTTGCTTCGCCGTAGCGGCTACGCGAAGGCGAAGAAGGGGGGTAAATTCCGGCCCTTAGTTCCCCTCCTTGGAGGGGTTAGGGGTGGGTTGAATTTCGCCGCATGTCGTATACCCTACGCCGCACACCCTGCTCGTGCACCCGACCCCCCTGCCGGGTGAATGTAAACCCCCCAACACCATAACCGTCAACTAAAGAGTTGGGAATAAGAGATTATAATATATAATTTCCCCTCCTTTTCAAGGAGGGGTGGCCGGGGCTGTTGAATATCAGTTAGTTGCATAATCTTTCTCCCCGGCCGGGGTGGTTGATTTCTTTCTTATTACCTTTATTTCTATGAATAACTAGAACCTCTTCAATAGAAAGTAGTCTTTCAGACCTCTCATAAACAGATCCACTTCAGCTGAGGCAACATTATGGGAGACATTAAAATCAAAAAAACTTGATGGAAGAAAATTCAGAAGACAATATAGTATTGGAAGTTACATTGTTGACTTTTGTTGTCCTTCTGAATCAACCACCCCGGCCGCAAAGAAAGTCCCTGCACTAAATTAATCATATGCCTGTTGCGGCCACCCCTCCTTGAAAAGAGGGGAAACTGTAAGTACTGATAATCTGATGTTTACAGTGCTTAACTCTCTGCAACTTCATACCAGATTCCTTAAGTTGACGGCCTTTGGGCTTGGTGGATGGATTGTATTCCTATAACTTCAAACAATTTCGTTTAATTCCCGTTAATAATAAATCAGATTTTTAATTGGTTTGAATTTTATCAAAATCTGAATACCTTTACAATTGAAACTGAAAAGAATAGAAATTATGGAAGAGCATCAGAAAGTTATAATAGTCCCGTGGGATTTCACACCGGTAGCCGAGTATGCCCTCGCGCATTCCGTTAAAATCAGCCGGATGGTCGGTAATGAGATTTGTCTCCTTCATATTGTTGATGCCAGGATTAATCGCAGGGACGAGGAAGCAAAAAAAGTCCAGCTAAGCAAAGTCGCTGAAGAGAGCGCCAAAAAGTTCAACATGACTATTGCATATCATATTTCAAAAGGCAGCATATTCACTGCTATTGCTGAGTATGCAAATGAAGCCGATGCCAGTCTTGTTGTTATGGGAACTCATGGAATGAAGGGTATGCAGAAACTTACAGGCAGCTGGGCTCTGAAAGTTATTGTAAAATCCAAAGTACCTTTTATTGTGGTCCAGGACGCTCCGGCGGATCAGGAAAGATATCATAATATAGTTTTCCCTGTTGACTTCAGAAATGAGAACAAGGAAAAGATCAGGATGGCAATTTTTATGGGCAAGTATTTTGATTCAAAAATACATATCCTTGAAACTGTTTCAACAGACAAAAACATTTTGAAAAAGACTAATATTAATTTGAATTTTGCAATCAAATATCTGATTCAAAATAATATAGAATATGAGATCCATGATCTGCAAAGAGGGGATTTTGCCCAGCAGACAATTGATTTTGCCCAGAAAATAAATGCCGATCTGATTCTTATTGTAACAACCAAGAATATTACTTTTGCAGATTATATTATAGGAGCATCTGAACAATTCATTATAGCAAACAGCTCCAAGATACCTGTATGCTGTGTAAATCCCAGGGCATCATTTGCCAAGACCGGACAATTTATGGGCGGATGGGGAGATTAAGAAAGAAATACCTGCCTCTATCCTGAAATTCAAAACTTAGTGCCCTTCTCTTTCAGATGGGCTTCTATGGCCAGAGTATTAATCTTAATATCAACAATTGGATAATAAGACATTATCATTAATCTGTTATCTGCATCTTTTCCAAAAGTAAGGAAGTCTATTGTTTTTTTGTCAGTATCAAGTGTAATAGTATATGAAATGCAGTTTTTGTCCGTCGCCTGAAATACCCATTTTGATTTATCGTCATCCACAGATAACAGATCAATAATAAAGGCTTTTTCTATCACAGCATGTTCATGACCTGTTCCAAAAATCCTTAATGTCATAAGGTCCTTATCAATTTCCAGAGAGAATTTTTCTGCCTGTCTGCTTACCGGTATAAAGTTTTCCTTTCTCTCATCTGACTTACAGTTAATTACAGAATCTGCAGTTATTGAAATCTGTGCTTTAGCTGAGAGTATTCCGATGAGAAAAGCTGATGTTAAGATAAGTTTTTTCATTTAAGTGTTGTTTTATATAAGTAGTCAGAATGTTTGTTATTATTTTAACAAAATAGGAACGGTTTTTGTTCATGATCTTTTTAAACAATGCTACTTTGAATCCCACCTTTGTGCTAAATTGATTTAGTCTTGTGTGAGAATTCTCAATCTGCTATCTTTGATACTGGTTTACTTACTGATTGCACGGTTCATGTCAATTGTTGTTCAGGGAGTTACGAAGCTTTACGGCGAACAGAAAGCGCTGGATAATGTCTCATTTGAGGTAAAAACGGGTGAGATTGTTGCTTTTATCGGACCAAACGGAGCAGGAAAATCAACAATGATGAAGATTATCACCGGCTTTATTCCTGCCACCTCCGGAGTTGTAACAGTAAACGGTATAAATATCGGAACTGAAGATCCTGAAATAAGAAGAAAAATCGGATACCTTCCCGAAAATAACCCTCTGTATCCTGAAATGTTTGTAAGGGAATACCTTGGCTTTGTCGCTTCATTCTATATTTCAGGAAAGTCCAAAAGTGATGCAATTGATAATATTATTTCAGTAACGGGGCTGACTCCTGAGCAGAATAAAAAAATCGGATCACTTTCCAAAGGATTCAGGCAGAGGGTTGGACTTGCCCAGGCTCTTATCCATAATCCTGAAGTACTGATACTTGATGAAGCCACCTCCGGATTAGACCCAAATCAGATAATTGAAATACGGAACCTTATAAAAGAAGCCGGAAAGGAAAAAACCGTGTTGCTTTCCACCCATATAATGCAGGAGGTAGAGGCAATTTCTCAAAGGGTTATAATTATCGATAAAGGAGTTATCAAAGCCGATGAGGAAAAAAGCAAGATCTATTCAATGCTTAAACGGACTCTTCAGATCATTGAAGTTGAATTTGACAGGAATCCCGCGGAATCTGACCTTGCCACCGTCAGCAATGTAAAATCAGTACGTCGTCTGAAAAACAATATGTGGCTTGTTGAATCAGAAAGTGAAGAAGATATCAGGCCGCTGCTTTTTGCGTTTGCAGTACAGAACAACCTGGCTGTTCTTTCAATGCAAAAAAAGGAAAACAAACTGGAAGAGGTATTCCGTCAGCTAACATCCGGATGATTTTTTTGGTTGTCTTGAATATTTTTATTTGCTTTGTGCCAGATATATCTGGTGGAAAGATTTGTGCTGATTGCAACCACAGGAAAAAATGCTAAACCGCTTAAATTTCCCTATTTTCAATCAATCAATCTTTACATCCTTATTTAATTTTTAACTTAATTTAAATATTATGGGATATTTATTTACATCAGAATCAGTTTCAGAAGGGCATCCCGATAAGGTCGCCGATCAGATATCAGATGCACTACTAGATGAGTTTCTCCGCTGGGATCCGGAATCAAAGGTTGCTTGTGAGACATTTGTTACAACCGGACTGGTAGTCTGTGGCGGAGAGGTACGGACTGATGGATGGGTTGATGTTCAGGAGACTGCACGGAGTGTAGTACGCAATATCGGTTATACAAAAGCAGAATACCGTTTCGACTGTGACTCGTGTGGTGTTATCTCGACAATTCATGAACAATCAAGCGACATAAGGCAGGGTGTGGTTCGGGAAAAACCCGAGGAGCAGGGAGCCGGCGACCAGGGAATGATGTTTGGGTATGCAACACGGGAAATGGATAACTATATGCCACTTACCATTGATCTTGCCCACCTTTTACTTCAGGGGCTTGCAGACATAAGGCGCGGGGGAAAACAAATGAAATATCTGCGCCCCGACAGCAAATCGCAGGTGACTCTTGAATATGATGATAATAACAAACCGGTCAGGATCGATACTATTGTTATCAGCACCCAGCATGATGAGTTCATTGTTCCTAAAAATAAGTCTCATGCTTCTGAAAAGGCTGCCGAAAAAGCTATGCAGGATAAAATTGCAGATGACATTAAAAAGATCCTTATTCCTAAAATAAAGAAGTGTTTACCGGCAAGAATCCAGAAGCTGTTCAATACCAGTTACCGTCTTCTGGTAAATCCGACCGGTAAATTTGTAATCGGCGGTCCTCACGGGGATACAGGTCTTACCGGGCGCAAAATTATCGTAGATACATATGGCGGTCATGGTGCTCACGGAGGTGGTGCTTTCTCAGGAAAAGACTCTTCAAAAGTTGACAGATCAGCAGCCTATGCTGCCCGTCATATTGCTAAAAACATGGTGGCTGCAGGCGTTTGTGACCAGGCTCTGGTCCAGGTTGCATATGCTATCGGCGTTGCTCAGCCGGTTGGATTATATGTAAATACTTTCGGAACAGCTAATGTAAAAGACAACAAAGGAAATGTTCTCCATGACGGAGTGATCTCAGAAAAAATCCATAAGCTTTTCGATATGCGCCCCTACTCAATCGTACAGCGGTTTGGTCTTAAAAATCCTGTATTCCTTCCTGCGGCCTCATATGGTCATTTTGGTCGGAACAGTTATACCAAAAATGTTGATGTTTATTATGAGATACCCGGAAGCAAAGGGACACGGGTAAACGGTAACGGGAAGAAAGTATATCAAAAGAAGGTAGAGTTCTTCGCCTGGGAGAAGCTTGACTATGTAGACAAGATCAAGAAGACGTTTAAGATCTGAGATTTCCTGATGAAGGTGCAGGGTGCAGGGTGCAGGTTTTAGGAACTAATTCCCCTCCTCCGGAGGGGCTAGGGGTGGGTTTTTGGTTGCAGTTCCAAACACTCTTTACCTTGCACCTTGCAACCTGAAACATATAATAAAAATTTAAGCCATGACTATTTTAGATAAACTCAATAATAACGAGATTCTTCTGTCTGACGGAGCCTGGGGAACATTTCTCCAGGATAAAGGAATGATGCCCGGAGAATGCCCGGAACTATGGAATATCACACACAGGAATGAGGTTCTCGATATTGCGAAATCATATCTTCTTGCAGGGTCGGATATCATTGAGACCAACAGCTTTGGTGGAAGCATATTCAAACTTTCCATGTACGGTCTTGCAGACAGGGTTGGCGAAATAAATTTTGCTGCTGCTGAAATATCCCGGGAAGCTGCTGGTAAGAAGGCGTATGTTGCAGGATCAATCGGCCCGTCAGGGAAAATGGTGCTTATGGGTGATGTAACTGAAAAAGAGCTATACGATGGTTTTCGCGAACAGGCTGTTGCCCTTGAAAAAGGCGGATCAGATATAATTATCATTGAGACAATGTCTGCTCTCGATGAGGCCTCACAGGCCGTAAGAGCTGCGAGGGAAAATACGAAATGTACCGTAATAAGCACTATGACGTTCTCCAAGACACCCAGGGGAGAATACCGGACAATGATGGGGGTCTCTCCTGTTGAGATGATGGCCGCAATGAAAGCAGCGGGTGCTCATATCATAGGATCAAACTGTGGTAATGGTATTGAAGAGATGATTGGCATAGTTAAAGAGATCAGGTCAGCAGACAATTTGATTCCTGTTATGATCCAGGCAAATGCTGGTGTCCCGGAACTGATTGACGGAAAAACAGTATTCCGCGAATCACCCGAGCTGATGGCATCTTATGTTCCTGAACTTATAAAGGCTGGAGCAAATATTATTGGCGGATGCTGCGGAACGACACCGGAGCATATAAGGGCGATAGCTATAGAAATGGGGCGTTAACTTAAGAGAAACATAGTATGAATAATTTCCCCTCCTTTTCAAGCTCATCTTTATACACATCCTTGGATGAATGTCAGTCCCGGTAGTTTCCCCTCCTTTTCAAGGAGGGGTGGCCGGGGCTATTGAATCTCAGTTATTTGCAAAAAATTTCTCCCCGGCCGGGGTGGTTGATTTTTCTTTCTTTCTTTCTTATTGCTTTTATATCTATTAAAAAAAACAAAAACCTCTTTAATGAAAAAGGCCTTAAATCTTTCAGGTCGTCGCCCAGGAACCTGAATATTTGAAAAGTGAGATAAGGAAAGCTTTTAATAACAAAATAGAATAGACCTGAGAATATAATCAACCACCCCGTCATGCCCTTCCGGGCACGACACCCCTCCTTGAAAAGGAGGGGAAAGTACTGATATTCAATACCTTATATTCGAGGTGGTGGACTTTTTCAATACCCCCCAAGGGGGGTCCGGATTTCAAAACGAGGCTTTTACAATCCTTGCAATATTATCTGATCTCCCCAGTGTGTAGTAATGGATACCCGGGACACCAAGCTTTATCAGTTCCTTTGATTGCATTGCAGCCCATTCAATTCCGACTTCACGTGCTTCATTATCTGTATTGCATTTCTGAACTGCAGAAAAGAGATCATTTGGCAGATCGATATGAAAGGTTTGCGGCAGTAATTTAATGTCGTTCAAGGCTGAAATGGGTTTTATTCCGGGTATTATCGGGACTGTTATCCCTGTTTTTTTACATTCCTCCCTGAAACGGCAGAACCTGTTGTTATCAAAGAACATTTGAGTGACAATATAACTGGCACCAGCATCGACCTTTCTCTTTAGGTTCTCGAGATCAACCTGCCTGTTTGGTGCTTCAAAATGTTTCTCAGGATAACCTGCCACTCCAATGCAAAAGCTGGTAGGATCCGCGTTCATAAGATTATCTTCAAGATATTTGCCCCGGTTCATATCGGCAATCTGTTCCACCAGCTGGTAAGTAAAGGTGTGTCCGTTCTTCTCCGGAATAAATGACCTGCTTCCTTTCTGTGGGTCTCCCCTTAAGGCAAGTACATCATCAATGCCAAGGAATCTCATCTCAATGAGAACGTTTTCGGTCTCCTCCTTGCTGAAGCCACCGCAAAGAATATGCGGAACAACAGGTATGTTGTACTTATACTTTACAGCCGCAGCAAGTGCAATGGTCCCGGGCCGCAGACGTACGATCCTTTTCTCAAGAAGCCCGTCAGGCCTTTCCCTGAAGATCGTCTCATTGCGGTGAGATGTGAAGTTTATGTAGGCAGGTTCATATTCAATGAGCCTGTCAATAGCAGCGTAAGTTCGTTCGATGCTGTGTCCTTTCAGAGGAGGAAGAAGTTCAAATGTGAATAATGGTCTTTTTGCGTTATTGATCTTTTCTATTACGGTCATATCACCTGTTATGATAAATTCGGAGAAAGCCATTTTGCAGCTTCTTCAATTGTAAAGTTTTTTCTTTTTGCGTAATCTTCAAGCTGGTCTGCACCAATTTTCCCAATATTAAAATATGATGATTTGGGATGCGAAAATATATATCCGCTGACTGCTGAAACCGGTATCATGGCAAAATTTTCTGTGAGAGTAGCTCCTATAAGCTTCTCTGCATCAAGTAGATCGAAAAGAGTCTTTTTCTCAGTATGGTCCGGACAGGCAGGGTATCCCGGCGCTGGTCTTATCCCCCTGTATCTGATCTTAAATAGTTCCTCAACTGAAAGATTTTCATCAGGTGCATAACCCCAGTGTACTTTTCGGATCTTCTCATGCAAAAATTCAGCAGCGGCTTCAGCAATTCTGTCTCCAAGGATCCTGATCATAATAATGGCATAATCATCCCCTTTATATCTCTTCAGCGTTTCTTCATTAACATCAGCTGTTACAACAAATGCTCCGATATTATCCTTTATCCCCGATGATTCAGGAGCAATGAAATCTGAAAGAGACAAATTCGGTACCCCTGATTTCTTAGGTTCCTGATTCCTGAGGAATCGGAATATGGCTTTTTCCTGTTCAGCTTCGGGGCCACTGTAAACTTTAACATCATCCCCGGATGAAACGGCAGGGAATAAACCAAAAACCCCTTTAACTGTTATGATCTGATAATCAATAATATCATCCAGATATCTCTGGGCATCATTATATAATTTTCTTGCCTCTTCACCTTTTTCCGGATCGGTCAGGACAGCCGGGTAAATTCCAGATACTTTCCAGGCATAAAAGAAGAATGTCCAGTCAATATAGCGGTAAAGTTCTTTCAGATCAAAATTTTCAATTATCTGCCTGCCCGGATTGACAGGGACAGCAGGTTTGTAATTATTCCAGTCCGTTACAAATCTGTTTTCTCTCGCTTTTTCAATCGGAAGAATTATTCTCGATTTACGGGTTTCCTCATGTTCAAATCTTAGTTTTTCGTACTTGGCAGTTACAGAAGCGGCGTACTTTCCTGTCACCTCTTTTTCTAGAAGACCGGAGAGCACACCTGCTGCTTTTGAGGCATCTCTGACATGAACAACCGGATTTGAATAAGCGGGAGCTATTTTAACAGCTGTATGAATTTCGGAGGTAGTTGCTCCACCAATAAGCAAAGGTATCTTAAGTTTTCTGCGTTCCATCTCAGAGGCTACATGTACCATCTCTTCAAGGGAGGGAGTTATTAATCCGCTGAGACCTATGCAATCAACCTTTTCTTTAATTGCTGTATCGATTATCCTGTCGGCTGGCACCATAACTCCAAGATCGATAATTTCATAATTATTGCAGGAGAGAACAACCCCGACAATGTTCTTGCCTATATCATGAACATCTCCCTTGACAGTTGCCAGCAGGATCTTTCCTGAAGTTCTTTTTTCGGTAGCGGAACCTTCCTTTTCAATGTATGGGGCAAGTTTTGCAACAGCTTTCTTCATTACCCTCGCACTCTTTACCACCTGCGGAAGGAACATCTTTCCGGATCCAAAGAGGTCACCCACTTCGTTCATGCCATCCATCAACGGACCTTCAATTATCCCTATCGATCTGGGATAAGCAGATCTTGCCTCCTCCACATCCTGTTCAATGAACTCATCAAGACCCCTGATCAAAGAATGCTTTATCCGGTCATTGAGCGGCAGGTTTCTCCATTCATTCACCTTTTCATCTTTCCTGCCGCTGTTCTTTATATTCTCTGCAAACTTCACGAGTCGTTCTGTAGCATCTTTACGACGGTTGAGAACAACATCCTCTGTAAGCTCAAGCAGATCGGGAGGTATTTCGCTGTAAACCTGAAGCATGCCGGCATTTACAATTCCCATATCCTGACCTGCCTTTATCGAATGATAGAGGAATACTGAGTGCATGGCTTCACGGACAGGATCAGTCCCCCTGAAAGAAAATGAAAGGTTACTTATTCCTCCGCTTACCTTTGCATATGGAAGGTTTTTCTTTATCCATTCTGTTGCCTGAAGGAAGTTAACCGCATAATTATTATGCTCCTCGATGCCGGTGGCAATGGCAAGGACATTCGGATCAAATATGATATCCTCAGGAGGGAAGCCAACTTTGTCGACAAGTATCCTGTATGATCTCTCTGCCACCAGTTTCTTTCTTTCAAAAGTATCTGCCTGTCCCTTTTCATCGAATAGCATCACTACCGCAGCAGCTCCGTATTTCCTTACTTTTTTAGCATGGGCAATAAACGATTCTTCACCTTCCTTAAGGCTTATTGAGTTAACCACAGATTTTCCCTGTATGCATTTCAGGCCAGATTCAATTACATTCCATTTCGATGAATCGATCATAAGAGGGAGCTTTGCAATATCCGGCTCCGACATAACAAGATTTACAAACTTCACCATTGCCTTTTCGGAATCGAGCATTGCCTCGTCCATGCAGATATCGATCACCTGGGCTCCACCTTCCACCTGGTTTCTTGCTACTGCAAGAGCCTCGGCATAGTTTTCCTCCTTTATAAGCCTGGCAAACTTAATTGAACCGGAGACATTTGTACGTTCTCCGATGTTCACAAAATTTGTTTCAGGGGTTATTATGAGCGGTTCCAGTCCGCTAAGTCTTGTATATCTTTTAATTGGCGGCCTTACTCTTGCAGGATATGATTTTGCTGCTTCGGCTATCTCCCGGATATGAAGAGGAGTAGTACCGCAGCATCCCCCGATGATATTCACCCATCCCTCCTGCATGAACTCATTCACTACAGATCTCATAAATGAAGCAGACTGATCATATTCACCAAACTGGTTCGGTAGCCCGGCATTTGGATGAACCGATACATATAATCCGGTTTTTGCTGAAAGCTCTTCAACAAACGGCCTCAGCTGTTCAGCACCGAGAGCGCAGTTCAGCCCGATACTGAAAAGCGGAAAATGGGTTACCGAGATAAGGAATGCTTCGAGAGTCTGCCCGGTCAATGTCCGCCCGCTGGCATCAGTGATCGTACCCGAGACCATAACAGGAAGGTGTACACCTTTTTCCTCAAAAACAGAGTCAATTGCAAAAAGTGCTGCTTTGCAATTAAGCACGTCAAATATTGTTTCAACCATCAGAATGTCTGCACTGCCGTCGATCAGCCCGCGGGCCTGTTCCGAATATGCAAGTACAAGGTCATCAAAAGTAACCAGCCTTGCCCCGGGGTCGTTGACATCCGATGACATTGATGCAGTGCGGTTTGTAGGACCAAGAGTACCTACAACAAAATGATCTTCTGATCTGGTTTTTTCCTCAAATTCCTTCACTGCTGATCTTGCAAGCAGGGCCGCCTGATAGTTTAACTCATAAACCAGGTTTTCCATGCCATAATCGGCCATGGATATCCTGTTGGAATTAAAAGTATTTGTTGTTATTATATCGGCACCGGCTTCAAGGTATTCCGAGTGAATAGTTTTAATTATTCCAGGCTGTGTAAGTACCAGAAGATCGTTATTCCCTTTAACCGGTTTTGGGTGATCCCTGAATCTCTCTCCGCGGAACTCAGCTTCAGAAAGCTTGTGCTGCTGGATCATTGTTCCCATAGCACCATCTAAAATGAGAATCCTTTGCTGGATGATATCTTCTAACTTTTTAGCCACACTATATTATTTGTTCTTTTAATCTTTATTACTAATTTTTTTGCCGCCAGTCTCCCTTTTTGATCGAGCGACCGCCCTTCAGTTTAAGTCCTTCCTGCCAGTATTAATAATAAAAACATCCAAATCTGTAAGTTGTTCTCTGAGAGCATAAAGTCTTTCAAGATTTACCACACCGATAACGTATTTGTTTAATTTGCTGCTAAAGTATTCCGACACTTCCTCAAATCCAAATAATTCTCTGTCCTTTTCATTTTTATATCTTAAGTAAATCTCCAGTTTGAAGTTACGGGTATAATTTGAAACCGTTCCCTGCTGATACTTTTTATACTCATACCTGTATCCGTAGGAATTTGCAGAGATATCTGAAAGTACTGCACTTCCTGTTGCATGTCCGCCTGCACCTTTTCCACAGAAGAACTGTTTATCTGCAAATGCCGATTCGGTGATAACTCCATTATACTCGTTATCTACATTATACAAATATTTGTCGGCTGAAATAAACCTTGGCAGGACAAAACTGGTTATTGTGCTATCATTTGTTTTGCCAACATAAGGTACCAGTTTGATCTTGAATCCTTTTTCCTTTGCATATTGAATATCGAACCTTGAGATAGCACTTATGCCATAATGAAAGACTTCTTCAGGCACAAGAAAAAGGCCGTAGGCATGCCCGGTGATTATACAGAGTTTATATTTTGCATCAAGCCCTTCAACGTCAAGTGCGGGATTGGATTCTGCAAAACCTTTTTCCTGTGCTTCACTCAGTGCCTGTGAATAAGGCATACCCTGGTTATGCATCTTTGTCAGGATATAATTGGTTGTGCCGTTCAGTATGCCACGTAAAGAGTATAGAAGCTCATTATCAAAATACTCCTCCAGGTTCCTTATGATAGGAATACTTGCTCCGGCTGAAGCTTCGTAGAGGAGTGATACCTTATATTTCGCCTGCATGTCAACCAGCTCTTTAAAATGTCGTGCTACCATAAGTTTATTGGCAGTTACCACATTTTTGCCGTTTTTCATTGCTGTTTTCACTATATCGAATGCGGCATCCGGATCGTCAATCAGTTCAACAACCAGGTTGATTGACGGGTCATTCAGAATATCATTCTTATCAAAAGTGAAGTTTGACATCGGCAATCTCCTCTTTTTGTGAGGGTCCTTTACGCAGATCCTTACAATATCAGCTTTAAAACCTTTGCTGCTGTTAAGAACGTCATCGAGACCCTGTCCGACACAGCCGTAACCGAATAATCCTATTTTTAATTTTTCTCTTGTCATATTTTTCTTTTTAAAAGGAGGTGTATTCTTTAATTATTAACACCCCCCTGCCCCCCTCAAGGGGGGATTTTGTTACTTAGCCCCCTCAAGGGGGGATTTTGTTACTTTGCTCCCCATGGTTAATTAAAAACTGTTTCTCTCCAGAATTTTTTTATAACTGCCGATACCTGTCCTGCTTCGATCAGAAATCCGTCATGTCCGAAAAAAGAATCTATTTCAGAATAGCTTCCATCCGGAACATTTTCAGCCACAAATTTCTGTTCGTTTACCGGATACAGAATATCAGACTTTATTCCTACACAAAGCGTTGACGCTTTCACCTGTTTGAGTGCATTTACCACACCTCCTCTTCCTCTGCCCACATTATGGCTGTCAGAAAGCTGGGTAAGCCTGTAATATGACCACGGGTTAAACCTGTTCACCAGTTTATCACCCTGATAGGCCTGGTATGATGCTGCCCTGTATGATCCGGTTTTTTCATCATTTTCTTCAGCCTGAGTCTGGTTATAAGCATATGCTGTTCTGTAACTTAAAAGAGCGATTGAACGGGCGGCCTTCATTCCTTTTTTCCCTCCATTTACATCATTATCAAAGAATGATCCATCAGCGTCAATGGAAAGTCTTTGCGATTCGTTAAAAGCAATAGCCCATGGTGTTTGTTTAGCATTTGATGCAATGAATATAAGTCTCTGAACCACATCAGGATACATAATACTATACTCTAGCGCCTGGTACCCTCCGATTGAAGACCCGATAACTGTATGGATCCTTTTTATCCCAAGGTTCTCTCTCAGGATTTCATGAAGCCTTACAATATCTCTTATGGTCACAACCGGGAAATCATTAAGCCAGGGACGACCTGTTTCCGGATTTATGGAAAGCGGTCCTGTGGTACCATAGCAGGATCCCAGAATATTTGCACAGACCACAAAGTATCTGTTTGTATCAAAAACCATATCCTTACCTACCATTCCGGGCCACCATTCCTCTACATTGGAATTTGCAGTAAGTGCATGGCACACCCAGATCACATTGTCTCCCTTCTCATTGAGTTTTCCCCATGTATCGTAAGCTATCTCAAGAGCAGGCAGAGTGCCGCCAATCTCAGTTACAAAAGGCTGGTTGTATTTCAATATGTTCATGAAAGAGCCTGTTTTATAGCCTGGTCAAAGTCGGAGATGATATCGTCAATATGCTCAATCCCTACTGAGACCCTGAACATTCCGGGTTCAATGCCTGCAGCAAGCTGCTCTTCTTCAGAAAGCTGAGAGTGTGTTGTGGTCGATGGCTGGATGATAAGCGTTTTTGCATCGCCGACATTTGCGAGATGACTTACGATATGGAAATACTCAACAAGCATTCTTGCCCTCGATTTCTCAGCTTTCAGCACAAAGCTGAGAACCCCTCCCGCACCTTTCGGAAGGTATTTCTCAGCAAGATTGTAATTTATATCACCCTCCAGTCCGGGGTAACTTACTTTTTCAACGCCCGGTCTGTGATTTAAGCCATTTTGCAAGTGCCAGAGTGTTCTGTATATGCCTCTCCATTCTGAGGGAGAGTGTTTCAAGCCCCTGAAGAAGAAGAAAAGAATTGAATGGACTGATAGCGGGGCCTATATCTC
The DNA here is from genome assembly GCA_963813405.1 of uncultured Bacteroidales bacterium. Taxonomy (GTDB): domain Bacteria; phylum Bacteroidota; class Bacteroidia; order Bacteroidales; family VadinHA17; genus LD21. The sequence continues at coordinate 135,835 of CAWEYU010000011.1, forward strand.
TCAGACCTTCAACTCTTGCTTTAATAATGAATGCAATATTGCCATTCGGTGATGAAGGATTAAAAATATCTGTGAAAACGGCTCCGTGATATCCTTCTGCCGGTTCAGTAAATACCGGAAAATTTCCGTTTGTCCAGTCAAAATTTCCGGCATCAACAATTACCCCGCCAATGCTGGTCCCATGACCACCTATCCATTTTGTTGCAGATTCAACAACAATATTTGCTCCAAATTCAATAGGCCGGCAGAGATATCCGCACGCTCCGAAAGTATTGTCAACAACAAGAGGGATCTTATGTTTTTTTGCCAGCAAAGAGAAAGCGTCAAAATCAGGAACATTGAATCCGGGGTTACCTATTGTCTCCACATAAATTGCTTTGGTTTTTTTATCAATCAGCACTTCGAAGGATTTGGGTTCAAGGTCTCTGGCAAACCTTACCTCGATGCCAAATTTCGCAAATGTGACTTTAAACTGATTATGAGTACCCCCGTAAAGAAAAGGTGAAGTAACAAGGTTTTCTCCTTTTCCGACTATTGTGGAGAGAGCAAGAAACTGTGCTGCATGTCCCGATGAGACAGCCAGGGCTGCCACTCCACCTTCCAGAGCTGCAACCCGCTTTTCAAAGACGTCAGTGGTGGGATTCATCATTCTTGTATAGATATTACCGGGTTCCTTCAGAGCAAAAAGATCAGCTGCATGTGATGCATCTCTGAAGATATACGATGAAGTCTGATAAAGAGGAACCGCACGCGACGATGTCTCCCTGTCGGGGGTATGTCCGGCATGTACCTGCAGCGTTTCGAATTTAATCTTATTATTATTCATGGTTTTTCTTTCTTATTTCTCATTTCATTACTACTTATTTTATAATATGATAGCTGAGAAGGATAATTAATCCTTCTTCAGGCTGATCCATGGCCTGCGGTTCAATTGATTTATTCCAAATCAGGATCCTTACCGGCACATGCACATAGGCATGAGCGGCATCGTGAAATTGTTGTGAGTTAAATGAATTGCATTCATGAGTCTCGCGTTTATTTTATCATCTCCCGATTTTCCGGGATTAGGTTTTGGCACCGTTTCCCTCCAGTGTTCAGCTGATCGTTCGCTGAAGCTTGTCCGGATGGTTGCCAGGGTTTCTTCGAGCCTAATCTCTCCGCCCTTCTTAATAAAATCAAACACTCTATAAGGAAAGAATATTTGATTAGTGGGGACAAAAGTAATAAGGATTTCTTAAAATGCAAAAAAAATGAAGAAAGTTGAAGAGGTTTTTGTTATTCATAGATATAAAGTTAAAAATAAAATGAATAAATCAACCACCCCGGCCGGGGAGAAAAATCTTGTAAATACCAGATAATCAATATTCCCGGCCACCCCTCCTTCAAAAGGAGGGGAAACTATTTGTACTATGCTTCTCTTAGGTTGACGAGCTATGGGGGACGGGGGCTAAAATATTTAACTTACTTTTGTCCTGTAAAACAAAATGATAATGGAGAGCAAACTATTCATTTATAACAGTCTGTCGCGAAGAAAAGAAGAATTCAAACCATTACATCCTCCGTTTGTCGGAATGTATGTCTGCGGCCCGACTGTCTATAGCAACGCTCACCTTGGTCATGCCAGGCCGGCAATTATATTTGATCTCCTGTACCGGTACCTTTTACACCTCGGTTATAAGGTACGCTATGTCAGAAATATAACGGATGTGGGACACCTCGAAGATGAAGCCACAGAACAGGGAGAAGACAGGATTGTCAAAAAAGCCCGCCAGGAACATCTTGAGCCAATGGAGGTGGTACAGAAATACATGAATACTTTTAACAGGAACATGGACCAGCTTAACACCCTTCACCCTTCCATCGAACCAAGAGCAAGCGGTCATATTATTGAACAGCAGGAATTTATCAAAACTCTTCTTGACAGCGGTTTTGCCTATGAGATAAACGGATCAGTCTATTTTGATGTCGTTAAATACAATAAAAAATATAAATACGGAAAACTTTCAGGTCGTATTCTGGAAGACCTTCAGACAAATACACGGGTACTTGATGGGCAGGAAGAGAAAAGAAATCCATTTGATTTTGCACTCTGGAAAAAGGCCGCACCGGAACATATAATGAAGTGGCCCTCATTATGGGGTTCAGGTTTCCCGGGTTGGCATCTTGAATGCTCAGCAATGAGTATTAAGTACCTGGGTGAAGTTTTTGACATTCATGGCGGAGGAATGGATCTTTTGTTCCCTCATCATGAATGCGAGATAGCACAGTCAACTGCAGCCCTCGGCAAAGAATCTGTCCGTTACTGGATACATAATAATATGATCACTATTAACGGGCAGAAGATGGCAAGATCGCTGGGGAATTTCATCACACTTGATGAACTGTTCAGCGGGAAACATAAGTTGCTCCAAATGGCCTATAGTCCGATGACTATCAGGTTCTTCATCCTTCAGGCCCAATACCGCAGTACAATGGATTTCTCCAATGAAGCCCTTCAGGCTGCAGAAAAAGGATTTGCAAGGCTAATGAAAGCCATGGAGACTATTAAAAAACTAAAACCATCAGGATCATCAACAATAGATATCAGCCATCTTAAAGAAAAATGTTACGAGGCCATAAATGACGACCTTAACAGTCCAATCCTGCTATCGCATCTGTTCGAAGGTGTGAAATATATTAATTCGGTTAATGAAGGGATTGAGAAGCTTACCCGGGAAGACATTGAGTCATTGAAGAGTCTTTTTGATACGTTCGTTACTGAAATACTTGGACTTAGGGATGAAGCCATAGGGAATAGTGATGAGAAATTTGAGAATGGCCTGATGAATCTGATAATTAAGCTGAGACAAGATGCCAAGAACAATAAAGATTGGACAACCTCCGATAAGATAAGAGAGGAACTAAATAATCTTGGTATCATAATCAAAGATAAAAAGGATGGAGCAGATTGGGAGCGGGGATGAGCTCTATTATAATCCCCTCCTGGGAGGGGTTGGGGTGGGTTATTTCTTCTTAATCTCCTCCTGGGAGAGGTTGGCGTGGATTATATTTTCTTAATCCCCTCCTGGGAGGGGTTGGGGTGGGTTTTTTCTTCCTTAATCCCCTCCTGGGAGGGATTGAGGTGGGTTATTTCTTCTTTATGCCTTCCTTGATGGTGTTGGCGTGGGTTTTTTCTTCTTAATCCCCTCCTGGGAGGGGTTGGGGTGGGTTTTTAAATAATCTTCTATGTCACTAAAACGAAAAATAATCTCCTATAATCCCGAGCTTAAAGAACTCGCGGGAGATCTTAGAAAAAACATGACTCTTTCCGAAGTTCTTCTTTGGAATCAGTTGAAACATAAAAATATTTTAGACTGTGATTTTGACAGACAAAGGCCAATTGGAAATTATATTGTTGATTTCTTTTGTAAAGAATTATCACTGGCAATTGAAATAGATGGAGATACACATATTTACAGATACGAAGAAGATGAAATCAGACAACAGACTCTTGAAAAGCTTGGAGTAAAGTTTCTTAGATTTGATGATATAGAAGTGAAAAAGAATATGTCTAATGTATTGAGAGTAATTGAGGATTGGATAAATAAAAACCAACCCACCCCTGACCCCTCCAAGGAGGGGAATAAAAAATGAAGTATTGTCATGAAAAATACCAACTCACTCCTGACCCCTCCAGGGAGGGGATTTAAAAATGAAAGAGGTCTTGAAAGATACCAATCCACGCCTGACCCCTTGGGGGGATTTTTCTTCTTAATCCCCTCCTGGGAGGGGTTGGGGTGGGTTTTTAAATAATCTTCTATGTCACTAAAACGAAAAATAATCTCATATAATCCCGAGCTTAAAGAACTCGCGGGAGATCTTAGAAAAAACATGACTCTTTCCGAAGTTCTTCTTTGGAATCAGTTGAAACATAAAAATATTTTAGACTGTGATTTTGACAGACAAAAGCCAATTGGAAATTATATTGTTGATTTCTTTTGTAAAGAATTATCACTGGCAATTGAAATAGATGGAGATACACATATTTACAGATACGAAGAAGATGAAATCAGACAACAGACTCTTGAAAAGCTTGGAGTAAAGTTTCTTAGATTTGATGATATAGAAGTGAAAAAGAATATGTCTAATGTATTGAGAGTAATTGAGGATTGGATAATCAAAAACCAACCCACCCCTGACCCCTCCAGGGAGGGGAATAAAAAATGAAGTATTGTCTTGAAAAATACCAACTCACTCCTGACCCCTCCAGGGAGGGGAATGAAAAATGAAAGAGGTCTTGAAAGATACCAATCCACGCCTGACCCCTTGGGGGGATTTTTCTTCTTAATCCCCTCCTGGGAGGGGTTGGGGTGGGTTTTTAAATAATCTTCTATGTCACTAAAACGAAAAATAATCTCATATAATCCCGAGCTTAAAGAACTCGCGGGAGATCTTAGAAAAAACATGACTCTTTCCGAAGTTCTTCTTTGGAATCAGTTGAAACATAAAAATATTTTAGGCTGTGATTTTGACAGACAAAAGCCAATTGGAAATTATATTGTTGATTTCTTTTGTAAAGAATTATCACTGGCAATTGAAATAGATGGAGATACACATATTTACAGATACGAAGAAGATGAAATCAGACAACAGACTCTTGAAAAGCTTGGAGTAAAGTTTCTTAGATTTGATGATATAGAAGTGAAAAAGAATATGTCTAATGTATTGAGAGTAATTGAGGATTGGATAATCAAAAACCAACCCACCCCTGACCCCTCCAGGGAGGGGAATAAAAAATGAAGTATTGTCTTGAAAAATACCAACTCACTCCTGACCCCTCCAAGGAGGGGAATGAAAAATGAAAGAGGTCTTGAAAGATACCAATCCACGCCTGACCCCTTGGGGGGATTTTTCTTCTTAATCCCCTCCTGGGAGGGGTTGGGGTGGGTTTTTAAATAATCTTCTATGTCACTAAAACGAAAAATAATTTCATATAATCCCGAGCTTAAAGAACTCGCGGGAGATTTTAGAAAAAACATGACTCTTTCCGAAGTTCTTCTTTGGAATCAGTTGAAACATAAAAATATTTTAGGCTGTGATTTTGACAGACAAAAGCCAATTGGAAATTATATTGTTGATTTCTTTTTTAAAGAATTATCACTGGCAATTGAAATAGATGGAGATACACATATTTACAGATACGAAGAAGATGAAATCAGACAACAGACTCTTGAAAAGCTTGGAGTAAAGTTTCTTAGATTTGATGATATAGAAGTGAAAAAGAATATGTCTAATGTATTGAGAGTAATTGAGGATTGGATAATATAAAAACCAACCCACCCCTGACCCCTCCAAGGAGGGGAATAAAAAATGAAGTATTGTCATGAAAAATACCAACTCACTCCTGACCCCTCCAAGGAGGGGAATAAAAAATGAAGTATTGTCATGAAAAATCAAACCCACCCCTGACCCCTCCAGGGAGGGGAATTAAATAAGAAAAATGAAATCAACACATTTAAATACTCAATATAAGTCCTCACCAGTCCTCATCGGCTCCGTCCCCCTTGGCGGTGACCATCCAATTCGTATCCAGTCGATGACAAACACCAATACTCTTGATACTAAGGCATCTGTGGCACAATGTATCAGGATCATTGAAGCCGGTGCGGATTTTGTACGACTTACCGCCCAGGGCATCCGTGAAGCAGAGAACCTGGCAAACATTAAAAAAGCACTGGTCAAAGCAGGATTCGAAACTCCTCTTATAGCAGATATTCATTTTAATCCGGCGGCAGCAGAAATTGCAGCTGCAATAGTCGAAAAAGTCAGGATCAACCCGGGAAATTATACCGACAAACGAGCTTCATTTAAACAAGTCAGACTATCGGAGAAAAAGTATCAGGAGGAGCTGGAAAGAATTCATACAGGGTTACTCCCTCTCATTAATATCTGCCACCTGAATAAAACCGCAATACGAGTCGGGGTAAATCACGGATCATTATCTGACAGGATAATGACAAGGTACGGTAATACGCCTCAGGGAATGGCGGTTTCAGCACTGGAGTTCATAAGGATCTTCCGGGCTGAAAATTTCTCATCTCTTGTCCTTTCGATGAAGTCTTCAGATACGGCTGTTATGATAGAAGCCACAAGAGAGCTGGTGAGGATGATGACTGAGGAGGGATATTCCTTTCCCCTCCACCTTGGTGTTACCGAAGCCGGGGAGGGTGAAGATGGAAGAGTGAGGTCTGCAGCCGGAATTGGAGCCCTGCTTTCAGAAGGTATTGGTGATACGATCAGGGTTTCACTTTCTGAAGATCCTGAAAAAGAGATCCCTGTGGCCAGAAAACTGGCAGATTATTTTCCCCGGGGTATTGCTTCCTCAGCAAACGAAAGAGTTGCCTCATACAGATCTCCCGAAGATAAACCTGATGTCTTAAAACATATTAAGGGACCGATAGTGATCGCAAACATAACATCCTTTGGAGGATCGGACAATGAAGCCTTTAAAGAAACAGGTTACACGGAGGGCAAAGAACATGGGTCCTTTATTAAGAGTGACGGGGCAGCAGACCTGATAATCACAACCAAATGTCCAGAAACAGTCCCTGATCAGGTTTCGCTTGTTGTGCCATACAGAATGTGGTACGAAAAGAAAGGTATTGAGAGAATCTTTCCTCTCTTTTCACCTGAGACCTATGTGGAAAACAGTGTCAGACATGAGAAGCTGAATGTTGTACTTACGGGTTCGCATTTCAACATTGAAATGATAAAAAGGATTGACAATAAGACCTCTGTTTTAAACTTCACCTTTAACCCTGAGAAAGAAAGATATGCACCAGATAAGTTCCTGATCGCTCTTGAAAAAAATAATCTGAGCTTCAATATAGTCCTCAATCCAACCTTTAATGAAAACAACCTTGAGGAGCTTCAGATTAAAGCAGCTGCACTTCTTGGACGCTATATAACTGACAAAAGGATATCGGGTATTTCAATTATCAACAGAGGGGAGGTCGGTTTAAAGGGAACAACTGCTCTCTGCTTTTCAATTCTTCAGAGCACGGAAACAAGGATCACCAGGACAATGTATCTCTCCTGTCCGACATGTGGCCGCACGAAGTTTGACCTTCAGAAAGCTGTACAGAAAGTCAAGGAGAAGACGGGCCGTTTTAAGGGACTTAAGATCGCTATTATGGGTTGTATAGTTAACGGTCCGGGAGAAATGGCAGGAGCTGACTGGGGTTATGTCGGGGCCGCTGCAGGGAAAGTTCATATTTATAAGGGAACAGTTCCGGTGCTAAAGAATGTTCCGGAGGAGACTGCAGCTGATGAGCTGGTGCGGCTAATTGAGGAGGACTTTTAAATCCGCCTCAAAACTCTCTTTTACGGGGGCCGGGGGCATAGCCGTATACCTAAGAGAAGGATAGTATAGTAAGTTTACTCTCTTTTACGGGGGCCGGGGGCATAGCCGTATACCTAAGAGAAGGATAGTATAGTAAGTTTCCCCTCCTTTTCAAGGAGGGGTGGCCGGGGCTGTTGAATCTCAGTTATTTGCAAAATATTTCTCCCCGGCCGGGGTGGTTGATTTCTTTCTTATTACCTTTATTTCTATGAATAACAAGAACCTCTTCAATAGAAAGGTCCTTAAGTCTTTCAGACCTCTCAGAAACAGATCCACTTCAGCTGAGGCAACATTATGGGAGACATTAAAATCAAAAAAACTTGATGGAAGAAAATTCAGAAGACAATATAGTATTGGAAGTTACATTGTTGACTTTTGTTGTCCTTCTGAATCAACCACCCCGGCCGCAAAGAAAGTCCCTGCACTAAATTTATCATATGCCTGTTGCGGCCACTCCTCCTTGAAAAGGAGGGGAAAGTATTGATATTCAATATCATATATTTCTCCTCCTCTTTAGAGGAGGAGTACCCCGACGGCAAGTCGGGGGGAGGTGGTGGACTTTTTCAACACCCCCTAGGGAGACCAGATTCTACGCCAATCTGTAATCCAGCTGCTTCTTCTGAAGATCTGCTTTCACCACTTCAACATTAACGCGGTCGCCAAGCATATATTCCTTACCCGTATGCCTTCCTTTTATACAGTAATTCTCCTCATCATACTCGTAGAAATCATCTGCGAGTTCACGAATATGGATCATCCCTTCACATTGATTTTCAATTATCTCAACATAAATACCCCACTCGGTAACTCCGGAGATCACACCTTCAAACTGTTTCCCGATCTTATCGCTCATGAACTCGACCTGTTTGTACTTAATTGAAGCTCTTTCAGCTTCAGTAGCAAGCCGCTCCATCTTGGAGGAATGATCACACAGCTTCTGATATTTATCCTTCCCGCCCGGATGCTCCTTGTGAAGATATTCTGTCATAAGCCGGTGCACCATCATATCGGGGTAGCGCCTTATCGGTGATGTGAAATGGGTATAATACTTAAAAGCCAGTCCGTAATGCCCTATGTTATCAGTTGAATAAACGGCTTTGGCCATAGACCTCAGAGCCAGTGTCTCGATAATATTCTGCTCCTTTTTCCCGGCCACTTCTTTCAGAAGCTTATTCATTGCTTTTGGTAAAGAGACCTTCTCATCGCTTTCCAGCTTGTACCCGAACCGTTTGATGAAATGGCTGAAGGAGCTCACCTTTTCAGGATCCGGTTTATCATGTATCCTGTAGACAAAAGTCTTGCCCTTCAATATCTTACCAACATATTCTGCGACCTTTTTATTTGCCAGAAGCATGAATTCCTCAATAAGCTGATTTGCAGATCCAAAATCCCTGAATCTTATATTTATTGGTTTACCTGTTTCGTCGAGGTCGAACTGGACCTCGATCCTTTCAAAGCCGAATGCCCCTGATGCGAACCTTCTGTCACGAAGCAGCCTTGACAGGCGATGAAGGATCTGCACCTGTTCGTTCATATCCCCGGTTTCAGTGTCAATTACCTCCTGGGCTTCATTGTATGAAAACTGCTTATCAGAATTTATTATTGTCCTTCCAAACCATTCGGATTGAACTTCCGCCTTATCATTTAACTCAAATACAGCAGAATATGTAAGCTTATCTTCATTAGGATTAAGTGAACAAATGTGGTTTGAAAGCCTTTCCGGGAGCATTGGCACCACCCGGTCTACAAGGTAAACAGATGTGGCTCTCTGTTTAGCTTCATCATCGAGACGAGAACCCGGCTTAACATAATGTGTAACATCTGCAATATGAACTCCAACTTCCCAGTTGCCATTTTCAAGTTTTCTCAGTGAGAGTGCATCATCAAAATCCCTCGCATCTGCCGGATCGATAGTGAATGTAGGGATCTGCCTGAAATCGCGACGGTGTTTAATATCATCTTCGGTTATCACTTCAGAAATCGTCTCAGCCTCCTTTTCAACCTCTTCAGTGAAGTCATACGGCAACTCAAACTCTGCAAGGATTGCATGTATCTCTGTCTCATGTAATCCGGGATATCCCAGAACCTTTATTATTTCGCCCACCGGATTCTTCGATTTAGGATCCCACTCTACAACACGTGCAACAGCTTTTTGTCCCTGCTTTGCATCCTTAAGGTTTGCAAGAGGGATGAAAATATCGAAAGGCATGTTTTTGTTGTCCGGGATCAGGAATGCAAAATTTGGCATGAGCTCTATAGTCCCGACAAACGAAGTCCTTGATCTTTCAATGATCTCAACAACCTCTCCCTCCGGTCGTGCCCCCTTCCTTTTGGCATATAGCCACACCTTGACCTTGTCGCCATGAAGAGCGGTCCGCAGATTTTTTGCCGTGATAAAAACATCCTCTTCAAGATCATCGGTCTTAATAAATCCATATCCGCTGCGAGTCATATCGACACTCCCGGTAATATAACCCCGGCTTTCCTTAACCATATATTTCCCCTGGTTTACTTCCTGAACACGACCCTGTCTGGCGATCACCCTCAATATTTCAGAAATCATCCTCCGGTCATGTTCCCCCTCTATATTTAACTTTTTAGCAATCTGTTTATAGTTAAAACTGCGTCCCGGATTATCATTCAGTATACCTAAAATCTTTTCTGTGAGGAGCTTGTCCGTAATGCCGGGTTCCTGACGGCTTTTACCCTTCTTTGACATAATTCAACTTTTTGCGAAGGTAAGAAAAGGTAGCGCAAATTTTAATACATTTGATTTATAATTGGTTTAGCATGACAGGTTTAAATTCAGTCCTTTCCCATTCACCATCAGTAGTAACGAGGAAAACAGGGAATGAGTATGTTCTGGTTCCGGTTGCAAATAACATTGCTGACATGGATAGCGTCTATACTTTAAATGAAACGGGTGCATTCATCTGGGAGCAGATAGACGGAAAACGGAGTGTGGCAGAAATAATTGAGCTTCTGATTCAGGAGTACGAGATTGATAATGATTCTGCAAGCAAGGATGTTTTTGAATTCATAACTAACATGAAGAGTTACCTTATTGTATATTAGACATTATCATATTGCAAATGAAGGAGCTGCTTATTTATATTCCCCCTTTGAAGGAATCAGGGGGATGGAAAACTTAATTGAAATTAGCATATTGCAAATGAAGGAGCTGCTTTTTTATATTCCCCCTTTGAAGGGGGTCAGGGGGATGTAAAACTTATTGGGATGAAGCATTCTATCATACAATATAATCCTATTTTAAAAAATCTTGCTCGTCAGTTAAGAAAGAATAGTACATTGGCAGAAGTAGTACTTTGGCAAAACATAAAGGGTAAAAGTTTTGGTTATGAATTTCATAGGCAAGTGCCAATAAATGAATTTATTGTTGATTTTTATTGTCATGAATTGGGTCTTGCAATTGAAATAGATGGTAGTACTCATGATTATAATTTTGATTATGATGACAATAGACAAAAGGTGTTAGAAAGTTTTGGTATTTCAATTGTCAGGTTTAGTGATTATGATGTAAAACGAAATCTTAATGACGTTTTAAGAGCATTGGGAATTAAAATTTTGGAAATTGAAGAAAAGATGATGATGGGAGGAAAAGGAAGAAAGATAAAACATCCCCCTGACCCCCTTCAAAGGGGGAATCAAGATGAGGATCATTTCAATAATTAATTAGTTGGAGATATCTTTAAAGTGATTATGATGTAAAACGAAATCTTAATGACGTTTTAAGAGCATTGGGAATTAAAATTTTGGAAATTGAAGAAAAGATGATGATGGGAGGAAAAGGAAGAAAGATAAAACATCCCCCTGACCCCCTTCAAAGGGGGAATCAAGATGAGGATCCCTTCAAAGGGGGAATCAGGGTGAAGATCCCTTCAAAGGGGGAATCAGGGTGAAGATCCCTTCAACCAGGAAAATCAGTTGGTGAAATCTTTTCATTGTTAACCTTTGTGAATCTTTGTGCCTTTGTGTCTTAGTGGCTGGATGGCTGATTGGTTTGGAGTATTGGAGGTAAAAAAATTCAGAATTGAAAAAGTACTGTTTAAATATTGCGGGATATGTAATCGGATTTGAATCTGCTGATTCAGGGTCGGACCTTGTTCCATCCCGGCGGTTTCTCAGAAACATATCTGCAGACGGCAGTTCTGATATTCTTATATCAGTTCACACTGATAATTAGGATATGCCGGCAGGAGCGGAAAGAGTCTTTCATGCACCATTTGTAAAGGAAATAGACGGAATAGTCGTAGAGAAAAGAGATAATTTCTGGAGCGTCTATAAATACCGCTCAAACATTTTTATCAAAACTATATTCCCTCATTCCGATCCTGAAAAAGAAGCTCTCCTTGCGTTTTCTCTTACCTCACGTGAATGGAACCTTTATATTAAGGGAGCAGGAAATGAGATTGATCCCATGGAGTATCCTCTGGACGGACTTATTTTATACTATCTTACTGTTTTATATGGCGACATAATGATCCATGCCTCAGGGATCGATCATTCCGGACATGGATATCTTTTCAGCGGGGTATCAGGGAAAGGAAAATCAACAATCGCCGGATTATGGGATAAAGCCGGAGCAAAGGTCATTCATGATGACAGGCTGATCATCCGAAACATTTCAGGAGTTTTTCGGATGTTCAATACTCCTGTCTATAATGATGATTCTCCATCCTCTTCCCCCCTGAGCCGGATCTATATTATAGAACATGGCACAGAAAATAAGATAGTTCCTGTAAGGGGAGCCACCGCAGTCAGCCTCGTAATGGCCAACTGCATTCAGCATAGCTGGAACCAGCCGATAATTGCAGGGATGATGGGATCCATATCTCTTCTTTGCAATGCGGTCCCGGTTGTAAAGTTGTCCTTCAGGCCCGATCGCAGTATTATTGATTTTCTTCTTGAATATGAATAAAAATAAAAAATATTCTTCCGCAGTTAAGAATATGAGCGTCACTCTTCTTGCTGAAGGGAAAACTATAAGGATAAAAGCTTATGGGTATAGTATGTATCCGGCCATAAAACCCGGATCTCTTATCCTTGTTGAACCCTTAAAGCAGAAAGGAAAACCAGTCCCCGGAGAAATTGTAGCTCTGAAAAGAGAAACGGGACTTGTTGTTCACAGGGTAGTGAAGAGGTTAATGAAAGATGGCATCGAGTATTATCAGACAAGGGGTGACAGTAACTCTATGGCAGATACACCGGTTACTATTGAAAAAATTGCAGGCCGGGTGGTAAAATCTGAGCCAACGGGTGAAAATCCGGTACCTGCAGATGTGAGAATAAATACAAAACCGGGGTATGTAGTTAACAGGATACGGGTTATTGGGATATTCCTGGCTCAAAAAGTAAGGAAATTATTGAAATGACTTCGATGAAGGACAAACTTAAATTATTCCGTGAATCTTTGAAGCTGGTCTGGGCCAGCGCCCCTGGCTGGGCGACGGTCAATGCATCCATATCACTGATCATTAGCTTTCTTCCGCTTATATTACTTTTCCTCATCAAACTGCTGATCGACAATATCACAAAAGCATATTCAGGGGTTGGACCAATCGAGTTTCCGCACATCATTTGGCTAATAATTGCCGTTGTAATAGTCTATTTTCTTGATGAAATCTCAACTGACTTTGGGAATTTTGTCAGGAAGAAGCAGTCGCTGAAGCTCGAATCATATATGTATGATCTTCTGCATTCAAAAGCTGTAAAGCTCGACCTTATTAACTTCGAAAGACCCGACTATTTCGATTGCCTTACAAGGGCATCGAGGGAGGCTCCCTGGAGACCAAATAGCATACTGAACAACCTGGTCTCAATGTTCAGGGGATTTCTTTCTCTTATGCTGATGGCAGTTCTTATCGCAGGACTCAACTGGTTGCTTTTAGTCCTGCTCCTGGTTTTCAACATTCCGGCAATATGGCTGCGACTTCACTATGCAGATATCATATATAATTTTCATAAAAACCAGACTCCCGAAGCAAGGAAAAGTTCTTATTTTAACTGGCTTCTCACAGGCGACAGACCCTCAAGGGAACTAAGGCTGTTCGGCCTTGGAGAATATTTCAAATCGCTGTTCAGAAAATCCTACTTGAAACAAAAGGAGCAGGAGATCGCGATCATCAGGAAGAGAACAATGATCGAGACCATTTCAAATGTTTTTAAAGCTGTTGCGGTATTTGGAGTCCTGCTGTTCATTGCCCGTGAAACAATGAACAGGAAGATCTCGCTCGGAGAAATGGCTATGTTCATTCTTGCTTTCCGCCAGGGCATGATTTATATAAAAGACATATTCAGCTCGTTGGCAGGCCTTTACGAAGACAGCCTGTTTATCGGCGATGTATTTGCATTTCTGAATCTGAAAGAGAAGATCGTTGCTGAAGATCCTGTAGTTGACGTCTCTTCTTTCAATAAAAATATAGATATCCGGAACCTCACCTTTTCCTATTCCGGAAATAAGGTGCCGGTTATAAATAATATATCCCTTGAGATCAAAAAGGGAGAGATCATAGCTCTTGTGGGACCCAACGGGGCAGGGAAGAGCACATTTATAAGATTATTATGCCGTTTATACGATCCTGAAGCAGGCTCCATTATGCTCGATGGGAACAACATCAGAAGCATTGATCCTGTTGAGTACAAAAAATTGTTTTCGGTTGTTTTCCAGGATTTTATGCTCTACAACCTGAGTGCCGGAGAAAATATCCGTCTGGGGAACATCAGCACCAAAGATCCGAAAGATAAAATCCTTTCTGCAGCCGGCATGACCGGGGTTGATGAACTCATCTCTTCATTGCCGAGGGGTTTGGATACGGTTATTGGAAATCTTTTCGACGACAGCCGGGAGCTGAGCTGGGGAGAGTGGCAGAAGATTGCCCTTGCCAGAGCGCTGTTCCGTGATGCACCAATCCTGATCCTTGACGAACCTTCGAGTGCACTTGATGCAGAGACAGAATTCGAGATTTTCAAACGTTTCAGGGATCTGGTGAAAGGGAAAACATCGATACTCATCAGTCACAGGTTTACAAATGTAAAACTGGCCGACCGGATAGTGGTGCTTAACAGAGGTTCTATTTCTGAAAGTGGCACTCATAATGAACTGATGGAGAAAAAAGGACTTTATTACAACATGTATAATAAACAGATCAGCCGGTTTGAATAATGAAAAAAGAGCTTGACATAAAAAATGAGGAGATACTGCTTCTCGGACTTTGCAGGCTGACTTTCAGCAATGCTCAGGCGGAAAAGATCGGTGAGCTTGTGACCGGTGTTTCAGACTGGCATTATTTTGCATCTCTTGCAAATGAACATGGAGTGATCGCCCTTATATATAATAACCTCGAAAAACTTGGATTCCTGCCCCGGCTCCCTGAAAAAATTGTATCGTCGCTGAATAATTCGCTGATGTTAAGCCTCAGCAGGAACGCCTTTCACACTTCTGTTATCACGGAGGTACTAAGGATATTCAATGAAAATAACATAAAGACGGTGTTATTGAAGGGATTGGCACTCGAGATCTCGGTTTATGGCAATAGAGGATTGAGGCAGATGACCGATGTTGACATTCTTCTCGATCGAAGCAATCACAAGAAAGCACGGAAGATCCTCATCGAAAACGGATATACCTCTTTGCCGGTCAAATCTCTCTTTCATTTACCTATTTTAGCCTGGTCCGGAAAGCACCTCCCCTCTCTCCTGAAGGATGGAGCTTCGATAGATATTCATCTTGAATTATTCGGAGGAAAAAGAAATATACTCACAAGGCTCCTTTATGATAATAGTTCGGAGATCAGAATAAATGATCAGTTTGCTCACATTCCCCGGCCGCAGTTGTTCTTCCTGTATCTTGTGAAGCATCTTTATTCTCATGAACTGAATAATGAGTCGCAGTTAAGACTTTACACAGACCTTGTTGTTCTTATTGAGAAGTATCATGATGAAATAATCAATTACGATCTGCTAAGTTATGCAGCCAAAGCAGGGATGTCACAGATCCTTGCCTGGAGGCTGGAGCCACTCAGGGATCTCTGGGGAATCTCTTTCCCCGACTGGATTGATAATTTTATTGACAAATGGTACAATCCCGATTCCATAAATAAATTTGTTTTCTTTCTGAAAAGTCCAAAGAAAAATTCCATTTCAGGATCTTCAATAGTTTACAGGAAGATAATCCATGAGATCCCCGGTTTTCACAGGAAGGTGCTGTTTGTGCTGGGGGATCTCTTTCCTACACTCACCTTTATGAAAAACAGATACAACTGCAAAAGTAAGCTGAGGGCGGTTTTGTATTATCCGCACAGGTTGGGGAAGTTGTACTGGCTGTTCGGGGGAGGCGAAAGGGCAGAAGGCTGAGGGCTGATGGCTGATGGCTGATGGCTGATGGCTGATGGCTGATGGCTGATGGGATTATCGGACAAATTCCCCCTTTGAAGGGAATGTGACAATCCCCATACCACATAGCCATCAACTTAAGAGTTGGGAATAAGAGATTGTAGTGAACAATTTCCCCTCCTTTTGAAGGAGGGGTGGTCGGGAGCGATTGATTATCTGATATATACAATATTTACTCTCCCGACCGGGGTGGTTGATTATCTTCTCAGGTCTATTCTATTTTGTTATTGAAAGCTTTCCTTATTTCACCCCTTATATATTCAGTTTCCTGAAATACAAATCTGTTTTCGAATCTTAATACAGTGAATCCTAAAGTCCTCAGATGTTTATCCCTGTTTTTATCTTCTTCAATTTTATGATATGCACCATGGGAGTCTCCATCAAGTTCGATAATTAGTTTTTCAGAAGGACAACAGAAGTCGACAATGTAACTTCCAATACTGTATTGTCTTCTGAATTTTCTTCCATAAAGCTTTTTTGATTTTAACATCTCCCACAATGCAGCTTCAGCTGAAGTAGATCTGTTCCTGAGAGATGCTCTGAAAGACTTAAGGACCTTTCTATTGAAGAGGTTTTTGCTTTTCATTGATATAAAGTTAATAAGAAAGAATGAAATCAACCACCCCGGCCGGGGATAAAGTCTTGTAAATACCAGATAATCAAGGGTCCCGGTCACCCCTCCTTGAAAAGGAGGGGAAACTATTTGTATTATGCTTCGCTTAAGTTAACGGCTATGCCCCCTTCACTTCGTTCAGGGCAGGCTCTAAAGGGGGGTTAACTCATTTCTTCAAAATTCCCCCTTTGAAGGGAATGCATCTTCAAAATTCCCCCTATAGGGGGACAGGGGGATGTTTCCTCCAGAATAAAGGGGAATTTTTGGGAATTTATGGGAATGTTTGGGAAACAATGGGAATTCTTGGGAATTACCAAAGATTCGTATTGTTTTTTTGTTTAAATTAGTAATGAAAGTGCGAAACGTCTGTAATATGTTTATTAAGAAATATCTGATATTCTCTTCTTCAATGGCATCTGCAACAGGGTCATACAGGTCTGCACGTGACAGACTAGCTGATTCAACCGGCACAACTCGCTGCATTTTGTGCCATTAATGTCGTTCATATTGAGCGACAGGTCATTCTGATTATGACCCGCCCCCGGAAGAAGTGCTATTATTCCGGGGGTTTTTTTATAACAGGATGCAGGGTACAGGGTGCAGGGTGCAGGACATAGGGTGCAGGGTATGAGGAACTAATTCCCCTCCTTGGAGGGGTTAGGGGTGGGTTTTTTCAGGGTGCAGGGTGCAAGTACCTGGCTGCAAGGATTCAGGCCTGACTACCAAATCAGACTAATTATAAATGCACCAAAGTTAACCAGAGCATGTGTTATTGCCACAAGGTAAAAAGTGTTTTTATCGGTTTTGATCCTTACCATGTAGCCGTACATCAGCACCAATCCCATAAGGAATCCATATACTATATAAAACAGACTATAGAAATGATTTGCGCCAAAGAATAAAGCAGACAGAAATAGTATCAAGTAGTTTCTCTCCCTCAGAAACTTTATCTTATTGAGAAAATAATAGGGCAGATACTGACAAAACCAGGTTTCAAAGAGCGGTGCAAATATAACTCCCAGAAAAAAGAATACAATCGGATCCAGGTCATTCGGAGAAGGAAACCAGACGATATCCTTCTCCCTTATAAGGCCAAACAAAAAATTAAAGACAATAGTTACAAAATACGATGCTGAGGTAAGGATTATAACAAATGTTACACGGCTGGTGGTTTTTAAGCGGGAATTGATATTATGAAGATTGTCTTTTATTGATATGTATTTGTCAGAATTCATGTCGGGTTGGTTTCTGGTTTATCGTATAAATATATAAAATAATCGGGGCTAAAGCCCCCTGTTAATCTCTCATTAAGTCTGGACATCACCGAGGGTGTCTCAAAATGGCACCCTTTTGTATTTATTATAATTATGTTCATTTGGCTTCGCCGAGATCGCCTTTGGTTCGATTCTTTTGCTACTCCATAGAATAAGTTCTTCTTTTCCTTGATAAAATTATTTGTTTTCATTCTTTACTTTCTTTTGTACGCCAAAACCTGTTCCTTTCTTTTCCTTGATAAAATTATTTGTTTTCTTTCTTTACTTTCTTTTGTACGCCAAAGCCTGTTCCTTTCTTTTCCTTGATGAAATTATTTGTTTTCTTTCTTTACTTTCTTTTGTACGCCAAAAGAAAGTAACAAAGAAAAGGCGCCGGAAATGATAACTTTGCCCTTCCGCTGCGCCCGCTACACAAGCCTTTCCGCTCTACACTCCAGGGCAAAGTTCGCACCATTTCCGGATTGCCTACGCACTCGTTCTTACACACTTAAATCGTCTAAATAGATTTATTATTGGATTTCAAATGGCCTTAGAAGGTTTTGGGATAAAGCAACTGTTCTGAGGCTTGCTGCGAGGGCCTTTAGTAAGCATTACTGTTTGAGGAGGCCGTAGGCCGACGAGTTGTAATGCGTGGGCAAGCCTCAGAACAGTTGCCCCAAAAGCTTCTGAAGCCTTGATTTTTCTTTAGGTTCCTTTCTTTTCATCAAGGAAAAGAAAGGAACATATTCTTTGGAGGAGCAAACGAAATGAACATAATTCTAAATAATTAAAAGAGGGTACCCTTTTGAAGACACCCTCCTTGAAAAGGAGGGGAAACTATTTGTATTATGCTTCTCTTAGGGTGACGGTTATGGGCTTCAGCCCTGATGTCTTACCACACAATTAAAAGAAAATGTGAATTTTAAGTTTGTAACAGTTTTATAATGAACACTCCTAAATTAAATAGTGCATGAGTAATGGCAATTAGATAAAAAGTTTTATTATCGGTTTTTATTCTTACCATATAACCATACATAAAAACCAGACCTAAAAGAAATCCAAATATTATATAAAACAAACTATATAAATGCAATAATCCGAAGAATAAAGCAGAGGCCAACAAAATTAAGTAACTTCTTTCCTGAAAATATTTTACTTTCTTAAGCAAATAATATGGTAAATATTGATTTAAAAAGGTTTCCATTATTGGCGTAATAATCACGGTAGTAAAAAAAAGTGTAATCAAATTTTTTTCCCGATCGGGAAAGTTTAATATTATAATATCCCAGTCGCGTAAATAACTAAAAACGATACTTAAGATAAAAGCTATGAAAAAACTCGTTAAAGTTATAATAGTAACAAATCCTATACGTCCAGTGTTACGAATTCTGGAAGTTACCTTCTGCAATTTAATAATTAGGTTGGTCATCTTAAATTTAATATTAATGAGGGGAAGTTAATTTGCTCCCCTCATAAGCAAGAATTAGATCAAAGATTGTGTTTGAATGATTCTTTTGAGCGGAACTTCTTTGTTTTAAAAAGATCTAATCAAAAGAACTCCGATTTGCTAAACTTTGACTCCATCTCAACACAACAATTATCTATGACCCATATCAGCATATGGAATATATCCATCCTTTGATGCACGGTCACTTGCTTCATCTGCTATCTCAAGACCGAGAATAACTATCGCCTTTGCAATATCTTTTGCCCAATACCATATCCAGTAGGGATCTATGTAGAACCCCCCATTAATCTCCATCAACTGGCTTTTCCCCAGTTCCTGTACGCCTAAGGCGTTTAAATCAAAGCTTTTCATAATTACCAGAATTAAATTTATGAAAAATATTTAACCCGACCGGAATAATCTGTGACCCATTTCTTCCAAAGCAGTGTCAAACATTTTTCTTCTATTAAGAATATCCTCCATTTCTTTTACATGCCCGGGGGTTTAGCATGGCAATTGTACCATACTAATTTCAGAGTACAGCGTCCGGAAAAAAAGGACTGTGGGAAATATTTTTATTCCCCCGGCATTTTCTTTTTGCTCGGCATAGGTAAGAGGCCTCAGCGAACAGGTTACGGAGATATCATAAGGCTGACTGTAGAAAAACATCCTGGTGGATTTGGACTTTTTTGAGAAGAATTAGGAAACTGGGAAACAGGGAGGGAGGGATTTTAGCCGGAAACTGAATATAAAGTTCAGAAATTAAGTCTGTTACATTTCCCCTCCTTTAAAAGCTAATCTTTATATACATCTGGTTGACACCAGAGGTGTCGACTTCCAATAGCCCGGGTCACACCCCGGGTTGAAATATCCAAACCATCGCAACAACCCCGGAGGGGTTGACTTCCAATTGTTTAATTGATGTGGTAATTAGAAGTCAACCCCTCCGGGGTTGGTAAAATTGTATTGTTATTTACCACGGGTGTAACCGTGGCTATTGGAGGTCCAGCCCTCCGGGCTGGCTAATTCCTGATTTATGTCAATTGGCCGATAATTAGGTGACTTGTCTTCTTCAGCATCATCTTATCGCTTTGGCATAAAATAATGTTTTTGTTAATTTTTGTATCTATGCTTAATAAAGATGTGTATAAAAAGCAGCTTATTGGACGGGAAATTGTCTATTATAATCTCTTATTCCCAACTCTTAAGTTGACGGCTATGCCGCGGCACCTCCCCTCAGGGCTTTAGCCCTGATGCTTCAAACAGATTATCAAGCGATCGACAATAAACTACAAAAACAGATTTATTACAAATGACGCCAAGGTTTAGTAAAGAATGGGAAACAGCAATTAGATAAAAAGTATTTTTATCGGTTTTATTCTAACCATATAACCATACATTAGAACAAGACCCATAAAAAACCGTAGAATATATAAAACAGACTATAAAAATGATTCAACCCAAAGAATAAGAGCAGAAATTAATAGATATTAAATAACTTCTTTCTTTCAAATACTTTACTTTATTCAACAATTTATAGGGGAAAGATGTGATTGAACCATGTTTCAAAAAGAGGAGCAATATTAACAGCAAAAAAAAGAACAAGTCTTATTTTCTTCACCAGGGAAATCGAGACCAAATGATATCCTTTTCCTTCTGACATAAACTATAACAGAAAAGTTTAATATATAAATTATTACATATAGGTATAATGCTGAAGTTATAAATTAAGTTAAATTTAAGACGACTTATGTAATTTTAACGATGCATTGAGTATTTTGAAATTATAACCTTAGTTTTCCCATAAAGCTTAAATATATTTATAAGGGGATATATTGTACATCCCCTTATCAAACTTAACATTAATGTTCATAAATGTGGCATCAACCTGATTCATATTCTAAATTACCGATGTCCAAGATCTGCATATGGTAACATAAGTTGGATCTTGATCGGCACGTTCACACGTCTGTCTGTGCAATATACGGGAGGAAAGAGTTATAAAAATAATCCACTATCAGGACGAAAGTCCTCATATCCAGGGATATCTTGGAATTGGTTCTTGCCCCCCATTAATCTCCATCAACTGGCTTTTCCCCAGTTCTTGTACGCCTAAGGCGTTTAAATCAAAGCTTTTCATAATTACCAGAATTAAATTTATGAAAAATATTTAACCCGACCGGAATAATCTGTGACCCATTTCTTCCAAAGCAGTGTCAAACATTTTTCTTTTATTAAGAATATCCTCCATTTCTTTTACATGCCCGGGGGTTTAGCATGGCAATTGTACCATACTAATTTCAGAGTACAGCGTCCGGAAAAAAAGGACTGTGGGAAATATTTTTATGCCCCCGGCATTTTCTTTTTGCTCGGCATATGTAAGAGGCCTGAGCGAACAGGTTACGGAGATATCATAAGGCTTACTGTAGAAAAATGTCCTGGTAGATTTTGAATAGGTTATCGGCGCCCCCCGTGACCTTAACTCATCAAGGAGCTCGTACAGACTTGTCCGGCTTACTCCCAGCTGCCGGGCAAATTCAGCCGGGGTTCCTGTCCTGCGCCTCAGGACAAGCTTATGCATCCTGCTGATACGATCGAGATACTCGAATACTTTCATGATATCTAATCTTTAGATTTGTATGACATGCGGTATTTCAGTTGTCTGATGCATCCACATATACCTGAAAGGTCCATCAACTGAAACCAATTGACTAAAAGTGCCTTGCTGGACGACTATCCCCCTGTCCAGAACTATTATCCTGTCAGCCAGATTAATCGTCGACAGCCTGTGAGCAATAACTATAGCCGTTTTACCATTGGCTTTAAGCAATCCAAGCGTGCTTTTGACAAACTCCTCAGCTACCGAATCGAGAGAAGATGTTGCTTCATCGAGGATAAGTATTTCCGGATCACGGTAAAGGGCCCTGGCTATTGCGATACGCTGCTTTTGTCCTCCTGAAAGCGTTGCTCCGTTCTCACCTAAATATGTACTGAAGCCATGCGGCAGCTGTTCAATGAATTTTATCATACCAAGTTTGCTGCAAACATCAATGATCTTATTCATATCCGGGTCTAAATCCCCGATAGCTATGTTTTCTGTTAAATTTCCGGCAAACAGATCGATCTTTTGCGGTACAACTGTTACTAAATGCCTCAGAGACTTATTTGTAAAGTGCCGGAGGTCGTACTGTCCTATTCTTATATTTCCTGCCTGCAACGGGTAGAGATTCTGCAGCAGAGAGATAAGCGTAGTTTTTCCTGAACCGCTCTCCCCGACAATGGCTGTCACTTCTCCTTTTCTGATAGTCAGATTCAAAGAGTCGAAAACATCTGTCCGCGTACCATATCTGAATTTCACATTTTCAAAATGTATATCACTTATCATTTCAGGTTTAAGCTCTATCTGTGACTCTCCTTCATCTGTCTCCAGATCAAATATTTCGAACAGCCTGTCTGCTGCAATCCTGGCATCCTGCAACGTGCGGTTGAAACCGATGATACCGGTTACCGGACCGGTAAAATATCCGACTATTGAATAAAATGAGAGTAACTGGCCTGCAGTTATCTGATTCCCGATAGCAAATCCTGCACCGACCCATAAGATGACCAGTGAAAAAACCTGTGAGACCAGACCAGTTGTCCCCGAAGAGAAGATCCCGTTAAGTCCTGACTTATAAATTATTTCAAGAAGCCCGATAAACCTGGTTTCTGTCCTTAAATTTGAATAATCCTCGAGACAAAATCTCTTAATGGTACCCGCAGCATTCAGCGATTCAACAAGTTGTGACTCCAGATCAGCGGCGCGCTCCATTACCTTACGCTGGACTTTCCTGTTAAACCTGTTGGATAACCAATAGATGACTATGTAAAAAGGAATAACAATGAGCATTATCAATGCAAGCTTCCAGTAAAAAGTAAACATCAGAACAAAGGAGACCAGCAGAATAAAAATATTAAGGATCAGGCTTATAGATACCTCATTAATAAATGCTCTTATTTTCACTGCATCGCCGATACGCGATATTATCTCCCCTGTACGCATATTATCAAAAAACGTCTGTGGCAGTTTAAGCAGGTGCTGATAATAACCCAGGATGAGAGTTGCATCAATCTTTTGTCCGGTCTTCATCACAAAAAGCGTCTGGAAAAAACTTAATGCTACCCTCAGGAGGATTATGATTATCATGGCTAATCCAAGAAGGTTGAGAAGATTCAGATTGGATCCGGGCAATACATTATCAACCAGCTTTCCAACATATACAGACATACCCAATCCCAGGACAGAGAAGACAAATGCACCAATCAGAGACTGTATCAGAACTCCCCTGTTTGGCCTGATCAGCTGAAGGAAACGTGTTGATGTCGCGACCTTATCATTTCTCACCTGAAACTTTTCCCCGGGAGTAAGTATTACCAGAACACCTGTCCACTCTTCCTTAAACTTATCATGCGGAACCTTTTGAATTTCCCCGTAAGCAGGATCCATTACTTCAATGTACTTTTCAGTAGCTTTTAATACAACAACATAATGCTGTAATACTTTTTTCACAACAATATGTGCAATTGCCGGTTTGGGAATCTTAAACAGGCTCTCCCACTCTCCCCTGACTCCTTTGGCAAGAAATCCCAGCTTCCCGGCAGCTTCTGTCAGTCCAAGTATATTTGTTCCTTTTTTATCAGTGCCGGCCAATTGTCTGATGCGGGTGACCGGGATGCGCATTTTATAATGTGCAGCGACAGAAGCCAGACATGCTGCCCCGCAGTCTGTGATATCCCTTTGCTTTACCTTAATTTGCATCTGCAATTTTCTTTTCCCGGGTCAGATATGGGTTAAACCATTTATCAGCTTTGTCGAACAATAAATTGAAGAGACTCCTCCGGGTTACCAGAAACCTGGCATTAAAACTCATCCCTTTCTTCATTTCCGCCGTATAGCCATTCTTCAGGGCCAATGCCTTACCGTTTAGCCTGCATTTCACTCTGAAATAAGCAGCAGAGCCGGTTTCAACTATCATATCATCAGAAATATCAATGATATTCCCTTTTAACATTCCCCATTCATTGTAATTGAAAGCATCAACCTGTATTATAACATGTTGATCTTCATGGATCAGTCCGATATCGGCCGGTTTCACAAAACAGGTCGCCACCAGTTCCCCTGCCGGTGAAATTTCGACCACTCTTTGATTTGCTGCTATAATACTTCCTGCCTGGATATCAGAGCTCTGAATTATTTCTCCATCGAGCGGAGCTAATACAACCCTGTTCGATAACTCCTCGATACATTGCCTGAATTCAGCAATGAGCTTTACAGAGTCACTTATCCGTTGTGTCAGATCAGATTGCCAGACAGATTTCTGGCTAAGGATAATATGCTTAAGCGCTTCACTCTCTTCATTATAAGCGAAAAGAGAGTTTTCAAAATCGGCATCAGGAATAAGTTTCTGCCGGTAAAGGGTTTTATTCCGTTCGTGTGACGCCGAAGTTTTCCTGAATTTCTGAAACTGAATGAAGTGCTGTTTAGCGAAGTTTGCACATTCTGAAATATACTTTGGAGAGATCAGTCTTTCCTGTAAAGCGGAATCAACACCTGATTCTATCCTGGTCAGTATCCTGAGATCCAGAATTGAATTTTTATTCTCTTCCATACTTTGCACAAGAGAAGCCTTTCGTGCCCTTATAGTCTCCGAATCAATTATCAAAAGGGTGTCTCCGCTTTTAACTTTTTTACCGCTCCGGACTGAAGAAAAAATGACTTTCCCCGAAAAAGGAGCGATGATGACCTGCTTTTCTATATCGGGTTGAAAATACCCCCGGGCAAGAACAGAAACATCGACATAAATGAATGGGAGGATGCCGGTTCCAAAAATCACAATACCAATAATGATCCAGTAAATTATCCTGCTCCGGGAGGTTATTCTGGTAAGATAACTTTCCAGAGTATAACCGGATAGTGAGAAGGGGATCATATCCATATACTTACACTTTTAGCACACAAAACAACGGAAGTACTGTTTGCAAATCAAGTACCTCAGACCTTAAAAATATTATACAGTTTTAATGCAGCTGTATCAAAATTAGGAAAATGTTTTGAGATGATCATCAAGAAAAATTGAGAATTTGAACTTATGATGTAAAAAAAATGGTGCAGGGTACAGGGTGCATGTTGCAGGGTGAACTTTTTAAATTCCCCCCATTAAGGGGTAAATACCAGGTTTTAATTCCCCTCCTTGGAGGGGTTAGGGGTGGGTTGAATTTCACCGCAAACTGCATACCATACGCCGTCCGCCGCACGCTCCGCTTGTTTGTTTCGACCCCCCTGCCCCGTGCCGGTAGGAATCTACCCCCCTGCCCCCCTAAAGGGGGGTTAATACACTGCTATTAAGCAAGTTTTGTCGCTACACCCATTCATATAACATTGTTTACTAGTTAATACGGTTATATAAAGCTGGAGATTGCCTTCGCGAATTCCCCCTTGCTTTGCCCATCGAAGCGGTTTAGCGCAGATGAGAAGAGGGTTTTGCTTATTAAATTCCCCTTTGAAGGCCAGGCTGGAGATTGCCTTCGGCGAGCTCGCTGATCGCTCGGTTCCTCGCTGCGCTCGGAATGACAGGACTTTTTTGGCGGAATAAGAGGTTGCGCTCGGAATGACAACGTGTAATTGCGGATAGCTGAATACTCCTCGCTGCGCTCGGAATGACAGGACTTTTTTGGCGGAATAAGAGGAAGCAGGGGAGAACTTTTTAAATTCCCCCCTTGAGGGGGGTTAGGGGGGTGCTATTAAGCAAGTTTTGTCGCTACACCCATTCATATAACATTGTTTACTAGTTAATACGGTTATATAAGCTGGAGATTGCCTTCGGCGAGCTCGCTATCGCTCGGTTCCTCGCTGCGCTCGGAATGACAGGACTTTTTTGGCGGAATAAGAGGTTGCGCTCGGAATGACAAAGTGTAATTGTGGTATATGCTGGAGATTCCTCGCTGCGCTCGGAATGACAGGACTTTTTTGGCGGAATAAGAGGAAGCAGGGGAGAACTTTTTAAATTCCCCCCTTGAGGGGGGTTAGGGGGGTGTAAGAAAGCAATTGTTGATATTATATAAGCTGGAGATTGCCTTCGGCGAGCTCGCTATCGCTCGGTTCCTCGTTGCGCTCGGAATGACACGGCCAATTTGGGGGTAAAAAGGCCTTGTCATTCCGATGGAGACAAACCTAAGCTTGCGACGGTTTGTCGTAATGAGGAATCACCTTCATGTAAGCTGATCGAGCGTAAAGAAAACAGGTTTCCCCTTAGTTTCAGCCGCATGCCGCTTGAGATTCCAGCACGGAGAGAAAGGGCCAGTTTCGATTTCTACCTTTTCAGACCTCGAGCAAGTAAAGTTCATTTTCTGACCCATTGGGCAGGTATAACTATCCTCATTTTCATTATACGGCAAATTTTCAGATCTGAAGGGATCCTCTTTCCACTTTTTACTCTGCTCCTTATGGAAGTACTGGTATTTTACGAACGCCTCTACATCATTGTTTTCCAGATACTCATAGTTTTCTTCAGATCCATATCCGGCATCAGCTACAAGAGTATCAGGCATCTTACCCAGGTTTTCTTTTAAAGATTCCATATGGGACTCAAGTGTGGTAGTGTCATTGGTAGTTTGATGGATGGTGTATCCTAAAATATACTGGTTCTCAGTACTTATCTGCCAGTTATACCCGGGCTTTAGCTGTCCATTGAGCATGTGATCTTCTTTCATCCTCATGAAGGTAGCATCAGGATCGGTTTTTGAGTAACTATTTCGATTACCAAGAGTCTTTTCCTGCTCTTCATATTTCTTAAGATTCTCAGGCCAGTTCTTGCGGGCATAGTTCAGTTTCTGCCTCACTTCCTTATTTACAGGCTTGCCCTTTAGCGCATTGTCAATACTCTCTATTGTTCTTGTGACTGAGTCCTGATCGATCTTTTCAAAACCCTCAGGCTCATTATTCTCAAGCTCTTCTCTGGCCACTGATTCTGCATATGCCCATAATTCATCAAGCTGTTTTCTGATTCTTTCCTTGCTTTTTATTATGCTCCGTCCCCAAACAAAGGTATACCGGTTGGCATTGGCTTCTATCTTGGTGCCATCAAGGTAAGCTTCTTTCAGTGTTATTATCCCACTATTAACCAACAGTAAAACAACCTGGCTGAAGACTTCTCTCAATACCCCTTTAAGCCTGTCACTGCGGAAGCGGTTGATCGTGTTATGATCAGGATAACTCATCGCGCTTAACCACATAAAGTGTATATTTTGGGAT
Source organism: uncultured Bacteroidales bacterium (assembly GCA_963813405.1). Taxonomy (GTDB): domain Bacteria; phylum Bacteroidota; class Bacteroidia; order Bacteroidales; family VadinHA17; genus LD21. Next base: position 163,231 of record CAWEYU010000011.1, read on the forward strand.
ACCGCTTGTTCCAGCTTCCTGCTTGAGTATTGATTGGTAAGATATCCATAAACCAATATTTTCAGCATGAGCCGGGGATGATAACTAGAAGAACCTCCTCCTTTATACTTCTTTAAAAGCACATCAAGATCAATACTGTTAATGACTTGATTTACAACTCTAACCGGATGGTTTGCATCTATCATCTCTTCCAAAGAGGGTGGAAGAAGTAAAATTTGGTTGGGACTATAGTCTTTAAAGACTACTTTTGATCTATCTATTTTTTGCATACCTCAAGTTACATAACCTGAGGTTCTTGGGAGGGGGAGGCATCCCCCTTCTTTTCACTAGTTATCAACAACTTAAACCCGTCTACGTGCGTGGGCAAACCGGAAAAGGTGCGAACCTCGCCCTTTTTGGTGGCGCCATTACGGCCTTGTGTAGCGGGCGGACAAAAAGGGCGAGGTTGTCTTTTCCGGACTCCTTTTCTTTGGTTCATTTCTTTTGGAGGAGCAAAAGAAATGAACATAATTCTAAATAAATAAAAGAGGGTACCCTTTTGAGACACCCTCCTAAGATTTTACATTTTCAATTCCAAGTAATTTTTTACCCACCCCAACCCCTCCCAGGAGGGGATTAAGAAGAAATAACCCACCCCCTGCCTACCGGCAGGCAGGCTACCCCTCCCAGGGAGGGGAATTTTTGCGCCGCACGCCGCATGCCCCATGCCGCACGCCGCCAGCCCAAAAAGAAAAGCCCGCTAAACAAGCGGGCCCTTCCTTTTAGTATGTATACTCTTAGTGCAGCAACGTTATATCCCCCATCTTCTTGAACGGTTTGCCATTGGCATATTTGCCTTCAACAAGCCAGACATATACTCCCTGCTTGCAGAGCTTGCCTTTATAGTAGCCATTCCAGGGCCTATTTATGTTGCGACTTTCAAAGATCAGGGTTCCCCACCTGTTGAAGATCTGAAGCTTATAGTTCTCGATCCCTTCCTCTCTGATCGGCGGGAAGAAGAACTGATCAATCTCCTTACCACCGGTAGGCAGCTTGTCTATCTCAATCGGACCATTAAGGTTCGGCGTGAAGACTGTCGCGAACCTGATGATCCCAATAGGTTGTACAGTGACTCCGGGAGATAAAACTTTTCTATTAAGACAGATCGTACTCCCATTTACCTTGTAAGCAGTCAGAGTGATATCGAAGGTTCCTTCGGACATATACTTATGGTATGGATCATATAAATGCGAGGTATCACCATCTCCAAACTCCCAGATGTAATAATCTGCTCCTGTGCTGAGATTGAAAAACTTCACCTTCTCATCATTGACATACACTTTGTAAGGTGTCAGATCAAAGTCAGCCCGCGGTGTGGCAAATGCCGTGACAAGCTGAGTTTTCGTATCTGAGGCAGTCGGACCAGTTACGGTATAAGTTATCCTGTATGTTCCCGCCTGTGTGTAGGTGTGCACAGGATTTCTGTCAGTTGATGTAGCTCCGTCTCCAAAATCCCAGAAATATCTGGTTCCGGGTGTTGCAGTGTTGAGCGATGTATTATTGATCTGAACAGTCAATGGACCGCAACCCGAGGGTATTGAATCGAAATTTGCTACCGGCGGGATCGGAGTTATAGCGGCCGTATGTCTTACACTGTCTGAACAGACTCCATTGCTTACCACAAGGGTTATATTGTAGATCTGCAGACCTGTATAAGTATGCGCCGGACTCTGAGCAGTTGAGGTTGCTCCGTCTCCGAATCTCCAGAGCCATGTCCATGTACCTGCGTTTGTGGTATTGGTAAAGTTCACAACATTCCCGGCAGGATTAAAGATCTGAGTAGCCGGAACTACCGTGAATCCCGGTTGCGGAACAGGCATGACTGTCACAGTGATTTTCTGTATGCTGATACAGTTATATGCTGATGTTGTAGTCAGTTTGACCGTATCGATAACAGGCACAGTGGTGTTATTTGTATAGACATGTGTCGAAACATTGGATCCATATCCGCTTACGCCATCACCATATTCCCAGTAGTATTTGCTTGCATCAGGCTGAGAAGTGAAGGTTATTGAATTCCCGCTGCAGATCACTGTCTTGCTTGGTGTAATGGTAGCTATAACCTGCGGGTAGACAGTTATCGTTGTTCTGTAGGTCGCATAACACCCTCCCGGTGACTTCACCTTAAGCTCAACATCATAGTACTTCACAGAGCTTGGGAAAGGATTGGTAAACAGATGTGTCGGATTTGCATTTACCGAATCTTTTGGTAATCCGGGCTCCCATGTCCACCAGAAAGCGGCTATACCTGTCATGTCCTTGGTGAAATTCACCGTAACATCGGTACAACCACCGGTCACATCAGTTGAAAATGTTGCATCCGGTGCATCAACGTTCACCATCAGGTTATCGTTTGCCGTACATCCATTGCTGTCCTTAACCTTATAGTTAAGAATAAATGTTCCGGGAAGCGATGAATTGAAAGTAGGCGACTGCAGTGAATAGTTATTCAACGGACCTACATCTCCTGACCATGTATGCTGGGTATAGGTACCTGATCCGCCGATAGGATTGCCGTGGAGCACCGTGGGCACACCACCGCATGCGTTAACAACAATCGGGAAGCTGATTGTCGGGTTGGCGTTGACTGTAAGGGATGCCGCATTAGTATAGGTTGTTGTACATGATCCTACCAGGCCCAGACGATACAGATTGCCATTCAGGGTTACCGGGGCAGAGAGGATCGTAAGCTGGTTTGTTGTACTGCCAACATATGTGGCATCGTCAACCAGATCAGTCCAGGTAGCTCCGGTCTTAACCTGCCATTGCAGACCGGTATAACCACTGCCGTTCCCGACAAGGTAGACGGTACCGTTTTCGCAGGTTGTTTTTGAAGTCGGATTAGTTATAACATTTGGCGGAGCTATTACTGACAACCTTCCGATGCTTGTAACAGTAGTGCCACCGCATATTCCGGTTGCTCTTGCCTGGAAGATCCAGTTGTTGAAGGTTATCGGTGCATTGGTTATAACCAGTGTTTTGGTAGTTGTACCACTGAAGTTTGCATCAGGAGCAACTATTACAAATCCTGCACCTTTATTGACCCACCACTGCCAGGTGACAGATGTCCCTGTTGCATCAGCCGACATTGTTGCGTTAGCACCCATACAAATTATTGAATCGGTCGGATTCAGAGTGATCTCCGGTCTGGTGTTAACTGTGAAGATTGCATCAGGTGATTGTACACTGGTTGCACAACCGGAGACAACCACGTGATATTTATATCCGTTCATTGTCCGTGGAGTACTCAGTATCTGCAAAGTGGCAGTCTGTGCTCCAAGGTAAGTACCTCCGTCAACTGCAACAACAAATCCTGTTCCCTCATCAACGTACCACTGGTATGTTGGTGTTGTTCCGGTAGCAGTTACCTTAAATGTTGCCATCGAGTATTCGCATATTGCCGGTGATGGTGTGAAGCTTGTTATCGCAGGCGGTGTGCTCAGAATTACTGTGGCAGTGCCGCTATATTGACATGCGGATCAGTAGACCTGGCAACCGTTTGCATCTTTCACTCTCAGCAGCTTGTATATAGTTGTCACTGCAGGTGAAACCGGTATCGGTGTTCCGCTTACATAACCTGTTATGGTCAGACCCGGGTAATTCTGTATATCAATCTCGAATGGCCCTAAACCACCGGAAATGGTTACGGTAAGATCTGTAGAGGCAGCCGGACAAATAGTCGCTCCTCCTGAAAGTATTGCTACCGGCAACTGATTTACAGTTACATTGTACACCGTAGCGCCGCTAGCCGTGCACCCCGAGCCGTTTGTATAGTTCACACTGACATTTCTTGCTCCTGAGGCGTTCCAGGTGACTGTGACAGTGTTATCAGTTGTTCCTCCGCCGGCAGTTATTGTGCCTCCGGCAGAGACTGTCCAGAGGTAACCGGTCATACCGGCTTCAGTAGTATAAACATTACCTGTGGTAGCTGCGCATATCGGTGTCGGACCTGTAATAGTTGGTACAGGTAAAGGATTAACTGTTACATTGTATACTGTTGCTGCGGCAGCCGTACAGCCATTGCCGTTTGTATAGACAACACTGACGCTCTGCGGACCTACACGTATTCCAGGTAATGAATACCGTATTATTATTTACGCCTCCTCCTGCAGTTATTGTTCCTCCCGCAGAAACGACCCAGATGTAATTGCTCATTCCGGTTTCGGTACTGTAACTATTGCCTGTGGAGTTCACACATGCTGCAGCATTACCGGTAATTGTTGGTACCGGCAACGGATTAACTGTTACGGTTTTCACTGTTGGTGAAGCTGCTGTACAACCGTTGCCATTAGTATAGTTGACACTGATGGTTTGTGCTCCAACTGTATTCCACGTGACCGTTGCAGTATTATTTGTTGCTCCTCCGCCTGCAGTAATAGTGCCTCCTGTGACAACCCAGGTATAGCCTGTCATTCCGGCTTCGGTTGTATAGATATTACCTGTAGATGTTACGCATGCTGATGCATTTCCTGTTATGGTTGGCAAAGGCAAAGGATTGACTGTTACGCCGTAGGATGTGGCGCCTGAAGCTGTACAGCCATTGGCATCGGTGTAATTGACCATCACATTCTGCAACCCGGTGGAATTCCATGTTACGGTCACAGTATTGTTCGTTGCACCTCCTCCGGCTGTTATTGTTCCGCCGCCGGAAACAGTCCAGGTATAACCCGTCATGCCAGCCGCTGTCGTATAAACATTGCCGGCTGAAGTGACGCATACTGCTGCCGGCCCTGTTATTACAGGAACCGGTAACGGATTTACCGTAACATTATAAACTGTAGCTGTTGCAGCTGTGCAATTATTGAGATTGTTGTAGTTAACGCTTACAGTCTGTGGACCTGAAGTGTTCCAGGTGACTGTAACGGTATTGCTTCCTGCACCACCGGCAGTTATTGTACCTCCTGCAGAGACTGTCCAGATATAACTGCTCATGCCGGCTTCAGTGGTGTAGATATTGCCTGTTGAGTTTTTACATACCGATGCAGGTCCTGTAATTGTCGGAACCGGAAGTGCATTTACAGTTACGTTGTACACTGTCGGTGCAGCTGCAGTGCAGCCCGATCCGTTGGTATAGACAACACTTACAGTCTGTGGTCCTGTTGCATTCCAGGTAACAGTCACTGTGTTATTTGTAGCTCCTCCTCCGGCAGTAATCGTGCCGCCGGCAGGGACAACCCAGCTGTATGCTGTCATTCCTGCTTCTGTAGTATATACATTACCTGAAGAGTTGAGACATGCGGAGAGTGGTCCGGTTATTGTCGGTACAGGTAACGGATTGACAGTGACAGTTTTCACTGTCGGAGATATTGCAGTACAGCCGTTACCATTGGTATAATTTACGCTTATCGTCTGGGCCCCGGTCGAAGTCCAGGTTACTGTCGCAGTATTATCAGTTGCGGTTCCACCGGCGGTAAGGGTACCTCCGGTAATAACCCAGGTATATCCTGTCATGCCGGCTTCGGTAGTATAAAGATGTCCTGTTGAGTTAACACATACAGGCGACGGACCAGTCAAGGTTGGGATTGGCAGCGGGTTGACAGTGACATTAAAGGTCGTCGGTGTGGCAGCTGTACAGCCGCTTCCGTTTGTATAATTCACACTAACGGTCCTTGCTCCTGTTGATGTCCATGTGACAGTGATTGAATTGGTAAGTGATCCGCCGGCAGTTATTGTTCCGCCAATTGGAACGCTCCATACATAGTTTGACATTCCGGGATCAGTTGTATAAACATTGCCTGCGGAGCCAACGCATACTGAGGCCGGGCCAGCTAATGCGGGAACCGGCAATGCATTGACTGTTACATTATAGACTGTAGCAGCCGCAGCTGTACAGCCGTTTCCATTCGTATAGTTCACACTTACAGACTGAGCGCCAGCCGTATTCCAGGTGATGGTAACTGTATTGCTACCGGTTCCGCCTCCTGCAGTAATTGTTCCGCCTCCTGAGACAGTCCATAAATAGTTGGTCATTCCGGCTTCTGTAGTATAAATATTTCCTGTCGAAGTTGCACATGCGGTTGCATTTCCTGTTATGGTCGGAACAGGTAACGGATTAACCGTTACAGCTTTTACGACTGGTGATGCGGCAGTGCAACCACTTCCGTCAGTGTAGTTAACGCTGACGGTTTGCGGGCCGGTAGTGGTCCAGGTTACAGTTGCCGTATTATCTGTAGCTCCTCCTCCGGCTGATAACGTCCCTCCGGCAGAGATAACCCAGGTATAGCCGGTCATGCCAGCCTCTGTGGTATAAAGATTACCTGTTGAGGTTACACAAGCCGAAGCATTACCTGATAATGACGGGGTCGGTAACGGATTTACCGTGACAGCTTTCATTGTCGGAATTGCTGCCATGCAACTATTTGCATTCAGGTAGTTCACACTCACTGATCTTGCTCCGACTGTTGTCCAGGTGACAGTGACAGAACTGTTGCCTGTTCCACCTGCGGTTATTAAGCCACCTGCAGATACGCTCCAGATGTAACCGGTCATTCCGGCTTCAGTTGTATACAGGTTCCCGGTCGAGTTAACACAAGCTGATGCAGGTCCTGTGATTGTGGGTACAGGTAAAGCATTTACTGTAACATTAAATACTGTTGCAGCTGCAGCCGTACATCCGTTTCCATTTGTATATTTAACACTTACACTCTGTGCTCCAACGGTGTTCCAGGTAACTGTAACGGTATTATTTCCTACCGTACCGCCTGCTGTTATAGTACCACCTGCGGAGACAACCCAGGTATAATTGGACATCCCGGATTCGGTAGTGTAAACATTTCCGGTTGAACCGGCACATGAAAGCGCATTTCCTGTAATTGTCGGTACAGGTAATGGATTCACTGTAACAGATTTGACTGTAGGTGATGCTGCAGTACAACCGTTTGCATTCGTATAGTTCACGCTTATGGTTTGAGGACCTGGTGTGGTCCAGGTAACTGTTGCAGTATTATCTGCTGCTCCGCCTCCGGCGGTTATTGTTCCTCCCGCTGAAACCGTCCACACGTAACCGGTCATTCCCGGCTCTGTGGAGTAGACATTCAGCGTTGAAGCTTCACAGGCAGTTGAGTTACCGGTTATAGTCGGTACCGGCAATGGATTCACCGTTACATTATAGATTGTCGGAGCAGCTGAAGTACAGGTGTTTCCGTTGGTATATCCGACGCTTATATTCTTCACTCCTGTGGAAGTCCAGGTAACTGTTGCGGTGTTATCAGTTGCAGTTCCGCCGGCGGTGATCGTTCCACCTGTCAAAGCCCAGGTATAGCCTGTCATTCCGGCTTCAGTTGTATAAACATTTCCGGTTGAATTTACACATGCTGAGGCATTTCCTGTTATAGTCGGTACAGGTAACGGATTGACAGTAACATTATACACCGTCGGACCGGACTGCCGCGCACCCCGAGCCGTTTGTATAATTGACACTTACAGATCTTGCACCTGCTGTGTTCCATGTTACTGTTACAGTATTATCTGTCGCAGTTCCGCCTGAGGTTATTGCCCCGCCTGAGGAGACCGTCCAGATGTAATTGGTCATTCCGGCATCGGTAGTGTAGAGATTCCCGGTGGAAGCTGCACATACAGGAGAAGGACCTGCCAGTGCAGGGACAGGTAAAACATTGACTGTGACAGGATAAACTGCCGGTGCAGCTGCTGTACAACCATTGCCATTTGTATAAACAACACTTACTGTCTGAGCTCCTGCCGTGTTCCAGGTAACCGTAACCGTATTGTTTGCCAGACCTCCTCCGGAAGTTATTGTTCCTCCGGCCGATACCACCCAGGTGTAATTGTTCATCCCGGGTTCGGTTGAGTAGATATTGCCTGTTGAAGCTACACAAGTTGCAGCATTACCGGTGATAGTCGGTACGGGTAATGGATTGACCGTTACTGCCTTCACTGTCGGTGATGCTGCAGTGCAACCATTTGCCATTTATATAATTGACACTTATAGTTTGTGCACCTGCCGTGTTCCAGGTGACTGTTGCCGTATTATCTGTAGTTGTTCCGCCGGCGGTTAATGTTCCTCCTGCAGATACAGCCCAGGTGTAACCTGTCATTCCTGCTTCTGTCGTATATACATTGCCGGTTGAGCCAACACAGGCTGCTGAGTTACCGGTTATTGTCGGTACCGGTAACGGATTGACTGTAACAGGTTTCACTGTTGGTGTTGCAGCTGTACAACCATTGCCATCTATGAAGTTAACACTTACACTTTGAACTCCTGTTGAATTCCAGGTCACAGTAACAGAGTTATCTGTTGCTGTTCCTCCTGCAGTAACAGTGCCGGCCGGTGAAACAACCCATGCATAACCGGTCATTCCTGCGGCAGTAGTGTAAAGATTTCCTGTTGATGTGACACAAACCGGTGCAGGTCCTGCAATTGCCGGTACCGGCAAAGCATTGACCGTGACATTAAACAGAGTTGGTGTAGTTGCCGGGCAGTTACTGAGATTATTGTAATTGACACTTACCGTCTGTGGTCCTGCTGTGTTCCAGGTAACTGTAACGGTATTGCTTCCGGCGCCTCCGGCAGTTATTGTTCCGCCTGCTGAGACTACCCAGGTGTAATTGCTCATTCCTGCATCTGTGGTATAGACATTTCCGGTTGAGTTTTTACATACAGAGTTTGGTCCTGCAAGTGCAGGTATCGGAAGTGTATTGACCGTTACAGGATAAACTGTCGGAGCTGCAGCGATACATCCGTTTCCATTTGTATAACTAACGCTGACACTTTGTGCTCCTGTTGTGTTCCAGGTGACTGTAACTGTATTATTCGTTCCGGCTCCTCCGGCTGTAATAGTTCCTCCGGCTGACACAACCCAGGTATAGCCGGTCATTCCGGTTTCGGTGGAATAGACATTGCCGGTTGAGTTCTGACATACTGAAGCGTTTCCTGTTATTGTCGGTACCGGTAACGGATTAACAGTTACAGTTCTTAACTGTTGGGCGCTGCCGCTGTGCAGCCGTCGCCGTTTGTATAGTTGACACTAATAGACTGAGTGCCGGCAGAATTCCAGGTGACTGTAGCAGTATTATCTCCAGCACCACCTCCGGTTGTAATCGTTCCACCGGAAATAACCCAGGTATATCCTGTCATGCCGGCTTCAGTAGTGTAGAGATGTCCTGTTGTGGTAACGCATACGGGTGATGGCCCGGTTAAAGTTGGTACAGGTAACGGGTTGACTGTAACAGCTTTTACTGTTGGCGCTGCTGCAGTACAGTTATTTAGATTGGTATAATTAACGCTAACGGATCTTGCTCCTGCTGTTGTCCATGTAACCGTTACATTATCACTTCCGGTACCTCCGGCTGTTATTACACCTCCGGCAGAGACACTCCATATATAGTTGGTCATACCGGCCTCTGTGGTATAGTTATTCCCTGTTGAACCGACACATACCGAGGCATTACCTGTAATTGTCGGTACCGGCAATGGATTGACTGTTACCGGGTATACTGCTGGTGCTGCTGCAATACAACCGTTGGTGTTGGTATAGCTTACGCTTACTGTTTGTGCACCAGGTGTGTTCCAGGTTATGACAGCCGAATTGCTTCCTGCTGTGCCGCCCGAAGTTATTGCTCCGCCTGCCGAAACGCTCCATACATAGGCTGACATTCCGGATTCGGTGGTATAGACATTTCCTGTTGAGTTCTGACATGCATTTGCATTACCGCTTAACGTCGGAACCGGCAATGGATTGACTGCAACAGTTTTCACTGTCGGTCCTGTTGCCGTGCACCCGGAGCCATTTGTATAGTTAACACTTACACTCTGTGCTCCTGCTGTGTTCCAGGTAACTGTTACAGTATTGTCACCTGCTGTTCCGCCTGCTGTTACTGTTCCTCCTGCGGAGACATTCCATACATAAGCGGTCATTCCCGCATCAGTCGTATAGATATTGCCGGCTGAGTTAATACATACCGAACCGTTTCCGGCAAGGGCCGGTATTGGCAAAGGATGTATGGTAACAGGAAGAGGAAGGTCAATTATTGTACATGCGCCGTTTGTTTCGACGACCGAAACCTGTCCGACAGCATCTATCGGGAAGGTCACAAAGACCTCGTGTACGTTATTAGGGCCAACGATAAATGCTCCGGGAGGCAGGCTCCATGCATACGTCGTTCCGGGAGTATCCGTTACTCTGTAGCTGACACCTGTTGCTCCTTTACATACACTGGCAGCTCCAACAACGGGCTCGCCTAGTTTGGTTGGAGATACGATTATCGGGAATTCTTTTGTTACGCCCACACAACCTGTCGGAAGTGTTTCGGTAACTGTGATCTTATCACCGGGAGTTGCCATTCCCGGGAACACCATTGACGATCATATAGTACAGTCCGTTGGCAATCTGCATTGACAGAGAAGCCGGAACTGTCCAGGTATATGATGAACCGGGTGTGTTGATCACCTGGTAAACCTTGAAGGTTGCCGTTTCGCAGACCGGATTTTCACCGGTTATCGGTGAGGTTACCGGTATCGGATTAACTGTAACAACATGTGTAGCACTTGTCGGTCCGTTACAACCGGCAGCCGTTGCAGTTATGGTCGTTGTTCCGAACCAGGTTCCTGCATAAGTAACAGCGCCGGTGCCGGCATCTATTGTGTTGCCTCCTGTCAGCGATCCGCCATCAAGAGTATATGTAATTCCTGTAGAATTTGCAGCTGTCGCTCCGTATGTTACAACTCCTGCAGCCTGGCATCTGATTGATGAAGATCCCATTGTGAATACCGGTGTGCCGACAGATGGTGTGACAGTTATAGTTGCAGTTCCCGCGAGTACATTTGTACATCCCGGCGCTGCCTGGTAAAATACGTTTACAAGGTTATAGTTGAACACACCTGCAGTGCCTGTCGGAGCTGCAACAGTGTTTGTTGAACCTGCTGCCACATTGATAGTGTTATTGGCTCCGCCGTTGATATTATATGTAATAGTTACAGGCAGAACCTCGGGATTGGTAAAGGTTACATTTGGTGAAGCTGCCAGCAGACAAACGGTTGTTGTACCGCTTATAGTTGCAGATGGTGTGGGACGAACAGTTACCGTTGCAGATCCTGCAACAACATTCGTACATGTCGGAGCTGTCTGATAATCGACGCTCACAAGATTATAAATAAATGTTCCTGCGGCTCCCGTCGGTGCGGCAACAGTATTAATAGTACTTGCGCCTACATTTATAGTGGTATTTCCGCCTCCGTTAATATTGTACGTGACAATAATTGGCAAAGCCTGCGGATTGGTGAATGTAATATTTGGCGCTGCCCCGCTCTGGCAGACCGTTGTCGTTCCGCTTATTGTTGCGGTTGGTGTCGGACGTACCGTAACGGTTGCAGTTCCTGCTATATTATTAGTACATGCCGGAGCAGCCTGGTAAAATACATCTACCAGGTTGTAATTAAATGTTCCTGCCACTCCTGTCGGTGCGGCCAGAGTATTAGTTGAACTTGCCGGAACATTTATTGTAGTATTGGCTCCGCCGTTGATATTATATGTAACCGTGACCGGCAGAACCATCGGGTTGGTAAAGGTTATCACAGGCGCTGCCCCGCTCTGGCAGACAGTTGTTGTACCTGAAATTGAAGCTGTCGGAGTAGGATTGACTGTAACGGTAGTTGAAGATGAAGCGGAAGGACCGTTACATCCGTTTGCCGTAACGCTTATTGTTGCGACACCTGTAAATGCTGCACCCCAGGTTACTGTTCCGGTTGTGCCTGTTCCCGAAATGCTGTTCCCCGCTCCGGTTATGCTCCAGTTGTAGCTGGTTGCGTCTGTTGCTGAGGTTGTATAGGTTGTATTTGCACTGCCCTGGCAGATCGTTGTAGCTGAAGGCGCCGGTACCGTGGGTGTGCCAACTGTAGGAGTGATTGTAATTGTCGCTGTTCCCCCAATGTTGTTTGAACATGCCGGGACTGTCTGGTAAACAACACTTACAAGGTTGTAGTTAAAAGTTCCTGCAGTTCCCGTAGGCGCTGCAACTGTATTGGTTGCGCTGGCTGCAACATTAATGGTGTTAGGCGCCCCGCCGTTAATATTGTATGTAATCGTGACCGGCAAGGCCATAGGATTGGTGAATGTCACATTGGGCGAAGCTGCCAGCAGGCAGACTGTTGTAGTTCCGCTTATAGTTGCTGTCGGTGTCGGACGGACAGTTACGGTAGTGGATGCCGGAGCTGAAGGCCCGCTGCATCCGTTGGCTGTGACGCTTACGGTCGCAATTCCCGAAAAACCTGCACCCCAGGTAACAGTACCTGTTGTACCCGTTCCGGCAATAGCTGTTGCCGGCTCCGGTGACACTCCAGTTATAGGTGGTAGCATCGGTTGCTGAAGTTGTGTAGGCCGTAGGTGCACTGCCCTGGCAGATAGTTGTAGCTGCCGGTGCAGGAACTGTTGGTGTTCCCACAGTCGCAGTAACAGTTATGGTTGCCGAACCTGCAATGGCATTTGTACATGTAGGTGCGGTCTGATAATCGACGCTTACAAGGTTATAAACAAACGGACCTGCTGTTGCGGTTGGCGCAGCAACAGTTGCATTGGTCAAAGCGCCGATACTGACAGTAGTATTCCCTCCCCCGTTAATATTATATGTTACCGTAACCGGCAAAGCCATCGGGTTGGTGAAGGTAACGTTAGGCGCAGCCGCATTCTGGCAGACCGTGGTTGTTCCGCTAATAGATGCTGTTGGCGTCGGACGGACTGTTACTGTTGCCGAACCGGCCAGTGCATTTGTGCATGTGGGTGCAGCCTGGTAAACTACATCGACAAGAGTGTAAATGAATGATCCGGATGCTGCTGTTGGCGCTGCCACCGTATTTGTCGAGCTGGCAGGGACGTTTATGGGGATATTTGCTCCCCCGTTAATGTTATATCTTACAGTAACCGGAAGGGTCTGAGGATTGGTAAATGTAATATCCGGCGCTGCCCCGTTCTGGCAGACAGTTATTGTTCCGCTTATGGTGGCTGTCGGAGTCGGACGGACGGTTACAGTTGCAGTTCCTCCCGGTGCATTTGAACAGGTTGGAACGGTCTGGTAAACGACACTCACAATGTTATAGTTAAATGTCCCGGCAGCTCCCGTCGGTGCAGCCACATTGAGTGACGATGATGCCCCGACATTTATAAAGTTATTTGCTCCTCCGTTGATATTATAGGTAATGGTAACACCCAGTGCCATAGGGTTGGTGAATGTTACATTGGGTGAAGCTGCACCCTGACAGACATCAACTGTTCCGCTTACCGTTGCTGTCGGTGTCGGACGGACAACCACAGTTGTCGATGCTGAAGCCGATGGTCCGCTGCATCCGTTTGCCGTGACGCTGACAGTTGCTGTTCCCGAATATCCGGCAGCCCAGGTTACAGTTCCGGTTGTTCCTGTACCTGCTATGCTGTTGCCTGCACCTGTTACGCTCCAGTTGTAAGTGGTGGCATCGGAAGCTAATGTGGTATATGATGTCGGAGCGCTTCCCTGGCAGATAGTTGTAGCTGCAGGCGCCGGGGTAGTTGGCGTACCGACAGTAGGAGTTACGATAACCGTTGCAATGCCTGCTACTGCATTTAAACATGCAGGAGCTGCCTGGTAAAAGACGTTCACCAGGTTATAATTGAATGTCCCTGCCACGCCGGTCGGCGCGTTCAAAGTATTTGTTGAACTTGCAGGAACATTAATTGTTGTGTTCGGCGCCCCGTTGATATTATATGTGACTGTTACCGGGAAAGCCTGGGGATTGGTAAATGTTATTACAGGCGCAACAGCGCCAAAACATACGGTTGTTGAACCGCTGATAGTGGCTGTCGGGGTCGGTCTGACAGTCACTGTTGCAGAACCTGCAACTGCATTCGTACAGGTTGGAGCAGTCTGATAATCGACACTCACAAGATTATAAACAAATGCGCCCGGTACACCTGTCGGTGCAGCTACGGTATTGGATGAGGCAGCCCCTACATTGATCGTGGCAGGTGCGCCTCCGTTGATATTGTATGTAACTGTAATTGGAAGTGCCAGAGCATTGGTGAATGTTATGTCAGGTGATGCTCCGCCCTGGCAGACTGATGCCGTACCGCTAATTGTTGCGGTTGGTGTCGGACGGACAGTAACAGTTGCAGTTCCTGCTATATTATTTGAACATGCCGGCGCCACCTGGTAAAATACATTCACCAGGTTGTAATTGAATGTTCCTGCGACTCCCGTAGGAGCAACAACAGTATTTGTTGAACTTGCGGGAACATTAATGGTGGTATTGCCTCCCGCGTTAATATTATATGTGACCGTTACGGCCAGAGTCATCGGGTTGGTGAATGTTATCACCGGAGCTGCCCCGCCCTGGCATACAGTTGTTGTACCTGATATAGAAGCGGTAGGTGTAGGATTTACAGTAACCGTTGTTGAAGATGGAGCAGAAGGACCGTTGCATCCGTTTGCGGTTACACTTATTGTTGCCACTCCTGTGAATGCTGCACCCCAGGTTACTGTTCCTGTTGTACCCGCACCTGATATGCTGTTGCCTGCTCCGGTTACGGTCCAGTTGTAGCTGGTCGCATCGGTTGCAGAGGTTGTATAAGCTGTCGGTACACTGCCCTGGCAGATCGTTGTTGCTGCAGGGGCAGGTACTGTTGGTGTACCCACCGTCGGTGTGACTGTTATGGTTGCAGATCCTGCCAGTACGGTTGAACATATCGGAGCTGCCTGGTAAGCTATGCTGACGAGGCTATAAATAAATGTTCCCGATACAGCCTGTTGGTGCAGCAACGGTATTTGAACCGCTTCCTGCCACATTGATTGTATTCGGACCTACGCCGTTGATATTATAAGTAATTGTGACAGGCAAAGCCACTGAATTGGTGAAAGTCACATTAGGTAAAGCAGCCAGCTGACAGACT
>CAWEYU010000012.1:0-11817 GCA_963813405.1 uncultured Bacteroidales bacterium
TATGTAGGGACTTGCCATGGCATGTCCCTACATTTGTTCCGGAAGGTCGAGAAGTTTATCCACCGAAGCCCGCAGGGTGAAGGAGGGAGACCTGACGCACGCACTCATTGTCCTCCGAAGTCTTTACCCAGGAGGACTTACACTCACACTAACTTGCTAGGTTTTCGGGGGATTTTAGGATAATTGGGGCAGAATTGTACCTGGGTTGGTGGTTGTTGACACCAACCACTAATAAAAAATCTGACGGAATTTGATGCGGTAAAATATCATCTTTATCAGTAAATTATTTTAATACATCATCTCGTGATTAATTTTCCACAACAATATACTAAACAAAAATGCCCTGAAATATTAAATCTCAAGGCATTAAATTCTTGCTGTTTTAAATCAAATATGTTTTCTTTGTCGCTATTTTATTCTCGTCATAGTGTCAATTTTTGTAGGTTTATTGTTTACAATTGTAGTTTGCACCAGTGTATCAGGTGACTTAAACTCCACTTCATATTTCATTGATGCATTATCGGGATTAAGAATATCACTATAAAAAATCATTAAACCCTTATTTTTTGATGTGAACCAGGAAGAGTAAAGTGCATTATCCATTCCTTTAATCATTTCAGACATAGTGTATTTATCAAGGTTTTTATCATAACCCCAAAGTTGCTTACCTTCCATAACAATTCTCCCCTTTGTGACAATTTTAAAATATCCATCAATTCCTGTTCCATAAGATTTCACATCCCAGATAACAGAGGTGTCTTTACCCGCTGCGGTTTTCCAGTTGCCAACAAATTGTTTATGCAATTCAACCTGATTAAGTTGTTTTGAACTTTCTCCAGGAACATTCTTATCAATATGGGATTCAACTCCATAAATCACTTTCCATTCATTATTGATTTTCTTAAATATGAATAACATTACAGTTGGGTCCTGAAGAATTGCATGACCATCCTTGTAGTTTGTTAAAGACTTGCAATGGTTCGAATAAAGAACTGTGGAATTATCAGGAAATGAAAATTTTTCATCCAGTATTGTAATCTTTTGATTTAAAAATGTATTGAAAACTGGTCTGAAAACATCCACACATTCCTTATAACTGAAAGCATAGCCATTGTTAATGTAAGCAAAATCAGGTGAATCAAAGAATGGTTTTATAGCCATGTCAAAATTTACTTCTTCACATCCTTTAAAAAAAGTATTTACAACTTCTTTTACTTCTCCTTTTATTTTCTCTTTCTGAGCATCAGAGACAGGCTTATTGTTTGTCACGCAAGAAAAACTTACAACAAGCAAAAGCAGAAAAATAAGTCTTGTTTTCATTTGATTGGATATTGGTTAATGAATAAAACTAAAATAACTGGGAATCAATTATATGAGGAAAGTTACGATATGAAAGAATACAAGTCAAATAAATATTGCCAAAATGGTATATATCCTGATGAAGTAACCATTTCGTTTATTATGTGAACGATGGGAAACCTGGATATGCCCTATAAAATTTGCCGGGTTTCTTGACCAGATATAGCTGGCTGTTAACTCTCTTTGTAATCAATAGGTAATTCAGATAATAATGAGAAAAACCTTCTTGACAAAAATATTGTTAATTAATTAACAGCATGATATTCAGAATTATATAATGTGAAATGCAGTATTAAGTTTAAATAATATTTTACATTTACCAACGGTAGGAAAAATTTAATGTGAATGATTATTCTTGAAATTCACAGTAAAATAATGAATTTAAAAAATCACTGAGGTCTTTGAATCAGAAGAAATGATAACCCTATAAAAAATCTTATGAAACAAATCATTCCAATTATAGCGGTTTTCCTGATTGGTCTTTCATTGTCAGTTAAAGCTCAGGAAACCAAGAAACGTAAATTTGACCTTTCAAAAATAGTAACTCCCACTCAGGAAGATTTTCTGATGCCATCGGGTCTTGATGGATATAATAGCATAAGGTCAGGTTTTACCATTTGACGAAAAGAAATTCAGAGAAGCTTTGAGTGCCGAATACCTGGTTTTTAACCGAAAAGGATTAGGTGGTTCCCAAATAAGTGAAGTAGAACGGATGCTTGGTGAACAGAATAGCCGACTTACTGAGGATAGGACATGGGTAAAAACTCAAATGGACAGACTGTATTCCATTCAATCCAAACTCGACAAGGAGATAGATGGCTATATATTAAAAGCATCAGGAAAATAAGTATTACAAGCATTTGAGCGTTTTAGCTTCAAGCATTCCAGTCCAAATGATACTCTTTTCTTAGTATTTTTAGTAACTCATGATTAATAGTGGCATATTCGGTGTACACTCCAATCCGCGTCGCACGGAGCATAAGCAGATAATAGAAAGTAATATTTTCTGCTTCCTGCCGGTTAAATTTATCCAGGTTCAAAATTTTACCTTGCACCTGTGCAGTTCCTTTTTGATTTAGTGCCGTGTACAAATCGAAACTTCCATGTTGGCTTAATACTTCATACCAGTTGAAATCATAAAATTTAAGTGTAAAAGGTCTGACATACATTTCCAACATTGTGTATTCCCTATCATGGCGGTTTCTAATATTTGCAATCGCTACACTTAGTTTTCCTACTGCCGCCTGCAATTCGGGGCTTTTAAAATAGCGCAATTCTCCTGAGTTTCTGAGCTGATTCAGGATCCCGTCATTGGGTTCAAACGCAATTTGCACTGATTGAACTAATGCCCAGGAAAAAGCAGGGTAAAACCGGTCGCTCAGCGTTATTAAGCTGCTGTCTTTTACATAGGAAATGAAATAAGCGCATTCACTTTCTTTTTTATTTCTGATTTCAATCTTTTGATGGATAATTATGGAATCAGCAATTATCTCTCTGTAAAGATTCCTTGCTAATACTTTTGCTCTTTCATTTTCCACAAAATGTTCCCGTAAGTTCTCTGCCAGAAATCCGCAGAATACTGCAAGAAACAACATTAGGAATTCAAAAAAGAAATGCCAGAAATTTTTGCCTGGGACTTTGTGCAAGTGGTGGGCATGGGTTTCCATGTTTTCAGTCTGTTTGTTTGAAGTTATGTCGTCAGGTTTTGCAGAAGGAATGATTTCGTCGGAAGTTTTCTCCGATTCATTATTTATTGAATCCTCCAAAATTTCGTCACCCGTATCTGTATTTTCAGCCATTTGTTTTCTTAGTTAGTTTGACAATAATCATTCCTAGTAATTAGTCAAGGTATGCAAATAAATTCGTTATACTGTGCTTTAGATGATATATATTTCTGTAAATCAATCTGTTAATATATTAACACCAGACAGTCAGTGCCCATGACCATAATTGGTCGATTCAAATTGACCACAAAAATCCGGAGTTAAATATTTGTTGTTCCTCAATGAAGGTGATGCTGGAAGAATACAGGGCAAGAATAAATTGCCCGATTACTATTCCTTTTCAGCCTTACTTCTCACCGTATATTAGAAACGCATTCGAATCTATTGCAATCGCTCCGTTTGGGTATTTCTGTTTAATCGAATTATAAACTTCACTCCTGATTTTTACCTTCATCTCACAATCAGCATTACTAAGTGCAGCAACAACAGGGGCTACGACTTCAGTCATGAAATTCCAGTAAATTTTTCTATTACCGGGGATGAGTTTTCCCATGACTTCTGTTTCCGAAGTGTTCTTTAATCCGGCTTGTTTAAATAAATCCTGAATCAGGCCGCTTTTGGCGCAACGAAATAATCCAGGAACTCCCTCAGGGGGAGGTGTTATTTTCATGTTTTTATTTACAATACTCATAACAGATGTAGCCCAAAAATTCTTTTCTGGCTCATTCCAGACTGTCACTGCAATTCTTCCCCCTGGTTTTAATACCCGTACCATCTCTTTTGCAGCAATTAACATATCAGGGAAAAACATAAAACCAAACCGGCAACTAATTGCATCAAAGCTGTTGTCTGGGAATGGCAGATCGCTAACATCACAGGCAATGGCTTCATAATTTTCTATACCTCGTTTGTTTGCTTTTTCAAGAGCTACTTCAAGCATTCCCTCAGCAAGATCAATTGCAATCACTTTTCCGCCTCTCAACATGGTTGAAATTGTAAGTCCAGGTTCTCCCGTTCCTGATGCTACATCCAGCACAATATCGGTATCCTTTGGTTTTATCCGGTGAATGATAGCATCAGCCATTGGCTTCAAGAATTCCATCGAAAGATCGTCCCATTTCTTCCAACCCGAAGAAAACCTGTTCCAGACTTCTTTTTGCTGTTCCCTGATTTTTACAAGTTGTGCTTCCATTTTTTCTTTATAACTGATTATAGTGCTGAGTCCGCAATTTTTATGCACCTATTTTTATTTTTAACCATCCTTTTTAATATGTCATAATCTAAATTATTAAAACAATTGAGGTTTATATTAAGTTCAATTCTGCCAACTCATTAGAGGGATAAGGTTTTATTCCTGTATTCTTTTGGATCAGAAGGCCACCCCTGCCTTGCTCTGCCGTAGCGGCTACGCGAAGGCGCAGCAGTCACTCTTCTCCCTTCGGTCACCGAAGGCTTGCTGAAGGCGATACCTAAAATTGCCCGCCGGGAGCACCCCTGCAACCTGGCTCTCGCTAAAAATGTCCACTGGACATTTTCTTAACGCTCAGCCCTTTAACGGTCGTCCGGGTTCGAGACCTGCTTTGCCATACGAAACGAAGTGAAGTATGGACGGAACAACTTAAAACATTGCGAGAGTGAGAGCGTAAACAAAAAGTCTTAACTTATAATCTATTATGACGTCTGTCATTCCTGATCAATTCTTTGACTGAACTCTTTGTCTTCTTTTCACTACAAGGCTATCAGCAGGATAAGTTGCTTTTAACGTATCCATTTGTGCTCTTGCCCATTCAATGATTAGTTTTCTTTGATCATCCGACAGATTTGCCTTCTTATGTAGGCCAAGATAAGTATATGATTCAAGTGGCATCTCTTTTTTATCAACCTGCTCAATGGTCTGTTCAAATTTACGATTTTGGTTTGCCACTAGCAGTTTGGTAAAGGTTGAATAATTCAAATGCCTTTTACCATCTGTTACGTGGTTGTTAATCCACCATGTAACCGGTTGAATATAGGAATACCATGGATATTCTGTTTTGTTTGAATGGCAATCGTAACAAGCTCCATTCAGAATATCAGACACTTCGACGGGTACAGAATTTTTGGTGGTGATGTCATAGGTCATATCATTTGTTAGGTTTCTTGCTGGACGAATAAACTGAAGTAGTACAAATAATACACCTAGAACAATTGATGTCTTTTTCAGCATTACATTTATATAAGTTAAGGTTTATATTTATTAATAACTCAGAGAACAATATTAGTTTCATTTAAAGACTAAACCGGACATCTATGCTTAATATCATGTTTTGCATCTGACCTGATTTATTATGAACAGTTTAGAATCGGAAATATAAGTGACCCTGCCCCGATTTGGCCGGAATAGATTGACCACCAAAAGCCAGAGTTCAAAGGTATAAGTATTATATTCTCGTCTTCTGGATCAGAAGAGTTCAGGTTCGAGACCTGCTTTGCCCTGCGAAACGAAGTGAAGCAGGGACGGGACAACGAGAAGAGTGAGAGCGGGAGCGAGTGCCTCACTCTTTTTGTTCTCTCTGCTAAAATCATTCCTCATCTCTTGGGTTATGAGGGATGATTTATTATTGACTTGTATTCAGTTATTTAGTAAATTTATCTGTTTAAATAACAGTCATGTCCGAATCCCTTTCCATGGATCAGGCATTTATCAGAAAGCTCACTGATATAGTCAATTCTAATATTGCCAATGAAAATTTCGGTGCGGAAGAACTGGCAAAAGCAGCCGGTATGAGTCGTTCTGGCATTTACCGTAAGTTAATATCCATTACCCACCACTCTGTCAGTCAGTTTATCCGGGAAATAAGGTTGAAGAGCGCAATGGAGTTACTACAGCAAAATGCCGGTAATGCTTCAGAAATTGCCTTCAGGGTTGGATTCAGCAGTCCTGCCTACTTTACAAAATGTTTTCATGAATATTATGGCTTTCCACCGGGTAAGGTCAAAAAAAGAGTTTTATATGATCCGCTACAGAATAATAATATTCTTTCTCAGGAGCAGCGAGTTTTAGAGCATGAAGCAGAAGGCAGAGAACAAAGATTGAATGCCCGGAGAATATTCAGCCTCCGCACTTTCTTTATTGCCATTACAGGTGTTCTAATAATCGCTTCACTGGCCTATTTTTTTTATGCTCTATTCATCAATCGATCTGTTAAATTAACCGGACTTAAAGACTATGATAAATCAATATTGGTATTGCCTTTCAAGAACCTCAGCGATGATCCGAACAATCAAGACTTCGCTGACGGCATAATGGAAGATATTCTTAATAACCTGTTCCAAATAAGTGAGTTAAGGGTGATATCCCGGACTACATCTGAACATTTCCTGGGAAGCAACTTTACAGCTAAGGAGGTTGCACTGAAGGTGAATGCCCGATATATGCTTGAAGGCAGTGTGCGTCGATATGGGAATAAAACCAGGATAATTGTCCAGCTTATTGACGCTTACAGCGACCAACATATTTGGTCAGGAAACTTCGACCATGAGCTTACTGATATTATTGGTATTCAAAGTAATATTGCCCGGCAGGTAGCTTTTAAACTGAATGCTGTATTAACCGATAATGAAATCAGAAAAATTGAGAAGATTCTTACAAAAAGTCCTGAAGCTTATGATTATTACCTGAGAGGCCGTTTTTCTCTTAATAAAGCTTATACTGAGCAACGTACTGATATTGACAAAGCAGGACTTACAGGCAGCATTCGGTATTTTGAAAAGGCGATAGCCGCAGATAAGAATTTTGCTGAAGCTTATGCCGGTTTGGCTGATGCAACCTTAAATTTAACCGCATGGGGCTGGCAACAGCCCGGAATAAAAGGTTTTCAGAAAGCGAGAGATTTAAGCATAAAGGCGCTAGAGATCGATCCAGAATGTGCGGAGGCTCATGCCGTATTGGGTGCTTATCTTGTCTGGGCTGAACGAAGATTTGAGGAAGGGCGGAAGGAATTCATGAACTCTATCCAGTTGAATCCTAAATTTCCCCAAGTTCTTCAGTGGTACGCCCAGTTATTGATGATAACAGGACCTATTGAAGAGGCTCGCGTATATATGGACCGCGCTCTGGAGATGGAGCCCTATTTCTGGGTCGTACAGAATTTAAATGCATGGCTATATTACTTCGAAGAAAAATACGATAAAGCTATAAAGTCCTGTTTCATTGCACAGGATCTTAAACCGGATTACGGTGAAACCCAGTGGTTGTTCTTTCTTAACTATGCAAAGCTGGGTGAAGGGGAGAAAGCGGTAAAGGTGCTTCAGTCAATTGCCAGTAGCTATCCAGTCACCAACCAATATGCTAATGAGATATTGGATGCATATAACAAATCGGGAATAAAGGGACTTTTTTTCTGGCTTATCGATGTAAATACTAATAAACCCATTCCTGTTGAAGGAATGAACGGACATCCTTTTTTCATTGCCTGGTGGTATGCCATTTTGGGCAACCGGGAGGAATCGGTTAATTGGCTCCAGAAAAATATGGAAGTAAAAGCGAGGCTTTATATCTACTTCAATCTGGTCGCTACAAATCCCGATTTTGATATTCTGCGAAGTGATCCCAGGTTCCAGAAAATTATCGATCAGATAGGTCTTACTCCATACAATACAAGAGCAGCTAAATAAACCCTTCTAACAGACCCTCACAAGTACCTGAATTTTATGCAACAAAGTCTTTTCAGAATGGAGATAGTTAGTCTGGGCTATCTGCCGAAAGCAATATAAACAGCCATAAGATCCAATATAATATTTTTTCAATTATTACAATTTTTGCCACATAGTTTAAATACTTAAGTAAAAATTTAAATCATGCGCATCATAATTGATAGGTACTACCCTGTATTTTATCTGAAATTTATATTAGATAAAATGATAGTTGAATTAATGTTTAACCAAATCGCGTAACTATGAAGACACTAAAAAGACTTTTATTCTTTATTGCAGGCATCTCCTTTCTGATGGCCTGCTCAAAATCAGATGATTTCCGGGGATTTGAATCTCATGCTCATAAGTACGGTCATGATAATGAGTTCCATCCCATTAGCGGACTTGATCAGGAGCGGTATGCAACCATAAAAAGCATGAATCTGAAGGTTCATTACAGGATCATCGGAAAAGGTCCGGTGGATATGGTATTTATTCCCGGCTGGACTAATCCTCTGACGGTCTATAAATACCAGTTCGACTATTTCAGGGATAAAGCCAGGTGTATTTACATCGATCTTCCCGGGCATGGATTAAGTGATGCACCGGAAGGAATAGAATACACCATGGGACTGATGGCTGATGCCATTTATGAGGTGGTGAAAAAAGAAGGAGTAAAGAAATTTATCGGAGTTGGATTCAGCTGGGGACACATTCCACTGACACAATTTGAGATAAAGCATCCCGGTAGGATTACACAGCTCATTCTCCTTGATAATGGCGTGAATACGTGGCCTCCTATGACCGAAGCAATTCGAAAAGCCACATATGAAGCTCAGCTTGCGATGACACCGGATGTTAAAATCACGCAACTAAATGGATTGATACCCGCTCTGACAGCACCGGAAGACCTTAAGGAATGGGGCAAATATTTCCTTACCTTTCCAAATTGGCTCCTGGCAAACATGAATTACAATTATCTTGCTGAGGAAGTATGCCAGCCATATCCGTGGTCTGTTCCGATATTGACAATTTGCAGAGTGGTTGCCCCGGGTTCAGCAAAAGAGGCTAAATTTAAACTCTATTTCCCTGGTTGTGATATTCGCGTTATCGGGGGGGATCAGCATTGTATACAATGGGCTTACAATGAGACTGTTAACCAATTGATCGAAGGTTTCATGATTGACAAACCCGGGTGCAAATATTAAGTAAACATTCATATAATTTTCTTATTCAATATACTAAATATCAGAATCAAGAAACATGTGAAAAGACAAACCGGTTTAAATAAAGGCTGACTTCAGAAGGCCACCCCTGCAGTCTGGCCCCTCCCTAAAATTGCCCGCCGGGCAATTTCTTTACGGTCATCCGGGTTCGAGACCTGCTTTGCCCTACGAAACGAAGTGAAGTAGGGACGGGACAACAAAAAGAGTGAGAGCGGGAGCGTGAGCGAGTGCCTCACTCTTTTTGTCACTCACTCTCACTCTCGCTCTCACACTTTCTTGCCAGGTTCTTGCCAGGTTTTGGGGGATTTACCATTATCAGCTAGGATTTAGGTGAAGGTTGGTGGAAGTTAACACTATCCTTCACTTAATTCGAAAAGCCAGTGCCCTTGACCACAATCGTCCAGAGTAAATTGACACATTCGAAATGTTAGTACTCCGGGCTCTCAATAAAACGCTTCAGAAAAGAGCCTCCAAAAAACAACACCAATATTAAATTTTATTTAACTGATGAACAATAATTCAATATTCATGTTAATGATATAAACATTAATTAATAAAAATGCCGGAGACTTTGCCATGAAATTAAAAACAACAAGGAAATACGAGATGGGTTTCAGGGCGAAAGCAGCTGAAACTACTTCGGAAGAAATCATCAGAGTTGTAGGTGAACTATGGATGAAATATTCTATACACGAGATTACATTACAGATGGTTGCTCAGAACACCGGGGTAACTGTAATGACAATTCTTAGAAAATTCGGATCGAAAGAAGGGCTGTTCGAGGCTGCCATACGAACTGATACAGCTGGAATACAGGATGTCAGAAAAGAATCGCAAGCTGGAAATATTAGCCAGGCAATTTCAATACTAATGAAGGAATATGAATATGCAGGACCAGCAGTTATCCGGACTCTGGCAGTTGAAAATGATTTGCCTGTTGCTGCAAAAATCTTAAAAAAAGGGAGAGAATTACATAAAGAATGGTGTCAGCGGATTTTTGCCCAATACCTCCCCGCATCAAATGATAAAGACTGCGAGATAATGTTAGGCGCTTTTTACGCAGCAACAGATGTTTATAAATGGAAACTGTTGCGAATTGATTTAGGATATTCAAAGGAGGAAACAGAGAAAATATTCATAAAAACAGTTCGAGGAATAATAAAAATTAAAAATGAATGAATATGAAATATCTAATTGTAACAATCGACGGCGGAGGAAATTTGCCTCCTGTATTTTATCTTATAAGGAAACTTGTAAATGATAATCACACTGTAAGTGTTCTTGGTGAACCATGGATGAAAGAATTAGTAGAAAATTCAGGTGCAAAATTCTCCCCTTTTACAGAATACTTTACAAAAACTGATCGCAAAAAAGACATTTTTGAAGACTGGAAAAATAAAAACAACAGTTTTGACAATGTTATTTTTGGCCCCATGGAAATTGTAGTGAACGAAACAATAGCAAATATTAAAGTAAATAAACCAGATGTTTTAATAGCAGACATGGTTATGCCTGCAGCTTTAATAGCCGGGGAAGCGATGAAGATTCAAAGTGCATGTATCTTTCATATGCCCGAATACCTGCCAGCGTACAATCGTCCTCCCGGAGGTCTGGGTCTCGTACCAGGCCAGGGTTTTTTTGGTAAAATGCGCGATCGGCTTCTTGGAAAAGTATTTGAAACAGTATTTAATAAATACCTTACCAGGATTAATAGAATTCGTGAATCATTAAACCTTCCTAAATTTAAAAATGTAACAGACATTTTCAGAAATGCTGATTTGAGATTGATTATGACCAGCATGGCATTTGATTTTCCAATAGAACCGCTACCAGTAAATGTAAAATATGTTGGTCCGGTTTTAGACGACCCCGACTGGGTTAGTTCATGGCAAAACCCATGGCCATCAAATGATAAAAGGCCTTTGGTAGTTGTTGGCTTTTCAAGCACATTTCAAAACCAAAAGCAAGTGATAACAAATTGTATAGAAGCATTGGGTAAACTCGATGTACGCGGACTGGTTACCTTAGGTCTAGCAATGGAAACCGAAAAATTTATTGCTCCGGAAAATGTTAAAATAATCGCTGGGGCTTCTCATGCTGATATATTTCCTCATGTCAATTGTGTTATTACACATGCAGGGCACGGTACTGTAATGCGTGCACTTGCCAATGGTGTTCCAATAGTATGTTTGCCTATGGGCAGAGATCAGGGAGACAACGCTGCAAAAGTGGTGTATCACAAAGCTGGTATCAGGCTAACAGCTAAATCGGATCCTGAAAAGATTGCGAATGCTGTGAGAAAAGTGTTGAAAGATACTAATTACAAAAAGCAGGCACGCATCATCGGAGATAAAATTCTGGAAGATTTTAAAAATGGAAATATTCTTTTGGAGCTGAAGAAATTAACCCCAAAATTAGATTAAGGGAATTTCTGTGATGCTGGAAGTAGACAGGACAACAATAAATTGCTTGACTACTATTCTGATCTCCTTATATCATTTTTTAATTTTCTGAAATAAGTCTTTAAGAAATTGATTAAAATCTACCCTTGAAAACTTGCCAGGTTTCTTACCAGGTTCTTGCCAGGTTTTTGCCAGGTTTTTTGAGGGATTTTATGATTTTTGGCCCTAAATTTTATAGGGTTGGTGGTGGCTAACACCACTCTTATACAAAATAACTTTACCCTTTAGATCTTTACAATCGGATATTGATTTATCCTTGCAAACAAATTTTTGCATTTAGTCTGACTATGGCTTAAATTTGAAAATGAATCAAATAAGCCCCTGATGTCAAGCATTATTGAAGGAAATAACTACGACATCTTCATCAGCTAC
>CAWEYU010000013.1:0-49183 GCA_963813405.1 uncultured Bacteroidales bacterium
TGAAAAAACTTTTAGCCATTTTAATTACAGTGAGTTGCATTTGCTGCAATTCAAAAGATAATTGTTCCTACCAGAAACCAGTTGACATAAACGATGGCCTGCATGTTTCTACTCTTGAAAGAAACAATTTAAACAAAGTCGTATTCGATAAAATAAATCAGGATATCTGTAATGGAAAATATGGAAACATTCACAGTTTGTTAGTTATAGAAAATAATGAGCTTGTTATAGAGCAATACTATAATGGCTGGAAAAGGGACCGACTTCATTTTTTAGCATCAAACACCAAAAGTGTCACTTCTTTTCTGATTGGTAAAGCGATTGAACAAAGAAAGATTAAAGATGTCAATCAAAAAGTATTAAGTTTTTTCCCGAAGTATGCAGCTAAGGAGAAAGATACTTTAAAGAAACAGATTTGTATTAAAAATTTGCTAACGATGACAGCAGGACTTAAATGGGATGATGAAACCCAGCTTTATACTCTGCAACAATCTAACAATCGGTTAGACTTAGCACTCGAACAGCCTATGGATACAATCCCTGGCTATAAATATGCCTACAGCAGCGCAAATAGTATTATATTAAGTGAAATAATTAAGAATACCACAGGACAAGACATAGCTAAATATGCCAGGAAAAATCTTTTTGAACCCCTTGGAATTAAAGAATTTGAATGGTCGTCAAGAAATGGAATTTATGATAGTTATGGTGGATTATTATTAAAACCAAGGGATATATCTAAATTTGGATTGCTTCACCTTAATAAAGGGAAATGGGAAGGTAAAACTATCATATCCGAAGAATGGATTGAAGAAACGTTTTGTCCATACGTAGAAATAAATCACCCATTTTATAGTTGCTATCAATGGCAAATGGCTAAAACAGATTTAGGCTTTAATGTTTGGTTTATTCCCGGGAATGGTGGACAGATTATCAATATTGTCCCGGCTTTAAATATGGTTGTTGTTATTAATGCTGACAACAGAAATATTCCAAAAGAGAATAGATTACCTCTGGAGAAATTAATGCAGGACATTATAAAGATACATCCGAAATTAAGCCAATTATAACTCTATAATACCTGTTGGATTCAGCTGTCTGTTCCATTAAATTCTAACATGAACAACTCCCTGTTTCCATTGTGAAAAGTATTGAAAAGTGTAATTATTACAAAAATTTTGAGTATTTTAGTTAGCTTGATTATAAACTCAATGAAAAGGGCTCTTATCATCGCTGGTTCAATAATTATTATTCTGACTTCTTGTGAACGAAACCAGATGATTCCAGAGACTAAACAAGATCCAGATCCTGTAATTATCAAAAAGGATAGTCTGGTTCCGGAGACAATATTCAGGATCGGAAAAGATCTTTTTTACAAATACAGTGACATAGAATTATATGATTCAACAACTCATATCCTTTACTTTAAGGTAATACATCCTGAACTTGACAAAAATGACAGGTCTTATTTTACATTCTTTATAAATAAGGACTCGATATATCAGGGAGACTTTTGGCCTTCGTTTCTCTCCTCGTGGCCAACCAGGCCATATGTGTCTACCTGGCCATTCTGGCTTCAAAATTTCGCCCTGAGATTTGAGAATAAATATAATGTAAAACCTGATTTGAGAAATGATCCTCGTATTATTAAAGCTTTTAAGGATCATGCGCTTCTGCATTCAGGACTTATTGTATCAATTAATGCTGTTGAATGTGGGACTTCACAAGTTACATTCACGTTTACTTTGACAAATAAAGACAATTTGACACTTCTATTTCTGGATCCGGAAAAAATGGGGCTTAACCTTTTTCATTATTACACTAATGGTCTGCTTTTTAGAAAATTGCCATGGACAACTACAATTAATGTTAAGATTCCATACCAGGCACCAGCATCCAATAGTATGTGGAAGAGAGAATGGCTTTCTGCGATTAAGCAAGGAGAATCAAAAACATTTGTTATTAATTATCCAATCAATTCCCCATTTAACCCCGGAGAATATGAAGTCACTTTTGAATATCCCGGATTATTATTCCAGGTCAGCAGAGATGAATTATTCCAGGGTGACGAAAGAATCTGGTTGGGAGATTTTATAACACGAACAAGTATTGTGATTAAATAGTTAGCAATTGATAGCTATCGTGATGCTCCTGTCTCATATTCACATCACTAAACCTTGATAATCCATTGACACGCAGAGCAGTTAACTTATCTGAAGTTGAAAAATGCAGAATAGTTAATGCAAACAGATATTTTAAATGAAGCTTACCATTGACAATATCATATTAATCGGTTCAATTCTTTTATTTGTGAGCCTTGTAGCCAGCAGACAAACCAGATTTGGAATTCCGACATTATTGCTATTCTTATTGGTTGGAATGCTGGCAGGATCAGATGGCCCGGGGGGGATAAGTTTTGATGATCCCAAAATAGCAAAATTTATTGGAGCTGTTGCCCTAAGCTTTATCTTGTTTTCAGGTGGTCTTGAAACAAAATGGAATGATATAAAACCGGTATTCTGGCAAGGGATTTCATTATCAACATTAGGAGTGATAATTACTGCTTTAACAATAGGGTTTCTGGTTTATTTATTCACAGATTTCACTATACTTGAAGGTCTGTTATTGGGTTCAATTGTATCCTCAACCGATGCAGCAGCGGTCTTCTCAATACTAAGGTCCAAGAGTATAGGACTGAAAGGTAATCTCAGACCATTGCTCGAACTGGAAAGCGGGAGTAACGATCCGATGGCATTTTTCCTGATGATTATATTCACTTATTTACTTTCTAATCCGGAGGCAACATATTTATCATTGATCCCAATGTTTTTTAAGCAGATGATCCTCGGGGCAGGGGTTGGATATTTAATGGGAATAATAATGCATAAAATACTTAACTGGATAAAACTTGAATTTGAAGGACTATATTCAGTTTTGTTGATCACACTTGTGCTGTTCACCTTTTCGTTTTCAGAATTGATCGGAGGAAATGTTTTTCTGTCTGTGTATATTTCAGCCTGTATCCTTGGGAACAAAGATTTTATTCATAAAAAAAGCTTAATCAAGCATTTCGATGCACAATCATGGATGATGCAAATAATTATGTTTATCACTTTGGGCTTATTAGTTTTCCCAAAACAAATTTTACCCTATTTTGGTGTTGGCATTTTAGTCTCTCTTCTATTAATATTAATTGCAAGACCATTAAGTGTTTTTATATCACTGGTTTTTTTCAAGTTGGATTTCCGAAAAAAGGTTTTTGTCTCGTGGGTTGGGCTGAGAGGTGCTGTGCCTATTGTACTGGCAATTTACCCTCTTACGGCAGGAATAGACAAGGCAAATATTATCTTTAATCTGGTATTCTTTATATCTGTCACATCAGTCCTTATCCAGGGAACATCTATTCCGCTTGTTGCAAAATGGCTCAATCTTGCAGTACCCGTTAATCTAAAAAAGAAATCTGTTTTGGACCTGGAACTAGGTTGGAAGACAAAATCTTTGTACAGTATTGTTTCAGTAGAATCCGGGATCAGTTGTATAGGTAAAACAATCGTTGATTTAGGATTGCCAAACAGTATTATTATAGCATTGATTGAAAGAGATAATAAGTTCATTATTTCCGAAGGGGCAACCACAATTCATGCAAATGATAAATTGTATATTATGGCAGATGATGAGATCTCGATGGGAAAATTATATAAGTGCCTGGGTAAACCCTCAGTTGCATAAATAAATGACCATGAAATTTAATTTTTATAAGTATTAACCATCACATAATAAAGAACCCTGGAGAACTCCCCTGATATAAAATTAAACCACTGCCTATGATTGCCGATCACGTTAAAGTAACATCTGATGTTCTTTGGAAAGGAGCAATATTTTTTGCCCTGATCGATGTCTTTCTTATAACCATCCTGACCAGGTTCGTAAAAGAAGAGGATCTTCGAAAGATTAAATGGAGGTTGATAATCTTCATGGCCATTTTCTTTTGTCTGCTTTTTGGATCAATAGTAAGTATAATCTTCTGGGATTCTGTTTATAGTTATGTTTTCCCTGCCTGGTTAAGATGGATAATTCCTCCTGCATATGGACTATTGTTTTCTCTAATCGGATTATTCTTCTGGTGGCTCGCTTTCAAGTTACCATCAAATCCGGTAATGAACTTTTGCATTTTAGGAGGTTTTTGGGGTCTTTTAACCCATATTCTGGCCATTCATCGTGGAATACTTGAGAAACCTCCTATGCTGCAAGGAGCTAGTCCGGTTGCAGCGTTGATATTAGCTACATTTGAATTCATTTTTTATTGGAGTATTTGTCTGGGATTCACTTATCTTTTTGTAAACCTCAGATCAAAACTCTTTAGAGGAACTGCCCAAAAATCAGATTCAAAGACAGTCCATTAACCATAAGTAACCCACTTACAGGATAGTGCAACAGCTGACCATATGACGGACGATAAAGGTAATTTGCCCAGCCATTGAAACTATGATTCTAAATTTTACTCTACTCCGGGGCGACTATTCAATTTATAGATTTAACACAGATTCCATGGTCCCCGACTGGGTCTATGATTCAGATTTCTACTCCGTTACAAAAACTGAGGATGAATTATCCATTGTCTGTGAGACTTCTCAGATAACTTTAGATCAAAACGTTAAAGTTGACAGCCACTGGCGGATCCTTAAAATAAATGGTCCGCTTGATCTGTCTCAAGTTGGGATTATCGCTGACATTTCCAACCTTCTTAAAGATAACGATGTACCCATATTCACTCTTTCGACTTTTGACACTGATTATATCCTTATCAAAACTCAATATCTTGACAAAACAATCTCCCTTCTGAGCCAAATTGGACATAAAATACTCACTGATATCTAAGTACGTATGAGAAGATTAAACATTTCATCAGGATCACCCTATGAGAAGCATATCGGATTCTCCCGGGCAGTAAGGATTGGAAATATTATTGCTGTTGCCGGGCCATTACCAGACATAAAGAGAAAAAATCGTACATATGAAAAATATTGAAAAAAGAATTAGCGGATTGATAATTGGAAGTATATTTCCATTATCACTTGGATTATTATTAGTAACTATATGGTTTCTCTTTGATAAATCAGAGAACAGACCTCTTTTATATTTAGCTTTTGGATTATTGATTGGATTATTGATTGACCTTAAATTTTTGAAAGGTTGGATTAATCGCAGATTTAATCTGCCGATTTGGATAATTATTTCGATTTATCTGGTTTATAATGTTTTTGTTTATGGATTTTTTATGGGACTTCCGGTTTTTAATGCATTCCTGGGATTGTTAGCAGGATACTACTTTGGTAATAGGATTTGTTTTAATAAAGTAGAATCAGAAAAACGCTCAAAGCTAATAAATCAAGTATCAATCTTTGCAGGTTTGATAATGACTTTTGTTTGTATCTCATCCGGGTTTTTAGCAATATATGATAATGGAGCAGCAGGTATGATTCAAAATGTATTAGGACTAAGTTTTGAAGTTACAAGGTCAATGTTGTGGGGAATTGTATTGATTGGAGGGTTTACATTGATTTTGGCAAATATTTTATTAACAAGAATAACAATGATTAAAACAATAAAAAATTACAAATGATTGACTTTCCATTTATTTAAGGTCTCATTAACAAGCATTTAACTCCAATTTAAGATATGGGCTGACTTTTCCTTAGTAATTTTATCATGACTAGCTAATCTCTGATATAGAATTCTTTAATGAGAATTCCCCGGAGTAAGTCTTGATTAATTAATAACTAACTAAAATTTAACCCATGAAAAAACTACATTTCCTCGTCCTGTTAGCAGGATTCATTTGTTTTGCATCTGGCGGTTTCGCCCAAACGTCCATTAAATTGGGACATGTTAACATTAATGACATCATGACAGCGTTACCTGAGAAAGATAGCGCTCAAGTCAAGCTTGATAAGGAGACAAAAGAAATTGAGAATACTTACGAGGAGATGAAAGTTGTCTATAACAAAATGGTAGATGAATATCAAAAAGGATTGTCTACATACTCCGATTTCGTCAAAAAGTCGAAAGAAGAAGAGATTCTTGATAAACAAAAAAGGATTCAGGATTATGAACAAAACGCCAACCTGACTCTTCAAAAGCGTAATGTTGAACTTTTCCAACCTATCTATGACAAGATAATTAAAGCTATCGAAAAGGTGGCGACCGAAGGAGAATTCACTTATATCTTTGACTTAAGTAAAAGTTCTGTAGTTTTTTCTTCAAAGGATAGTCAAAATATTAATCAGCTGGTATTAAAGGCATTAAAATGAGTTAACGATATATTAAAGCTTTTGACCGACTTTTAAAGATTAACTGTTTTTTAACCAAAATTATAATAGCGTCAACAATTTATAACTTGATCTTGGTATGTAACGCACCATAACACGGTCAGTGCTATAAAAAGCTCTATTACATCGCCGAAATCGCCTTTGGCTCGATTCTTTTGCTACTCCAAAGAATATGTTCTTTTTTCCTTGATAAAATTATTTGTTTTCTTTCTTTACTTTCTTTTGTACGCCAAAACCTGTTCCTTTCTTTTCCTTGATGAAAATATTTGTTTTCTTTCTTTACTTTCTTTTGTACGCCAAAACCTGTTCCTTTCTTTTCCTTGATGAAAAATATTTGTTTTCTTTCTTTACTTTCTTTTGTACACCAAAACCTGTTCCTTTCTTTTCCTTGATGAAAAGAAAGGAACCGAAAGAAAAATCAAGGCTTCAGAAGCTTTTGGGGCAACTGTTCTGAGGCTTGCCCACGCATTACAACTCGTCG
This sequence comes from uncultured Bacteroidales bacterium, assembly GCA_963813405.1. Classification (GTDB taxonomy): domain Bacteria; phylum Bacteroidota; class Bacteroidia; order Bacteroidales; family VadinHA17; genus LD21. The sequence goes on from CAWEYU010000013.1 coordinate 6,811, forward strand.
GCCTTCGGCCTCCTCAAACAGTAATGCTTACTAAGGGCCCTCGCAGCAAGCCTCAGAATAGTTGCTTTATCCCAAAACCTTCTAAGGCCATTTGAAATCCAATAATATATCCATTTAGGACAATTTAAGTGTTTAATTACGAGTGCGTAGGCAATCCGGAAATGGCGCGAACTTTGCCCTGAAGCGTAGAGCGGAAAGGCTTGTGTAGCGGGCGCAGCGGAAGGGCAAAGTTATCATTTCCGGCCTCCTTTTCTTTGGTTCATTTCTTTTGGAGGAGCAAAAGAAATGAACATAATTCTAAATAATTAAAAGAAGGTACCCTTTTGAAGACACCCTCCTTGACGCTCGCCCCTCCAAGGTTTCGGTTCTTTAGTTACTTTCTTTTGATCAAGGAGTCCACTCTAAAAACAGTGTCACAATTTCATCAGCAAATTGGTTTTGCGTGTCTCTTTTACAGAAAATGCATCATAGGCTATTAAAATTAGTTCTGTTTTCGGTAAGAGATCCTTCATTATGTGACAAAAATGGTCAAACAAGCCTTTATTAATCTCGTATTTATGTATTCTGGTTAGATTTACTGAAATCGAGGTAAGAGTTAAATAAAACCTATTTCTTACAAGTCCTCTTAATCTTGATTTTCCATTCTTAATCCCCCGTTTTACCTCCTTAATCGTTGCTTCTACATTTGCTCTTAACTTTCTTCTTTCCTCTGGTATCTTATAAATGTTATGCAAACGTTTATGGGATAATATTCTCATCTCATTAAAGTACCATATGTGCTTTTTTTCTGTCCTTTTTCCTCCTGCTGCCTTTGCTATACATTTGTCCTGATATGGACATAATTGGCATCGTTCATTATCAAAAACAGCTTTCCCAATCCTCGCACCTTCTTTATTGTTTGTAATCTCTCCTTTTACCCTTTGACCTTGACTGCAACTTACCCATAAATATCCAGCCTCGTCCTCTTCTATCTTTAATTTCGTTTGAGATTTTCTTCCTCTCACCGCGGTTTGAATAAGCATTATTGAGTTATTCTGTGTAATGACATCTACAGTTGGGTTGCCATAATTCCCATCTGCATGATATTCAGACAAATCAGGTGTCTTCTCCACCATGGATGGTAACCTTTGTGCTAATATATTCGCATCATCTTCATTGTTAGGAGTCACCGTTACATCTGTTATCAAATTAAACTTATTCCCTGGATTTGCAGTCTCTGATATATGCCCATTAAAACCTTTGCCATTCGCCCTTCCTTTATTCCTAAATGTGGCTTCTGTATCGTCGGGAGAAAGTAGTATACTACTATGTAATTCATTGGAGGGTATAACCTCTACTTTGCTTTCTGCTACTACGAAATGTTCGTTATAAACACGATTAAATATTGAAAAACCAGCAGCATCCTTATACTTATCACCTAACTGGATATACAGCTTGTGATAAACGTCTGCCAACTGCTTGATCTCTTTTGGCAACTCATCCTTTTCGATCTTGTATATATATTGACCTGCAGTTTGTCTGGAGTAAGCAGCTAACAACTCCATATAAGCTTCTTTATCTTCAGTATCTAAAATACGGTAAAAACGGAGTAATACCTCTATCAATAATTGTAAACGTGTGAAATCAAATATGTTAGAGCCTAATAAGAAGCTATCTCCTCGCTGTATATCAGTCTTTATTCCAAATTCTTTTAATTGAGTTGAGGTTAAACTATCAAACACCTCCGTTAACAAGTCCCTGCCTGTCTGAATATAATATTCTATTACTTTTTTCTGGAAATTAAAGATGCTTGCTTCAGCAAAAACACTACCACCAAGATTTTGCACACCAATAGCATGCCTTGTCAAAAGATTAAAATTCAAGTTCATAAACAACTGCTGGTAGGTCCAGTTATAGAGATGTTTTAGTATCAATGCACCAACCAATTGATTAACAGGAACATTAGGTCTGCTTTTCTTAGTTGAGTATAATACATCGAATTCCTTCTCATTAATCTTAGAGAAGATGTTAACGAAAAAACTATGCTCTATAGAGGTCTCCATCATGGAAAGTTGACTGTCAGACAATGAGTCAGTTATACCAAAAAGACCATATTGTTTATACGATTCGTTTTTCTTGAACATGGAGTGACTTATTATTCTGCAATATAATCAAAATAAATCACTTAAACAATTGTATATCAAATATATAAATAATTTTTTACCTTTTTAGAGTGGACTCATCAAGCAAAAGAAAGTAAGAATAAGTAGTGAAAATCAACCACCCCGGTCGGGAGAGTAAATATTGTATATATCAGATAATCAATTGCTCCCTACCACTCCTCCTTCAAAAGGAGGAGCCGGCCTTATTGCCGGGCCGATAGTTGTCATGTGCCACACCCCTGACAACTGACTTTATCAAAAAATCAATTTTTTAATAGGGTAAATCCTTTCCTGGAGATCATATAATAGAATATTCATCATTTTAATCAACCTCTATGAAAAACATATTCGTCTTATTCGTACTCCCTGTCCTTGTTTCAACATCCGGTTCCTTTTATTCCGAATTGAATGGACAAACCTCCGTAAATAGAGATACTATTATTCTCGCTGCTCACGAAATTATTAATGAGACTACTTATTGTGGATTTGTCACCATAGATTCTCAGGGACAACCCCAGATTCGTACAATGAATCCTTTTCCTGTTAAAGATGACTTTGTTATCTGGTTTGCGACTTCAAGGACAAGCCGTAAAGTCAGAGAAATTAAAAATAATCCGAAAGTCTGTGTTTATTTCGCAAACCATCTTACTGCAAAAGGGTACGTCAATATAAACGGATCTGCATCGGTTATAGACAATAAGGAATTACTGCTTCAGATGAAACGGGATTATTGGAATGGTATTCAAGGCTGGCAAGATAAATTTGTGCTGATTAAAATCATTCCCAAATCTATTGAGATCATAAACTATAAACATGGACTAAATAATGATCCTAATACCCTCAAAGCTCCAACCATATCATTTTAATTTAAAAAACACAGCAACTAACAACACCGGTATAATCAGTAAGCTCGTCATAACAAATGTATTCGCTTAAAACATTAAAGATTATGAGCTCATTAAGAAACAAACATCTGAAATTAGTTTTTCTTTTCCTGTTTGCAGTATTTATTAGAAATTTACACTCGCAGGAAAACATTTTCATTAACGACAACCCCAGATATTGGCTAAATGCTGGTGTTGGAGGCAGTTCTTCCGGTTTATCAGGAGGTCTCAGTTTATCATACGAGGCAGGAAAAAATCTTTTTACCTTTCGTTATATCGGCAGTTCCAAATATGGTGAAGATAAACTTGGGGGGTATACAACTGCAGAAAAAATCAGGGACATTGGACCTCTTTATGGACGAATTATTAAAGGTAAGTTTGGATACGCTTCAATATCAGGGGGTATTAATCTGGTAACCGGAGTAAAACACGGAGAATTTTTAGGTATCATTAACTGGGTTAATACTTATGAAAAGATTCGCATCACTACTATCGGAATTCCACTTGAAGCTCAATTTTTTTTTACGCCTGTTTCTTTTCTTGGGATAGGTGCTACAGCATTTGCAAATTTAAATCCGGAAAAATCATTCTGGGGGCTTTTACTTTGTATCCAATTTGGTAAGCTAAGATAGTCTGGCTTTAATTGCAAACATGTTTAAGATCTACATGGTATTTTACATCAACCTTAGCTGTAAAGCAGGCCGGCATTATACATGGACTTCTCCTGCTCCTCTATATTGGTTTTGTCACCGAAATGGATTAATCTTCCCCTGACAACAACCACATATCAGAGCAACTAAATATTTTCTTAATTTTTATTTAACTTTCATGCAATTTAGTTAAAGATCGCCATTTCTAACTTGGGGTATATAAATCACTTTCGTAAAATATTAAAGATCATGACTAAACAGATTTATTTTGTAATTAAAATTCCGGGAAGATTTTTGAGATCAGTTTTGATTCTGCTATTCTTCCTTTCTCCCTTCATTAATGCTAACAGCCAGGATACAGGTTCTTCGGGATCAGTATTCAGGGGTGGTTCCTACGAATCGACGTTCAGCACATCCAGGATCGGAGTTGCCCAGTCGGTAATGACAACACCCAAAGGTGAATTTCATGTAGTAATACAGCATCGGTTCGGTGACCTGAGCGGTGGTTTATACGAGTTCTTTGGTTTGGACGGTGCTGTCGCCAGATTCGGATTTGATTATGGAATTACAAACTGGCTATCTGCAGGTTTTGGAAGAAGCCTGTTTGAAAAAGCCTACGACCTGGAATTGAAAGCTGTTTTATTAAAGCAGGATGAGAAAAGTATGCCGATCTCCCTTTCTTATTATATAGAGGCTTCGGAGATCACTCAAAGAAATTATTTCCCGACCGATAATAATTCATTTGGATCAGGTATGAGTGTTTCCAATCAGTTGATCGTTTCAAGAAATCAGGGTCTTTTCTCACTCCAGGTATCTCCGATGTGGCTTCATAATAATTATGAAATACGTACAAGCAAGAGTTTGAATATTTTTGCTCTCGACCTTGACGGGCGGGTAGGAATAACTCCCAAACTAGGTATTATTGCTGAATATATCGGTATTTTTACCAGTGAACCTTTTATTCATGAAAACCCCCTCACCATAGGTTTGGACATAAATACCGGCGGACATCAGTTTCAGTTGATCTTCAGCAATTCACAAGGCCTGAATGTAAAGCAGTTTCTTTCCAATACTTATGGCAGCTGGTCGAAAGGAAACTTTTACTTCGGCTTTAATCTTACCCGCATCTTCAATAGAAAGATGAATTGATTTATAATTGCACTGATTTTATCATTGTACTATAACTTTACCAGTCATCATAGGATGAACTGTGCAGTGATAATTGTATGTTCCTGCAGTTGAGAAAGTATAGCTGTAAGTTCCACCGCCACCATATCCGGACTATGAAGTATTTGTTGCTAAATATTTAACATCACATTAGGAATTGATTAACAAATATTTGGGAGCATTCCAGTATTACATTATTTAAATTCGTTAAACAATTAATGAGATTATCCTGACCGTGTACATGAAAAAATGAAACTTCATAATCTTATTTTGGTTTTGTTAATAATTGGTAGCCCCCTTCAGGCACAAAAAACCGGACATTTCACAATTAGCGGTTATATAAGAGAAGCTGTCAGCGGAGAATCACTTATTGGTGTGACCATTTATCAATCCAATCACAAGGCTGGAACCACAACAAACACTTTTGGATTCTATTCCCTGACCCTACCTGCTTCTGATTCAGTTGAAATTGTTGCTTCTTACGTCGGATTTTCTCCCAGGTTATTTAAATTCTCTCTTCAAAAAGACATTGAATTAAATATCGATTTGAAATCTAATACTATTCTTAATGAAGTTACCGTAACTGCTGAAAGTGATGAAAAACAAAGTGAGTCGGTAAAGATGAGCACAGTGACCCTTCAACCAGCAGAGATAAAAAATGTACCATCCCTGCTTGGAGAAAAAGATGTTCTGAAAGTGCTCCAGCTTATGCCTGGTGTTCAGAAAGGGTCGGAAGGTAGCAGTGGCCTGTATGTTCGCGGTGGCGGCCCAGACCAGAACCTTATTATTCTTGATGACGCTATAGTATATAATGCAAGCCATCTTTTTGGATTCTTCTCATTGTTTAACGCTGATGCACTTAAAAGTGTGGAGCTTACAAAAGGTGGGTTCCCTGCCAGGTATGGAGGACGATTATCTTCTGTACTTGATATGAATATGAAGGAAGGAAATAAAGAAGAATGGCACGCCGAAGGGGGTATTGGCCTGATATCAGCTCGTGCAACACTTGAAGGGCCATTAATAAAGGGAAAGTCGTCAATCTTATTGTCAGGCAGGCGCACCTTTGCCGATCTTTTTGAACTACCCTTTTCCAAATCCGGGTTGCCACGATACTCTTTTTATGATTTTAATGCAAAGATCAATTTTGATTTCGGACGAAATAACAAGTTATTCATAAGTGGTTATTTCGGTCAGGACAAATACATTTCAAATACCAGCTCAGACAAATTTACTGAAAAATCAGGCTACCACTGGGGCAATTCAACCGGAACCATAAGATGGAATCACCTCTTCTCGGGTAAGCTCTTTTCTAACACATCTCTGATCTATAGCAGATACAATTTTAACATTAATGATAAGTATTATGATATTAACTCAGACACGCATTATTCTGCTGAATATAATTCCGGGATACAGGATTTTTCTCTGAAATATGATATCGATTTTATACCCAATCCCAATCACTGGATCAAAGCCGGAATAATCAGCATTTATCATAAGTTTAACCCGTACGCCTTTGTAGAAAATGATGAGATGTACAATAAGCACATCCAAGAAAAAACAAATGAATATGGGATCGAATCAGGTTTCTACGTCGAAGATACCTGGCAGCCTTATACAAACTTAAAAATCAATGCAGGAGTACGCATTAGTAATTTCATTGCAGAAAAAAAACAATACCTGTATCCTGAGCCAAGGATTACTGCAGCCTGGCATTTTAAAAATGACATGGCTCTAAAAGGGTCATTTGCTTTAATGCATCAATATATTCATTTGTTATCAAATACAGGTGTTGGCCTTCCTACTGATCTCTGGGTTCCTGCTACAGATTATATTAAACCACAAAAGTCTCAACAGGTGGCACTGGGAATCGTAAAAGACTTCCAAAAAAAGAACTTTTCATTCTCATTGGAAACATATTATAAAACGATGAATAATGTACTGGCCTATAAAGAGGGTTCTTCATTTATTATTCTGGATGATGTAACAAGTGCAGCACAACAGAATTGGGAAAAGAAAGTGACAGTGGGAAGATCATGGTCATATGGAATGGAAATACTGCTACAGAAAAACAGAGGACGGCTTACTGGTTGGATAGGCTATACTTTGTCATGGACCCCAATGCAATTTGATTCATTGAATTTCGGAAAACAGTTTTATTCACGTTATGACCGCCGCCATGATATTTCAGTCGTCGCCTTTTATAAACTCAACCACAATATTACTTTGACAGGCACATGGGTGTATGGAACAGGAAATGCCATAACACTGCCGAGTGCTACGTACTCAGCTGTTGGAGATAATACTGCATTGGGATCAAGAGGCAGAAATTCAAATATATTCAATTACAGCGGAGGAATTGGATTTGATTACGGTCAGAAAAATAATTTCAGGATGGCTCCATACCATAGACTCGATCTTGGGATACAATTTAAAAAAGAAAAGAAATGGGGTGAGCGAACCTGGGAGATTTCAATTTATAACGTTTATAACAGGATGAATCCATATTTCTATTATCTGGGCTATGAATACCGCAATAACAAATCCTACGGAGTTATTAAGCAAGTAACGCTCTTCCCTATTATTCCCTCATTCTCGTACAGCATAAAATTCTGAATATGAAACATGAAAATATAATTTTCTGCCTTCTTCCCATTTTCATTTTTTATATTTCTTCCTGCACAAAAGTTGCAACGTATGTAGATCCGCCGGAATTCAAACAGAAATTAGTAATAAATGCTTTTTTATCCCCTGACAAGATAGACAACAAAATATTCATTTCTTCTAATGCAAAACGCTTCGGAGAAGTGGCTGGCTACTTTGAGCCCTTCGGAAATGTTAGCTTGTATCTTTATGAAAACTCAAAAGAAATACAATTTGATACTGTTCGCGAAGATTATTTTGAAGCAGGATATAATTACTGCATTAAGAATTTCAAGTTTAAAGAAGGTCAGACCTATAACCTGAAAGTAATCAGCGATCTCGGACTTAAAGCCGAGGCAAATTGCAGAATACCATTCAAAAGAGACTTTCAGATCACTGTCGACACCACATTCAGAAGAACTACTGATGAGCGCGGACTAATCAATTCGTTACTCATTGCTAAGATCAGTATTACAGATTTCCCGGGCGAGGCCAATTATTACAGGTTGTTTTATTTATATGATGTATATCACCCTGCATATCCCCATAATAAGAGACTATCATTTAAGGACCCTGTCGAATGGGATGTCCCTGGATTGGCCGAGTATAATCCATGGCAAAATGATCGAGTGAGTAATGATATCGGTCTCGATGGAAAAAAATATATTCTGAGGACAATTGAGTTCCAACCTGTTTACCTGGATCAGCCAAGCTGGTCAATACCCGACTCAGCATTCCTCAGAATTTATCTTTTGAATACGGATAAACCGTATTATGATTTTCATAAGTCCCTTGAAAACTACTCAATTGGTGATTATCCCTTTACAGAACCATCATTTCTTTTTTCTAATGTTAAAGGGGGGCTTGGGATTTGTGCATCCTATACACTTGATTCATTGATATTCAGAATAAAATAATGGCCAACAGATATTAATTTAAATTTTGTTATATGAAGAATACGATATTATTATTTCTCACAATTTTTTGTTTTGCCATCGCATGTAAAAAGGAAAATACGAATTTTTCTCAGTTTAGAGTGGATTTTGCAAATCTTGCTGATAGCATCTATTATGATTCTGTATCCTATGCCATAATAAACTACTCAGATGCAACTGAATTAAAAGATTCATCAGCCTTCAGAAATCCGGACATTTTCAGTCATAGTGAAAAAGTGGAAAGACGAAACCTTTACAATTTTGATATCTATGGGATAACTGTAAAATCCGGGCACACATACGTGATTAAGAAATTTGACCTTTTAAGTAAATCAGGAAACGTAATATTCTATATCCCATACGGACCTCAGTATTTCACCAGAAATGGAATTAAACGTACAGGGCCTTCTTTCCCGTTCGTTTTTAGGGCTTTTAGCGGTAGTATGACCGGTATGCTTTATGAAGTCAAGAAATAGAAAACATTTCTTCACATTAACATTAACTACGAAAGTATTATTTACAAACCGTGGCCGTCAGGTGGCATAGTTCTGCTAGTCAGACAATTTGCATTTCGATACAAAAATTTCGTACCTTAACATAGTCCCTTTGCCTTTTAAGGTTAACAGGGGAATTCGACTTATGGGAACCGGGCTTGGTTTTAGACTTTTCAAAAAAAATAATTAGCATAGTATTCTTATTTAGAATTATCTTAAAATGAACACACAAATAAAGAATTCTGCAAGTGGCGAAAGGACAAAACTTTTGTCAATCCTGGAAAAATTTGGAAGGTATGTTCTTCTTTCCAACAATTCAAAGAAGAAAGAATACAATTATGTGTGGAGACATTTGTCCACTTGTGACAGAATCCTTGATGTCGGATGTGGTGTTGGTTTTCTAATGAGTTATGCTCCTGACCGGATTATTGGTATTGATATTAATCCAAATAACGTGGCCTTTTGTAAATCTAATGGCTATCAGGCCTTCGTTGGTGATGCACTCAATCTAAACTTTCCTGATAATTCATTTGATGGAGTGCATTCCTCCCATGTAATGCATGTATTTACACCAGGCCAGGCTATTATTTTTATTAAAGAAATGTGTCGGGTTTGCAAACCAGGTGGTAAGATTGTGGTAACGACCAAACATGATCACCAATATTTTTGGCAAAATCCTGAAAACAGCCGTCCTTACCCGCCAGGTGTTTTTTATTTAATATCTGTTCCTCAAGCTTCCTCGGAAAAACCAAAAAATAATCCAATGTGGGAGGAATTGCCTCAGTTCGAGCCAGTTCATATTAGCTATCGAAGGCCACCGCTTTTTTACTTCATGATGTATGGATCTCGTAATCGGATGCGTATCTCTGCAGCACTTAATGCTCTGCAATGCAAATTCGGTTTTAAAAAATATTGGACTTTTGACGCGTATACAATTGTCCTGGAAAATCGGAAGAATTTTTAGTCATTTTTCCTGTATTAAACGGATGGCAATGAAACTTTACAAAATATGAGCAGAGGATTTGTTAAGGAGGATGATCAGGAAGATATTCCCTTTGTACCTCCAAGAGCATATCTCCCTGATGGCGTAACAAACTTTGTTACCCTGACAGGTATTAATCAACTTCTCGAGGAGAAACAGACTCTTATTTATGAAAAAGAAAATCTAAGTACCACTAACGAGGATGAGAGACGAATTTCATTGAACTTTATAAATGCAAAGTTGCAGCTTTTAAATAGCAGAATTGCAGGAGCAAAAATTGTCAGCCAAAAGGATCAACCACAAAATGAAATAAGGTTTGGAGCACTTGTTACTCTTAAAGACAAAAAATCTGAAAAAGTTCAGGCTTTTCAGATAGTAGGAGTCGATGAAGCAGGTATTTCCAAAGGTAAAATCTCTTTTATTTCTCCTCTGGCCAAAATGCTAATGAGTAAGAAAATCGGAGATACCTTAATATTAAAACGGGACAAGGAGGATATTTCATACGAAATCATAGGAATAGAATACCAATAAAAGGATCTGAAAATGATAGATTCCAGGCGATAATCTTTAGATTTTTCTAAATCTGCTATTGACAAGTGACAAGTGAATTCATAACTTAGCTTATTCTTAATCAATTAGAAATCTACTTTTCAAACAATAATGATATTACAGAATCTAAACTAACTTAATTATGAAATAATTAGATTTTTCAAAACTCCGTATCGCGATATAGATAATTATTATTTCTTAAAGTAAAGCAGGTTCTCTGCCAATTCGGGACAATTGCTGTAGTTATTTACCTGTGCTGACACTAATAGACTATCGTCCTCATTAATAAAATATTTAATGTTCAAATATTTATACTTATGAAAAAGCGAGATTTTCTTAAAACCTTTTCTCTGACAATTGGAGCATTACTAATACCCAGAAAAATATTAGCGCTCGAGTATTACCCTACAACCAATAATGTTGAATGGGCTGTGCTTTATGGCACCTGGTGTGGTACTTCGCGTGATGCAAGTATATGGATATCAGAAGGTATGAATGGCATTGCCAATGTATTTGATGTTCGTGAGAACCCTGATTTGTCTAAATACAAGTATATCATTGTTGGAGGCTCAATACGTGGGGGAGAGACGCCCAAAGAATTACAGGACTATTTAACCAGACATAAGGAGACCATTAAAACCAAAATCAGAGGATTATTTGTTGTATGTGGAAATATGATGCAACCTGTTACACAAGACCTGTACAGCAAATTCTTCGATAATCATCTTATTAAATTGACCGGAGCTCAAAAAGTTCCGTTAAAAGTTTTTCTGGGGCGCATTACCTGGGGACTTATGGAACCAAAAGTTCGGGAGCAAATGAAATCTGTCCCAAATATGAAAGAATACGATAATCTAAAACGAAGTGAATGTATGGCATTCGGTCTGGAAATATTACAGGCGAAAATATAATTCTTAGCAGAAGACCCTTAAAAGACAATACATGAATAATACAGTAACCTTTGACCGATCTTTAATTGCTCCTTGTGGAATAAATTGCGGCACTTGCATGGCTTATCTCAGACCTAAAAACAGATGCCTTGGTTGCCGGATCGACTTTGAAGGAAAACGCAAGACCTGCCTCGAATGTAAAATTAATAATTGCCAGCTCCTTCAAAAGACATCTTCAAAATTCTGCTACGATTGTGAGACTTTCCCCTGCGACAAAATAAGCCATATCGATAAAAGATATAAGAATAAATACCACGCCAGACTGATAGAAAATCTGCTAACCATAAAAGAAATAGGTATATCAGGTTTTCTTGATCAGGAAACGAAAAAATGGATATGCCCAAAATGTGGTGCAACGTTAAGTGTTCACCGGGACAATTGTCTTATATGCAACTATGACTTTAAAATTAACGGCTTATAACAACGGACAAAAAAGGGCATGAACGCCCTTTATTTTCTGGCCGTTAACAACTGCCAATCACAATACTTTATTTATGGAAACCTGGTATAAAAAACTGTTTAAAAATTATGGTCATGTTTATGACAATGAATCATTTACTAAAGGTACAATTGGTGAATGTGATTTCTTCGAGAATGAAGTTGACTTTAACAAGAATGTCAAGATTCTTGATATCGGCTGTGGAACCGGCAGGCACACAATCGAATTATGTCAAAGGGGTTATAAAGTTACTGGCGTAGATCTATCGGAATCCATGCTGGAAAGAGCAAAAGAAAAAGCTTCTGAGAAAAATCTTAAGATCGATTTTCAAATACAGGATGCAAGAGATCTTCTTTTCAATCAAGAGTTTGACTTAGCAATAATGGTTTGCGAAGGAGCATTCCCCCTTATGGAAACAGATGAAATGAATTTTCAGATTTTAAGTTCTGCCTCAAAAGCTCTGAAAAAAAATGGGAAACTTATTTTAACAACATTAAATGGGCTATTCCCTCTTTTTCATTCTGTTAAAGAATTCATGGATTCGTCATCAAATGATGATAATGTTACCTATACTAAAAACACATTCGATTTAATGACCTTTCGGGATTTTAATCTGACAAAAGTTAAAGATGATATTGGGAATACTATTGAATTGGAATGTAATGAAAGATATTATGTACCCTCTGAAATAACCTGGTTATTGAAATCCCTGGGTTTTGTTAAAATCCACATCCATGGAGCAAAACTTGGAGCGTTTAGCAGAAAAGATAAGCTGACAACCAATGATTTCGAAATGCTGGTAATTGCAGAAAAATAACATTAGCTAACACCGGCAGGTTATCAGACAAACTCCCGTTATGGTGCATTAGTATCGTTTCTGCTTGATTATAAGCATTTTCTAATTCACCGGCTGTAACTTTGGTACAATATTTGTGCGATAACATCTTGATAACCTGAATACCATGAAAATAATATTTTGCGTTTTTACATTTATATTTTCTTTGTTGATGACCAGTTGCGAAAAGACCTTTTTCAACTCATCAACAAATGATGTTGTCACATCCACAGGAGACTCTTCGATTGTGTTTATTTCCAGACGAATCGAGAATAGTTCAAACTGGAATTTGCTTAAAATGAATTTAGATGGGACAGAACAAACCAAACTTGCTGAATTAACGGTCCGTTATGCTATACCAGTTATTTCACATTCAGGTAAAAAAGTTTTATTTGTCCATTACACTAATGACTTTTTTTATGAGCTCTACTTAATAGATATTGATGGAACAAATCTAAAATTGATTGACAGAGCTAACAGGTATTGTGGTTCTGCAGATTGGTCCACAGATGATTTGAAGATTATTTATTCTAAAAACAGGAATGAATCTACCGATGACAGAGATTTAGTCTTGTATGATATTGTCTCGGGTAATAAGCAAATACTGACAACTTCTTTTAATAATATCTCAGGTAAATTCACCAATACTAATAAGATTATTTATTCTCAACAAAGTAATTCTTCGAGTGATATATATTCTATGAATTTTGACGGTTCTGATAAGAAAATCGTAATCGCTAAAGGAAGTAGTCCGGTTTTGTCTCCTGATTATAAGAAAATTGCATATATGTCTGAGGCTGCTTCCTGGAATCCACAAATATTTGTTGCTAACCTGGATGGAAGCCAGCCTGGCCAGCTGACAAATACTTCTTTACATTCCTGGGATAGTGGTTTTCCTGATTTTGGCAACTTTAATCCACATTGGACACCTGATGGAAAAATGATTGTTTACGAATCGCAAATTAATGATGGCGAATCTGAAATCTATATAATGAATGGTGATGGTAGCGATCAAAAAAGACTTACAAATACAGATGGTCATAATACGGAACCTGAAGTTTCTTTAGATGGGAAATTTATTATTTTTTCATCGAGCCGTAATTTGAGCTACGCTTCTGACATTTATATTATGGATATCGATGGTAAAAATCAAAATCCATTATCAAAATATGTTAGAGATGATTGCTGCCCTGTCTTGGCAAGTAAGTAAGCATCGTTCATAATTTGTAACTCGAATTCAATTTTTAATGCACCATAACTCGGACAAGTGGTGGACTTTTTCAACAACCCCCTGACCGGATGCTTCGTCGGGTAAAATACTAAGTATCATAAATCATGATAAATAAAGCACAAAAATTTTGGGATAAACAGGCAAAAAGATTTGATGATAGCCAAAAGCAGTTCGAACCTGCATCTCAGGAAATAATTTCCAGAACAAAAGAATATCTTACTGCAAATGATAATGTTCTTGACTTTGGATGTGCAACAGGTATTAGAACATTAGTACTGGCCAGTGGGATTAAACATATTCATGGAATTGACTTTTCTGCTGAGATGATCAGCGAAGCGATAAAAAAGAAAAATAAAGAAAATGTTGCGAATGTCTCCTTTTCTCAAGGAACGATTTTTAATGATGATTTGGAGAAAGCATCATTCGATAAAATTATAGCATACTCAATAATTCACTTATTGGAAGAGAGCGAAAAAGCAATTCAAAGAATACATGAATTGTTGAATCCGGGTGGTTTATTTATCTCTGAAACAGCCTGTTTCAAAGACAGGATGGATTTTAAAACGAGATTAGAATTTTCTTTATATCGTTTCATGAAACGACTTGGAATTTTTCCTTTACATCTGAATATGTTTAAGACTTCTGACATAGAACAATTAATATATATGAAGAATTTTAAGATCGTTAAAGCCGAAAAATTATTTTTTAACGGGATGACTATCAGCTTTATTGTCGCCGAAAAAAACTGAACGGTATAGATTATGAAACATTATTACTAAAGTTAACATGGACAGCTGACCAATTTCAACACTTTAGATGATTTCTGGTTGAAAAGTAAATTAAATATAATTTGACAATATGAGAACCATCTGTATTTTAATCCTGTTTTGTTTATCTTCTTCGTGTAAGCCGCAGAATCCGCGGGAATCTTAATTTTGACCAGGGAAAGACAAAAGGACTTTTAAATGGTCGTGTATTAAGGTTTTCTAATTTTGCTGGCGATCTAAGGGACCTGGGCACCCTGGGTGTTAACATAAAGAGAGTAAAGCGATTGACTGGCTGTCATAAATAACCTGTTGCGTTTGATACCACCAAAACAAAGATTTGCACAGGCCTCGGGCAAGCATATCTTACCTATAAGCTTTCCATCGGGAGCAAATATATGCACCCCATCATAACCTTCCCCGCCCCATCCGGCGGCGGACCAGATGTTTCCATCAACGTCACAACGGATACCGTCAGAAGTCCCTTTTCCCATATCACAGAAAAGTCGTCCGTTTGCCAGTTTCTTTCCATCAATCACATCAAAAACCTTTATTGGGTGAGGTTTATCTGCAGGTTGTCCGGTATCAGCGATATAAAGTAGTTTTTCGTCAGGAGAGAAACAAAGTCCATTGGGCCTGATGAAATCGCCTGCTACAGTGTTGAGATCGCCGCTTAACGGATCGAGCCTGTATACATTGGTTGCCAATTCAAATTTGTCAATGTGTCCCTCGTAATTGGATAAGATACCATATCCCGGATCAGTAAACCATATACTTCCGTTAGAGTGTACGACCACATCATTAGGCGCATTCAGACGTTTGCCCTGAAATTTATCTGCCAGTATTGTGATTGTCCCATCCGGTTCTGTGCGCGTTACACGGCGTGAGTCGTGTTCACAGGATATCAGGCGTCCTTGTTTGTCCCTTGTATTTCCATTTGTGAAATTTGACGGGTTTCTGAACTTGCTAATTTTACCTGTCTCTTCAGTCCATCTGAAAATAGCGTTGCCAGGCACATCGCTGAAGAGTAGAAACCTTCCATCTCCAAACCATACAGGACCTTCAGCCCAACGCGCACCAGTCCAGATACGCTCTATTGCTGCTGTAGTCTGGAAATATTTTTCAAAGCGTTTATCAATAACTACCACCGCCGGGTCAGGATAACGGGTCTGCAATGGAAGCCTGTTTTCCTGAAATGATGAGATCAGTGAAGGTGCCATCAAAGCGCCGGCTGCCGTGGTCATTGTGGTCTTTAAAAAGTTCCGGCGGTCCAGGGTTCCGGGTTGATCATTATGAATAGCAGGACTATTTAAGTTTTTGATCTGTTCTTTCATATCTTTTAAATTACTAACGGACATCCCAAAATTACTAATTCCCATTCTTTGATCCTAGCTCTTACAACGTTATAGTATTATCGTTTTTAAAAGCCTCTCCCTGTGATATTATATTCTTGACAAGAGTGTAAATATCAGCAGCTTTGATCTTTGCAAGACAATGGTCAGCTCCCATCGGACATTCCGTGCCATAAATACTTCCGGACTTGTTTTTATTCGAATCAATACATTCTTCACCTGGAGGGATCTGGCAGGTTCTGGGAGCAGTAATATGATAATGTCCTTCATATCCGTATATTTCTTTCAGTGTTGCTCCCCAGAGAACAACAGCAGGCTTTTTTACCAGTTTTGCCGCGTGCATCAGAAAATTATCTGAAGTAATTACAACATCTGCCCTTTCAATTATTTTAACAGCTTGTCTGGGAGTAGTCAAACCGAGCAGGGAGTATGCATTTCTAATATGAAGATCCTTCATTCGGCCTAATTGGAATACAAAATATCCATCGAATTTTAGCAATTCAACAAGACGATGCCACAGATCAGCAGGCATTATCTTTCTTGGAGAATCAGATGAAGGTGCAATTGCAATATTTTTATTCTTCCATGGAAGAAAGTTATGTAGTAATGAATCATCTGTTTCAGGATTATGCAAATATAGCTCTTCTTTGACCGGGATGATAAGTCCAAACGACTTGGCAAGTACCTGGTAAGCTCTATGGGTATCTCCTGCCAGATTATCCATATTCCAGTAGTTAACACTTACAATTTTTGCATTTTTCTGTGGATAACCAATATTCGCAATTGCCGGATGTCCCTCAAAAAAATTGACATAGTTAGTACGTCGTGTCAGGTTAAATCTTCTCTCTGGAAATTTTTCAATAACCTGTTTTAAAACTCCTGACAGCATAAGCATGTCTCCCAAACCACCAATTGGATTAATCCATGGGAAGTCATTAGTGTTCATTTTCAGCTGCTTTTTGATTTATGAGAAAATCTATGACAAATTCCTTTCTTGCTTTGCACCATTCAAGATTTTCAAAATCCTCATTTTGGGAAAAAGAATCATTTACTGTATTCGCCAAACATAAGGGCCATAATGTACATTTCATACATTTTCTTTTTTTCTTTTCACGAACTTTAATAGAATTATTAATCCGCTCATTTTCAATTATTACGTCGTTGAAGTTGTCATATTGTACATTACCAATCGGATCATCCGGGAATCGGTAATAGTAAAAATTTCCTTTCCCGTCAATCATTACTGGTGTCTCATGAGTCGTTTCCGAAATGGGTATTCCTTTAATAATTTGAGTGGCAGCGATTTCCGAAGAGCCTATTGGTTCGACATCTCCAATCAGGCCCATTCCATTTTTTCTCAACAAATAAATATCCGTTAAGAAAGATACATAATCATGCGCCGTTAACTTTAATGGTAAGGCGGAGGGGGTCTTAACATTTACAGGGTTGAAAACAATGTTTTTAGCCAGGTTGAAATTTGATAAGTAGTACAAAATCTTTTCCGGAATATCAAACGATCTCCTGGTGACCACGTAATTAATTCCCCACCTGATATTCACTGATTCAAGAAGTGATATGCCCTCAAGAAGTTTCTTCATATATAATTCAGAGTCGATACTTTTACCTATTCCACGGATCCCCGGAATAGGATCAACACTGGTCCCTATAAATTTTATTTTCAACATCGAAAGGACAGAAAGCAATGGCCTGTCCAAAAGGGTCAAATTTGATTGCATTGTGTGTACGATCCTGTCATCGTATTTACTAAGAATGCTGGTTTGTAACTGCACGACCTTCCTGTAAAAATTTTCACCGAGCAAAAGGGGTTCACCTCCATGCCATTGGATTTCAATCTGTGCCAGGGGAAATAACTCAAGGTATTCATTGATCCTGAAAAACAGATCTTCAATTATCTCCGGACAAATTTTATTAAGGTGCTTTTTATTTGAAAAGCAATAAATGCAGTTGGAATTACAGCGGTTAATCGTTTTAACTAGAATTATTGGCATTTGAATATTATAATTCAGTTTGGGCCGGGCTATATTTATAACCAGTTATTGGTTCAAAATACTTTTCAATAAATCCTTTTTTTGAATAACACCATTCGCTTTTGTGTTTAAAGTCTTTATGCCTCGACCATGCATCCAGAGGACATCCGCCATGGCAGAGATTCCAGAATCTGCAATCTGCGCATTCAGAAAGTAATAGATTTTTAGTTCTTAATTCCAATTGTTTACGTTCTTCATGGTATAATATCTCCATGATACTGTTTCTTGTAATATTTCCATAATCGAGCAGCTTCCAGTCTGATGACCGTCCGCATTGAGAGGCGTCTCCCTCAGGGGAGATATTGATATGATGATATGTACAATTTCCGGAATCTACACAGGAGAGGCTGATATTATTGTTTATAATGTTGTCAACCAAAGACTTAAATGGTTCAATATCAGGATATCTTTCTCTGTGTTCCCACCACACCGGAAATATTACACCAAGAAAATCCACGAAATCCTCAGGTGTGACAGCAATGTACTTTCTTTCTTTATCGTAAATAAGAACCGGATTAAAATTGATGCCACCGGTTAACCTGAAATTGGTAAGAAAATTAAAAACGCCCAATGGATCACTTAATGATTTCCTTGTAACTACATATATTAATCCCCAGCCAATATTAAACTTATCGAGCATTTTAACTGCCTCAATAAACTTTAAATTATAGGCAAGTGTATCAATATTTTTGCCTGGACCCCGCATATGGGGTTCAGGATCATAACTTGTCCCGACTGAATGTATACCCAGTTCTTTTAAGACTTCAATATAATCATATGTCAGACAGGTAAGGTTTGTCTGAATTGAATGTTTAATCCTGTTTTTTAAATTGTTACAATATCTATTCTGGATCTCAATAATTTCCCGGTAGTATTTCACCCCTGGGAGCAAAGGTTCTCCCCCGTGCCATAAAAGGTTGATCTCTTCATCTTTGTTTTCTTCAAGATAATCATTTATTTTTCTGAAAAGAACTGACAATACTGGAAAGGACATGGTCTTTCCACCATTCTTTTTTCTTATTACATCACAATAGAGGCAATTTGAATTGCACTTTTCAGTTACCTTTACAATTATGGTTGCCATAATACTTTCGCTGGGATTTTCTTTTCCTCAATTTTTTTCTCTATTTCAATCGTATCTATAAATTCAGAAAAAAAGTTTTCACAGCCAGGATTAGAGTCAAGATATTGTACGTATTTGCCAAGACAGATTCTCCATCCTTTACAACTTGCGCAGCGTGATGGTTTAAGAAAGAATTCAAACCATTTGTTCATCTCATTTTTAAAAATATCCTGCTGTTCAATGGTCTCAATTGAGTTTAAATCACCGCATGGATCCTTATTGGACAATAAATCTTCCCGCTTCAGGAAGACGATTCCTTTTTTATTTATATGTAAATATCTTTCGGGATCATTAAAATAGACTGAGGCAAAGTTAGTTCTGTTATTGGGATGATAATAACTACTGATATAGTCGAAAGGATGGATCTCTGCGTGTCTTCGTGTATTCAATAATCCATATGTCATTAATTCTGTAAGTTGTTGCCAATCTGTTGTTTTGCCATCAATAATTATCGTTGTTGGATATCCTAAAGATGAAAGGATCCTGATGTCTTTGTAACAGTTTGGCTTATTTGTGGAAAGGTAAAACCGTACATTCAGTTTCCTGATTATGGATGTTCTTTTTAAGAATTCATGGACTCTTCCGAGTGAAGGTGATTCTATAGCAAGAGGAAATTCATCCCATTTCTCTTCAAACAGGATGTCTGACAAATTGATTTTATTTTTTATGACCACACAATGGATGTGGAGGTCATTCTCTTCAGCATTCTTTCGTAATGAATTGAGAACAGAGAAGTTACTGCTGAAGAAAACGACAGAATTACCCTTAATCAATTTAAGCATTTCAGGCTTAAAATCGCATACTATAAAGAATCTTTTCATAAATACATTTCTTCCATTCTGAGAGGATGTTCATTGCAGAAGTTATTCAGACTATGCGCGAGACATCCACCCTTGCATATGTTTTCCTCTCTAAAAAGACAGTTATCACACTCATTGAAGATACCACCAGCTTCCACTCGTACCTTGGAGTGAATATCACCATAATAATCATGAATTTCTCTGATGCTGTTAAACTCAAATAGAGACTTCTTATGAAATCCCGATAGAGGAAAGCAGGACCATACATTCATATCTGGTCCGATATCAATTACTGGAGCACATCCAAAATCATAGTGACCGCCGGTATATCTGTATAACCATCCAAGTTGTTCTGTATTAAACTTGCACATCGGGAATCCGCAATCCAGGCCCGGCTTAATACGGAGTCGCTCCATTACAGGTAAAAAGTGGAATAGCCGGCTAATTATTTTTTCAATACCCGTCAGTTTAATAAACTTGTTTTTTTTGCCTGCAATAGGGTGGGCGAGACCAAGCCTTATTGTACGGTTCAGGCCATATTCATTTATTAATCTGAAAATAAATGTCAGATCAAAATCTTCTCTGTATATGTTGAAACCTGGTGTTATACGGTCACTAAAAGAATTTAAAAATCTATTAATACATTCAGTTTCTGCAAGACTTTGGGGTGATTTATTTGGTTCATTAAGGTTTATGGTAAAAGAAAACTTTTCGGGAGAAATATTTCTAAAGATTTCTGCAGCTTCAAATAATTTTTGATCAGCCATAATACCATTTGTAAAAACGTTTATTCCAAATCCCCTTTCAAGCAAATATGCTACCATATCGTTAAAATCGGGGTGAAGTGTTGGTTCGCCTCCCAGGATCTGAAAACGGTTTTCATTAGATATCTCAAAAAAATCTGATAGATAGATCAGGTTTTCCCAGGAAATGATATCAGTTGGTATCGAATCGGTCATATGTTTCCTGGCAAAACAATACGGACACGATCGTGTACACGATTGTGTGAATAAAACGTTTGGCATAAGGTAAAAAAAATAAAATAATCGATAATGCTAACCTCCGCTGGAGTAGGTACTGCTGTAACTGCTGTAACGAGTTGAGCAATAGTAGCTGTAATAGTACAAACTTCCTCTTCCACTGCAGTACTGGCTATAATAACCACTGCCATAGGTGCTGCTGTATTTGCTGCTGTATGTACTGCTATAATGGCTACTGTAATTGCTGCTATACCCACTACTATATCCACTTGAATAAGTACTGTAATAACCCCCACTGGAGTATTTACTGGAGTATTGGCTTGAATAAGCTTGCTCAGCAGGCTTTTTACAATCATTAAAAAGAAAGCTACCAGTTCCGGCTGCTGCTGCTAAAATTGCTATACGCTTTATAGCATCACCTCTGGTCAGGATTTTTTTTGCTTTCCCCGAATCTTTAGCATTATCACTTTTCATAGGCAAACGAGATAAAAAGTAGGATTACCTGAGTTAAATTTAAAATATTTAACTCAGATGACAAAGCATTTCTTTGATTTTTTAATGACAGAGAACTAGTTTTATGAGAAATATTATCTAAAATATGCTTTAATTAATAACTTCAGGTTCTAAAATTGTAACATTTAATATTTAGATTGATGATCGTTCTTACAGGGGCTGAGGGTTTTATTGGTTCAAATATGGTAAAATACCTTAATGATGAGGGAATTTCAGACATTCTTATTGTAGACTCTGAAGATCATGGTTATTTAAAGGATGCAAAATATCAAAAGAAAATGACAATTGAAGAGTTTATTTTATTTTGCATAGCGTGTAATGAGGATGCCGGCAGACTTAATTCACATGATATAAAGGCTGTGTTTCATTTAGGAGCCTTAGTTGATACTTCGAGCACCGACTTGAAAATAATGGATTATAATTATACTTTTTCCAAAGTACTTTTTAACTTATGCTCAACAAGGAACATACCTTTTTTCTACGCCTCTTCAGCCGCTGTATATGGGAAGAGTAATACCTTTACTGAAGATGAAAATGAACTCTACCCGCTAAATATCTATGCAAAATCAAAATATATGTTTGACAAACATGTAGTAAATTATTCTGTCAAAAGACCTGTATATTGCTATGGATTCAGATTCTTCAATGTTTACGGCCCAAATGAATTGCATAAAGGAAATATGATTTCAGCCGTTACAAGTATCTATTTAAATGCGCTTCAAAGCGGCGAAATAAGATTATTTAAATCAATCGATCCGGATATAATGGATGGCCGCCAGATGAGGGATTTTATCCATGTAAATGATGTAGTTAAGACATTGTATTTTTTCTATCAGAATAAAGAAAATATTCCTTACGGAATTTACAATCTTGGAACAGGGGAAGCGGTGACTTTTTTAGAACTTGCAAACCAGATCAATAAAAGTCTTGATGTAGAAATGAAGATCAGGTTTATTGATACCCCTGAAGAAATCAAAAGTTCATATCAGTCTTTTACTGAAGCAAATATGATAAAAATAAATAAATATATCCCGACTTCATTTTTAAACAATTTTGAGACTTCAATCCAATTCCATTATAAATATCTAAAAAGAATCCATGAAGAAAATTTTGGTAATAGGGGATAGTTGTAAGGATATTTTCATTTATGGCAATTGCGACAAGTTAAATCCTGAGGCTCCTACTCCTGTTTTTAAAGAGGTTTATCGGAGAGAAAACGCAGGAATGGCAGGGAATGTCTATAATAATTTAAAGGCACTTGGCCTTGATAAAATAGTTTCATATACTACCAACAAGAGTGAAATTACAAAAACCAGGTATGTCGAAATCAAATCAAATTATATCCTTTTGAGGATTGATGATGATAAAATCACTGAATCCATTGAACAGACAGCACTATTACATGTTGGAGATTATGATCTGGTTATTATTTCAGATTATAATAAAGGCTATTTAAAAACAAGTGATATTGAACATATTCTTTCTTTATGTAAATTAAGTTTTGTCGATACAAAAAAACCGATCGATACCTGGATTTTACCTGCTTCATATGTAAAAATAAATGAAGCAGAATATAATAATATACAGAACAATATTGTAGCCTTAAAAACACTGGAAAAAAATAAAAAGCTGATCAAAACTGCTGGTGAGAAGGGCGCACATTACAACGGGAAAATATTTAAACCACCTTTCCCTGTTTTTGTCAGGGATATCGTAGGTGCCGGAGATACATTTATGGCAGCACTTGCAGGGCATTTCTTGTTGCATATGAATATAGAAGAGGCAATAAAATTTGCTAATTTATGTGCCGGTCAGGTAGTAGAGAAGAAAGGTATAGCTTATCCTGATGAAAAACTGATAATATGAAGAAGGTCTGGGTAAATGGAACATTTGATGTGCTTCACCTGGGACATATAAAACTGCTGGAATTTGCAAAAAGACAGGGTACATTTTTATGCGTAGGAATAGATAGCGATAATCGTGTAAAACAATTAAAAGGCCCTGGCCGACCTGTTAATAGTCAAAATGCAAGACAAGAATTTCTCTCTGTCATTAAATATGTAGATAAAGTAGTAATTTTTGATAGCGATTCCGAGTTGGCAGCTCTGATACAGGAGTACAATCCTGATATCTTTGTTATTGGCTCTGATTACAGAAACAAAAAAATAATTGGTGCCGAATTCGCCAGACACTTAGTTTATTTCGATAAACTAAGTGGTTACTCCTCAACAGATATAATTAAGAGGGATTACCTTCGGTGATCCCATTCGGGGGTTCCTTACAGCCCAAATTACTCCCTTATTCGCTTCGCTCATATGGTCTTTTTATTTTCATTTGTACTCACTCAGGCAAGCCTGGTTCGTCCAAATGAAAATAAAAATCCCCCGGCTTTGCCGAGGGAGTAATTTGGGCTGCGGAGAAAGAGAGGGCCGAGCGTTAAAAAATAGCCCGGTGGGCTATTTTAGCGAAGGCGCCAGGCTGCAGGGGAGAAACAGAAGAGGGATTACCTTCGGTGATCCCGTTCGGGGGTTCCTTGCAGCCCAAATTACTCCCTTATTCGCTTCGCTCATATGGTCTTTTTATTTTCATTTGTACTCACTCAGGCAAGCCTGGTTCGTCCAAATGAAAATAAAAATCCCCCGGCTTTGCCGAGGGAGTAATTTGGGCTGCGGAGAAAGAGAGGGCCGAGCGTTAAAAAATAGCCCGGTGGGCTATTTTAGCGAAGGCGCCAGGCTGCAGGGGAGAAACAGAAGAGGGATTACCTTCGGTGATCCCGTTCGGGGGTTCCTTACAGCCCAAATTACTCCCTTATTCGCTTCGCTCATATGGTCTTTTTATTTTCATTTGTACTCACTCAGGCAAGCCTGGTTCGTCCAAATGAAAATAAAAATCCCCCGGCTTTGCCGAGGGAGTAATTTGGGCTGCGGAGAAAGAGGGATTCGAACCCCCGGATCCGTGGTTACAGATCAACGGTTTTCAAGACCGCCGCATTCGACCACTCTGCCATTTCTCCGCCGCAAAGATAATATTTTACCGATTTGACAGCTTCCCGGATAGCAGAAATTTTAACATATTAATCTATATAGCACATTATCAATATTATACAGAAATTATTAACACGATATAAACAAAAGTTATTCATTATAATCTGAGAACGAGGTCTGATGAGCAGTTGCGATAATTCTGACAAAAACTGATTTTTCCCCCAAAAACAGGCAGTTTTAACCTAAAAGTGCCACTGTTTGGGGAAAATCGGAAAAATAAATTTGTATATGAATTTAAAAGAAATAAATTTGTAATCAATTAGTACGAATAAGTCTAACTCTAAAAATTTTCACTATGACAAAAAAAGAATTGGTAAAAGCAATTGCTGATGATGCCAAGCTTTCTATTAAGGATGCAGGCATGGCTTTGAACGCTTTCGTTGGGGCTTTTGGAAAATCAATGAAAAAAGGTCAGAGAATCCAGCTTCCAGGCATGGGTACCTTTAAAGTTGACAAGAGAAGTGCAAGAGTAGTTCGCAACCCTCGTACTGGTGCTAAACTTAATGTTCCTGCTAAAAAAGTTGTTAAATTTAAAGCAGCTCCTGCTCTGAACAAAGGTCTTTAATCGTAAAAAATCAGATGGCGAAGGGGTGTTTATCACCCCTTTTTTTGTAATGTTAAGATTTGTACTTTTTTTTTACTAAATTTGGGCGCGAAGTCTTTTGTCACTATTTGAGTTATGAATTGTATAATTGTTGATGACGATAAACTGAGTTGTAAACTGCTTGAGAATTACGTAGGCAAGTCTTCCGGGTCATTGAATCTTGTAGGTATCTTCAGCGATTCTGTGTCTGCCAGGAATGAATTATCAAAACGTAAGGATATCGAACTTATCTTTCTCGATATTCAGATGCCCGAAATAGATGGATTTGAATTTATCGGAAGTCTTGAATATCCTCCCAACATAATCATAGTATCCTCTGCAGAAGGGTACGCTCTTAAAGCTTTCGATTTTAATGTAGTGGATTATCTTCTTAAACCCATTGCTTATGCCAGGTTTTGCAAAGCCATCGATAAAACAATAAAATATTTCTCACGTAAAGATATAATCAATACCGGCGATCAGGAGATATTCATTAAAAAGGGATCCGCCCTTGTTAAACTTAAACTGAAGGATATTATTTTTGTGGAAGCCCTGGAAAACTATGTTACTGTCAATACCATAGAGGAAAAATATACTATTCATTTCACTATGAAAGCTATTGAAAATCAGCTTCCTGGTACTCTGTTTGTCCGGGTTCACCGATCATTTATAATAAATAAGGGTTTGATCCTGGCTATTAAAGAGAATTGTCTGGATCTGCGTTTTGGGGCTACTGTGAAAAGTATTCCTGTTGGTAAATCCTTCAGAGACACGCTCCTGAATGATATTAACGTGATGGCCCGATAATTTTTCTCTTTTCCCATGGTTTCTAACCGTCAGTCATTCCTGGATTTTCTCGGACAGACTTCTTCCTCCCCTCTGATGCTTGAGATTGTACGTGCCGAAGGCGCTTACCTCTATGGCCCCGCAGGTGAAAAATATCTTGATCTAATCTCCGGAGTAACCGTGAGTAATACCGGACACCGACATCCTAAGGTTGTCGAATCAATAAAAAAACAGGTTGACTCTTATCTGCACCTTATGGTGTACGGAGAGTTTATACAATCGCCTCAGATAAAATATGCTGAAAGTCTTGCCCGGCTGCTCCCATCCCCACTTGAAAACTGCTATTTTGTGAACTCCGGAAGCGAGGCTATTGAAGGTGCTTTAAAACTGGCAAAAAAAGTAACCGGCAGAAGCCGGATGGTATCTTTCAGGAATTCTTATCATGGAAGTACCCACGGTGCCCTTTCCATTCAGGGTAACGAACTTTACAAAAATTCTTTCCGTCCTCTTCTGCCTGATACATTCCTTGCTGGTTTTAACGATTTTGATGAAGTTAACAAGATTGACAGCAAGACCGCCTGCGTAGTGGTCGAGCCAATCCAGGCTGAAGCCGGAGTAATCTTCCCGGTAAATGATTTTCTGGGATTGCTCAGGCAACGATGCAATGAGACAGGTGCTCTCCTGATATTCGATGAAGCGCAAACAGGTTTCGGCCGTACCGGTACAATGTTCGCATCTGAAAAATTTAAAGTTACACCGGATATTATTGTGCTGGCAAAGGCATTGGGCGGAGGAATGCCTCTGGGTGCCTTTATCTCATCAAAAAACATTATGTCATCATTATCAGTCGACCCGCCGCTTGGACACATTACTACTTTTGGCGGTCACCCTGTCTGTTGCGCTGCAGGTCTTGCATCTCTTGAGGTTATCATTGAAGAGAATCTGATTGCCGGATGTAACAGAAAATCAGACCTTATTAAACGGACTCTTAAGCATAACGCAATTAAGGAGATAAGAGGAGAGGGATTGCTGCTGGCAGTCAAACTCTCAGACAATGAGTGCGTTAATTATGCAGTATCTCACGCACCTGACTTCGGAATAATCCTCGACTATTTTCTCTTTTGTGCCGATTCCTTCAGGATTGCTCCTCCTCTGACAATTACAGATGACGAAATAATATGGGCATGTAATCAGTTGATGAAACTTCTTGATGAAGTTTTAAAAAACACGAAGAAACAATGAAACGATTCAGGCTCCTGATATCAATATTTATGGTTCTGATCTCTCAAACCATTGACAGTCAGACAACCTCAGGCGGAATATCCGGAGAACTGGAAGGGATGTACAGGCGCATAAGGGAAAATATCACATCAGCAGAAAAGCTTGCCATAAACGATTCTATAAGACATATCATTGAAAACTACGCAGCTTCTGATACAGTCTTCAGCCACAGGTTTTCAAACCTGAGATATCTCGGTCAGATTACTTCACCTGATAGCCTGATTAAGATAATAACATGGAATCTTATTCTCGAGGATGGAGGAAACAGGTATTTCTGCTATTTTATACGGAAAAGAGTCAAAACCGGTAAAAATACTATTTATAAACTATCGGGTATATACAATGAGGTACCTGCGAGAATAGATACAACATATTCAGTATCAAACTGGTATGGAGCCCTCTATTACGATATCAGACCTTTTGAAACAGTCGGGGGAGAGAAATGTTATGCATTGCTTGGGATCGATTATGGGAACTCATTCATTACAAGAAAACTAATTGATGTTTTGAGTTTTGGTCCCGGAGATAGTCTCCTGCTTGGCATGAAATGCTTTTCCGATGGGAAACAGATCCTTTTCAGAGTTGTTTTCGAGTACACTTCAAAAGCAGTCATGTCATTAAAATTTGAAAAAAATGATTTAATTGTCTTTGACCATCTTTCCCCTTCTTCTCCTGAATTCAAGGATAACCGGGAATTCTATGGCCCCGACTTTTCATTCGACAGCTATATTCTTGAAAGTGGCTTGTGGAAATTGAAACCTGACATTGATATCCGAAACAAGAAATAGATGACAAAAGTTGTAAAAACATATCTCTTCTGCTACGACAATCACCGGAATTTTTCGGATGATGTCAAAAAACGCTTTTCTGATAAATCCAAATACACTGTTGTCACTTTCCACAACAAGGACGATTTCCTGGATCATCTTAATAGTCAACGGGAGCATAATTTTTGTAAAGTCGCAATTCTGGGTCTTCAGGATGATAAGGAAAACTTTGAGACAATTGATCATCTGTCTGGAGAGATAAAAAAGATTGACGGGTCTACCGGTATAATCCTTCTTTGTCCGCACGATAAACTTGATGAGATCAAAAAAGCTATAAGAATTAATATTGAATCGTACATTCCGCGAAATGCTAATCAGGTGCTCCGGATACACAATACTGTTAAGAAGCTTATCAGCGAACATAGCCTTATGATCTACAGGAGGAAAAGGAATTTTTCATTTTATTTTCTTCTGATTTTCCTGGCTGTTGTGATGTTACTGGCAATTGTTGCCTACTTTAAGTTTCCTCAGTACTTCTGAAAGTACTCAGCCATCAGCTTTCAGCCTTCAGCCTTCAGCCCTCAGCCCTTTTTATGACTATTTGTCAGTCAGCATGCATCGGCATAACTTTTGACAAGCGTTGTATGATTTATTATGTCAAACTTTAAAACTGAATCGATATGCAAAAAGGTAAAATCGGTGTGACAACTGAAAACATCTTTCCGATTATTAAAAAATTCCTCTATTCCGACCACGAAATTTTTCTCCGTGAGCTTATTTCAAACGCCATTGATGCAACACAGAAGCTCAAAACTCTCTCTTTGGCAGGCGATTATAAAGGTGACCCTGGCGACCTTACAATAAGAGTTAACGTTGATAAAAAGAAAAAGACAATTACAGTCTCCGATAAAGGAGTTGGTATGACTGAAGAGGAGCTTGACAAATACCTTAACCAGATTGCTTTTTCGAGTGCCAATGAATTCCTTGATAAATACAAAGATCAGGCAAATGCTATCATCGGACACTTCGGACTCGGGTTCTATTCTTCATTCATGGTCTCGGATAAGGTCGAAGTTGTAACAAAATCATGGCAACCTGATGCAAAAGCTGTTAAATGGGAATGTGACGGTAGTCCTGAGTTCTCAATTGAAGATGCAGAAAAAGAGCATATTGGAACAGATGTAACTCTTTATATTGATAAAGAATCAAAAGGATTCCTTGAAGAGAACAAGATCGAGGAATTGCTTAAGAAGTACTGTAAATTTCTTCCGGTTGAGATCGCTTTCGGGAAAGAAAAAGAATGGAAGGACGGAAAATATGTTGACACCGGTAAAGATAAAATCATAAACAATACAAAACCGGCCTGGACACTTAAACCGGCCGACCTGAAAGATGAAGACTACTCAAAGTTTTATCGTGAGCTATATCCCACCGGAGATGAACCGTTATTTAATATTCATCTCAATGTGGATTACCCTTTCAAGCTTACGGGGATCCTCTATTTCCCCAAGATAAAAAGCAATTTTGAAATCCAGAAAAACAAAATTCAACTTTACTGCAATCAGGTTTTTGTGACTGACTCAGTGGAAGGTATTGTACCTGAGTTTCTTACTCTTCTTCATGGTGTACTTGATTCCCCTGATATTCCGTTGAATGTCTCTAGGAGCTATCTTCAGAGCGATTCAAACGTTAAAAAGATTTCCGGACATATCACAAAAAAAGTTGCCGACAGGCTGAATGATATATTCAAAAAGAACCGTGAAGATTTTGAGAAAAAATGGGATGATCTGAAACTTTTCATCATCTACGGAATGATTACCGATGAAAAATTTTACGAGAAGGCTTCAAAATTTGCCCTGTTGAAAACAACTGATGATAAATATTTTACGTTTGAAGATTACGAAAAACTGATTAAAGAAAACCAGACTGATAAAAACAAGAATCTGATCTATCTCTATGCAACAGACAAGACTGATCAGTATACTTATATTGAAAAGGCAAAGTCGAAAGGTTACGATGTTCTTCTTCTCGACGGACAGCTTGATTTGCATCTGGTAAACTATCTCGAAGGAAAATTAAAAGAAACAAGATTTGTGAGGGTGGATTCCGATGTTATTGATAAACTTATTCAGAAAGAGGAATCCAAAAAGTCAAAACTATCTCCTCAGCAGGAGGAAGATCTTAAGAGTGTATTCCAGGGGCAACTTAAGCTGAAAGATCATTATATTGTTGTATTTGAGGCTCTTGATGATAATGATGCTCCGGTAGTAATAACCCGGTCGGAATTTATGAGGAGAATGAAGGAAATGTCACAATTTGGTGGAGGTATGAGTTTTTACGGTGAGCTGCCCGATAGTTATAATCTGGTAGTAAATGGCAGGCATCCTCTGGTTGAAAATCTCTCTGAAGAGATGAATAAATCTCTTGGAGATAAGCTCAAAGAGAATGATGTAGAAAGAAACAGACTTAAGGAAGAAGTAGCTTTTATGGAGGGCGATCATAAAAAGAAGAAAGCAGAAGAAGTCAGCCAGCTTGAAAAAGATGACCTCGATAAACTCCGTAAGGAGCTCGATACTTTAAATAATAACCGTAAGGATATTCTGGAAGCCTACGGGAATGATAACAAAATTGTAAGACAGCTTATTGATCTCGCATTGCTGGCAAACAACATGCTTCGCGGCGAGGATCTGAGCAAGTTTGTAAGGAGGAGTGTCGAACTTCTATAGTACAGAGGGCATCAGGCGTCAGGCGTCAGATGGGATTATGGGAACATTCTCTTCCTGACACCCGATGCCTTCTACATCAACCTCGACACTTCGTTTTTGATATATTCTACAGCTGTACGGGTTGGTTCCTTATCGAGCTCCATTACCTTTTCAAGAAGATGTTTGCTGAAATCCAGACCTGAAGCTGTTTTTGGTGTTCTCTCAAATTCAGTGTTGATAATCTTGATAGTGTTGTATCTGGCATTCTTAACTACTTCCCAACCTTGCTGACTCATATATATCTGCTGAGACAGATTATGTTCAAATTCACTCCTTATAGTATTCAGGAGAGCTGAATGCAATTCTGCTGCAGACATTCCCGGACTATTGGTCCTGATAAGCAGTGATTCAAGTGAGATCCTTTCAAGGAAGAGAACAATCCTTTCATACGCCTGCAGACGAATCGGAACTACAGCACGGCTGCTCTGCATAATTATCTCCTGTTTACGCTTATCCTGGTCATTCCTTATCATATTCCTTAAGAGTACCCAGGCAGTAATCAGCACCAAAACTGCAGGTATCGTAATCTTTAATATGTCAGCTAACGTTTCCATATAACCATATTTATAATTATTAATACAAACCTAAGTTTTTTATTGATGCTGTCAAAACCAAAACTTTTGTCTTTTTACTTTTGTCTTTTATCTTTATACTTTTAACGTTTTCAAATAAAGATCTAACACTACTATTATGGAATACTTATCCGACAGAATTAAATCATTATCAGTCTCAGCTACTCTGGCTATGGCGCAGAAGAGCAGGGAATTGAAGGCTAAGGGCATCGACGTGATTAATCTCAGTCTTGGTGAACCCGATTTCAATACTCCGGAAGACATAAAAGAGGCTGCAAAAAAGGCAATAGATGACAACTATACAAGATATCCCCCAGTCCCGGGGTATGCCGATCTGAGAGAAGCTATTTCAAAGAAGTTCAGAGAAGAGAATGGTATTAACTACACTGCTGATCAGATAATTGTATCGGCCGGGGGAAAGCATTCACTTATAAATGTGATCCTTTCTATTGTCAATCCCGGTGATGAAGTTATAATTCTTGCTCCATACTGGGTTAGCTATTATGATCAGGTAATTCTTGCCCAGGGAACGCCTGTGATAGTAAATGCTTCTATTGAAAATGATTTCAAAGTTAAACCAGAAGATCTTGAAGCTGCCATAACTGACAAAACAAGATTGATAATTTTCAATTCTCCTTCAAATCCGACTGGCATGGTTTATACGAGGGATGAAATGGAAAAGATAGCACTTATAGTTAAGAAGCATGAAGGTTTATTCATTCTTTCAGATGAGATCTATGAACATATCAGTTTCACCGGAAAGCACGAAAGTATGGCATCTTTTGATTATATCTACGACCGGGTGATTACTTTAAACGGTGTGTCAAAGTCCTATGCCATGACAGGATGGAGGATTGGGTATATTGGAGCTCCTCTATGGATTGCGAAGGCTTGCGATAAACTTCAGGGTCAGTTTACATCCGGAGTCAGCTCAATTGCACAGAGAGCCGCTCTTGCTGCAATTCTGAGCAAATCGGACTCAAAGGAAGTAATGAGAGCAGCATTCCTGCGAAGGCGTGATATTATCTGCGACTTGTTAAGTGACGTTAATGGTCTTAAAGTAAAGATCCCGCAGGGCGCCTTCTATGTAATGCCCGATGTATCTTTTTATTTTGGCAAGAGTGATGGTAAAACAACTGTGAATAATTCCGATGAACTTACACTCTATATTCTCGATAAAGCCCAGGTAGCTCTGGTAGCGGGAACACCCTTTGGCGCTCCGGATTGTATAAGGATCTCCTACGCTGCGGCAGACAAGGATATTATTGAGGCGGTTAGGAGGATTAAAGCGGCCTTACAGCTATTAAAATAACAGGTTGCAGGTTGCAGGTTCCAGGTTTCAGGTTTCAGGTTCCAGGTTCCAGGTTTCAGGTTCCAGGTTTCAGGTTTCAGGTTTCAGGTTCCAGGTTCCAGGTTACAAGTTGCATGGTATTGGAAGATCCTCTTCAACTTTGCACCCTGCACCCTGCACCCTGCACCCTGCACCTTGCACCTTGCACCTTGCACCTTGCACCTTGCACCCTGCACCCTTAATTCCCAAGTCAATATTTGTTCCAGGATGCAACCTCTTCAACGCTCTTCCTCTTCTTCTCCCGGGTTTCTTTACCGGGGTATCCGAGGGTAATGATCAGTTCCACTCTTTTGGATGAAGGAATGTGAAGTATTTTCCTTACCTGTTTTTCATCAAACCATCCGATCATGCAGGTACCAAGGCCTTCAGCTCTGGCCTGCAGACATATATTTTCTGATGCAATACCGATATCTATCAGAGAATAGTCCTTATTCTTAACTGCAGCCCCGATCTTTGCAGAGAGATTTGCTTTTTCACGGACCACGATAATTTGTAAAGGGGCCTGATTAACAAAGGAATTCATACCCAACAGTTTGGCAGATGCAGCAATGGCCAGTTCATTTCTAAGTTCAGGTTCTGTAACAACAATAAACTTCCAGGGTTGGGCATTACATGCCGATGGAGCCACCCGGCCTGCCTCAATAATCCTTTCTATTTTTTCCTTTTCAACAGGCCTGTCCATGTAGTTTCTGTCGCTCTGCCTGCTTTTTATCAGCTCCAGCATCATCTTTCCGTCAACCATATTCTGATCAATTTTTCAAATTATTATAGCCGTAAAGATATCAGAAATGAATATTAAATAATATAATAACTTTCTTAGTATCTTTATTTCCTCTAATTGTTCAATCTAATAATTAAAACTATGTACATCGTATTAATTTTCTTTGCAATTATTTTCATTCTCTTTCTGATAGCTGTTTCTATCTACAACCGTCTTGTCAGATTAAGAAACAACCGGGAACAGGCTTTCGCAGATATCGATGTTCAGCTCCGGCAGAGGCATGATCTGATACCTCAACTGGTAGATTCCGTAAAGGGATATATGGGGCATGAGCGGGGAGTGCTTACTGAAGTTACTGAAGCCCGGACTAATGCTATGAAAGCTACCACCATAAATGAAAAAATTGCGGCTGAAGGCAGATTGTCAACTGCCCTGGAGGGTCTGAAAGTCTCTGTTGAGGCATACCCCGATCTGAAAGCCAGCCAGAACTTTATGGATCTGCAAAATGAAATATCAGATGTTGAGAACAAGCTTGCTGCAGCCAGAAGGTTCTTCAACTCGGCAACAAAAGAGCTGAATGTGGCAATTGAGGTCTTTCCTTCCAACATTCTCGCCATCCTCTTCAACTTCAAGCGTGAGACTATGTTCGAATTAGGTGAAACACGTGCAGCTGCAGAACAGCCGCCAAAGATACAGTTCTGATTATATGGGTTATCTGGGTCTTCAAAATCAAATTTGGAAGAACAATACCAGGTCAGTTTTACTATTGTTCATGTTCCCTCTGGTATTTTTTCTTCTTACATGGCTATTCTTTTTTCTCATCTCATTTCAGCGGGACTACTGGTCGATGGAAATGATAAACCGTAATTTCCTGTATACGGTCCCCTGGGTAACATTAGGAGTAATTATCTGGTTTACAGTGGCATGGTTTTCACATTCCGCCATGATAAGGGCAGCAACAGATTCAAGGCCTCTTAATAGAAATGAAAATAAAAGAGTCTATAAC
The DNA here is from genome assembly GCA_963813405.1 of uncultured Bacteroidales bacterium. Classification (GTDB taxonomy): domain Bacteria; phylum Bacteroidota; class Bacteroidia; order Bacteroidales; family VadinHA17; genus LD21. The sequence continues at coordinate 41,167 of CAWEYU010000013.1, forward strand.
CTTGTTGAAAATCTTTGCATTTCGGCAGGAATGTCAATGCCTGCAATAAATATTATCGAGGATGATTCTTTGAATGCCTTTGCCAGCGGAATTGATACAAAAAGCTATACAGTTTCGCTTTCGAGAGGAATTATTGATAAGCTGAACGATCAGGAACTCGAGGCAGTTATAGGCCATGAACTCACTCATATCAGAAACCGGGATGTCAGGCTGCTTATTATTTCAATAGTATTTGTTGGGATCTTCGCATTTATTTCCGAATCGTTACTAAGATCGATGAGATTTGGCAGTTTAGGAAGAGGTAAGAAGGGTGGTGGCTCCGGGGTAATTATTGCTTTGATTCTCGCTGCTGTTGGATATTTTCTTGCCTCTCTATTCCGTTTTGCCATCTCAAGGAAACGTGAATATTTGGCTGATGCAGGCTCAGCAGAGCTTACAAAAAGACCACAGGCCCTGGCATCCGCGCTCAGAAAAATCTCTGCAGATCCTACAATTGAAGCTGTAAAGAGGAAGGATGTGGCCCAGCTGTTCATTGAAAATCCTGGAGTCAGGAGCAACAAAAAATCATTCTCGCTGGGAATCCTGTTTTCTACACATCCGCCAATCGAGAAAAGAATTGAAATTCTGGAGCACTTCTGAGTTACTCCTTCTGTTTCTTTTTAATAAACTTTGATTCTTCTCTGTTCAGAAGGCGTTTTATATTCTTTCTGTGTGTCAGGATTATTGCAAAAGCAATTATGACAGAGAATATTTTGAAATAGAATGAAGGCGAGCTGAAAAGTGTGAATAAAAGTACAGGAAAGGATATTCCCATGCTCATTGAAGCTACTGAAACATAGCCTGTAATCAGTAAAACCGCAAGGAAAACTCCCAGGCAGGATAAAGTGAGAAGTGGGTGAATTGCTAAAAGAGTGCCTATTGTGCATCCTACTCCTTTACCGCCTCTGAATCCTCCAAGGACAGGATACACATGGCCTATGATGGATGCTGCCCCTGTAATTATCTGAAGGTTTACCAGTTGCGCGCTTCCTGGTTCAGCAAGTTTAAAAACAACAGGCAGACATGCTGCAAACCATCCTTTAGCAATATCAATGATCATAACCGGAATTCCGCTTTTCCACCCTAGTACTCTTATTACATTTGTTGCACCGGCATTACCACTCCCATGTTCCCGGACATCAATTCCATGAAATATTTTTCCGACCCAGACTGCCGTCGGAATGGAGCCAAGCAGGTATGCAAGGATTACGGCAAGAATAACCATTAAAACATTCATATCTCTATTTTGATCCTGGAAAGTTATTAATCATTTAACAGGTGTGTATCAGATGACTGGTCCGTGTTTCAACAGGACGGCGGTTTCGGGATTCGAAGTGAACTTTTCAAAATTATTTTTGAACTTCAGAGCAAGATCCGTAGCGGCTGATTGCCATTTCTGATAAGAACTCCATGCTTTGGCCGGGTCTAAAAGGTTGCTATCCAAACCACCCACCTTTAAAGGAATACTGAGATTAAAAACCGGTATGGCATAATATCCGCTTTGATCTATCGTCCCGTCTAAAATAGAGTTAATAATTTTACGGGTAGAATGAAGGTCAATCCTTTTCCCTGTACCATAGGCACCCCCAATCCAGCCGGTATTAACAAGCCAGGCTTCAGCTTTATGCAATTTCATTTTCTTTGTCAGTTCAATTGCATATATTATAGGATCGAGCATAAGAAATGCTCCTCCGAAGCAAGCTGAGAAGGAGGGAGAAGGTTCTTTTATTCCTCTCTCAGTACCTGCAACTTTAGCAGTATATCCGCTCAGAAAATAGTATTTTGTCTGTTCTTCTGTAAGTTTGCTTACCGGCGGAAGAACACCGAAAGCATCGGCTGTCAGAAATATAACTTTGCTGGCATGCCCGGATTTTGAGACTGGTTTTACAATATTATTAATATGGTAAATCGGATATGAGACCCTGGTATTCTCGGTTTTTGCTGAGCTGCTGAAATCGATAACACCGTCGGGTGACACCACAAGATTTTCAAGAAGTGCATTACGTCTTATAGCATTATAAATATCCGGCTCATTCACCTTGCTCAGGTTAATACATTTTGCATAACAACCTCCTTCAAAATTGAAGATTCCATCATCATCCCAGCCATGTTCATCGTCGCCTATCAGTGCTCTGTCAGGATCAGTTGACAGGGTTGTTTTACCTGTACCGGACAGTCCGAAGAATATAGCAACATCTCCTTTTTTCCCGACATTCGCAGAGCAATGCATCGAAGCTATACCCTTAAGAGGCAGGTAATAATTCATAACGGAGAAGATCCCCTTCTTCATTTCCCCTCCATACCAGGTCCCGCCAATCAGGCACATGCCTTCAGTAAGGTTAAAAAAGATAAAATTCTCAGAATTAAGGCCTTGCTTTTCCCAATCAGGGTTGGAGGTTTTTGATCCGTTGAGAACAACAAAATTTGGTTTGAAGTTTTCGAGTTCCGATGGTTCGGGCCTTATGAACATGTTCTTTACGAAATGTGCCTGCCAGGCCACTTCCATTATAAACCTGACACTCAACCTTGTATTCTCATTTGCTCCGCAGAAACAATCAACCACGAATAGTTTTTTTCCGGAAAACTGCTTTATTACAAGATTCTTTGCATGTTCCCATATTTCGAACGAAATCGGTTTATTGTCAGATGATTTTGCATTATCTGATTTCCACCAGACCGTATCTTTCGTTTTCTCATCGATTACTATATATTTGTCTTTAGGTGACCTTCCGTGAAAGATCCCTGTATCGACTGAAACGGCTCCCGTATTAGTAATAACGCCATTTTCAAATTTCTCGAGACCTGGTCTGGTTTCTTCCTCGTACAGCAGGTCAAAGGAGGGATTATATATTAGCTGCTTAATATTATTAAGTCCGTAACTGGCTAGATCCTTGTTGGTTATCATCTAAGTGACAGCTTATTCATAAAAGAGAGTCAAAGTTATAAAATATTTATTCAATAAGTGAAAAAGTGATTTATTAGAGGATTTAAAACAAATGTGATGAGTATTGAAAAAACATTTTACTATTCCTGAACAAAAAAAATAGGGTAATCTTTTCTATCACGGTCTTATTTATAGAATAAGCAACAATATACTCCTGCCCCTGATGATGAGGGCAGCCATGAAAAATGATAAAGGGCATCCGGACAGGATGCCCTTTCAAATTAATATTCTCTTACGGTTATTTGCCGAATTTGATAGAAGCCTGAGCGGCTGCCAGTCTTGCAATAGGAACTCTGAAAGGGGAGCAGCTCACATAAGTAAGACCTGACTTGAAGCAGAATTCTACTGATGCCGGATCACCACCCTGTTCACCGCAGATCCCAACTTTCAGATCGGGTCTTGTAGCACGGCCTTTCTCAACCGACATCTTAATCAGTTGTCCGACACCATCCTGATCAATCGTCTGGAACGGGTCTGCAGCCAATATCTTTTTATCAAGATAATCATGAAGGAACCCGCCTGTATCATCGCGGCTGAAACCGAAGGTCATCTGAGTAAGGTCATTGGTGCCGAATGAGAAAAATTCGGCTGATTTTGCCATACGGTCGGAGAGGAGGCATGCACGGGGAATCTCGATCATTGTACCATATTTACATACAATCTCTTTAACACCGAATTTTTTACAAACCTCATCATAGACTTTATCAAAAACCTTTCTGGTGTTATCAAGCTCTGCAACATCACAGGTAACGGGAACCATTAATTCAGGATATGGTTTCTTTCCTTCTTTAATAAGTTCCAGGGAAGACTCGAACATTGCCCTTATCTGCATCTCAGTTATTTCAGGGAATGTAATTCCAAGGCGGACACCTCGATGACCCATCATCGGGTTAGATTCATGCAATGCTTCGCCACGTTTGGCAACATCTTCTTTTTTGATGCCAAGTGCTTTTGCCAGTTCTTCCTGTTTTTCCGCACCCTGAGGTACAAACTCATGAAGAGGAGGATCAAGAAGCCTGAATGTGACAGGCAATCCATCCATTGCAGCCATTGTGGCTTTCATATCTTTTTTCACAAATGAGTAGAGTTCATCCAGAGCTTTGCGGCGCTCAGTTTCATTCGCACTCAGTATCATTTTTCGAAGCAGAAAAAGTGGTTGTTCGGAGCCTTTCCCGTAGAACATATGTTCAGTCCGGAATAATCCTATACCCTCTGCACCATAGTTACGTGCAACAATTGCATCCTCAGGCGTTTCTGCATTTGTGCGGACACCCATCTTGCGATATTTGTCGACAATCTTCATAAATTCTTTGAAACGTGGATTCTCTGTAGCATCCATTAATTTCAAGGCTCCAATATATACATTTCCTTTTGTACCGTTAAGGGTAAGGAGATCACCCTCTTTAATGACTATGTCGGTGCCTGAAATTTTTGCTTTTTTGGCAGATACTTCTACGTGTATTCCGCCGGCACCTACAATACAGCATTTGCCCCAGCCGCGAGCAACAAGAGCTGCATGTGAGGTCATACCACCACGAGCTGTAAGGATACCCTCTGCAGCGCGCATTCCCTCAACATCCTCAGGATTAGTCTCTTCACGCAATAAAATCACCTTTTCGCCCTTGCGGAACCAGGCAACCGCATCTTCAGCTGTAAATACCACTTTGCCAACAGCTGCTCCTGGTCCGGCAGGCAGCCCTTTTACGGCTATTTTGACTTTACTCTCAACTGCAGGATCACATATAGGGTGAAGAAGCTCATCAAGCTGAGCAGGATCAACCCTCATTACAACCGTTTTCTCGTCGATCAGACCCTCTTTAAGCATATCCATTGCCATGTTCAGAGCAGCAGTACCAGTGCGTTTACCGGCACGGCACTGAAGCATATAGAGTTTTCCTTCCTGGATTGTGAATTCGATATCAAGCATATCACGGAAAGATTTTTCAAGAATATTCCGAATATCGCACAACTCCTTGTAGGTTCCGGGCATTGCTTCCTGCATGCTATGCAGATGTTTGTTCTGTTCGTTCTTGGTGTCATCATTAAGTGGACTTGGTGTCCTTATACCAGCTACAACATCTTCACCCTGTGCATTTACCAGCCACTCACCGTAAAACAGGTTTTCACCGGTTGCGGGGTTTCGGGTAAAAGCTACTCCTGTTGCTGAAGAATCGCCCATATTACCAAATACCATGGCCTGAACGTTTACTGCTGTACCCCAGTCATCAGGGATACCTTCGATCCTGCGGTAAGAGACGGCTTTCTTTCCGTTCCAGCTCTTAAATACAGCTTTTATGGAACCTTCGAGCTGCTCTTTCGCATTATCGGGAAAAGGTTTTCCAAGAACCTCTTTAACCTTTTTCTTGAATTCTTCAGAAAGTGATTGGAGTTCTTCTGCATTGATTTCAGTATCAGATTTATAGCCTTTCTTATGTTTGAAAGTATCAAGCATCTCATCAAGCTGTTTACGGATACCTTTGCCTTCAGGCAGGTCAACACCTTCAGCTTTTTCCATAACCACATCGGCATACATCATTATCAGGCGGCGGTAAGAGTCCCATACAAAACGTGGATTGTTGGTTTTCTTAAGGAATCCCGGAATTGTATCAGAGCAGAGACCAATATTCAGCACTGTATCCATCATACCGGGCATTGATTTTCTTGCACCTGAGCGGCATGAAACAAGAAGCGCATTCTGAGGATCACCATATTTCATAGCCATTGTCTCTTCAGTAACTTTCATTGCTGCCCAGACTTCAGGCATTAAATCCGGATGAAGAGTACAGTTGTTGTCGTAATATTCAACACAGGCTTCTGTTGTTATGGTAAAACCGGCCGGAACAGGCAGACCAAGCAGACACATTTCTGCAAGGTTTGCACCTTTGCCTCCGAGCAGATTCTTCATATCTGCTTTGCCTTCAGCCTTCTTGTTCCCAAAGGAGTAAACTCTTTTTAAGTGTGACATAATTTTATTGTTTTGAATGAGATTTGATAATAATTTTTGAAAAATAAGTGGCAAAGTTAATATATAATTTTGGATAATAAAATAGTGTTTTCAGCCTCGCCCAACCCGGGTAGTAACAACCCTGAGAGGTGCCAGGAAGCAGTGTGGGGTATACCTGATTTATGATCTCGGGTGAAACATCATAAGGGTATCCCGCAGATAGCTCCTCTCGATATGAGTATAGATTTCTGTTGTAAGAATTGACTCGTGTCCGAGCATCTCCTGAACGGCCCTCAGATCAGCCCCGGCTTCTATCATGTGGGTAGCAAAAGAATGCCGGAATGTATGAGGACTGATATTCTTTCGTATTCCTGCTTTTGCTGCCAGATCTTTTATTATTGTAAATATCATTACTCTTGTAAGTCTGCTTCCGCGCCTGTTTAGAAAAAGCGTGTTGGTATCTTTAATAACAGAAAGTCTGGCTCTGTCTGTTTTATAGAAATCTATCTCTTTCAGGGCTTTTCCGCTTACCGGGACCAACCGCTGTTTGCTGCCTTTTCCTGTGATAACTACATAACCTTCATCCTCATGAATATCAGTGAGCTTAAGTCCTACCAGCTCAGAGACCCTTAACCCACAACCATAAAGGGTCTCAACAATTGCCTTGTTACGGTGTCCTTCTGGTTTACTAAGATCAATCACTTCAATCATCCTGTCGATCTCTTCTATGGTCAGCACTTCAGGAAGTTTAAGCCCTATCCTGGGAGATTCAATAAGTGCAGAGGGATTCTCATTCATTTCACCCTCAATCAGCAAAAATTTGAAGTAAGCCCTGATGCCTGATAAAACACGCGATTGTGTCCTTGGATTTTTATTGTCCTTATTAAACCAGGAAAGGAAATCCTTAAGATCAGAATATTTAACCTGAGCAGGTAAGGTTTCTTTGTTCATATCAGCGAAGAATTCTTCCAGCTTTGATACATCATTCAGATAGGCTTCAATACTATTTCGGGAAAGAGATTTCTCAAGCCTCAGATATGTTTCGAAGTCTTTAAATGATTGTCTCCAGTTGAGGCTCATAGGTTTGGATATGATTTTAAATCCTTAAAAGGAACGATTCCGGTTATGAACATTGCAAAAACACTTTTAATAATCTGATTCGTTTCTGATGACTTAACTTATTTACTTATTTTTGTTGCTATGTATCAGCAAAGTTAAGAAAAGAGAGTTCAATCAGCTTTTTTTCTGAACTTTACCTGACGAATCAGGCAAGCGAAACAAAAAAAATTAAATCAATGCTTTATGAAAATTCAGATTATCAATGGACCTAACCTCAATCTGCTTGGAAAAAGAGAACCTGAGAAATACGGAAAAGTATCCTTTGAAAGTTATTTAGTATCGCTAAAAAAGTTATTTCCGGATGTCAAAATAGATTATTACCAGTCGAACGTTGAAGGTGAAATCATAAATAAACTTCATGAAACAGGTTTTAGTTATGATGGGATAATCCTTAATGCAGGCGGATACACACATACTTCCGTATCGATCGCTGATGCAGTTTCAGCTGTCAATGCCCCTGTTATTGAGGTACATATCACCAATATTTCAGCTCGTGAAGAATTCCGGCACAACAGTATTGTCGGACGATATTGTTCAGGAAGTATAATTGGCTTTGGTCTGTTCGGTTACAGGCTTGCCCTTGAGGCTCTCATTGAATCAGTTAATACCTCATTGGAAAAGAAATGAATAGAAAAAGAACAAAAATTGTTGCTACAATATCTGATAAAAACTGTGAGGTCGGATTTATAAGGGAGTTGTTTGAAGCAGGTATGAATGTGATCAGGATCAATTCAGCACATCTCAGTACTGATGGTGCACTGAAAATAATTCAAAATGCACGCCAGGTTTCGGATAACATGGCCATTCTTATCGATACCAAAGGTCCGGAAATAAGAACAACCGTTTGTGATACTCCTGTTCAGTTAACTAAAGGTACAACAATCACTATTACCGGAGACCCGGATAAAAAGACAGAAAATGGTTCCATAAATGTTACATACAGGGATTTTGCAGATAAGGTTGCCCCCGGA
>CAWEYU010000014.1:0-455456 GCA_963813405.1 uncultured Bacteroidales bacterium
ACCTGATATATTCGGGTACCTGTATGTGAAAAAACTCAAATATTCAATTCTCAGGGACTTTAAAAAAGTTATTAAACAGTCTGATGGTGAGGTTTTTTCATAATTTTGATCTGACCCGAGGAGGATGCTTTTCATAGCCTTGTCCGTGTTATAAGCAGGCTTTTTTAAATCCCGGCATTTACATTTAAATTAAAGAGATAATGTACAGATATATTTTATTTGCGAAATTTTAATCTCAGTCCGATCAATTTTGTGGAAGTTGAAGATTCATTTTCTCACAAATGGCAATGAACCTGGGATTGCTGAATAATGGATCCAGATAATATAGTGTTGTAGATATGTAAGACATTTGTGGGTCGTGCATCTCAAATCCCTTTTCAATCCAATCCATGGCTTTATCGGGTATATTTACAATGAGATACCTGAATGCCATATCCAAAAAACTAACATAATTTTTTTCAGCAAGCTTCTCAAGATGTTTCAGAATATCTTCATATGCTGAAACTATCCCGGTTTCGTTGTAAACCCTTTCAATCTCATTAAATTTATCTTGCTCAATTAGTGAAGGAAGTAGGTATCTTTCTGAATTGATTACTTTGTCGTAATCCTTAAATCTGCATGCGGCCATAATAATAGCACTGTAGGCCATTAAGTTACCCGGATCAGTGGCCGCAGCCTCTTCTGCTAAAGACAAACCGGTTTTAAAATCACCTGCTGCCATTAATGTTGCTGCATACCAACACTTCATATTTGGATTTAACGGATCGAGACTGAATGCTAGCTTTCCCTGTGCCAATCCTTCATCATACCTGTGCAGTACCGCTGCCAACAATTGTGAATATAAGATCCTTGAGAGGGAGTCATTGGGATTTAAGGCCAGGGCCTTTAAGAATTCTTTTTCACTCTTTTCCCAATTCCATTCCACTAAATGAGCAATCATGGCATTGAAATAATGAGCTTCAGGAAGGTCCGGATCCAATTCCAAAGCTTTGTTAAGGTTTTCCATAATTTTTGGACCAGTCATAGCAGGTGGTTCATACCCTTGTTGTTGTATTACCATCCATACTTGTATCAGACCTGCATAGAGAGGCGCCCAGTCAGGGTTTTTCTCAACGCCGCTGTTCAGAAAATTCAGGGCTTTATTCAATGAATCCCTTCTAAAATCATTCCAGTAAGAGTGGGCCTTCAGATATTCATCATATACTGCAAGATCTGCAGTTGGTATTTTTTCAATGAGTTTTCTCTCTTCAGGGGATATGACCGCTTTGAGCTCTTCAGCTATTGATTTGGCAATTCTGATCTGGATGTTGAAAATATCTTTAACATCATTTATCTCATTCTGGAAAGATTCACCCCAGAGATGGGTCTCTTTTGCTGCCATAATCAACTGCGTCCTCAGGCGAAAGGAATTGCCGTATTTCTGCCCGCTGCCCTCTACAATATAGTTTACCCCAAGTTCTACTGCAATTTCGGGTAGGGGTTTCTTCTGATCCCTATATTGTTCAGTGGATGTGCGGGATATTACCCTCAGATCTTTTATCCTCTGGAGGTTATTGAGTATCTCTTCCATCACCCCGTTGATGAAATAAGTGTTCTCCTGATCGGGGCTGTCGTTGATAAAAGGAAGTACGGCAATGGACTTTTCAAACTCCTCGATCGACTCCAATACTTTGGCTGCCCCAGATAGTTTTACATATAATTTTTCTGATGGTTGGCCGTCTTTTTTCATTGAAGTGATGATTTCTCTGATAGCAAGTGCAAACTTGTTTATCTGGTTGCGGTACCTAGTTTTGTTCAGGTTTGTTCGTGGATCATCATCAGGTGTCAGTGGCCTATTCACTCCCGGTTCCTTATAAATGAACTCTATGCCTCTTAAAACACCTCCCAGCACCGACTCGCAGAGACTTGTATCGTCGCTGTCGAGGTCGTGAATGGTTACAGGCAGCAGCCTACTGGCAATATTTCCATTGGGAAGTTTAACCTTAAGACCGAACTGATCGGCTGAGGCTTGTTTTACAAATGCCATGAATTCATTCACCCATGCAAATGATTTGGGATCGCAATAGGTTCTTGAAAGGACAGGAATGAAGATCAGGCATTTTAGTTTTTCCCTGAGAGATGCATCCACATCATGAGTCTCTAACAGACCGTCATGTGGATTGATGTCGAAGTAAACGCTTATCTCTTCCTTAAAAGTGGATTCAAGCTCCTTTTTAAGGCTTTCCACAAATTCAGTTACCCAGCTATTATACTTGTTGTCTTTCTGTCGGTAGCTGATGAAAATGTCATAGCGGTAACCTTCTATAATACTTGTCATTGAAGTAGGTTTTTTACAAACTAATGTGAATCAGTTAATATTTCATTAAAATTAGGCAATTATAAATTACAAGTCAATCTTAAGGATTGATTCCTATTTTTATCACATATTCTGGTTAGCACTACGGCTTGCTTCAACTCTTTATATGTCTGCCAAAGGAAAGCATAAATAAACTCATGCGGCAGTTATTGTATACCATTTATTGTTCTTATAAACGAAGTAAATCATAATTCACAGATCAACAAACGGACTACAAATGTTCAGTATACCCATGGCAAAGTTTTCACAAACTCAATAACCTTCACAGCAAATTCAAAAAGTCTTTCGCATAGATCAATTTTCTATTCTGCCATTTCTCAACAAATTACTTTTGTCTTATTATAGCACAGCCCCGTCAGTCACATAAGTATTGACCACCAATCATTGTCCTGAATAACTGACCTGATTCTTATGCCTGACATTCAATTCACAATACAACACAAGTTAAACATTATCCGGGAAACCGGGAATTGAAATTTTAAAATTTATGTCCCAATGTTATATGACCCCGGCAATTGAATTTTTCTTTTCAGATTCTCTTATGAGCCATTTACATAAAGCTTTTCCAGATCTGTCTGCTCTTTTCTGGTCAGTGGCTTCATCTTTGCAGCTGCTACATTCTCTGCCAGCTGTTTCAGGTCTTTCATACCTACAACACAACACGAAATCGGAAAACCTAAACAATAACGTATCAGTGTTGTTGCCTCAGCCTGATAAGGCGACTCATCCCAGTACCAGGTTTTTTTGCCGACGGTTACAGAAGGATTACCACGCGCGAGTGCCCCACCCCCTCCTCCCATCACTTTTATATTTACGATACCCATATTTTTTTTGACCAGCCTGGGAAGCAACTCCTCCCTGAATGGCTTACGTCTCGGAACAGGATTGAAAGTAGTAACAATGTTGTCAAAATCATACATCTCAATTGCCCGGCTCATAGCTTCAGCTGTCTCGTGACCTGTCACACCAATGAATCTGATCACTTTCTCGTCACGCATTTTATAGAAAGCTTTAAGGCATCCATCAGGTTTGCCCCATAAGGATATGTCCTCTTTATCGGTTGTACTATGAACATTCCAGACATCAAGATGATCTGTCTGCAACCGTTTCAGACTTTGTTCAATATCTCTCATGGCTCCATCGTAGCTCCTGTTGCCGGTTTTTGTAGAAAGAAAGATCTCATTTCTTCTTCTGGCAACTACTTTTCCAAAATTTGTCTCTGACTGACCATTACCATACGATGCTGCAGTATCGAAATAGTTAATCCCTGCATCAAGAGCTGCATTTGCAAGTTCAGCAGGATCAAATTCGTTTGTTGGAACCTGCATCATTCCAACAACACCTCCGATTATCAGGCAGGGTACTTCAACTCCGGTTTTACCTAGTTTGCGTTTCGGTATTCCCCCCTTAAGTATCTCAGAGTTTTTTTCTTCTATATCAGCAAAAACCGGTTTCATCCCAACAGTACCGGCAGCAGCCATTGTTGCTAAAGTTCCCATGAATTTACGTCTGTCCATATTTTCAGGTTTTAGGTTCTAATCTGGTTTCAGGTAAAAGAATAATTTTCTAAACCATGCAGAAAATCTGTAAATCATTTTAAATCTGTTTCATTTTCTGCCAGAGCCAAAGAGCTTTGGTATAAATTTAGGCACATCTTTTTTATAATCAGCATATCCCGGATATTTTTCACCGCTGATACGTTCGGTCAGTCTTGTACTTCCGAAAAATATCAGAACCAGCAGAACAGGTCCGGCCAGAGTCCAGTTAATCCATTTGCCTGATGCAGCTACACCAAACAGATAGAAACTGATCCAAATAGCCTGCTCTGCTGCAAAATTGGGATGCCTGACCCAACGCCACAGACCCTCTGTTAAAAATCCCTTCCTCAAAGATTCTGAAGGATCCTCTCCGGAAGTTACCGGATTTCTCTTTAGCATTTGAAATCTGTATTGCTGATTATCAGCTATGGTTTCAATAATTATAAAAACAATCATCAGGATGGCTGCTGCAATATCCAACACGGAGATCCTCCTGTCAATGTTTTCAGCAGCCATAATAAGAGGCGAGGAAAAAAGAAGTATAATGAAATTCTGGTAAAATGAAATGAAGAAGAGATTAAATAGTCCAAAACGGAGCCTCCCGTTCAAAAGCGGTTTGCTGCGCATATACTTCCACCTGTAATCCTCCTCCCCTCTCCATGGAATAATGTTATATCCTCCCTTCCGGTAAAAATTATAACTGAGACGAAAACCCCAGATGACGACCAGAAAAGACATTAACCACAATCTGGGAGAGGGAAATGCGGCAAGCGTAACCAGGCTGTAAACAACAGGCATAAGACTCCATAATTTATCGACCTGGCTGTAGTTTCTTGTAATCTCACTGACAAGAAAACAAATCAGTGCCACTGTTAACATTATAGTAACCAACATGTTTGTAAGCGGTTCAGGAGGAATACTCATTAATTGCATCTCTTAGTTAATTCAATATACTTCTTAATTATTGGGCAGGATATTTCACCTTTTCTCTTCATCAATTAAACTCTTCCTCAGATCTAGCAGTTCCCAATGCCGTGACAGTACTTCAGCACGTTTACTGGTAAGCAGATTTATAAATTCCCTTACACCAAGAGGTTCATTACCATTAGCATGAATAAGGACAATGCTGCCGTTCGTTGGCCATTGACCTTTGGCAAGCCATGCATCACTACCTACCGGTATCAGGCCCAGGTTAAGTATCCTGTTATAAATTTCATGGTCAGAAACGAGACCCGGAAAACGGAAAAACGGCGATGGCAAGATATTATTCCGGAGAAGGGCAATTTCAGTATTCAAAACTTCAGCATTGATATCAGTACCGGGTGAAAGCAGGAAATTCATCTTCAGGGGGACGTCCGGCCTGGTGTAATGATTATATGAATGATTGATCCAGACAATATTTAACTGACCTGCCTTTGTAAGGCTGTCAAGCCAGTGAAGGTCTCCGGAATGCCTGTTGATCCACTGTCCTGTTACTGCGACGGCAAGAGGAACGGGCTTTTCAACCATGCCTATCTCCCTTATGAGCGCAGTAAATACAATCCTGTCCAGAGGACGTTGAGAGGGACACAGATCAACTGTAAGATCGATACCTTTCTGAGACGATCTGAAACCCGTAATACCGGCGTCCTGGAGAGTATCGCTGTGTTTTGCGGCATTTTGCAAAGCTTTTACGTATGTTGTTGAGGAATATCTGGTGCGTATTATTTCCCACGATGTTTTATTGATGCTTATACTATCGGATCGTATAACCTCGGTATTAAGTGCCACCGGATCCAGGACAAAATAGAAGTCATGGCCCTCCTTTGAGAATTTTCGCAATACAATAACCTCTTCTGAATTATTTCTGCAATTACCCCAGCCTGTAAAGATGACATAATTATTTATTGTCTGACTGAATAATGTACCTTCAGACGTGATAAGAATAAAAAACATCATCAGGAGTATCACAACTTTTGTCTTTTTTATTTTGTTTTTTGTTTTTTGTTTTTGTCTTGGTACACCCCCCTACCCCAAAGGCCGTCAACCTAAGGAATCTGGGATGGTGTTGTAGAGAGATAAACATTGTAAACATCATATAATCAGTGCTTTCAGTTTCCCCTCCTTTTCAAGGAGGGGTGGCCCCGCAGAGCGGGGCCGGGGTGGTTGATTATTAAATTGATCTCTTATTTTATCTTTTTCTATTTTAATATATTCACCATGCGGATTCCCATCAAGCTCAATCACAAGTTTTTCTGAAGTGCAACAGAAGTCAACTATGTAATTACCTATACTATGTTGTCTTCTGAATTTCCTTCCATTAAGATTTTTTGATTTTAACATCTCCCATAATGCTGCTTCAGCTGAAGTAGATCTGTTCCTGAGAGATGCTCTGAAAGACTTAATGACCTTTCTGTTGAAGAGGTTTTTGTTATTCATAGATATAAAGTTAAAAATAAAATGAATAAATCAACCACCCTGGCCGGGGAGAAAAATCGTGTAAATACCAGATAATCAATACTCCCGGCCACCCCTCCTTCAAAAGGAGGGGAAATGTAACAGACTTAATTTCTGAACTTTATATTCAGTTTCCGGCTAAAATCCCTCCCTATTTCCCAGATTCCTGATCCTTAGGTTGACGGCTATGCCCCCTACCCCCCCTCCCATCTCCGCTAAAGCTTCCATGGGCAAAGCAGGGGGGGAATTTTTTGATAAATTATTTCTCCATATTGATAATTACCGGTCCAAGCAAGCCTGAATCATTCAGCTGATTCCCTCTGACAAAGAGATTTGAGTTCAGCACTTTATCTCCGGGCTTTGCAAGCCGGTCACCCGCCAGCCTGTTTGTCCATTCATTTGTAACCCTTACCTCCAGTTTATTGTTTCCGGTCTTAAGCTGCCCGGTAATGTCACAAAGGAAAGGGAATGTCCATAATATATCAACAGTTGTGCCATTTACTATAACTTCTGCAATATCTCCTACTCTTCCGAGATCGAGGATCAGCCTGACATCCTTCTGAAACCATTTTGCAGGAGCATTAACAGAAATATTGTATGTAGCGGTTCCGGAAAAATATTTAATCCCCTGATCATTATTATTTGTCCACGATTCAAGCTTTGGCATGCTCAATTTATCAGGTGCACCCAGTCCGGCCGGGAAAGTTATCTCCCAGGGGCCTTCGATAGCGGACAATTGTGTCAGAACTTTTGGTGGGATGGATCGGGAACCGGTGCTTTGGTTCCGTAATATCACAAACAGAGACTGTCGTTCACTCAGTTGCAAGGGCACAGTTGTTGTTTTTGTCTCAGATGAATATGATACCGGGCCGGTATGACCGGTAACAGGATCCCATATCTCAGCTTCTTTTCCTGCAACTCTGAACCGTACATCTGTTTTCAGTTCGCGGTCTGTTCTGTTAACAATGAAGTAAATATCCATATCACCTGAGCGCCGGTGTATCCATGAAATCTCAGCATCAAGCGGCCGGCTGTATTCAAAATCCTTTGGTACTTTAAGCAACTCAAGAAGTGAAGTAAGGGGCATTCCCCATACTACCTGTCCCTTTCCAAAAGGACGATGTGTGCGGCTAATGCCGTCGAGGTCTCCCCACAGATCATCAACCAGCTGTTTCAGCTTCTCCTCAGAAGCAGGATAACCCGACAATCCGGGTGTCCTGAGAGGCTTCCGGCCAAGTATAGTTGCACCATTCCTTACCAGTTCATGTAATTTCAGCAGGACAGGGATGGTCATCATCTCCGAGTTTGGAAGGACAAGCAGAGAATAGCTCATGCTATCCGGAAGCACCAGCTTTCCATTGCTTTCAACATTCATCCTGTTGATCAGCACATCAGCGTTAATATAGTCAAAATCATAGCCCTCAGGAGGAGCAGGATTGAGTCCGGTACCCCAGATAGGCATGGTTGACGGGGCTCCTTCATCGAGAAGGTAAGCTATATCTGCAACAAATTTACCCTGCTGGAGCATATATGAGTTTCTTGCAAGGTAGGTCATGAATGGTCTTGCCAGCTCAGCCCAGGTAATGTTACGGTTAATATGAGTTCCAACCATTGTATTTCCAGGCTTCGTATCGAGAGGCTGATGCGCCGAGGTATGAAATATGATGCGGTTAACGCCCTGGGCAAACCAGTAATCGCCCACCTTTTTCAGTGACCATGGCGATTCATATCCTCCTCCGGTAAATGATTCAGTGGCGATAATTCTTTTGCCGTAGACATGTGATGCCGAAGCTGCTCCACGTACATCCTGATAATACATTAGGTCGGGATGAAGCGATCTGAACCAGAACTCGCCCATTGGAATATCGACATACTTCTTGCTCAGAAGCGCATCCTCAAGTATTTCGAGAGATACGCCGGAAACTTCTCCGTATGTACCAATACCCTGTTTTCTGAGGTATTCTGTAACAGTTAAAAAATGATTTTCAGCAAACATATCGGCAAGGGTCCTACGGAAATCCCACAAAAACCTGTCACTGATCTCCGGATTTTCGACAACCATACCTGCCATTGCCGGCAAATATGGAGAAGGGTCATATCCCCTTCGTTTCATGAATTCAGGTATCATTTTATCAGTCCAGTTTTGCATCCCCGCTTCCCAGCTGTCAAGCAGAACATAGTCGAGTCCTTTCCCATAAAGTGGTCCAAGTGCGGCTTTTATCGGATCGGTATAGCCCCGAAGATATGATATTGTATTTTCCCTGCTTAGTTTATCAACCTCATAGCCCAGACCTGACGGTACAGCCGGGCGGTTCTTTGACCCGGTAAGTGAATATCCGAAACGCATAATGGTCCATTTTCCTTTTGGAACGGCCCAGGTGAGTACCCCATTCTGATCCATCTTTGCTGTGATGTCAAGGATCTCTTTTGAATTGATAAAAGAGGGTGAAGTATTTGAAGAAGAAGTGATGGGCTCATAATTAAAGAGGTGAAAAAAGCCTGCTTTATCTTCCCATCTGTTGATCCTTGAACCAGAGTAAAGTGTAACCTCATTCAAGACATAAACAGAGTCGGGTTTAGGATCTGTTTCAGCCATTACCTCGGCTGGTTTCCAGGGAGCTCCGGTGAATTCTATCCTGTAATATTTTGCCACGCTCTCAGGAAAGGAAACAGTTTCCTCTTTTCCTGCACGGTATAATTGCGGTCCCGGCAGTATTGCCAGCCTTCTGAATTCTTTTCCATCATCGCTGGCGAACAGGGTACAGAATGGGATACCATTGCGGCTTGCAATTGTCAGAGCCTGTGCTCTATATGGTATATCAAAGCTGAACTGCAGCCATGTTTCACCTGTGACTTTTGATCCCCGTATCCGGGTCGATGTATTAAGATCATTATCCATTAGTGACTTTGCGTCAATTACACCTGTTGGAGTCGAGACAACAGGATGAGACTGGCTGAAGTTGTCTTCATCATCCGGCGTCTGGAAGGCCAGCACTATGCAATCTTTATAGTACGGGGGACTATCCTGCGGAGGCCTTCCCATATTCCCTATTGGTCCTTCGGACGATGGCGGAAGAGGCAGTGCAGTATTAAATTTTACGGGACCTTCAATGTTTGTTTCACTCCACACAAGCTTTTTCATTGCCTCTTCCTGTTTTACCCATGGGCCTCCGGTAAGGCTCCATCCTGCCGAACTGAACATTGTCATTTCAAGACCCAGGCGTTGCGACTCCGATGCAGCATGTTTAACAGCATCGAGCCATTCCGGCGACATAAACAATAATTTCCTCTCCACAGTCTGGCCCTGGCCCGAGGCAACATCAGCCAGCTGCATTCCGCCAATACCGGAACGTTTCATCCATTCAAGGTCTTTTGTAATTCCTTCTTTGGTGATGTTGCTGTTTGTCCAGTGCCACCATGTACGTGGCTTTGCAGCTTCAGGAGGATTCTTAAAGCCATCCTCAAGTCTGATATTACCTGTCTGCCCTGATAAGTTGAAGGTGATGATAGATATCAGCAGAATAATCTGAAATTTTAAAAGCTTGCTTAATCGTAAATACATAGGACGTTATTTTCGTTTCGCGTTTCGCGTTTAAAAACCCACCCCTAACCCCTCCCAGGAGGGGAACTTTGGAACCTGCACCCTGCACCCTGCAACTTGCAACCCATTATTTACTTAGTCTGTTTATCCAACTTTATTGCTTGTCAGTTTTTAACCATTTAATGATCGCATTAAATACCTCCTCCCTGTTGAGATCATTTATCATATTATGATAACATTCCGGCAGAAACTCATACCGGATATTTCCGGATTTGCAATTGTTCAAAATGAGATCGATTTCATTTTTGTCGGATAATATATCTTTCCCACCCTGTAATAACAGAATTGGTTTCTCAAATCTGCATAAGTATTTATGAGAATTATTAATAACTCTTTTCGATTGCACTAAATATTTCGGACTTATTCTGTTTGTTCTGAAAGTATCAGACTCTAATGCCCATTTTTTGAAAACAGGATCGTTTGAATATTTATTCTGGTCGGTACCTAATTTAACCGGTTTCGAAGGGCAGAAAATAAATTTGATCATTAAATTAACAGCTGATCTCAGCCCGACATCAGATCCGCTATGTTTTGTTACAAGGCTTGTAAGGACCAGTCTGTCAACCTTTTCAGGATAAAGTATGCTATACCAAAGAGATAAAGAGGTCCCAAGGCTTTCGCCCAGCAGAATAATCTTTTTATCAGGGAAATTCATTCTGTAGTAGTCAACCACCTGATTCAGATCACTCATATGTAATCCAATGTTCTTTATATTGCCTCTGGTACCCTGCCAGTGTCCAAATCCTCTTAAATCAATCTCCACAGAGAATATTTCATTTTTCAGGAAATACTCCCGCAAATTGTTATAAGATCCCGCATGTCCACCCAGTCCGGGGACACAAATAACTATAAAATCCGAATTTGGGCTGATGTTTTGCCTGAAAAAATTCCGGCTATTGTCGCGGTATGTGAAAAAGTTTCCATTTACTACAACAGGAGATTCATTATTCTTTTCATACCGGGGTTGTCTGATGAAGACGCCGCAACCTGATAGTAATACTGGTATTAATATTGAATAAATGAATTTCTTCATAAAAATCTTGTTTCGCGTTCCGCGTTTCGCGTTTCGCGTTTCGCCTGCTATTACCTTAACTTCTTCGCTCCGCCTACAACGGGTATCTTTATGGAGGTCCCGTCAAGATCCACTGTAAGCTTTGTTCCCGGTTGCGGCTGAAGAGTGAATTCGCTGTCGCTTGAGAAGATCATCAGTCCTATCTGCTTACCGGCAGGAATCACCTGGTCGTCGGGTTCCAGCTCAAAGGTCATATCATAGAATTTGCCGGGTTTAAGAGGTTCGCTTTCAGTAAGTGACTTATAATTTTGCAGGTCTGCCCAGCCTCGTGTAATTATATTATCAGTGATCTTTGTACCCGAAGCGGTTGACCAGGGCATTTCCACCATCCAGACGGAGAGGTTCACAGCCGGCTTGCTGCTTGAAGCCCTGATTTTAATTGTTGTTACACCTGATATATGAATTGTATCTTTAAGAGGCTGGCTAAGGAAAAGGAGCCGGTGTTCACTGTTTTCTGCCTGAGCCAGTGCACTTCCGCTCAAAGTATAATCATCCACAAGGGTCTCTTTACCCTGTCCGCGTACCTTCTTCAGAACAAGATTCCCTGAGGTTTGTGATTGTGATGTAAGGAAAAACTCAACCGGTGAAGCGTCGGGATTTGGATAATCGGTATAAGGAGTTGGTTTAAGCCTGTTATCGTTCTCACGGACAATCCATGCCCTTGGGTCATTCTCAACACCATTTTGCACCCCAAAAAGATATCTGGTGAACCATCGGTTCATCATGCTGAAAGGGGGCTCGCCACCATGACCTCCCTGATGGAAATATACCTGAACAGGAACTCCTTGTTCCCTGAGAGGTTTAATAAAACGTATGCTATGACTGACCATTACATTCCAGTCGTTAAAGCCATGAGCCATCAGTACGGCAGCTTTGAATGGTTTAATATATGTCATCAGGTCGCGCTTTGACCAGAAATCGTTATAATCTCCTTTTACACGATCCTGTCCCTGAGCCATCTCCTTATCGCGTATAACACTGTCACAGTAAGCACATCTGTCGGGATTGGAATGGACGAAATCGTAAAGTACATCAACATCCTCACCCAGATACCCGCCCGGGCTGCGTACCAGTCCGTTAGAACGGTAATAATGGTAATATGAGTTATTTGGTGAAACAGGAATAATAGCTTCAAGTCCATCTACTCCGGTGGTAGCAGCGGCAAATGGAAGAGTGCCGTCATATGATGTTCCTGTCATTCCCACTTTACCGGTGGTCCAGTATGCTTTCACCTCTTCATTCCCATCGGGAGTAGTATATCCTTTAGCCCTGCCGTTCAGCCAGTCAATAACAGCCTTTGGTGCAAGGCACTCTACCATTGTTCCCACGGTAGGACAACCCTGTGAGAGTCCGGTACCGGGAGCAGATGAATGAACCACAATAAAACCGTAGGGTACCCATTTTAATTGAGCGGTTGAGATAACCGGGCGCTTTCCCCGCCGTTGTATCTGGGGTGGATGCGGATGCTGAGGAGAAGCGGTATTCAACTCCTGATGCACATCCCAGTTATATTTTTTATCAATTGGGGCTGTACCTGCAAAATAGGGGCTTGATTCATATATTACAGGAAGTTTAAGTCGTTCTGTTTCAGTCTGTTTTGGACGCGTGACGTCCACATGCATTCTGTCAGGTTTACCGTCGCCATCTGAATCAAATTCTGTTTCCACCCACAGGTCATGTTTGATCCAGTCATCCTGATTTTCGAATACAGGTATTTTTTGCGCTTCACCGTTGACAATAACAGGAACCACAGTTTGCTGTGCCACAAGAGCCGGCTGGCAGAACATTGTGGCAGCAAGCGTTATAGTTAAAATTGTTGCTCGAAATTTCATATTATCTTTTTTATGCTATTATCATTCGGGTATAAGGCTTCACGGATTTATGTTACACCGTCGCACCGTCGTACCGTCGCACCATCATACCATCATACTATACCTTTCAACCCACCCCTGACCCCTCCAGGGAGGGGAACCTGAGCGAGTCACACCGTCGCACCGTCACACCGTCACGCCCCTATTTTATATAAGTACTTCACCGTTCTCAAAATCATTGAATTCCTCAAAACAGCTGGTGTTGCCCAGATGCCTGAATCCATCTGATTCTGGGCAACAACCTCATATTTTCTGCCTGCCTTCAGAACAACAACTTCACCTTTTACCGAGAAGAACCAGATATTGCCGTTTATATAAAGAGGTGAGGCATTAAAATTTGTGGTCAGATGTGTCGACCAGACCTCATCTCCGGTTACTGCATCAACGCACATCATATTGTTCATAGTTGTGACTGTATAGATCAATCCGTCTTTTATAACCGGTGAAAGCATCTGATTGGAAGACAATCCGTGCCTCTTCTTCCAGATTATATTTGTTCCGGTTATATCTCCCTTACCGTCGGGATTAACTGCAAGTAAGTTGGCGAACTTGAATCCGTCGTCCGCGATCTGGAATCCGGTGTAGAAGAAGAGCACTCCTTTTTCTGTAAAAGGCATTGATATAGTCGATTCTGCTCCATCCACCAGACGCCATATCTCACTGCCTGTACCGGGATCCAATGCCTGGCAGACGGCGGAACCGTTTGAGATCATCATCTCTTTTCCTTTTACATTTATGATCAGAGGGGTTATATATGCTTTTCTTCCAATCGAAGTCAATGGCTCATATGGCTCAGCAGGTCTGTCGGTTTTCCAGATAAGCTTTCCGGTGGATTTATCAAGTGCCACAATAAACCTGACATCCGTGCCTTCGTAGTGCAGGATAAGCAGGTTCTTATAGATTATTGGAGATGAAGCCGGACCCTGTACGAACTTACATTTGAAGTCTGAGTTTTTCCACACTACCTTGCCATTTGATGAATTTATGCAGGCTGTTCCAACGTTTCCATAATGAACATATACAAAACCCTTTTCGATAGCTGGTGTAGGTGTTGCATATGTGTTCAAAGCGCTCTTCTTTTCAACCTCCTCAGGAGTAAAAACTTTTATGTCATAAATTATTTCTCCTGTCTGATAATTGATGCAAACAGCATAAAGCTCTTTTCCGTCTTCAGTGGCGGTGGTTACCCATATCTGATTACCATAAATTACCGGAGATGAATACCCCATGCCATGTATTTCAGTTTTCCATTTTATGGCAGGTGCATCCCATTTCAACGGGATGTTATCAGTAGCTGCAATGCCATTGAGATCGGTTCCCCTGAAATATGTCCAGTTCTTTTCCTGCGACATGGCTTGTCCGGAACCAAAAAGAATGACAATAAAAAAACAAACAAGAAGTGATGGTCTGTATCTCATAATAAGCTGTTTTAATCAACTAAAAACCTTTACTTCAAATTAAGTGATATTTTGTCAGATAACAAAACAGGTCATTCGCAAGGTGAGTGTCAGACTTTTGTCTTTTTACTTTAGTCTTTTGTCTTTTTGTTATCTTTCGAAAATGTTTTTAAGAACAAGCAGATATTCTTTCTACCTCTTTACATTTATATTAATTTGTAATTCTCCGAATCTTTTATACAGTCAGTCAAAGGGCATTAACCGCGAAAAATACCGGATTGGTATAAGGCAGATCAAAGATGAAATAACGGTTGATGGTATTCTTGATGAACCTATATGGACATCTGCAGAATCTGCCGTACATTTTCAAAGAGTTCAGCCAACCGATACAGGATTTGCATTGGCACAGACTGAAGTCAGACTGACATACACGGAGAAAACTCTATATATGGCTATCACCTGCTTTGATCCCACTCCGGGCAAACGCCCTGTTGAATCGTTGCGACGCGACTTTAACTTCAATAAAAATGACAATTTTCTTGTATTCATAGATACATTCAGTGACCAGACTAATGGTTTCTCATTTGGGGTCACTCCTGCCGGTGCACAATGGGATGGGATCCAGGCTAACGGGGGGACTGTAAATTTAAACTGGGACATTAAATGGAGGTCAGCAGTAAAAAACTGGGACGACAGATGGGTTGCAGAGTTTGCCATACCTTTTCGAAGCATGCGTTATCCGGGAGGTGCGCAGGAATGGGGAATAAATTTCAGCAGGCTCGATCTGAAAACAAATGAGAAATCGAGCTGGGCCCCTATGCCCAGGCAATTTGCAACAGCAACCCTGGCATTTACCGGTTCGTTGAAATGGGATAAACCATTACCCTCATCCGGAACCATGTTCTCCGTTATTCCATATGTTTCCCTGAAGGCAACACAGAATGTTTCGAATAGTGAAAAAATTAATATGAAACCCACTGCCGGTATAGATGCAAAAGTCATCCTGACGACATCGATGAATCTTGATTTCACAGTTAATCCGGATTATTCGCAGGTTGAGGTCGACAGACAGCAGACTAATCTTGACAGGTTTGAGTTATTCTTTCCTGAAAAAAGACAGTTTTACCTTGAAAACTCAGATCTATTTGCTAACCTCGGCAGCGAAACTGTCAGGCCTTTTTTCTCACGTCGGATCGGACTCGACGTCCCGGTAAGAGCTGGAGCACGTCTTAGCGGCAAGATAGGCAATGACTTGAGAATGGGATTAATGGATATACAGACCGGAAACCAGGGAACCATCCAGTCAGACAATTTTGCTGTCGCTGTAATCCAGAGGAAAGTCTTCAACCGCTCAAATTTATCTGCCTTTTTTATCAATAAACAGGCCCTGTATCTGCATGGTGATAGTTCATTTACCGGTCACCGTTTTAATCGTGTTGCCGGATTAGAATTCAACCTTGCCAGTAAAGACAACCGCTGGACAGGAAAAACCTTTTGGCATCGTTCTTTTTACAGTGGATCAGCATCCGGTGATGCAGCTGCTGCAAATATTACTTATTCATCGCAATATTTAACTGCTACTCTTAATCAGTCACTTACAGGTAAAGGCTATATTTCTGAAGTCGGGTATATCAGAAGGAATGGCTATTATGAAGTTAATCCTGTGCTTCAGTATAAGTTCTTTCCCCGTTCGGGTAACCTGGTAAGTCATGGACCCGGTTTTAAACTCGATATGTTTTTTGATCCTTCTTATAAAATTACTGACAGGGAGACGCAATTGCTCTATTCTTTTGAATGGACGAATAAAAGTACGGCGTCGGTAAATGTGAAAGATACCTTCGTCAGGCTCAGAGCTCCTTTCGATCCGACCAATACCGGGGGTGACAGTCTTGAAACCGGAGAAAAATTCAGTTGGAGAGAGATTGGTGCAACATATGTGTCTGATATCCGCAAACCATTCAATATTCTTTTGGGTTCTTCCTACGGTGGTTACTATAATGGATCAAGGTGGTCTCTTAACGGAGAATTGAATTACCGTATTCAACCCTATGGCAGTATAGCCCTGGTAACATCATATAATAAGATTTCGCTTCCATTGCCTTATAATAGCGCCGAGCTGATATTGATAGGTCCAAGGCTCGATTTTACGTTTACAAGTAAACTCTTCTTTACGAGCTTCATACAGTATAATAATCAGATTGATAATATAAATTTGAACCTTCGTTTCCAATGGCGTTTTGCACCGGTATCGGATCTCTTTATTGTCTATACTGAAAATACTTTCCCGGATAACTTTCATGCTAAAAACCGGGGTCTGCTTGTAAAGATTTCTTATTGGTTCAATTGATTTGTTATGAGCCCCATAATCCTTTTTTAAGTTTACTTTTTCTGTAAACCTATTTCAGGACGAGACAGAGATTATAATAAACAATTTCCCCTCCTTTTGAAGGAGGGGTGGTCGGGATCGATTGATTATCTGATATATACAATATTTACTCTCCCGACCGGGGTGGTTGATTTTCACTACTTATTCTTACTTTCTTTTGCTTGATGAGTCCACTCTAAAAAGGTAAAAAATTATTTATATATTTGATATACAATTGTTTAAGTGATTTATTTTGATTATATTGCAGAATAATAAGTCACTCCATGTTCAAGAAAAACGAATCGTATAAACAATATGGTCTTTTTGGTATAACTGACTCATTGTCTGACAGTCAACTTTCCATGATGGAGACCTCTATAGAGCATAGTTTTTTCGTTAACATCTTCTCTAAGATTAATGAGAAGGAATTCGATGTATTATACTCAACTAAGAAAAGCAGACCTAATGTTCCTGTTAATCAATTGGTTGGTGCATTGATACTAAAACATCTCTATAACTGGACCTACCAGCAGTTGTTTATGAACTTGAATTTTAATCTTTTGACAAGGCATGCTATTGGTGTGCAAAATCTTGGTGGTAGTGTTTTTGCTGAAGCAAGCATCTTTAATTTCCAGAAAAAAGTAATAGAATATTATATTCAGACAGGCAGGGACTTGTTAACGGAGGTGTTTGATAGTTTAACCTCAACTCAATTAAAAGAATTTGGAATAAAGACTGATATACAGCGAGGAGATAGCTTCTTATTAGGCTCTAACATATTTGATTTCACACGTTTACAATTATTGATAGAGGTATTACTCCGTTTTTACCGTATTTTAGATACTGAAGATAAAGAAGCTTATATGGAGTTGTTAGCTGCTTACTCCAGACAAACTGCAGGTCAATATATATACAAGATCGAAAAGGATGAGTTGCCAAAAGAGATCAAGCAGCTAGCAGACGTTTATCACAAGCTGTATATCCAGTTAGGTGATAAGTATAAGGATGCTGCTGGTTTTTCAATATTTAATCGTGTTTATAACGAACATTTCGTAGTAGCAGAAAGCAAAGTAGAGGTTATACCCTCCAATGAATTACATAGTAGTATACTACTTTCTCCCGACGATACAGAAGCCACATTTAGGAATAAAGGAAGGGCGAATGGCAAAGGTTTTAATGGGCATATATCAGAGACTGCAAATCCAGGGAATAAGTTTAATTTGATAACAGATGTAACGGTGACTCCTAACAATGAAGATGATGCGAATATATTAGCACAAAGGTTACCATCCATGGTGGAGAAGACACCTGATTTGTCTGAATATCATGCAGATGGGAATTATGGCAACCCAACTGTAGATGTCATTACACAGAATAACTCAATAATGCTTATTCAAACCGCGGTGAGAGGAAGAAAATCTCAAACGAAATTAAAGATAGAAGAGGACGAGGCTGGATATTTATGGGTAAGTTGCAGTCAAGGTCAAAGGGTAAAAGGAGAGATTACAAACAATAAAGAAGGTGCGAGGATTGGGAAAGCTGTTTTTGATAATGAACGATGCCAATTATGTCCATATCAGGACAAATGTATAGCAAAGGCAGCAGGAGGAAAAAGGACAGAAAAAAAGCACATATGGTACTTTAATGAGATGAGAATATTATCCCATAAACGTTTGCATAACATTTATAAGATACCAGAGGAAAGAAGAAAGTTAAGAGCAAATGTAGAAGCAACGATTAAAGAGGTAAAACGGGGGATTAAGAATGGAAAATCAAGATTAAGAGGACTTGTAAGAAATAGGTTTTATTTAACTCTTACCTCGATTTCAGTAAATCTAACCAGAATACATAAATACGAGATTAATAAAGGCTTGTTTGACCATTTTTGTCACATAATGAAGGATCTCTTACCGAAAACAGAACTAATTTTAATAGCCTATGATGCATTTTCTGTAAAAGAGACACGCAAAACCAATTTGCTGATGAAATTGTGACACTGTTTTTAGAGTGGACTCCTTGATCAAAAGAAAGTAACCAAAGAACCGAAACCCCGGAGGGGTGAGCGTCAAGGAAGGTGTCTTCAAAAGGGTACCCTCTTTTAATTATTTAGAATTATGTTCATTTCTTTTGCTCCTCCAAAAGAAATGAACCAAAGAAAAGGAGGCCGGAAATGATAACTTTGCCCTTCCGCTGCGCCCGCTACACAAGCCTTTCCGCTCTACGCTCCAGGGCAAAGTTCGCGCCATTTCCGGATTGCCTACGCACTCATAATTAAACACTTAAATTGTCCTAAATAGATATATTATTGGTTTTCAAATGGCCTTAGAAGGTTTTGGGATAAAGCAACTGTTCTGAGGCTTGCTGCGAGGGCCTTTAGTAAGCATTACTGTTTGAGGAGGCCGAAGGCCGACGAGTTGTAATGCGTGGGCAAGCCTCAGAACAGTTGCCCCAAAAGCTTCTGAAGCCTTGATTTTTCTTTAGGTTCCTTTCTTTTCATCAAGGAAAAGAAAGGAACAGGTTTTGTCGTACAAAAGAAAGTAAAGAAAGAAAACAAATAATTTTATCAAGGAAAAAAAGAACATATTCTTTGGAGTAGCAAAAGAATCGAGCCAAAGGCAATCTCGGCGAAGCCAAATCCTCAGGTTGACGGCTATGCCCTTCACCCCTTCTCCCAGCCTCCCAGTCTCCCTCATTTATACCTTTACGCATCTACGCCTCTATGCCTTCTTATTCACTCATCCATAGTACTTAAGTCCCCCTCCGGTAAACCCAGGGCTCTTGCTTTAAGAACTCTGCGCATTATTTTACCACTTCTTGTTTTTGGAAGCATATCAGCAAATATAATTT
Source organism: uncultured Bacteroidales bacterium (assembly GCA_963813405.1). Lineage (GTDB taxonomy): Bacteria > Bacteroidota > Bacteroidia > Bacteroidales > VadinHA17 > LD21. Next base: position 19,484 of record CAWEYU010000014.1, read on the forward strand.
CTTCCGGACGGGCTATAGGACCAAGGTGCTCGATCATGTGAACCATTAGTTCATGTTCAAGCTCTTTGCCTGAAGTAAAACCGGGTCTTAAGACAACAGTAATATGAATTCCGTTTCCTTTAAGTTCATGAGGCAAACCTATAGCAGCTGATTCGGCAATTGCCGGATGTCTGGCCATAACACTTTCAATTTCCGCACTGCCCAGACGATAGCCACTTACTTTAATTACATCATCGGTACGGCCAATAATCCAGTAATAACCATCTTTATCCTTTTTGGCCGCATCGCCTGTGACATACCAGCCCTGTTTCTGAAATTTCTTCCAGTATGTGTCTATGTAACGCTGCGGATCACGATAAATGCCTGCAGTCATACCAGGCCAGGGAGTTTTGATTACGAGAGTACCCTCCTCGCCAATCTTTACCTCAGTACCTTTTTCGTTAACGATGCCAAACAGATTGCCAAAAAAAGGTTTGGTTGCAGATCCTGGTTTCAAAGGAGTTATTGGCAAAGGAGTAATCATAAAACCTCCAGTTTCTGTCTGCCACCAGGTGTCAATAATAGGGCAATTTCCATTGCCTATTACCTGGTAAAACCACCGCCATGCTTCCGGATTTATAGGTTCGCCGACTGATCCCAGCAAACGCAGGGAGCTGAGGTTGTTCCTGTTGGGCCAGGAATCTCCGAAGCGCATCAATCCTCTTATTGCAGTTGGTGATGTGTAGAGTATATTAATACCGTATCTGTCAACCATCTTCCACCATCTGTCAGGATAGGGATGATTTGGGGCACCTTCATAAAGTAAGATTGTCGATCCGTTTATGAGAGGTCCGTAAACAATATAGCTATGACCGGTAATCCACCCGGGATCAGCTGCACACCAGTATCTGTCCTCCGGTTTGATATCGAAAACCATACGGTGAGTGGCTGAAGTATAAACACTATAACCTCCGTGAGTATGAATGAGGGCTTTTGGTTTTCCAGTGGAGCCTGATGTATAGAGCAGGAACAGCATATCGGAGGAATCCATGGGTTCAGTTTCACATTTGTTTGATGCGATGGGTAAGCCTTTCAAATCATGGAACCAGTAATCGCGGCCATTTTCCATATAAACATCCACTCCGGTCCTTTTCACAGTAATACATATTTCCATAGTTGGTGACAACTCCATTGCTTTGTTCACCACACTTTTCATTTCAACTATTTTTCCCCGTCTGTATCCTCCGTCTGCAGTAATAACAACCCGGCTGTTGGCATCATTAATGCGGTCGGCCAGTGATTCATGACTGAAGCCACCATAAACGACACTATGAGCGGCTCCTATCTTTGCACATGCAAGCATGGCAAATATCTGTTCCGGGATCTGAGGCATATAAATTGTTACAACATCACCCTTTTTCACCCCCATACTTTTTAAAATATTGGCAAACTGACAAACCTCACGGTTTAACGCATGATAGGAGAAGTTTCGGGTATCACCGGGTTCTCCTTCCCAGATTAAAGCCAGTTTGTTCCTGAATGCCGTACCCTGATGACGGTCAATGGCATTCAGAATAATGTTGGTTTTACCTCCCTCAAACCATTTATAAAAGGGAGGATTGCTTTTGTCCAGTACTTTATCCCATTTCCTGTACCAGGAAATATACCCGGCCTGTTCCTCCCAGAACTTTTCAGGATTTTCAACAGAGAATTTGTACATTTTTTCGTACTCCTTAACGAAAGCGTTGTCAATTACCGATTGGGATGGGTAATAGATCTTTTCTACAGTGTTGTTTTCCATTTGATTGTGACAAGATTAATAATCAAAACTAAATCAAGATAGCTGTTTAAATTATCCATAAATCATTAGTGATAAATATTATAACAATTCTGAACTGAAAATGATTTATTACCTTCAATATTTATATATTTATACCTGTTCTCTGTCAGTTAACTTCGTACCGATGATAAAAGCAATTCTAATAATTCTGGTCCTGACATCAGGGCTGTCTGTTAGACCAGAGAAAAGCGGATACCGGCAAAAGAAAGATCCGATAGATCAGAAAGATATTGTAGCACGCCTCACAGGTTATACATATATTGCTGATTCAATCAAATTATCTGATCGTTATACAAGCGAAAACAAGCAATATTGTGTTAAGTACTTAACCTCTCTTCTTAACAACTTCTGCAGCAAGGTTTCTGTTCAGGCATATAGCAAAACAGGAACCAATATATCAGGTTTAATTCCTTCCACAACAGGTTCAGATGAATATGTAATTTTCGGAGCTCATTTTGATGGAATTCCCAAATCTCCAGCAGCAAACGATAATGCTACAGGAGTGGCAGTAGTATCCTCTGTCGGAAAATATATTTCAGAATTAAGAAAGAGAAAATACAATACATTAATTGTTTTCTTCGATGAAGAAGAAAGAGGACTTCTGGGAAGCAGGGCTTTTGCTGCAAAGATCAAAGCTGACTCTCTAAAGGTTATTTCGGTCCACACAATCGATCAGATGGGATGGGATAATGACGGTGACAGGGCGATCGAACTGGAACAGCCTTCAGAAAATCTGAAAGAGATTTATCTCAGGGTAGCCTCTGATAATAAACTTAATTTTCCAATTCACATTACAAAGGAAGGTGGGACAGATCACAGTGCTTTCAGGAGACAGGGCTATAATGCTATCGGGATTACTGAGGAGTATGTCAATGGCGATACAACCCCGCATTTTCATAAATCTACTGACAGCTATTCGACAGTAAATTTCGAATATATGAAATCAACAACAATGTACCTTGAAAAAGTATTTCAGACGATATTGAAACAATAATAATTCTGTCTCGATTGTAGTTACTGTTTCAATGCTTTAAGTATTCTTTCAGGTGTCATCGGCAGTTGATAAAGTCTTACTCCAACCGCGTCAAAAATTGCATTTGCAATAACGGCTCCCATGCAGATTATAGCTGGCTCTCCTCCCCCTGCAGGTGCCTGATCTTTTTTGTCCAGGATAACTGTGTCAATTTTTGGCACCCAAGAGAAATGAGGTATCTCATATGTATCAAAAGAGTGGTTTTTGATATCTCCACCCTCAAATTGTATTTCTTCGGTGAGAGCATAGCCCAATCCCATGGTAATGCACCCCTCCATCTGTATTCTTGCACCCTGAGGGTTGATGCATAAACCCATATCCTGTGCACATGCCACACGGATAACCTGAACATGCCCGGTATTCTTATCAACATTAACTTCAGCAATATTAGCCACATAAGTCCCTACATCGGTCCCGCAGGCAATACCATAACCTCTGCCGCCGGGATTCTTTGCAGGAGTATAACCGAACTTATCTGCTGCGGTTTTTAATACTGCAATCATTCTCTCATCTTTAAGATTCCTAAGCCTGAAATCGAGTTGATCGATACCTGCCTTTGCGGCCATTATATTTATCTGCGACTCCCTGCCAAATGTGTTAGTATTGTTTCCGGGGGCACGCCATGCTCCTGTTCCAAATGGGTGGACCGATGCCCTTCCCCAATCAGTGGTTTTGGCGTTAGGAACATCATATATGGTCTCAGATCCCCTTGATCCGGCATAATAGGTGTTATAATCCCATAATGTTATCTTACCTGTTTTATCTAAACCCGATCTTATTTTCACTACAGCTGCGGGTCTGAAGGTATCATAAAAAAACTCTTCCTGCCGTGTCCATGCCACCACTACCGGTTTCCCGGTGATCTTTGCCAGTTTCACAGCCTCAACAGCCTGGTTGTGTGCTGACTTTCCCCCGAAACCTCCACCGACAAATGGTACTATAATTCTTACCTTCTCAAGAGGGACGCTCATTTCCCTGGATATAGTATCCTGAACCCGGAATGGTCCCTGTGTAGCCACCCATACGGTAATTTTATCTCCTTCAATAATAGCTGTTGCAGCATGTGGTTCCATCGGGGAATGTGCCACATAACTGTTGTGAAATTCAGATTCAATCAGATCATCTGACAATTTCCTGCCTGCTTCCAGATCACCATTAGTCCTCAGAACATTGGGAGTAGATTCAGCCTTCAGAATGCGGTCAAAAATTGACTTATCATCAACCTTGATCTCATTGAATTCATATGTGGCTTTTATCCTGGTAATTGCCTGATCAACTTTGTCGCGGTCATCGCTCAATACTGCAACAAGATCGCCATCGCGTACAACCTGGATACCTTTTATCTTTTCAGCTTCTGATACATCGGCGGCTGACAGTTTTGCCCCATGTGACGGAGGTCTGAGTATGCGTGCATGCAACAGTCCTGGTAATTTAATATCAGCTGAATATTTCGCTTCTCCGGTAACCTTGAGTCTGGCATCCTGATGCAAATATGGTTTACCTGTAAATTTGAATTTTCTGTAATCCTTAACTTCTGGTTTGCCTTCAAGGTGTTTTTCAATCTTCTTTCCCCTGGCTAACTCGCCATAACTGACCTTACTATGGCTATTTTTGATATCACTTATGATCCCATCCCGAAGTTCCAGCTGTGATACAGGAACATGGAGGTTTTCTGAAGCCAGCTGCATCAGTACCGTTCTGGCTTCTGCAGCAGCAACCCGTGCCCGGACACTGAATGTACGTATAGTGTTGGAACCGTTTGTACCACCATCCCATGGACAAAGGTCTGTATCTCCCATGACCATCTTTATCCTTTCAAATGGCACCTCGAGCTCATCAGCCATTATCTGTGCAAGAGAAGTAATCGCCCCCTGCCCCATTTCAATTTTGCCGGTATAACAATTTACCATGCCATCTTCTGCTATCTGGAGGAAAGCATTGAATTCCGTCGGCAGAGATCTTCGCTGTTGTGTCTGGAAATCAAAGATTTCCAATGGAGCCAGTGGCTGAAAAAATATGAATATCCCTCCACCAAGGATCTTAAAAAAGTCTCTTCTTTTCAAACTGTTTTGTTCAGAATGAATAGTCTTTCCCATAATTTTCGATTTTAATTCACCGGACAAAGAACTCTCTTTACAAATTTAAACAAAATCAGATCAACGAATTTAAAATATGCTGAATTATATATCTTAGTAGAGAATAATCTGATTAAAATAGCTATGAAACAAATTAAGATCAACAGAAGAAAGTTCCTCAATAATTCACTGACAGCAGGTGCATTCTCGCTGATCGGAGGAAAACTGACCGGACAAATTCGCGAACCTTTAATATCTCAGGAAAAGGAGGTGTATAATGAACCCTCCAGGGCTTTAAAGGTCTATGGCAGATTTGATGTAATTGTTGTGGGCGGAGGACCGGCAGGATTTGCAGCAGCTCTTGCCAGTGTGAGAAATGGTGCCAAAACACTTATTATTGAGAGATTCCCATTTTTCGGCGGGACGGCAACAGCCTCCTTAATGTTGAATATTAATGGTTTCCGCAACCAGGTTAAGCCAGATGGACTTCAAACAAGCAAGGGTATTGCAGAAGAGGTGATCCTGAGAATCAGGGATATTGATGGACTGGGAATTTCCAGCTATAAACAGGAAACATATGGTACTGAAAAAGGCAATATGAGTTATAGCTACGCAATAGATGGAGAAAAAACTAAATATATACTTACTAAAATGCTCCATGACGAAGGCGTACAGATATTGTTTCATACATTATTTGTCGATCCGATTATGGAAGGTAATAACATTACCGGCGTGATCGTAGAAAACAAATCAGGCAGGCAGGCTATTTTCGGAAAGGTAATAATAGATGCCAGCGGTGATGCTGATGTTTCTTCAAAAGCAGGTGTTCCGTACTGGATGGCCGACATAAAAAACGATAAGCATCTTCCTAACTGTTTAATGTACAAGGTAAGCGTTGATCCAAAGTATGCCGACAAGCTTGGAGGTCCCCGCGCTAAAAACACCCTCCTTTTCTGGGGACCAACCTCAGATATAAATGGCGTAAATGCAGATGAGATAACCAGGGGTGAGATTACAACCAGATTAGGGGTGTTTGAAAATTTTAAAAGGAATCAGGAAAAGCTTGCTCCTTTACTGGATGGAGCGACCCTGATTGAGACAGCTCCTATGATGGGAATAAGACAAACACGCTTTATCGAGGGACTTTATAAAACAAACGCGGATGATGCAATTAAAGGCAGAAAATTTGACGATTCGATTGCCATGTCTGCCTGTCCGATAATAAGCTATTACGGATACAGACGCTATCTGGAGCATGAAGGATACGAGATTCCCTACAGGTGTCTTTTGCCACAGAAGATTGAAGGATTGATCGTGGCAGGCAGATGTATTTCTTCTGATCAGCAGTCTTATGAATCGTGGAGGGCAATGGCACCGACAATGTGCATCGGTGAGGCTGCAGGTACATCTGCAGCGCTTTGCGTGAAAACAAAAAAATCACCCAAGGAGGTAGATATTGAAATGCTCCGGAGTCAGCTGATAAAGCAGGGAGCTGAGATCGGACAAAATAAAAAAACCTGAATTATGAAAAAGATTCATTTCAGCTCAGCCCTCTTTCTCCTTCTTGCCGGAGTTTTTGGCACTCCTTCAGAGCCTGCCCTGAACGAAGTGAAGGGGGAGTTGGGGGGACTGGATTCAGGGACATTACAATCCGGCAAAACTTTTCCAAAAGCCTCAGAGAAGGATGATCTGACTAGGGCAAAATCGACACTTCAGGCAATATTAAGATTATACGACGCAGGCCACAATAACCTCCTTAAGGAATTTTACCCCGAAAAACCCGGGAATAATGTAAGGTATATGGTAGCCGGTGACACTATCATCGCACCTCGTGTTGCCTATCTGTGGCCTGCTTCCGGAGTGTTTTCAGCAGTAAATGCACTATTGAAAACAACCAGTGATAAAGAATTCCGGCAATTGCTGGAGAGAAAAATTCTGCCAGGACTTGAGCAATATTGCGATACTATACGAAAACCTTCCTGTTACCAGTCTTACATTACATTAACAGGTAAGTCCGACCGCTATTATGACGATAATGTCTGGCTCGCCCTGGATTTTTGTGAATCATACATCCTGACCGGGAAAAAAGAATACCTTGAGAAATCGATTAATTTATGGAGATTTATTATCAGCGGGTGGGACGATCAGCTCAGTGGTGGCATCTACTGGTGTGAACAGAAAAAAGAATCGAAGAATACCTGCTCAAATGCTCCCGCTTCTGTTCTGGCATTCAAGCTTTTTGAGGCGACACATGACAGCACATATTTTAATTGGGGCCTTCGCATTTACGACTGGACAAAAATTAACTTGCAGGATTCAACCGATCATCTCTATTTTGACAATAAAAATCTTTCCGGCAGAATAAGCCGGAGGAAATACACCTATAACAGCGGACAAATGTTACAGGCGACTGCCATGATTTACAAACTCACAGGTAATAAAACCTACCTTGATGAAGCCCGGCACATAGCAAAATCAGCGATTGACTATTTTACTGAAGAATTTACCACGCCAGAGGGGAAAAAAATAAAACTTTTCAAAAACACAGGTAACTGGTTTAATTCAATCCTGTTCAGAGGTTATATTGAACTTTATTATATTGACAAAGACCCACAATACCTTACCCTCTTCAGAGATAATATGAACCAGATATGGAATCATGTCCGCAGTAAAGATGGACTGTTCAGCAAAGACTGGAAAGGAGAAAAGGAAGACCAGTACAAATCTGTTCTTGATCAGGCCAGCTTAGTTGCAATGTGGGCCACACTGGCGGATTTTTAATTGGCAACACAAACAAACCCGGATTTAGTTTGTTCAATATTATGAATATTGGATCTATATCTTTAATCTGAATAAGAAATGGCAGAACAAAAGATTGGAGTTTGCTTATGGTTTGACAATCAGGCTGAAGAAGCAGCTAATTTTTATACTTCCGTATTCAAAAACTCTGTAATTGAGAATATAACAAGGTACGGAACGGAGGGAAAAGAAATTCACGGAAGAGATGCCGGTTCTGTGATGACTGTAAATTTTCAGATAAACGGTCAGCCTTTTACCGCCTTAAACGGAGGACCAATTTTTAAATTCAATGAAGCGATATCTTTCCAGGTATTTTGTGAAACGCAAAAAGAAATTGATTATTACTGGGACAAGCTTACCGAAGGAGGTGAAGAGGGCCAATGCGGCTGGCTAAAAGATAAATATGGAGTCTCATGGCAGATTATTCCTGAAATCCTTTCCAAATTGCTTGGCGATCCTGAAAGATCTGAAAGAGTAACCAGGGCATTCCTTCAAATGAAAAAGTTCGATATTGCCTTATTAGAAAGAGCCTGAAGCTGTAATCTGACTATCTCCCGGTCTACCCTCTACTCTCGTGTTACGCTCTCAACCGGATTCACATAAGCTGCTTTTGTTGAAAGAATGCTTATTGTGATGAGAGCAATCGTAAGTGTCAGTATCATTGAGATCATGAAGGGATAAACTGTTGCCACTACTAAAGGAGAAAGCCCGAAATCCATCCTGTACGCGAATCCGAGCAACCATTTATCCATCAGATAAAATGCCACTGGCCAGGATATCAGGTTTGAGATTAGCACCAGAACAAGAAAATCCTTATTGAGCAACCAGACTATCTGATCGACACGTGCTCCCATGATCTTGCGCAGTCCGGTCTCTCTCGAGCGCTGTTCTGTTACATATGATGTTAGTCCAAGCAGCCCCAGGCATGCAATAAAGATTGTCATGAGAGAAAAGATATTGAAGAGAGCATTGAGCTTATTTTCAGCGGTGTACATCTCATTAAGCTTATCGGCAAAGAAAAAATAGTTGAACGGAAGGGTATTACCCATATCCTGCTGAACCTTCTTAACACTTTCTATTGTGGCTGGAATATTGTTACCGCTCAGCCTGACATAAAAATATTGATTGGGATTCCGGCTCACAACAAAAATAAAGGGTTCAATAGGATTATGTATTGATGTAAAATGGAAGTCCTTTACCACGCCAATCACCACACCTTCTCTTTGTGCCACTCCTGTGGTCGGGTTAATTCCAAATCTGATCTTCTTTCCAAGAGCATCTTTTCCCCATCCGAAAGCTTTTACTGCAGCTTCATTAACAATAAAAGCCTTAGTCAGATCTGTCGTTATTGACCTGTCAAAATCCCTGCCTTCAAGGAATTTCATTTGCATAACATTTATGAATTCATGATCGACAACTGAAAAGCTTGTAGCCAGCTCCACCATTTTCCCCTCCTTTTCAATCTGGAAAACGACTTTGCTTGCCATTAACGGAGGAACCAATTGAGAAGATGAAACACCTTTAATTTCCGGGAGTTTTAATAACTCGTCCTTAAATGACTGCATCTTGCGGTTTAGAAATGCCGTATCCCTTACAGGAATGATCATCACATTTTCTTTATTCAAACCAAGATCCTTATTTCTTATAAATCTTTGCTGACCTGATACTATTATTGTTCCGATAATTAAGGTTCCGGAGATAGCAAACTGAAAAACGACCAGGATCTTTCTTAGAAGACCTTTCCCCTGACGAGGATTAACATTACTCTTAAGAACCTCAACAGGTGAAAAGGAAGATAGAAAAAATGCAGGGTAGCTGCCTGAGATCAGACCCACAAAGAGTGTGATCACCAGAATTAATGCCAAAGTAAGCGGTTGAAACAGACTACTTATTTTTAATGCCTTATCGGTTAATGCATTAAATGAAGGAATAATGAATATTGTTGCCACCATGGCGATAAGGAGTGCCACTATCACAAGTACCATTGATTCGCTTATAAATTGTCTGATCAGGATCGCTCTGCTCGCACCTGTTACTTTTCGTAAACCGACCTCCTTTGATCTTTTTGTCGACCGTGCGGTTGCCATGTTCATATAATTGAGACTGGCAATAAGCAGCATAAATACCCCAACGAGTGAGAAAATTATTATGTAACTGAAATTACCTACAGGCAGATCAAATTCGAGCTTCGATCCGAAATGAACCTTATCAATCCTGGTGGCTTTTAGCTTGAAAGTCGCATTTATCTGTTTCCCGAGTGAACTCATATGTTTTTCATAAAAGCCCGGAAATTTGCCAAGGAGATCTTCAATCTTTGCATTATCATTCAGGAGGATATAGGAAAAAACAGAAATATTCCAGTACGCCGGAGTGCTCCTGTTATTGAATTGCGCGTTTCCTGCAAGCTTGATGATTGTTGCCATTGAGAGCAGACAATCAAACCTGAGGTGCGAATTGAAAGGCACATCCTCAATAACACCCGTAACACGACAGCTGCCGAAGTTACTGGTGGTCAAAGATTCTCCTATCGGATTTGCTTTTCCAAAATATCTGGAAGCGAAACTTTTGGTTATTACAATTGTATTTGGCTCATTAAGAGCTTTTTCAGGTGATCCTAAAACAAATTTATAATTAAAAATATCAAAGACTGTAGAGTCAGCAAAGTATATCTGGTCTTCAAAGAACTTCAGATCTTTATACTGGAACAGGATATCCTGAAGACTAAAACCCGCGAACCTGGTGATCTCTTTTATTTCAGGGTATTCATCTTTAAGTGTAGGTGCCATAGGCACGGGTGTAAGTCCTGCAAGTGTGGCTTTTCCGGAAATATTAAAATCACTTTCCAGACGGTATATATGAGTATAATTTTTACTCTGCTTGTCAAAAGTCAGTTCTTCCTGAACATACAGCAAAATCAGTATAGCGCAGGTTATACCGATTGCAGGTCCGAAGATATTAAGAACGGAATAGAATTTATTCTTTACAATATTCCGGTAAGCGGTAATAAAATAGTTTTTGAGCATGGATTTGTTGATTATTGATTAGAAACAAATTTTGTAATCAAGATACAAAGAAATATTTACATCACAGCTTTCCTTTTCGAGATGCTAATACTACCGCCCTTTCCATTAATGATGCTTTTTACAGTACTTTCTTTATTACCGTTAAGCCAGTAAATAATCATATGGTGAATCTTATCTTCAATATTAACAGGTGTTTCAATGGCATTATCCACAACAACGGGTGCATTATAAAATACGTTATATATTCCTACTCCCCATGCCTCATGATTTTTTACATTATCCGAAACCTTATAAGAAGCGTAGCCATAAGTCCCTTCATGCTTCCATGAATCAACAGTCGGAGGATCATAGGGCATCTCACTCTGGTAGAAATATACTCTCCCGTTATTACCATTCCAGAGAGTCTGATACTCCTGGAAATGCTCGTTAAAAAGCCCATAAACAGTTACATTATCACCGTTGACAATGAGGCCATTAGCGCACCTGTTCTTCTCCCATCCAACTCCATTACCATGATCGGCCCTCCAAAGCCAGAGATGATCCATACAGACATCTTTGCTGTTTACAACCAGACATGAGGAGGCTGATCCTTCAGCAGGGCCTCCCACCCTGAAAAAGATATCGTAGAGAAAGGTGGGATCCGACCTGTGACTTTTGACTGAACCCGATTCTCCCACCAATAGGAGCTTTTCAGAGAAAACTGTTCCTGCATCTATTGTAAGTCCGCAAACAATTACTCCGTCAACATCGGAGATATCCATTACTGAGTTTCCATTATCGGGAATAAGTGTTGCAAGTCCAATGCCCATAATTACAGTACGGGGCCTGGTCACTTTTAAACTTTCATGAAGAAAATACCTTCCCGGCGTAATTAGCAGGTTCTTTCCCTTTTTCAATGCCGTATTGATTGTTTCAGAATTATCAACTCCGGGCCTGGCAATATAGAACTGATCCATGTACAATCTCCTTTCCGGCTTCACATGATTTATCCAGTCAACCCCTTTTGAATTATACTTAAGTTCAGGTATTGTGATGTTGAATCCTTTTTTATCGAATGCCAGGTATGGTTTTTCACGTATGACCGGAGTCTCTTCAATCGTGGTATAAGGTTTATCCGGCCAGTCTCCGGCAGGTGCCTGAGGAACTCCGACAAACATCATATTCCAGACTCCACCTTCCCATTTTTGCCATTCCGTATTCCTTGAAAACCACTGTTGTTGAGGACCGGAGGTCACCGTACCGTCAATTTTGGAATCGGCAAGAAATCCACCGCTGGCATATCCTTTGTCGAATAGCTGCAAATTACCCTTTATGTATACTCTGCGCAATGGAGCCGCCTGTGAGACTCCCCATACCATGGTGGAGTTTTCGGCAGGAATTATAGTCATGTTTTCCACTGCACGCCAGAAGTTTGTCAGAACACTGTTCCCATGAGTGGTATTTGATCTGACTGCCCCATTTATTACAACATCCTCAGGTGATTCTCCAAGACCAAGTACCTGCATGTAATAGTCAACTTTGATATCAAGGCTATATTTACCCGGTTTGAATAGCAGTGAATAACGGTTTCTGCTGAATTCACCTCTCCTCGCAGATTGTCTGTTGAAGATTGTATCTATAACTGTCTGGATCTCTTTCATATCCATCGCCGGATCGAAAACAAAGACATTCTCCCCAAGAATGGTTTTGCTGAACTTCTGAATGGCTGCTGCATTTTGTCCTGCAGTTGCAACTTGAGATAGCAGCTGAATATTTTGAAATAATGATAGCAGTATTATTACTATTACCGGAAGTATGATTTTGATTTTCATCCTGTTAAAGAATTTTTTAGTCAGATCTTTTATATATATCAAATATAATGTATTTCGTATTTGATTACTTCTTCCCTTGTCTTCCTGTTCTACTTTTAAAATTTTTAAGAATACCTCCTTTGATCCTCCTTTATTTCACGTACTCACCCCCCGGCCCCTAGCGGTCAACTTAAGAGTTGGGAATAAGAGATTATAATAAATAATTTCCCCTCCTATAAGCTGCTTGTTATACACATCTTTATTAAGCATAGATACCAAAATTAATATAAACATTATTTTATGCCATAACGATAGGATGATGCTGAAGAAGATAAGTCGCCTAATTATCAGCCAATTGACATAAATCATGAATTAGCCAGCCCGGAGGGCTGGACCTCCAATAGCCACGGTTACACCCGTGGTAAAAAACAATATAATTTTACCAACCCCGGAGGGGTTGACTTCTAATTACCACAGGATAATCTGCGGAGTATTAAGGGAAGGATTATTCTGATACCATTAAATGATCAGATACTCTTCCTTATACGGTACCAGATTATCGTTAAGTAGCTGGATCAACTCATCCTTATAAGTGACTTTTTTGTGGTGCTGATCCTGATTTAAAACATATTTAATCAATATTGATTTCATGGATATATGATATGTGAAAGCACCATAGCCAACCTGCCATCCTGGGAAATGCGGGAATGCTTCTTTTTTGGTTCCCATCATTTCGTGACTGGCTTTTTTAATTTCTCTTACAAGCGCAGCAAGGTTAATTGTTGGTGAGAGATGAGTAACAATGTGAACATGATTTTCATATCCACCAATTTGATACGGATGACAGTTTCTTTTTTTCAGCATACCGACTATGTATCCAAATAATAAACCCTGATTTTCCTGGCTAAGGAAACTAGTATAGTCTTTACTGCCAAAGACAATTTGATACAGAATTTGAGTGTAAGTAGACATAATTATTCCATTTAAAAATTAGCACTATGTAAATTTATGAAATCCTTATCAATTAAACAATTGAAGTCAACCCCTCCGGGGTTGTTGCGATGGTTTGGATATTTCAACCCGGGGCGTGACCCGGGCTATTGGAAGTCGACACCTCTGGTGTCAACCAGACGTGTATAAAGATTAGTTCAAAAAATGGGGAAATATAACAGACTTAATTTCTGAACTTAATATTCAGTTTCCGGCTAAAATCCCTCCCTGTTTCCCAGATTCCTAATCCTCAGGTTGACGGCTATGCCCCCGGCCCCCTCTCTGCTTAAGCAAAGCAGGTTTCAAGAAAAAATCGTATATTCATACAAAAAAGAATAAACATATGGAATACATAAGATTTGGCAATACAGGAATGAAGGTCTCCAGGATATGTCTTGGAACAATGACCTACGGCAAACCAACAGACCGTTGGCAATGGGCTTTAAATGAAGAACAAAGCAGGCCTTTCATAAAAAAAGCCCTTGAACTTGGGATCAACTTTTTTGATACGGCGGATATCTACTCATATGGCACCAGTGAAGAAGTGGTTGGCAAAGCCCTTAAAGATTTTACCAGGCGTGATGATGTAATTCTGGCTACCAAGGTATTTAACCCGATGGGTCAGGGTCCTAATGATGGCGGACTTTCCCGTAAACACATAATGAGCGCTATTGATGCCAGTCTCAAAAGATTAAAGACTGATTATGTGGATCTTTACCAGATACACCGCTGGGATTATGATACCCCGATTGAAGAGACAATAGAAGCACTTCACGATGTTGTCAGGGCTGGAAAGGCTTTGTACATCGGTGCATCATCAATGCATAGCTGGCAATTTGCAAAGGCATTATATACATCAGACCTCAATGGCTGGACACGGTTTGTCTCAATGCAGCCGCATTATAATCTTGCCTACCGTGAGGAAGAGCGGGAAATGATCCCATTATGTCTTGATCAGAAAATCGCTGTCATTCCGTGGTCTCCATTGGCCAGGGGATTGCTGACAGGGAACAGGTCTAAGGAAAGAAATGAAACTTTACGGGCCAGAACAGACCAGTTCGGAAAGATGCTTTACCATTCGGATTCGGATTTTGAGATTGCAAACCGGGTGACTGAAATAGCTAACCAGAGAGGAATCTCCGGAGCCCAGGTAGCCATCGCCTGGCTGCTTGGCAAACCTGTTATTACTGCTCCAATTATCGGAGCAACGAAGCTCAATCAACTGGAGGATGCTGTTGCCTCCCTGTCAGTAAAATTATCTCAGGATGAGATTACGAGACTGGAAGAGCTTTACCAGCCGCACAATATTTCGGGACATTCTTAAAACAAAAATAGCAATGTCAAAATTATTCTCACCGATAAAAATAAAAGAGATCGAATTAAAGAACCGGATTGTTGTCTCACCAATGTGCCAGTATTCTTCTGTAGATGGATTCGCAAATGACTGGCATCTGGTTCATCAGGGAAGCCGGGCAATAGGAGGTGCAGCACTGATCATTACAGAGGCTACCGCAGTTTCGGAAGAAGGCAGGATCACAGCTGGTGATTTAGGTATCTACAAGGATGATCATATTGAGTTTCTCCAACGGATAACCTCATTTATTCATCGGCATGGAGCTGTAGCCGGTATTCAGCTGGCTCACGCCGGAAGAAAGGCAAGCTGTGCAAGGCCCTGGGAGGGTGCAAGGCAGATAGTTTTAAAGAATGGCGGCTGGACCACCCTTGCTCCTTCAAAAATTCCTTATCATCCTGAAGAAGATTCGCCCCAGTCGCTGGATCAGGACGGAATCAGAAAGGTTATAAATGATTTTAAATCTGCGGCTGGTCGCGCTCTGAAAGCCGGGTATAAAGTAATAGAAATACATTCCGCACATGGCTACCTTATCCACGAGTTCCTCTCTCCATTAAGTAATTACAGAACAGATAATTGGGGGGGAAGTTTTGAAAACAGGATCCGCCTGCTCCTCGAAATTGTAAAAGCAGTAAAAGCTGAATGGCCTCAAAACCTCCCCTTATTTATCAGAATATCTGCAACCGACTGGGCAGAAAGAGGCTGGAATGAAGAGGAATCTGTAAAACTTTCATCAATCCTGAGATCAGATGGAGTTGACCTTATCGACTGTTCATCAGGAGGATTGGTTCCGGGTGCTAAAGTTCCAGTGGGGCCCGGATATAATGTCCCTTTTGCAGAACGAATAAAGAAAGAGACCGGAATATTGACCGGTGCAGTGGGATTGATCACTGAACCATCACAGGCAGAAGATATTATAATGAAAGAACAGGCAGATCTTGTATTGTTTGCCAGGGCATCTCTCAGGGATCCATATTTTGCCCTGCATTCGGCTCATACTCTGGGAGACGATATTAGTTGGCCTGTCCAATATCTAAGGGCGAAGCTGTAGCCTTCTGTACTTCACATCCTTATGATATTTCTTCTGGGCATACCTTATGTTCTTCACATTCTGTTTAGAATGGTATGGCCTGTTTCTGACGATCTGTGTATCCTCAAGGAGCATCAAACCTCTGAGTTCCCGGTAGTCCTTTTTGCTCATGGCGCATCCTGATATACCGGAAAACACCATAAGCACCAGCACGAATTTGACAAGTCTTTTCATGCTAATAAATTTTAGGTTACAGAAACGAACAAAAGAGTCGACAGTAATACTCTAAAGCCTTTTACGATCAGGAAATAGATTTGTTGCAAAAAAGATGGATCAATTTCGCTACCTTTGATCTTAAAACAAGGCACCCTCCATGTATCAGAAAGACTACATCCTGCGTATGCTCGAGATGCTAAGTGACCTTATTGCTCTTATTCTGGGTTTGATAAAAAAAGGAGACATTACTCAGGCTTCAGAAAGGATTGAAAGAGTCTATTATGATCTGCTTAAGCAGGATTCAGCATTCTTCCGCAATATCCCGGAGGATAAGCTTACCCGGACTCTGCTTGAGAAACATAATTATACCAACGGTCATCTCGAGGTCCTTGCAGAACTTTTCAATGCTGAAGCTGAGCTAAGGATGGCTCAAGGGGATAGTCAGGGATGTCTGGAATACTCAAAGAAGTCTCTCTTACTCTTCGGGTTTATTGATAAAGAGTATAAGACTTTTTCATTTGAGAGGGATAAAAAGATTAACGATATTAAAGGCAGAATTGAGAAACTGAAAATAAGAAATTGATTTCTTATTTATAATCCCCGGGCAATTTCCTGCATTTAGTCGCTTTTTCAAAAGCAAAACCCATCTTCAGAAGTTTGTCCTCTTCAAAAGGTCTGGCAATGAATGTCAAACCAACTGGCTCTCCGGATATCCTGTAACCCATTGGCACAGTGAGACATGGGTACTTAGCTACAGCAGCGTATGATGCACTTCGGTTGTTTATCGACAGGATAGCGTCCAACTGATATTGCACCATAGGTTTTTCAAAATAGCTTACTCCGTTTTCATGCAATCTTGCTTTCATCTTAAGCAAGGTATCAGGATTGACATTTAATGCAATGATACTGGTAAACAGAGTCTGACCATAGGGGATTCTTACCAAGGAATCCTGTTTGTTATAAGCTGCAATCTCCGATACTGAGCGGAACTTAATATCTTTGGAAGCATATTTTCTCAGATAATCAGGAAGGTCGATCTTCATGTCAGCGCTAAGCAAGGTGCCGAATCCAGGAAGATTAATTTTTTCAGGATCAAATTCAACGGTTACACCGCCAAGCGATTTTATTCTTTCAACATTCAGCTTATAAATTGAATCAGTCAGCATGCTTTTTAGTACACCAAACCGAAATCCTTTCAGGCTTCCCGAGGTCAGATCTTCATTATATTTAATATTCTTCGGATTATCTTTAGTTGCTCCGTCCTCACTGTCCTCACCACTCATTGCAGAAAGCAGGATCGCATTATCGGTCACATTTCTTGTCATTGGGCCAGGAGTATCCAGAGTTCCGGATATCGGAACAATGCCTCTCCTGCTCAATAAGCCCACTGTTGGCTTGAGTCCGACAATGGAGTTTGCACTGGAAGGAGAAAGAATTGAACCGGAGGTCTCTGTTCCTACTGCTGCAACGGCATAATTAGCAGCCATCGATGTACCGCTGCCTGAACTTGATCCGCCTGAGTCGATCATTTTACGGCCATAAGGATTCAGGGTTTGTCCTCCTACTGCACTGTAACCATTAGGGCAGAATGCACTAAGATAATTAGCCCATTCGCTCAGGTTGACCTTCCCCAGTATGATTCCCCCTTTTTCTTTAATTCTTTGAACAATAAAAGCATCTGATGCCATATTGTTAAATAATGCACTTGCTCCGGCTGTGGTAGGCAGGCCTCCGAAATTAATATTGTCCTTCAGCAAGACCGGCATGCCAAAGATCAGATGGTTTTTAGCTGACCTGCTCCTGTCTCTCTTCCGTGCCTCCTTAACGGCATCGGGATTAATTGCAATAATGTTGTTAAGTGCTGTTTTCCTGTCATTTTCATATTTCACAATCCTGTAGAGATACCATTGTGTGAGCTTCTCATAGGTGAGCTTACCTGACTTAATATATGACTGGATAACAGGTATATCCTGTTCAAGGATTAAAGGTCTTAACCTGTTATAATCTTCTTCGGAAAAAAAAGATATCTGGTCTGCCACATTTTTCCATACATCATTTTTGTCCAGGAGCTTTGACTGGATGAGTTTGAAGCGCATCTTTTCAGACGGATGCTGCGCACTTTTGGCCAGTTCTTCAGATTCATCATATCTGACCCAGGGAGATATGACGTTAATACGCTGCTGAGTAAAAGCAGCGAAGAGCAGTATCAGAAGTACAATCGAATTTTTCATTGAGGTATTTTTTTGAAAAGTACGTAATTTAATTTAGAAATTATAAGGCAGAAGAGATAAAGGCGTCAAGGCATCACGGCGTCATGGCATCATGGTGTTAAATCCGTCACGCCGTCACGCCGTACATAATATCTATGAATCATTTATCAAATTCGTAATATTATGTTTATTTTTGAAATGCTAACAATCATATAAACCATTACCGCCATGAAAACAGATAACAGAAGAGCATTTCTGAAGAAGAGTATCCTTGGAATCTCAGGTGTTGCAATTGCACCGGGTATAATTAAAGGAAGTGCCAATGCTTTTGGACTTAAGACCCCTCCTTCGGAGCTGCAAACCAGAGTTCTTGGAAGAACAGGAATTAAGATACCACTTATCAGCATGGGCACTGCCGATGCAACTGATCCCGGTTTTGTCAGAGCTGTTTATGAAGCAGGTGTAAAACTTTTCTTTTCAGCAACATATTACGGTGAGGGGAAAAATGAAAAACTGGTAGGAGAAGGTCTGAAAGGTCTGCCACGTGACTCTTTTATTATTGGCACAGCTGTACCACCCGACGGTATGGATCAGCGTACCGGTACTTTCCCAAATGGTTTTGACGCTGACGCGTACATCAAAAAAGCAGAGGGAAGTCTGAAGCGTTTCGGACTCGATTATGTTGATTTTGTGCTATTCCCTTATGCAGGAAAAAGGGAAACTGTCATGAATGCCGGAGTTCTGAAAGCCATGACCCAGCTGAAAAAGCAGGGCAAAACTCGTTTTCTTGGAATTGCATCACATAGTGATACCGAAGAAGCTCTTAAAGCAGCAGCTGATACCGGGGTATATGATGTGGCAATGCCTGGTTATAACTACAAGACTCTAAATAAGGAATCCATGAATGAAGCACTTGCATATGCCGTAAAAGCAGGTATGGGTATAGTGGGAATGAAATCAACAGCCGGCGCTGCACGTGACAAATCAGGTGAGCCGGTCAATATTACTGCTGCTCTGAAATGGGTTCTACGGAATGAAAATATTACATCCATTGTATCAGGAATGTCATCGCTTGAACAACTCCAGAAAAACCTGACCATGATAAAGGACCTTAAAATGACTGACCAGGAATTAAAAGATCTTAAACTGACGGCACAACTTTCTGAAACCGGTATCTGGTGTCACCAGTGCAAACAATGTCTGCCTCAGTGTCCGGGAAATCTTGATATTCCTACAATAATGAGGAGCTATATGTATGCCTACGGATATAAAAATCCTGAGCAGGCATACCACACACTGGCAGATGCAGGAATTTTAAAACAATGCGATAACTGTGGAACATGCAATGTGAATTGCCGGGCAGGGTTCGATGTCAGGAAGAAGATAGAAGATATTTCAAGGTTAAGGGATATTCCGCTTGAACTAATTCAGGCATAGTGTAAAGCAGTTATTTCATTGTAATCTCAATTACTACAACATTATAAGGAGCTATTACCAATGCCATATCTTTGGAAAAAGGTATGCTGGTCTCATTGAGTTTTACCACCCCCGGATTTTCAATTGAAGCCTTGTCAAGAAGTCCGGCAGCTAAGGTAAATATTTTCACATCTGCATTGTCAGTCAGTTTGGAACCCTGCAGTCTTGTAAGCAAGGTATGACTTACATTTTCATAGTTCACTGCTTTGATAACTAACCTCTTGCCATCTGACGAACTTGTAGCAATTGCTTCGAGAGTACCTGGTTTCCAATCCTCAGGTCTCATTTGCGAAATATTATTGAAGAACTGGTTTCTATTCGTGATATCGGCATAGCAGCCTTCTGTTGAAGCAAGATAATTCTCTGCATAGTGTTCACGGAAAAGTTTTTCAACCACGTACCCTCCCCCGGGGAACCAGGAAACATGATCGTGGTAGATGAAAGAGGTCCATGTAGGATCATCGGATGTATTTCGCAAAAGAAGTGCAGGGCATGTCATCAGAAGTTCTTTGCCAAGCTTTTCATACATAATCAGACTTCCGGCAGTATGAAGTCCTGCTCTCCAGTCGTAGGTCCTGCAAAGTCCCCACTCAAGGACGGCAAGTTTGATATCCGGATGTTTTGAATTCCTGACGAAATCCCTGAGTTTGATGAGGTAATCGCCTATCCTGTAAAGCCCGGTCTGGTAGTTTTCATTTTCATATTCATAGTTATGACATCCGAGTATATCAAAATTATCTCCGGCCATATCAATGATTTTCTCGCTCCAGATAAGGTCATTGGACCTTTTCTGACCGCAGGCAACGATCTTTGCCGAAGGGGCAATCTTTCTCAGCTCACTGCCATAGGCATTTACGATTGCAGCGTACTTCTCGGGTGTAAGTCCATGGTTCATAGGTTCATTATCTATCTGGAAATATCTGACATCGTACGGCATGGGATGACCATTCATCGACCTTAATTTTCCCATTTCAGTGGTGATGGGATCATTAAGGTATCTTACCCAGTCCATTGCATATCTTATCTCCTCCTGATTAGTAGTTGTTGCAGCAAGAACAATCAGTGGTTCAGTCTTTAACTGCCTGCAGAGCTCCATGAATTCATCCGTTCCAAAACCATAATAATCGGAGTAACCTCCCCATATCATATTTGGATGATATTTGCGGGACACGTAGGGTCCTATACCATCTTTCCATTTATATGTAGAGGCAAAAGATCCGCCAGGCCACCTGATGAATGGAGCTTTCAGCCCATCGAGTGCTTTGACCAGGTCGGGACGCATCATTCCGGAATTGCGCAGGTCGGCACGCACCAGAGATATAAAATCTACCAGAATAGTGCCTGTTCCAACTGCTTCAATCTCCATAAGAGCATGAGTGTCTGTGACCGGAGAGCTGAAGGAAAATGGCATCTCCTTCCATTCCCTGCCTTTCACCTTAAGTGGGATCTCTTTTATTGGTTTACCGGCTGAATCCTTTATCCGCAAGGTGAGCTTAAGCGATCCATCGACATTACTTACCCATAGAGATCCGATATATTCAAAACCACTCTGAAAGTAAAAACGGCCCTGACTAACACCTGCGGATCCTTTCTGAGCTTTCAGCTGAAGGCTTTTTTCCCCGTTTTTAAAAGCTATTTGTGCAATAGTTGCGGATCCACTGGTGCTAAAAGGTTTCCAGTAAGTCTCAAAATCTTTTCCCTCAAATCCACATCCCTGAACCTGTTCAGCGAATAGTCCGTCCTCAACAGAATGGTTGATATGTTCAAGGAACTGACCATAGACACCTTTGTTAATCATCGCTACAGGTCTGTCTGTATCGACTGCCAGGACAGCCACACCTGAACCTGTAAGCAGAGTTCCCGTTCCCTGCGCGAAGGATTTGATCCCAATAAGGAAAAAGAAGAGAATGCAAAACGAGGTGATTACCAGAACCTCATTTGAATTCAGGTCATTGGATATTTTAGCTGCAGATTGATTTTTCATCTATGAACTGTTTTAATATTGTAGCTATAAAGATAGGGAAATCTGATCTTAATATGAAAATATAGCCCATCCTATCCCATCCCATCCCTTCTCTCCTGCTCTTTACATTGATTTAAAGTTTTCAGAACAACTTCTTAAGTTTTGATTTTAATAATAATAGACTTAATTTTGATTATGTCTGAATAAACAATAAAATTAATTTTGTTTTTCTCAGTATGGAGATGGTATTTACTTTTAATGCCTGCTTGATGTTGGGATTTTTCAAACTTTTTTTATAGGATGTGATTAACTTAAGAAGACAATTAAAGTTATCGGTAACGATCTTACTGGTGTTAATTTCTTTTCAAACAGTAAAAGCCCAGGTATTAACAAGATCAAGGTCTACTTTAGGTGTTGGTGGATCATCTAAATTTTATACTTCAAATGGTCACCAATACTATTTGCAACAGAGTATAGGTCAATCAAGCATGATCGGACTGTATCAGTATAATAATTATCTTCTCAGGCAGGGATTCATCCAGCCCCTTAACAGATCATCAGTCATTACAATTCCCGGTGAGACCTTAACAGCATCAGTATACCCGAATCCGTTTACTTCGGATATTACTGTCACAATAGATGAAGAGGAGCCGGAAATTTTTTATGTTTCTATTTCTGATATGAATGGGAAAATAGTCTATTTTGAAAAGTACGAAGCTATCCGGGAGGTAAAACTGAATGTCGGTACTTTGGTACCGTCAATCTATATCCTGAAGGTAACTACCACCAAAAAATGTTTCTACTCAAAAATGATCAAGTTCTAGAGAATTAAATCCCATGAGTATAAAATGCAGCAATTGGATCAAACAAGTAAATAGCATCACATAATACACACATTAGCGATGACTTGATCATATTTCAGCATCAATAAAACTAATTGTTCAATCATAACTGACTAAGATGAAAAAGATTTTTGGTATTTTCCTGTTTGCATTTTTGATGACGGCTGTCAAAAGTCAGCAGATATATCTGGAAACAGGTAAGGTATTATCATTATTTGACTATAAAAACTCTGCCGGTGCTCGGCTTGGCAATTTAAAAGGTACCAGCCAGAATAGTCTTGGTCTTGGATTCAGAATGCCTGTCCGGCAATCTGCCTTCAATGTATCACTGGGGGTATCAAACGACAAATTTGGCGCAACAAGTACCGATCCTGCATTAGGAAACTATTCTGAATGGTATGCATCATATATAGGTGTTAATCTGGGAGTTGATTATGAATTCCATAAACCGCCGATGGTAAACAACAACCGACATGGATTCTCTTACTACGTTAAGGGAATTTGTGCAACCGATTTTCTCATAAACGGAAAGCAAAGATTAAACAGTACGGTCATTGACTTATCAGGTGTGGAAGAATTTGATAAGCCGGTTTACTTTCTTAAAGGAGGTGCAGGTGTTTACTATTATATAACAAGAAGTTATATTGCATTTGCACAATACATGTTTGGCAGAAGCATCCTTTTAGGCAATTATGAGGGACAGGAGCAACTGCACTATGTGACTCACACTATTACCATAGGTTTCTCAGTCAATCTGACATATAAAAGGTGATGAAAATGGAATAATGAAATAACGAAATAACTGAACTCTTATCTATAAACCTCCAAGCATATGAAGAAGTTGATATTTCTGGCGTTATCGTTTTTTATGACTGTAAAAATGTCTGGTCAGTCTCAGGGGATAAGCTACCAGGCAGTGATCCTCGATAAAACACCAATGGAAGTCCCCGGCAAGGATATAACAGGGAATATTATTCCAAACCATTCATTAATGGTGCGTTTCTCAATTCTTGACGCTGCCGGGACAATAGAGTACCAGGAAGAGCATTCAACAACGACAGACATGTACGGAATGGTAAACCTGACGATTGGAAAAGGTACTAAAACAGCGATCAGTCCTGGCGTTTTTAGTGATATCAACTGGAATGGTGATCCAAAAGCTCTTAAGGTCGATCTCAGCCTTAGCAGTTCAGATGTTTTTTACTCAGACTTCAGCTTCGATGAACTTGTATTTGTTCCCTATGCCTATCATAAAAACATTACGGCAACAGGTTCTTTAATAGTTGATGGTATGACTAGCCTGAAGAGCAGGGTTGACGTTACCGACGGAAGTCCGACTTTCCTTTCGGGCGATTTAACGGTCGATGAGGAGACCACTCTGAATAATAATCTCACTGTCAATGCACCAAGCAGTCTGAAAGGGCAAGTTACCATAAACGCTGATATGGACGATGCCGGTGATGATTCGAGTTATGAATCATATCCCCTCCGGATAGAAGGAAGTAAACAGGGAGTAGCAGTAAAAATTACAGGAACACGAAGTGTCAGTAATAACTTTATAACATTCTGGGATGATGAAAACATACAGGGACGTATTGAAGGTCAGACGATTGATAACCTCAATAATGATCCGGAATATATATTTGATAACATTCTTTTAGCCGAAAGCACTGTCATGTCAGGTGTTAACGTAGCAATGGCTACTGCTGAGGTAGTCGCTGCTTCAACATCATCAACAGGATGCGTAGGACTGGGAGCATGTGTAACGGCTCCGATACCTTCACTCATTGCAGGAACCGTAGCAAATCTTGCTCTGGAATCGGCTAATCTGGCAATGGTAATCGCCGAAGAGGTCATGTATAATAAATTCCGTCGCGACAATATCGGAGTTACATATCAATCGGGAGCCGGTGATTATGCAGAATGGCTCCCCAAATCAAACCCGAACGAAAAATTTCTTCCCGGAGATATTGTTGGAGTTAAGGGAGGAAGCATTTCCAAATCTACAAATGACGCAGATCATTTTATGGTTATCTCTTACAATCCTATCGTATTAGGGAATATGCCTGCAGCCGGGAAGGAGAATAATTATGAGAAAGTTGCATTTATGGGACAGGTCCGGGTCAAAGTTCTCGGGCAAGTACGGTCCGGGGACTATATTTTACCTATGGGAAATAACAGCGGCACAGGTATAGCCGTTTCTCCCGATAAAATCCAATCCGACCAGTTTTCAAGGATTGTAGGAGTCGCATGGGGTGCTTCAGAATCATCACAATATGGTTATGTAAACGTTGCAGTTGGGCTTAATGCTAATAGTGTAACGAAGCTGGGTTTTCTGCAGGAGCAGAAAATTAAGGAGCAGGAAACTGAAATCAATGGCCTTAAAGAACAACTGAACAAGATGAATAATGCCCTGGCTCAACTGGTCCCTGAATACTCCTCATTAATGCAAAACAATAAGCAGACAGCCAAATCATCAACGGCGACGAGTCAGTCTAAATCATCTCCTCCGGAAGAAAGGATCATTTATTACCATGAAATCACAAAGAAGGATTTTCTTGAAGGCATAAACCTTGCCAAAGAAACATTAAAGGAGAGAGGAGTAGATATAAATACTAACCCTTTCTTTAAAAAGATGGAAACAGATCCTGAGTTTAAAGAGTGTTTTATAAATGATGCTTTAGCTTCAATTAAAAAGGAAATAGATAAATCCTATCAGCAGGATATTAAATCGGGGAACAAAGCAATTAAATTATTCTGAGAATTTAAAACAGGATTCAAATACCGTCTCGAACATGAAAAAAGACTACTTTATTAAAGTTATATTATTTCTGATCCTTGTTGTACTTTCAACCTGTGTTAAGAAAGAAAAGAAAGTTCCTCCATCAGTCGACACAGCATCAGTTGACGAGATCTATAACACTGCCGCCAGAGTCGGGGGAAGAGTTACAAGTAACGGAGGTGACGAAATAACTGACAGGGGTGTATACTGGGGTACATCAGCCAGTCCTGAAACAACAGGAACAAAACTTTCAGCCGGTACAGGCATCGGATCATTCTATGAGACACTTTCCGGTCTGACATCCGGGGTGAAGTACTACGTAAAAGCCTATGCCGTAAACAGTATGGGTACATCCTATGGTAATGAAACATTTTTTACCACACAGATAAATCTGCCCACTGTAGAAACATCGTTAGTTACAGAATATACGTCCACTACAGCCAAAATTGGTGGTACAGTAATTAACAATGGTGGTTTTGAAGTCTCCCAGAGAGGTGTTTACTGGGGAGTCAAACCCAATCCCCGGCTTACGGGTGTCAAACTGGAACTTGGTAAGGGTGATGGTGTTTTCTCCCTGACAGTGACTGATCTTAGTCGTTCATATACTTACTATATAATAGCTTATGCCGCTAATTTAAAAGGTACAGCCTGGGGTTCTGAAATAAATTTTTCAACTCAACCTGAAGTGGCCAGAGTCATTACTGCGACCATATCAAATATTACAGGTTATTCTGCAAGAATAGGTGGCTCAATAAGTTCCGATGGCGGAACCGCAATCACTGAGAAGGGGATCTATTGGGGAACCACCGCTACTCCATTGTCGGGAGGTACAAAGGTGGCCATGGGTAGCGGATCCGGTGACTTTTCTGATAGTCTGGCAAGTCTTAATCCCGGTACAAAATATTATATAATAGCATATGCAATCAATAGCATTGGACCCTCCTATGGTGAAATAAAAAGCTTCACTACTCTTGGATATATTCCAGAAGTCAGGAATCTTGCGTACGCCGGACTGACAGCAACAGGTATTACATTGAAAGGTCTGGTGAGCGGCAATGATCTAAGCACAATAGTGGCATTTGAGTACGGAACGACTACCTCATATGGACGAACAATTGTCCCGGCAAAAAGTCCTGTTTCGAGGAATAATGATACCGTAACTGTAAACTTAACCGGATTAGTTCCGCTGACTCTTTACCATTACAGAATAAAGGCAACCAATGATCTGGGAACTGTTTACAGCAATGACCTGACTTTTACGACGGAAATAACCGGAATAACAGGAACGGTAAGTGATTTTGAGGGAAACAGTTATAAGACGATAGGCATTGGCTATCAGCAATGGATGACAGAAAACCTGAGGTCTGTGAAATACAATAGTGGCACTGCTATACCTCCTGTAAAGAATGATTCCATATGGGCTCAATTATCTGGTCCGGGTTATTGCTGGTATGCAAAAGACAGTCTGGCCAGTTACATGACCTATGGTGCTCTTTACAACTGGTATGCTGTAAAAAACGGACAACTTTGTCCTTCAGGCTGGCATGTGCCGTCTAATGATGATATCACTAAACTTGTTGATTACCTGGGAGGTGCAGGAGATGCAGGAGGTAAACTTAAAGAGACAGGTACTTCCCATTGGAATAGTCCCAATACAGGAGCAACTAATAAATATGGTTTTACCGCGCTTGCCGGAGGAAAACGGTTAGCTGATGGAATCTTTGATTTTGTAAAAGTTGAGGCCAACTGGTGGAGTTCAACAGAATATAGCACATTAAATGGTTCGAATCTTACCATATTATTTAATTACACCAATTCATTTCAGGCCTATTCAAATAAGAAAACCGGAATGTCGGTACGGTGTGTGAAGGATTGAAAAGAAGTTCATTTGAAAACCTGTCATGAGCAAACCAATTATAGATATCACCGATCTTTCAAAGTTTTACGGTAAAGCCAGGGGAATTGAACATGTTTCACTGGAAATTGCTGAAGGAGAGATCTTTGGTTTTATTGGACCCAATGGAGCCGGCAAATCGACAACTATCAGGATATTACTGAACCTTATCTTCCCTTCAGGCGGAAGTGCAAGGATCATGGGAATGGATGTAATAAGGGATACAAAAAAGATCAAACAGAAGGTCGGCTATATTCCTTCCGACGCCAATGCCTATCAGTCTATGAATGTTTACGAATTCCTGAGCTATTGCATGCATTTTTACCGGACAGAAAACGGTGCAGGCAGGATAGCTGAACTCTCGGAATTGTTCGAACTGGACCTGAACCGTAAAATTGCGGATTTGTCAATGGGAAACCGTAAGAAAGTATCTATCGTGCAAAGTTTGCTTCACAATCCTGCACTTCTCATCATGGATGAACCAACAACGGGGCTGGACCCATTGATGCAGGCAAAGTTTTTTGAGCTGTTGCATTCTGAGAACCGGAAAGGAATGACTATTTTTTATTCTTCACACATTCTGAGTGAGATCCAGATGCTCTGTAAACGTGTGGCAATAATTAAAGAAGGGAAGATAATAAAGGTGGAGGACATTGAAACCCTTAGAGGAAAGCAGCTTAAAAAGGTGCATATCGGGTTTGCGGATCAGATGAATGAAGAAGTTTTTAACCTCAGCGGTGTTGAGACTATAACTGACAGGCTTGATAAAACGATAACCTTTATGTACTCAGGAGATATTAATGATCTGACCGGATTCCTTTCAGGTATGAAGATCGTTAACCTGACAATTGAAGAACCCTCTCTTGAAGAGATATTCATGCATTATTACAAATAAAAGGGATAAAGCAAATGAACTTGAACCTGTTTTTAAAAGAGATGAGTAAAAATGCACGCAGCCTGCTGGTATGGATGATCATAATAACCGTGTTGATTTCAGCTACCATGGCCGTATACAGGGTATTTCTGGAAAACCAGTCGAAGATCCTGGGAATGATGAGCATTCTTCCAAAAGGTGCCCTTCAGTTCAAGGGTATTTCCAATATCAGCGACCTCCTCTCAGTACTGGGATTCTATGCTGCCAATAATGTTGTCTACATGATGGTGCTCGGGAGTATTTTTGCCATTGTCCTTTCATCCAATATCCTGCTTAAGGAAGAATACAATAAGACCGCGGAATACCTGTTGACATGGCCTCTCACGCGCAGCGAGGTTTTCTTCAGCAAGGTGGCTGTGGTTTGCATTAATGTATCGATATTGAACTTTGTCACTGCCCTTGCGGGATTCATCTGTATTGAACTGGTAAAGAAAGGTCCTTTCAGCATAAAGGCATTTCTGATCCTGTCGATGTATACCCTTTTGTTAAACCTCCTGTTTGGTGCTATCGGACTATTTCTGTCATCTCTGATGAAAAGGGGAAAACCGATCACCACGCTCGGCATAGGGCTGGTTTTGATTTTATATTTTATCTATACAATATCTAAGATCACAGAAAGTGTTTCCAAAATGGGTTACATCAGCCCGTTTAAATATGCTGATATGGATGTGATTAATCCGGGCTACGGTCTAAAGTTCTGGCACCTGCTGTATTTCATCGGTATCACGCTGGTGCTAGGAACACTCTCCTACCGGCTTTACAGCCGGAAAGATGTCTATGTTTAAAGCTCCTGTGGCAACGCCGTCTTAACGCTCTGCTACCTCCTTCTTATCTGCCAGTAACGTTCCTCCCTTAGTGATCCACGATACTCCGAAAGCTATTAATGCAATGGTTTCGGCCCAGAAGATAAAACAAGAGTCCTTATCAGATACTTTAACAAATAGAGAGAAAATCAATATTGCTACCAGGCAGACGATCATAATAATTCCACAGAGTTTGTAGATCTTGTTTCTTGCCAATTTTCGAAGTGTCGGACTACGTCCTGTGTTTGTCTTTGAAAATAAGAAAAGAGAAATATAGGCAAGCGTCAGAAAGAATATTGTTGCGCTGATTAAATGAATAATCCAAATTATTTTAAGAGGCTCACACTCTTTCCCCGGAAACCAGGCTACACATACTGCGCAGAAACCGGCAATCTTGGCAGTCCAAAAGTCCTGGTAATCATATCCCTTATAAAAAAACAGGAATAAAGCTATTGCACAGAGTGCGCCAACAAAAACATCATGCATAGGGGTACAATAGTAATGACTGATTGAACTTTGAATGGAATCACCATCAAAAACAATTATATATCCAAACATTAAGACGAAGGGTAACAAAATACCAATCCAGCCAAGAGAATTTCGTAATGCCAGATAGGAATAGATCTGGTCAGAATGGGGGTCATCTTGTTCCATAACAATTAAGGTTTTGGATTTTATCTCTTATCTGTCTTAAATGAAATCAGGTCGGTTTCAGGTTACTCTTGAAAATTATGAACTTCTTTCTTCAGCAGTTTGATTGTTTGTTTTACAGATTCAAGATTAAAATTAAAACCTTTTTTTGTGGAATCAAAGTTGGGATTCTAAGTAGCACAAAAACGGCCGATATAAATCCCATGGGTCAATCAACTGTCCAGGTCTTCAATAAGAAAAAATAGTGAATAATAGAGGTCGCCTGTTTCCAGTTGCCTGATCCATATTTCAGAATAAAAATATGAAGGGGCTGTCTTAAAAGTTTAGTTTTAGCCCCCAATCCCATAGTCGTCAACTTAAGAGTTGGGAATAAGAGATTATAATAAACAATTTCCCCTCCTATAAGCTGCTTTTTATACACACCTTTATTAAGCATAGATACCAAAATTAATATAAACATTATTTTATGCCATAACGATAAGATGATGCTGAAGAAGACAAGTCGCCTAATTATCGGCCAATTGACATAAATCATGAATTAGCCAGCCCGGAGGGCTGGACTTCCAATAGCCACGGTTACACCCGTGGTAAAAAACAATACAATTTTACCAACCCCGGAGGGGTTGACGTCTAATTACCACAGGATAATCTGCGGAGTATTAAGGGAAGGATTATTCTGATACCATTAAATGATCAGATACTCTTCCTTATACGGTACCAGATTATCGTTAAGTAGCTGGATCAACTCATCCTTATAAGTGACTTTTTTGTGGTGCTGATCCTGATTTAAAACATATTTAATCAATATTGATTTCATGGATATATGGTATGTGAAAGCACCATAACCAACCTGCCATTCTGGGAAATGCGGGAATGCTTCTTTTTTGGTTCCCATCATTTCGTGACTGGCTTTTTTAATTTCTCTTACAAGAGCAGCAAGGTTAATTGTTGGTGAGAGATGAGTAACAATGTGAACATGATTTTCATATCCACCAATTTGATACGGATGACAGTTTCTTTTTTTCAGCATACCGACTATGTATCCAAATAATAAACCCTGATTTTCCTGGTTAAGGAAACTAGTATAGTCTTTACTGCCAAAGACAATTTGATACAGAATTTGAGTGTAAGTAGACATAATTATTCCATTTAAAAATTAGCACTGTGTAAATTTATGAAATCCTTATCAATTAAACAATTGGAAGTCAACCCCTCCGGGGTTGTTGCGATGGTTTGGATATTTCAACCCGGGGCGTGACCCGGGCTATTGGAAGTCGACACCTCTGGTGTCAACCAGATGTGTATAAAGATTAGCTTCAAAAGGAGGGGAAATGTAACCGACTTAATTTCTGAACTTTATTTTCAGTTTCCGGCTAAAATCTCTCCCTATTTCCCAGATTCCTAATCCTCAGGTTGACGGCTATGCCCTAAAGGGGGGTTAATCCGTCATAAAGAGAAGATAAATTCATACTAATAAGGCGTACGGCATGTGTTGTATGCGGTGAAATTCAACCCACCCCTAACCCCTCCAAGGAGGGGAATTAAGAGCCGGAATTTACCCCCCTTTAGGGGGGCAGGGGGGTCGATACTTACCTGGGGGGTTGGGGGGTCGATACTTACCTGGGGGGTTGGGGGGTCGATACTTACCTGGGGGGTTGGGGGGTCGATACTTACTTGGGGGGTTGGGGGGTCGATACTAACTTGGGGGGTTGGGGGGTCGATACTTACTTGGGGATTGTTTGTACAGATCAAGATTCTTCAAATAGCAGCATTTTCTTAATTTTACAACTGCACCAAAAAGTAATGAACACCGCTTATTTCCGGTTTTACGAGGAGTTGAATGATTTTCTGCCGCCTGGGAAGAGAAAAAAGCAATTCCCATACTCATTTAATGACACCCCCGCTGTAAAAGATTCCCTTGAAGCGCTGGGGATACCGCATGTTGAAGTAGACCTCATCCTCGTCAATGGTCAGTCGGTTAACTTCTCTCATAAGATAAAGAATGGAGATTTCATATCCGTCTATCCTGTTTTTGAAAGTCTTGACATCACACCGGTCACGCATTTAAGGGAAAAACCTCTTCGCGAGATAAAATTTTTCACTGATGTTCATCTTGGAAAGCTCACAAAGTACCTTCGGTTATGTGGCTTTAACACCTTGTACCGGAAAGATAATAACGATCAGATGTTCATTGATCTTGCAGTCACAGATAAAAGAGTAAT
Organism: uncultured Bacteroidales bacterium; assembly: GCA_963813405.1. Classification (GTDB taxonomy): domain Bacteria; phylum Bacteroidota; class Bacteroidia; order Bacteroidales; family VadinHA17; genus LD21. The sequence goes on from CAWEYU010000014.1 coordinate 51,387, forward strand.
CCTGACCAGATCTTCGGTATTGCTTAAGTATAAAAAAGTGACCCATGGTTATTGCATACGATCTATGAATTCCCGTGAGCAATTAAATGAAGTAGTTAAGCGGTTTGATTTAAAAAAACTGATCCATCCTTTTACCCGTTGCATTGAGTGTAATGGACTTCTCATGGATGTCACAAAAAAGGAGATTCTGAGCCGATTATTGCCTAAAACCCGGCAATTCTATCGGAAATTTAAAATGTGTCACGATTGTAAGAGGGTCTATTGGAACGGATCACATTATCTTAGAATGAAAGAACAAATTAAAACAATGAATAAATGACTGGCAAAGACAGGATTCCTGGTCCTCACTCCCCGTTTCTTGCTTCGAGTCACTGGTTGTCAGGAACCGCTTTATCCTTCTGGTCCGCCAGCAGTGTTCCCCCCTTGGTGATCCACGATAACCCGAAGGCTATTAATGCAATGGATTCTGCCCAGAAGAGAAAGGTTGACCCCGGGAAATGATGGCTTAAACAAAAGTAAAAAACTCCCATTGCCACCAGGCAGAGAGCAATTATAATTCCGCAGAGCTTATAGAGGATATTTCTTTTTAATTTACGGGGTGTTGGTGGTGGGTCCGTTTTTTTCCCAATTTTTGTAAATAAGAAATAAGAAATACATGCCAGTACACCAAAGAATAGTATGGCACTTATGACATGGACTATCCCGGATGAAGTAATTTCGCCTTCTTCAGTCATTGGAAACCAGGCAACGAGAATTGCAAAAAAACCGGCCGCGTTTGAGGCCCATTGGTCCCAGTTAATCTTCCATTTTTCTTCCCAGTCATTATATCCTTTATAATACAGCAGGAACAGGGCAATCGCGCAGAGTGAACCAACAAGCACATCACGCATTGAGGTATAATAATAACGACTGATTGATGACTGAATGCAATTGCATTTAAATACAATACTATTACCAAGCAATAATATGAACGGCAATGAAATACCTATCCAGCCCAGGGAATTTCTTAGTACCAGGTAGGAATAGATCTGGTCAGAATGGCGGTCATCTTTTTCCATATGAGTCAAGGTTTAAGTTAATATCTCTTTTATCTTGCTAAAATGAAATTATTGTGGGTCAAGGATACTCTTGTTAATTATTCGCTTCTGTCTTTAGCAGTTTGATTGTTTGACAGCTCTTGTCGCTTTATCTTATTTTGACTTACTGGTCAAATGCCAGAAACCACAGACAGTACATTTATAAGCGCGGATTTCTCGGGCGACCCTGTTCTCCCTGATATATTTTATCATATCCTGAGCCTCCTCCAGTGAATGATATATTGTTTTCTTACAGGAAGGTTCGATGGGATTGATCTTCGGAGACAAAATCATATATTAAGTTTAACAGCCATTTTTTGAGCGGTCAAAGCCAGTTCCGTGGCAACGTATTTGCGCATTTCAATCAAGCCGTCAAGCCCTAAAGCCTTCTTCATTTCTTATCGAGTATCAGCACCCAATCATTGCCATTTTCTTTTTCACCTGGCGGATCGAAGGTTTCTATGCCTTTGGCTTTATAGATTCCTGTTTCAGTAATTATACCATTCCGGGGATTGTACCATGAGGCTTTAATACTCCTCAGATGCATGTTATCAAGGTTAATTCTCATTGTACTCCCATTGCAGGTATAGATAAATGCATAATCTTTACCTTTTGTGGCAGCAAGATAATCATATTTTTCACGCGGGCTATCGGTTATAAGATCCTGTGCCGGGATCCTGTCAAAATAAGGTCTTGATAACATCAGCTGTTTCAGAAATCTCATCTGAGATGCTCCGGGAGCATTTAAAGCCACTTCCCAGGTATCCTTTACTCCGTACGCGGATTCAGTATCACCTTCTTTATGAAATTGCATTATGGCATTATTGCCATAAGTAAATCCGCAACTCCCTGCAAAGACTGACCAGTAAGCATATCGCCTGACATCTGAGTCGGTCCAGTATGGCTGTGACGGATCGTGAAGCCCCTGCGGAATACCTTCATACGAAGGTTCTCCGTCAAGGGTTGGCTTTACAGGAATTCTGGCGTAGTCTGCAGCAACATATTTCCAGTTGTCCTCACCATAACGCAGACCTGCCGTATCCTGATCATACCTGCGATGTCCCGACTGGAACATGTTAAAGTCAAGCCATGTCTCATTATGGAACCAATTTGATGATTGCGTCCTGCCGAAGGGGTGGAAAGTAATGAGCTGCCGCGGACTGGTTTGCCGTATTGCCGATCCTATTGTGTTCCAGATGGCCGTCGAGTCGCTGCCCTTGACATCTCCACCATTTACCCACACAATATTTGATCTGCCTTTATACCTTTCCGCCAGCCATAATGCATATTTCCCGGCCTTTCCCCTTGTTACACTACCATTCCTGACGTTGGAACCCCATAAGGGGACAAGGGCCATATATAATCCCTTTTTCTGAGCCAGGTCTATCACCCAGTCAACATGATCCCAATAGTCATATTGTAAAGCATCATCAGGAGAATTTCCTAATGTGGTGTGTGGCCGGGCTACATCGTGGTCAACCAGGGCAGAGTCCCCGTAAACATTCACTGCTTTCTTTACATCCTGAATTACCATCACCTGGATCACATTAAACCCTTTCTGACGCCGGTCTTCAAGGTATTTTTCTGCTTCTTCCCTGTTAAGTTTTGTGAAGAGCAGCCATCCTGTATCACCTGACCAGAAAAACGGGTCACCGGTTTTGGTGACAATAAATCTTTTATTATCGGATATCCGGAGTTCAGGACATGACTCGGTACTTGTTTCTGCATTAAAGGAGAGACAAAATAACAAGAGTGTAAAACAAACAGTGATTATATTTTGCATTATTCAGAAAAGTTTACACTTTCTGAGCAATCATCTGGCTCAGACCTGATTCAAACTCTTTTCTTGAGATATCTACGAATCCGGCTACATTTAACATTTCTGTGACTTCCTGCTCTGTAAAGCAGTCTCCTGCTTCAGTTCCTACGAGCATATTTATTGCAAAAACTGCTCCGGTCAGTGGCTGTGTTCTGTCATTGTTCATAATCCAGTCCTGAATTACGATTTTGCCATTTTTGTCCAAAGAGTCAAAACATTTTTTTATTAAATTCTGATTTACCTCTAACGAATTACTGTGAATCACTGCAGACAGGAACAGAAGATCGAAACCTTTTGGCAGATCATCAATTGTATAATCGCCTTCATAAGTTTTTATTCTGGCTGCATAACCTTCCTTTTCAATGAATTTCTTCGTGATAGGAATTACATTGGGCAAATCAAAGACAGTTGCTTCAATTTCAGGTTTTTTAGTAACAAATTCCATGGAATATGCACCGGAACCACCACCAATATCTAAAACAGATTTGATTCCTGATAAATTAATATTTGCCAACTGTTGCGGAGCTTGTTTTTTTGCTCTGTCGTGCATCGCATTTATAAACGGAAATAGCCATTCTTCGCCTCTTTCATTAATTTCTGCACGATGAGCCGCATTACCAGTTTTTAAAACATTTGTAAGATTACTCCAGGTATTCCATAAATGATTAGAATGCATCAGTCCACCCAGATAATCTGAACTTTTTTTTGACAGGAAAGCAAAACTTTCCGGTGTATTAAAAAATGACTGGTCATTCTTAGTCAGAAAGCCAAAAGCTACTAAGGCATTCATCAGACGTTCACAGGCGTGTTCATCTAAATGTAAGTAGCGTGCAATCTGACTGCCTTTTGTGCCGGATTCTTCAATATTTGTAAAGATATCAAGTTCAAAAGCACTTAATAATATCCTGCTTTTTTGAAACGAAGCGGCAAATTCTCTTATTGTATTTGGATTCATAATATGAAAATTTTTATATTAAAAGTTTTTGTCATTGACATCTGAAAGATAGGGTATTAATTTAACTTTCCACCTTCCCGTGGAGAAGGAGGTTAACCGCATCGGTCATTGATCCGGCCCGGATAATCTTGCCTGTGTTTACGAAAAAGATCTCATCGGCGTTCTCAATTGTGTTCAAACGGTGAGCTATAACGACACGGGTGGTTTTTTCGGGAAGTTTCGTCAATATGCTATCGAGAAGTTGTTCGGTTACAGTATCAATATTTGCTGTTGCTTCATCAAGGATAAGTATTTCAGGTTTGCGAAGGACAGCACGCATGAAAGCAATCAGTTGTTTTTGCCCCAGGCTTATGCCATCTGATGAAGTCTGAACTTTTGTGTCCAGTCCTTCGTCGAACCGTTCCAGCAATGTTCCTAGTCCGGCGTCGAAAATTGTTGATATAAGCTGTTCATTGGTATAATCCCTGAACTCCTCATTCCCGTACAATATATTATCGCGGATAGTACCAGAAAACAAGAAAGGTTCCTGAAGAATAAATCCGATTTTTCGTGTGCGTTCTTCCGGCTCATACGATCTGATGTCTTTACCATCCAGGAGAACTGTTCCCCTGGTTGCATCATATAATCTTGCAATGAGAGATGCGGTGGTTGTTTTGCCCCCGCCGGTCGGACCCACAAATGCATATGTTTTTCCATGTTCCAGTTCAAAGCTTACTTTGTGTAATACCTCCTTGCTGTCGGGATAACTAAACGATACATTCCGGAAATGAATTAATGAAGTGGAGGTGTCACGTTCAGGATTGTCTATTACCAGTAGATTGGTCTTTAATGACAATAAGCTGGAAATTCTATCCCATCCTGCCATAGCAACCTGGAAATTGGACCACAAAGCCGCAAGTTGTCGCAGAGGATTATAAAAATTGTTAATGTATGCGATAAAACTTATAACCAGACCTATTGAAAAATGTCCTGTACCGATCAGATATATTCCTAAGGCAAGTACTATTAACTGACCCATATTACCTGCAAGTGTGTAAACAGGTGTAAAAATATTATTTGCTATACCTGCTTTTATAGCTTTTGTATAGTTCTGGCGGTTAACCTCTTCGAAGCGTTTGCGTAAATAATCACGCCTGTTGAATACGACAATCACCTTGAAGTTTGCAAGGCTTTCCTGGATCTCGGCACTTAACATTCCGGTGCTCTTCATACTTTCGGCATTTCTTCTTTTAATCCAGGGTGAAACAGCTTTAGTGAACACGAAGATTATGAGAGCCGGGGTGAGTGCAGCAATTCCAAGTGGCAGGTTAATGCTTAATAAAATTATACCGGCACCGGTCATTGTGAAGAGACTGCCGATAAACTGCATCAACGATTGTGAGAAGAATTGGTTTACTTTATCCGTATCATTGTTTATGCGCGATATAAGATCTCCGGCTTTGTTCTGGTTAAAAAAGTCTACCGGCAGCTCCTGTAGTTTAGAGAACACAGCATTCCGAAGGCTGAAGAGCATACGCTGTCCTATGCCACCCATCAAACGCATCTGAATATAGTTCACCACAAAAGCTATGGAGTACAATACGAGCAATATCCCGGCAAAAACCATAACTCCATGCAACTGTTTTGACTGAACATATGTATCAATGGTATGACCTATCAGCCAGGGGCCCAACAGACTTAATCCTGAGTTCAGAAAGATGAAAGCAAAAGCCACAACAAGGTTACGACGCTCCTCTCCTATCAGCAAGATCAGCTTCCGGAGCGATGCAAGATTTGATACTTTCTTCTCCGGCTTTTCTGACGGCTTATTTAAATTATAGTTCATAATGATGTGTGCTGAGCTGTGAGTTGTATATCTGCATATACTCAGGTGAGCTCACTTTAAGTTCCTTATGCCTGCCAGTGACAATAACCTCACCTTCCATCAGCAGAATGATCTGTTCGAAATGCCTAACCGGAGCAATTTTCTGGGTTACTGTGATGAGGGTAAGACCTGGATAGTTGTTTTCGAGGTTGCACAATATTTTATTTTCAGTCTGCCTGTCAACACGTGAGGTGAAATCATCAAGCAGAAGAATTTTAGGATTGATTGCCAGAGCACGCGCCAGCATTATTCTCTGTTTTTGTCCTCCCGAAAGAGTTGTACCCCGCTCAGATACAACCGTTTCCAGCTTCTGCGGAAGAGTATCGATGAATTCTGTCAACTCGGCAGTGGCAATAGCTTTTGCCAGCGACTCCTCTGTAACGTTACTGTTGAATGCGATGTTTTCACGGAGACTCATGTTGAAGATCACGCTATCCTGAAAGACAAAACCAATCTGACTATGAAATAGATCTTTTGTGTATTTATCTATGTTTATCCCGTCAAGTTCTATAGACCCTGAATCAGGTGAGATAAGGTTTATAAGAAGGTATAACAGCTGGCTTTTACCTGCGGCTGTAGGTCCGATAATAGCTGTTTTGGATCCGGCTTTTACTGAAAACGAGACATTTTTCAATATTGGTTTGTCTCCATAAAAAAGAGTAATATCCTTCATACGGATATCACCTTTTATATTGCTTTCAATGGTACCGGGTTTGGCCGTCGGAGGTGCATTCAAAACTTCAAATATCCTTTGATAAGAAGCAGTAGCCTGTGCAATTATGTTGCTCATAAAACCTATCATGAGAATAGGAAATATCAGGAGTATAATGTAACTGTTGAAGGCGGCGAAGTTTCCCAGAGACATTTTGCCTATTACAACATAACGTCCTCCAATGGCAAGGATCGCAACTACCGCAATATTGGAGACAAACATAATAACGGGAATAAGTGTTGCAAACAATCTCAAAATAGACATCCCCAGGTCGCGTGACTCCCTGTTTGATTTCAGGAATTTGATGCTTTCCGGTTGTTGCGAGTTTAGCACCCTTATTAATGCTGATCCCATGATACTTTCATTAATAATCCTGTTCAGAGAATCAATTACCTCCCTGCCCCGTTTAAATAAAACCCTGACTTTTTTCAGTACTATAAAAAAGGTCACGGCAATAACCGGTACAATGGAAAGTACAGTCAGCGCCAGCTTCCAGTTAATCAGGATCAGAAGTACTGAGGTTCCGGCAATGACAAATACTGAGGAGATAATGATGACGAATGCCTGTGAGACAAACATTTTGATTGAGTCTATATCGGAGGTAAGATTTGTCAGCAGCTTTGAAGGGTTGGATTTGATAATAAATGCATAGCTCTGCAGGGATATCTTGTCTGACAGTTGTGTGCGAAGATCTTTTGCCACCCTTTCGGATGTGTAGGTCTGAAGCACATTCTGGAGGAAAGTGAAGATGAAGATAGCTGTGGCGGCAATCATAAACTCAGCTATGACTGATTTTATCTCTAAATGATTTGCTGTATAGGCATCGATGGCCCGGGCAATGATCTTTGGTATTAGCATATTGACAGCGCTGCCAAGCAGTGCCATAATGATCAATACGATCACGGTTCCCATGTAGGGTTTAAGCAGACTGAAAACTCGTGGTTTCGGACTTTTGTCCGGGGAAGAATGAGAATTAGCTTTCTTCATTACATATTTTAACAACCCAGAAATAAATTGGTTCGATTGGAGTACGGTGTGACAGTATGACGGCGTGACGGCGTCAGGGCGTCAGGGCGTTAAGGCAAGAAGCCCTGAAGCTCTGAAGCCTTGAAGCCCTGAAGCCCTGAGGCCCATTGAATGACGGCCGAAACCACCTACTTACCGATAATCTGCCCCTTGCTATCGCTTTCTACTTCAATCTTGTGGTCAAGCTTTTTCACATTCCTTCCTTTGTTGAACTTATAGGAGTATGTAAACTGGATATAATTCGAAATATCTATTCCGGTAATACTCCGGGAATTAAAAGCAGCAGTTGAAGTTTCTGTCCTGCTGAAATTAATATTCTTTGACATGGGCAGTAACCAGAATATTCCGAAGCTATGGTCCTTTAAAGTTTTTTGACCACCGAGACCCCAGAGAGGAACACTGTAAGTTTTGCTCTGGGCGTTCACATTTACTCCATTATAACTTAGAAAAGCAAAGAGAGTTATCGTCTTTTTTTTGTCAAGCTGTGCGAAGGCATAGCTGGTTACGGCATAAGAGAAATAATCCCGCGCCGGGATAATAGTTGACTGCCCTCTGTACTCGTTGAAATGTCCCTGATAGACTCGTGCATTGATATTGACGAACCAAAGCATAGCATTGACACCACCACCCGATTCATAACCGCTCAGAAGATTGTATGGTTTGGATAATGTGGTCCATGTATTGGAAATGTCAGAAAGAACCAGCTGATATTCCCTGCCTACCCTGTTGGTATAATACTCCCTGTATATATAAGGTGAAAAATAGTTGCTGCCAAGGTTCAAAGTATAAGTTAACTGCAGACGGTCGCGATAATCGGGTTTCAGGTCGGGATTACCCTGGGTAATGTCATAATTCTGACCGATCTTATAATAAGGATCCATATCGTAAATTCCGGGCCTGTTGATCCTGCGGTTATAGGTAAATTTCAGATTATGTTTGGCTGAAAATTTATATTGAAGATTAACAGACGGCAATAAGCATGTATAATCAGGTGATGAAACCGAATCGGCCATGATATGACTGTTTTCAACCCTGAGAACGGTCTGGAATCCTATTTTCTTCATATTCCAGGTAAATCCTCCATAGAGTGAGTTACGTAGTTCATTGTATACAAACAGGTTAGTTGATTCCTGCCTGTCAATATTAAAATCATAGCTCATCTGTTGATAATACAACTGATATCCAGCTTCAATCTTTGCGGACATTCCAATCGGATAGACATAATTCAATTTAGTTGAGAGATAATTCCTTTTATTCAGATTCTCCTCAAACCTGCCATAGGTGTAAAGCACTGAATCTGAATTATACCTGTAGCGGGCATTTGTAAAATCATTTCCATCATTTGATTTAAATATGTAATAACTTACTTCAGCAGTAAATTCCTCAATAGGCTTTTTAAAAGTCTTTTTGTAAAACAATGATACTGTGGTTTCGTCACTTTTTGTTCTGTTATTTGAAAGGGATGAAATCGTATTAAGCGGATTGTTGTTTTTATAAAGATCGGTTCCGGTTAAAAAATCTACTGCCTGATATGTTGGTTTATAGCTGATATTAAAACTCAGGTTGTTTTTATCGTTAATGTAATAGTCGAATCCAGAATTAACGGTCGACTGGGTAACATTTATCTTTCCTTTTCCCGCCATGTTGGTTGTTGAATCAATTGCCAGGAAATTCGTTATACTTGATGTGTTGAGATCCAGTTTCTGCCCAAAAGTGAAAGCAGTAACATAAAATGTTATTTTGCCGAGTGCATAATCGAGACTGCCGCTTAGGGAATAAGTAGGCTTATTAAATGGCTTGTCGGTAAGGGAGACATTGCCATTAATTCCGTATCTGGCTTCTTTTTTCAGGATGATGTTTATGACCCCATCAACATTGCCCTCGTATTTTCCTGACGGATTACTTATAATTTCAATGCTTTCGATATCAGATGGAAGAAGCTTGGCCAGGAATTCCCTGTCACGTTGTCTTCCATCGACCTGGATGATAAAATTAGCGCTGCCATTAAGTGTTATATTGTTCTGAAAATCGACATTTACCTGTGGTATTTTCTTTAAGATATCGTAACCGTTATTCGACGCTTTGGCTATGACGGAAGGAATGGCATAAACTGTCCTGTCAACCATTTCCTTACCTTTTAAACGTTCAGCAGTCACAGTAACTTCATTCAGGCTTGCAGTTGCTTCAGACAGAAATATAGTATCAAGCGCAATCTCAGTGCGACCTGCTTCGACAACAACCTGTTTCCCATTTCTTTTATACCCAACGTAAAATACCTTCACATAATAATTACCCGGCTTTACTTTTTCAAGCAGAAATCCACCGTCTGTCAATGTTATAACACCTGTAAGCATAGCTGAATCAGGTAGCTGACACAGACCGACCGAAGCAAACGGTACCGGTGATCTATCTTTCTCAAAACATACTTTCCCCCTTATATTTTGTGATTGAGCTGTAAGGGAGGTCAACAGCAGCAACCAGACAAAGTATTTTTTCATTTTGTTTAGTTATCTTATTTTATTGCTACAACTTTTGATTCACCGTTAATATCCATAGGTATTTGCATACTCATACCCGGAGCACTGATACTCAGATTTCCGGCAATATGTGTTTTTGCTTTATCTTCAATTAAAAGACCGGAACGTATATCAATTACCATATTTGATTTACTCAATCCTTTTATATCATCATATGTTATTTTAGCGCTACCGGACATTATAGGATCAGCATTCGCTGACGCCTTGATCTCAGATTCTGCGGTTATATCTACAGAATTATCCCTAATTCCATTCAAATGATAGTTTGTCAGAATATCGAGAGCCATTCCTCCGGAAGTTGTTTTTACAGTCGCATTCCAGTTGTCACCGGAGCCAACTTCTTTGCCCGGTAAATAGTTGGTAAACATTCCCACCAAAGTTTTTAACTCATTATCGCTGATCAGATTTGCTATCTGCTTTTTTAAAGCATCAGCCGTCGGACCGGTAAGGGTAATAGAACTGGTATCGTTCAAAATCACCTGGGATAACATTTTCGAATTCACAATTTCGATAGGTTTTCCTGCAAAATCCATTTTAACGTAGATTGCATTTTTGGATAGTCTGTTCATGATACAGGATATAACCTCAGTTATTTCTTTTGATTTGATATCGCCTTCACCTGTTGAACTCATAACCGATGCTTTTCCCATTGTATTTGTACTTGTTTTCATTGTATCAATATGTACCTCAGTGATCATAAAGTCAGGGGTGACATCAAGCATTTTTAGTGAAACAGTATATTCAGTTTTGGACTCCACGGTTTGCTGATTACCGTTTACCGTTTGAATTATTGTTTGCTCCGAAATGGAATTAAACCTGTAAACTTTGTTTTTCTCAAGGTTCATTTTAAGGTTTACAGAGGTCTGCGCCATAATTGATATTCCGGCCAGAACTGTGACACAGGATAAAAGAATTTTTTTCATTGATTCAGCTTTTAGACTTAGATTATTAAAACTCGTCAAAATTAGAATAGTGACACTATAATACAAACGTTTTATCGGTAAATGGATGAATTTTACAGGCGAATAACAGAATTAACAGGGGTGTGACGGTGTGACGGTGTAATGCCGTGACGCCTTGAAGCCTTGAAGCCAATAGCATGAGGGCCGTATAATTAATTTATGGAATCGTTGTTTCCTGTTGTTTGGATTTTATTATTTCCATCGATTTATACAGAATAACAATCTCAAAAAGTTCTGTCGGGATTGAAAGGATTAGTCCCACAAAAGCTAAAATTATTGTAAGAAGAAAACAGGAAGCAATCAGTTCGAAAATTCCCGCAAAATTTGCAACCAAACCGATTGATTTTCTGAGTCTAAGCAAAGAAACACCATAAATTAAACCAATTCCTCCAAATGCAAGTGCTTCTGCACCCAGAATGTAGCTGCGCTCCATCGGATGATAGAAGATAGATACAATATCGTATCCAATCACAAAAAACATTCCTAACATTAAAATCACAGAAATGATCTTAAGCAGATAATTTTTAAACAGGAAACCGACCAGTATGAATCCCCTCTGGAAAATTAAATAAGATATTAAAAAAGATATTTTTAGTATAATATAAAAAGTATTGCTGAAAATCATCTGACTGTCTTTCTCTCTGAAATACTCAGCCGCTGCCTCTAGGAATCCCAAAATAAAATAGATGAGACCGAATATCCAGGCAATATTCAGTTGTGTTACCAGATAATCTGAAGGTTTATTCAAATCCAGATCAATATAGACTACACTTTTAAGCCACCTGCCAGCTTTATCCATAAAATCTTCCTCATCATCTGAAATTTTACTCAGGTCATAGTCCAGAGCAGCAAGAATTGTCTTCACTGTATATGCTCTGGGCATTACCTCACCGGTTTCAATTCTTTGAAGTGTTCTCACACTTATATTACATTTATCCACAAGCTCTTCCTGAGTTAAACCTTTCTCTTTTCTTAGCTCAGTAATCTTCCTCCCTAATTCTGGTTGTTTCATGACGGTATGATTAAGTTATTGAGCAATATTACGACAGTAAAATCAATTGATAACATAATTTAGTAATACTTTACACGTCATTCACACGACATTTGGCTGGACATGGGGTGTGAGAAGCGTTGAACCGTTGAACCCATGAACCATTTCCTTCTATAATTGTTTCAATTGAAAGCAGTAAGTTATGGCAACGATCATTCAAAAAGTAGTGTTTAAGAACACTAAAAAAGAATCTCTGTTTGAGCTTTATATAAATGCCAGAAAGCATTCCCTGGTCACAGGTAGTCCTGCAAAAATATCCGAAAAAGCCGGAAGCAGTTTCACTGCATTTGATGGTTATATAACCGGTAAAAACATTATGATACTAAAAAATAAGCTCATAGTGCAGTTATGGCGCGGATCTGACTGGGCTAAAAAAGATGCGGATTCAGTTTTCATGATATCGCTGGATCAGAATGGAAAGGATGCAGTACTTAATATGGTACATGCAAATGTACCGGATAAACAGGAAGCAGATCTTTCCAAAGGCTGGAAAGACTTTTACTGGAAGCCATGGAAAAAGTACCTGGCAGGCAAGATTAAATAGAGATCTGCAATACAGAGGATAAGCCAGATTACAAGCACGCAAGGTCAGAATCCGAATCGCCGTCCAAGAATAAATTTGATGATCAGCCTGTCAGATGCTCTATTCAGACTCCAGCCCAGACCAGCATTGAATTCCCAGTCAGGGCCCAAATCCAGATCAACAACTCCAAAAACCTGGTGCGCTTGCTGGTTCACAGGCAGGAAACCAGTAAACGATCCGTACCCACCATAATATTCTAATCCCGGAGCGACTTTCCAGTTCGCATCATAGCTCGCTTTAAAAGCACTTCCCAGATCAGGCTTGTGTGAGCTGTTATTATCTAAATTCATGCTAAAAACCAAATTCAGTGCAAGCATCAGCCTGTTTATAGTTTTATCGATGATGGGGCGCAGTTCCAGGGTCCATTCATCAGCGGAATATTTTTTCTTTACATAGCCAAGTTCAGATGAAAGGCTCAGTCCTAATGGCAGACCTATATCAGATGGAATGGCGAACCTGGGACGAATATGAACCCCAACAATGTCGGTACTATTCTTTATACCGACGTTTGTAAATAAATATGACCCAACTTCAAACCACCTGGTAAATCCATGCGTTATCTCAAGTGTTTCCCTGAAATAATTTTGGGAGAACAGGTGATCCCCGGGATTCTTTTTCAGGCTGGTATTGCTGTGGAGTTCGAACATTGTATGGGATGATTTAATAAGCTCTGACTGGTACACCTGGATTTCATAATTCTCCTGAGAGTAACCTGGTAAACAACCCATAATGATGAAAAGTCCGACAATTAAAAGTAGTGGCCTCATATACTGACAGATCAAGGTACATCTAATCAATAAAGTTAATATTTCCTGCGATATTTCAGAACACTCCTAAATCCAAACATTGCATTCTATTTTTTCTTAAATTTGATAATGCAAACTGAGCTTTGTTTAAATATTAATTAACCAAAGTTACTAGTTTTAAAATTTATTATAATTTGGACTATGATAATCTCTTCCCTTAAATATTTCTTAACCCATCCCCAACCCTTCCCTTAAGCATAAGGGAAGGGAGATCTAATTAATAATCATTGGTTTACACCCCCTTCCCTTAACCTTAAGGGAAGGGGGATGGGGGGATGGGTTCAAAAAATATCTTAGGAGAATGAAATTTATTTGAACTTAAAAATTAATTAGCAACTTGAGTTAATTAACTAAATACCGTCATAAGATGAAAAAAAACAACTCTTCCCGGCGTGACTTTCTGAAACTATCTGCCGCCGGGACTCTTGGTATGGGAATAGCTCAACCACTTGATGCCTCTTTCCAGTCATCTCAAACCTCAGACAAAAAACAGCAATCTCCGCAGGGCAAGGATCCTTACGTCCTGGCTGCCCGATTCAATAAATATCTGAGGGTAACTGATGTGACTGATGGCCTTGATGCTGTTGGACGTGCAGATCTGACACTGATGGATCCGGCAATCCGTCCGTTGTGGATGGGGATGCGATTCTGGGGACCTGCTGTTACTATGAGAGTTGTTCCAACAAACCGGAGAATGCCTGTTATTGACCGTAAAGACGCTTTGCTGCAGCACTCTATCTGGGATAAATCAGGAGCCAACCATGCCAGCCTTACAACAAAACCAGGATGCGTGGTTGTTACTTCTACAAACGGAGCTCGTGAATGCGGTTACTGGGGCTCGAACAATTCCATGGGAATGCAGGCTAGCGGGGTTGTTGGAATAGTTACCGATGGCAATGCAAGAGATACTGACGAGATCGTACTTCAGAAAAATCCGGTCGCATGCCGGGGGATTGGCCGTACTATCATACCGGGTCGTGTTGAGTTAATGGATGTGAACACACCCGTAGGCTGCGGAGGTGTCCTGGTCCGCCCCGGAGATATTGTCGGATGCGACTGGGACGGAGTCGTAGTGGTACCGATTGAAATAGCCGAAGATGTACTTTACTTTGCCGTCAGAATCGCAATTGACGACAAGAAGAGCCGAAAGCGTCTTTACGAGAAATTAGGAAAAACACCGGATGAGACTGTGGATTGGGAGTCGATGGCGGAGTATTTTAAAGATATTCTGTAGATCAGCGATTATCAAAACCAGTTCCCCGGGTCGTTTTTTCTTAATATAAACTAAACCTTACTGCAATTGAAAAAAAAATTCTATCTTCATTGTCCAATTATTTCAACCGAACCTTAAACCTTTTTACATGAAAAAAATATCATTATTACTTTTCGTTGTATTACTTGTTAGTATTCAATTACATGCACAAACTACCGGCAACTGTGTTGTTGATGCCATCCTCTCCGGGTACTCAGTGCGGACTTACACATCTGTACCTGTTACAGACCAGCAGCTTGACCTGGTATTGAAATGCGGTATCAAGGCGCCAAGTGGCAGGAACCTGCAACCCTGGAAGTTCACTGTGATAAGGGATGAGGCAGCTATGAAAGAGATCATTAAGGAGGTAGTTCCGGGTAATGTACTTATAGTTGTTTCGGGAGTCGAATCACAGACAGGAACAACTCCCGATTTCGACTGCGGACTGGCAACTCATAGTATGTTTGCAGGGGCTGAGGGACTAGGCCTTGGTGCCCGTATTTATGGTGGACCTGTTGGTACTGTTAATAAAGCTCGTGAGGCGTATCAGATCCCTGCCGGATACAAAGCAGTGATGATTCTCCGTATCGGTAATATCGACAAGAGTGTAGATGCAGTATCTGCCGCAACGGCGAGGAAGAAAATGGAAGAGATTGTAAATTTCAAAAAATAGGCTTCACGGCGCCACGACGTCAAGGCTTTATTTCACCATGATGCCGAGGTCTATTTAATGACTTCTATTATTCTCGGTACAAAGATCAATACCCCGACAACAATCGCCAGAATTGCAGAAATCAACACGCTTGCTGCAGCATAATCCTTAATCCGTTTGATTTTTGGATTTCTATTGGGATCTATAAGATCAGCCAGAATCTCAATTGCCGAATTGACCAGTTCTGTGATAAATACAAGTCCGATCACTATAGAGATTGCAATCCACTCATTAAGACTCAGATGCAGAAGCAATCCGGATAGAATAACCACGATTGCAGCGATCAGATGTATCCTGGAGTTATGTTCATTTTTGATCATGGATGAAATACCTTCAAAAGCATAGCTGAAACTTTTCACCCTGGATCTGATGCTGAATTTCGACATGGCGGAAATTTTAGTTTTTCCTGTCAATCTGCTGCTTTATCTTGGAGAGCAACAACTCCTGTTCAATAGGTTTACTGATAATATCAGAACAACCACATTCAAATATTTTGCTTCTGTCGGTATCGTTAACATATGCTGTCTGGACCAGGACAGGCAGATCGGGACAATATTTCTTGATTTGCTTGGTGGCATCATAACCGTTGACCAAGGGCATTTTCAGATCCATAAGCACTAAATCTACCTCAGGATTTGACTTGCAGATTTCAACAGCTTCAAGCCCGTTAACAGCACGGATCAACTTAATATTGGAACCTGCCAGTAATTTTTCAAGCAGCAAATAATTCAGATCCTCATCTTCAGCAATCAATATTATTTTCTGACTTTCAGGTTCAACCATTATCCTCTTCTTTTCCTGATTTTCTATAAATCCTTTAAAGACCGCTTTCTTATAAGGAATAGTAAAATAGAATACAGAACCTTTCCCGGGTTCTGAAGTCAGCCAAATTTTTCCCCCCAGTAATTCAATGTATGCCTTGGAGATAGACAATCCCAGTCCTGAGCCTCCGAACCGGCGATCAGAATCCATCTCAACCTGATAAAAACGCTTAAATATCTCATCGTGCTTTTCGGAAGGTATTCCAATACCAGTATCTTTTATGTAAAATTCCAGAAATTCTCCCTTTAGTTCATATCCCAAATCAATTGAACCGTTTAATGTAAACTTCAGTGCATTACCTATCAGATTGTCAAAGATCTCTTTTAGCTTTATTTCATCAGTTATTATATTAGCTTCGTCATCAGGTAAAAGTGTTGAGGAGTTAAGAGTGACGTTTTGTTTATTAGCATATAGTATGAACTGATCCTTTAAATGTCTGAGAGTTGAATTAAGATTGATTTCCTTCTCATTGACCTTTTCCTGCCCTGCTTCGACTGTTGCAATATTAACAATATTGGTTATAATGGAGAGAAGCTGATTGCTGCTCTGTGCAATAATTTCAGTATAATGTTTTTGTTCCTGAGGACTCAATGTTGCTTCATTAAGAAGCCCTGAGAATCCGACGATAGCATTCATAGGTGTTCGGATCTCATGTGTGATATTATGAAGGAATGCTGTTTTCAGCCTGTCGCTTTCTTCTGCCTTTTCTTTGGCTATCATTAACTCCTCTTCAGCTTTTTTTAGTTCAGATATATCCTGGAAAATTGTACGGATACCAGTCACTGTCCCCCGGTCGTTCCTGAGTAACCGGTCCTGGGCAAGAACTGAGATAGGTGAACCATCTTTACGGATCAACTTAAATTCAGTATGCTGACTGAGAGGTTCATTTCCGGCAAGTTTTTTAAATACTCTCTTATGAGAAGCTTCCTTATCAGAAACGAAGTTCCAGACATTACAACCAATGACCTCATCAATTGTATAACCTAACATAGCCAGCTCAGTATTGTTGATCCTGACTATGCGTCCCTGGTCATCCAGTTCGTGATATGCCATCGGGGCATTATCAAACATCTCCCTGAACCGTTCCTCGCTTTCTTCAAGTCGTTCTACAATAATGTTACGATGCTTTTCTTTTTCAATTGTATCGAGTGCAAACGAAATTGCCAGTCCTATCTCTTCAAAAAGCTGATACTCCAGTTCATCGAATATCATAAGATCATATGCATACGCAGTAAAAGCACCTATAATCCGGCTATTTTCCCGTACCGGTACTGTTACCGACGATCGGAAGCCTCTTTTCAGAGCCTCAGCAGCTCCCGACAACATACGCGGGTCAGTAGCAATATCCTTGCAAAATATGCACCGCCCCTCATTTAGAGCCTGAGCGATAGGATTGGTACTTTGTTCTTCGTTTGAGAGGTTAATATTTATGTTCTGCAGATAACCCTGCTCTTTCCCTGCAAATACGGCCGGACACAGTAACTGTCTGGTTTCATCCAACAAACCGAACCAGGCCATCTGCAATTTTCCATATGAAACAGCAATCGTACATATTTTCCTGAAAAGTTCGTCTCTGTCGTGAACATTGACAATTACCTGGTATATCCTGCTAAATGTTGAATAAAGTCTGTTAAGCTGAACAATGTCTTTTTCAACCTTAACTTGCTGGAGTTTATCTGAAATATAATCCTTCATTAATATCCCCTTCCTAATTGTTTAGACCCTTTCGTTGCTGAAAACCTGGTCAATTTAGTAATTTTGGATAAAATGACAAAAATACCGGTATGCAATTTGCAGCGAGGTTCGTGTGGCAAGCGGCATGCGGTCACCCGGTCTCTCAGTCTCTTCTTGTCTTCGTCTCTCCCTCACCCTTTCTCCTATTCTCCCTTTCTCCCTTTCTCCCACTCTCCCTTTCTCCCCTTCTCCCCATCTCCTTCCCAACTCTACCCTTCAGTTGCGGAGTTTCAAGTTTCGGAATTGCAGACTTAATCAACCGCTCGATATTTCTTAGTTTATGCATCTCCTTCTGAGTCACAAGAGTGATAGCCTCCCCCTTCGCATTGACTCTTGCCGTTCTTCCTACCCTGTGAACATAATCCTCAGCATCGTGGGGTACGTCATAATTGATTACCAGGTTGATCTCTTTGACATCAATACCTCTGCTCATCACATCAGTAGCTACCAGAATACGAATTTTCTTAGATCTGAAATTCCTCAATACTTCTTCCCTTTTTTCCTGATCCAAATTGGAAGAGATCCCATGTGATGCGAATCCACTTCTGTTCAGAGATTTTACAATGGACGTTATCTTGCTTTTTGATGAGGTAAAAATAATGATGCTGTCATAATGTTTCTTTCCTTGCAAAATATGCTTTATCAGATCTTCTTTCTGTTCATTACTGACAAAATATGCCTTCTGGTCAAGAGTCATTACCGGGGTTGATACAGATAAGGATATTTCAACCGGGTTATGCAGTATCTTCTGTGCCAACTGACGTATGCTTTTTGGCATTGTGGCACTGAACATTAAGGTCTGATGTTTTTTTGGGAGATATGATATTATTGTTTGCAGATCATCAATAAATCCCATATCCAACATTTTGTCAGCTTCATCGAGGATAAGGTGGTTAAGATGTTTAAATCTTACATTCCCCATTTTCAGATGAGTCAGCAATCTGCCAGGAGTTGCGATTATAATATCAGTTCCCTTATTCAGGGCGTTTTTTTCAACGTCCCAGTCAGTTCCGCTACCCCCGCCATAAACCGCTATGGATTCAGCGGGTATAAAATAGGAGAAGCCCTGTATCTGCTGCTCGATCTGAACAGCCAATTCTCTTGTGGGTACAATTATGAGGGTATCTGTACTGGCACCTGTTTTACCAATCAGCTTATTGAGAACTGGCAGGACAAATGCTCCGGTTTTACCGGTACCAGTTTGTGCACATGCAATTAAATCCCTGTTTTCAAGAATTACCGGTATAACTCTTTCCTGGACAGGAGTGGCTGTTTCAAAACCCATATATGATATGGCTTCCAGCAGTTGTTCCTCAAGTTTAAATTCACTGAATTTCATTCGGCAAAAATAGTATAATTTAGTTTATATATATTTGTTAAATGCTTATTGGCCGGATTAAAATCTTATCTGTTATGAAACGAAATAAAGGTATAATTGTGAGGAAGTTATTGATCACATTTATTGGTATATTACTGATGGGTAGCAGTATTTCCGGAGTGGGTACCGGGCTCAGACTGATGGAGATAAGGAGTGCATCAAAGAACATACTGGTGGCTTTCTTTACCAGCGATACGCTGAATCTCAAAGAAGTTGATATCAGCGATGTAAAAAAGTGGAGGTTAAATGGTCAGCCCTGCAAGGAGATATTTATTTATGCAACGAAAGCCAATGCCTGTGATCATCATGTCTATCTTTTAACTTCCGATTTGGTTGAAGGTAAGAAATATGAATTGGTCACTCCTTACGGAAGCAGGAATTTTACTTTCAGCTCACGTAGTCTGTATTGTGAGTCGATAAAGACCAATCAGGCTGGCTACAGTGCCCTGTCAAAAGTAAGATATGCAAATTTTGCAATCTGGACCGGGACAGGCGGCAGCAGAAAAATAGACGGCCCGATGCCATCATGGGAAGTATTTAGTTTAAAATCGGGTAAAACTATTGCAACAGGTAAACTGGCTGAAACTGGTCGTGATACTTCATCAGGTGATTTCGTTTACCGTATTGATCTTTCCGTTGTACCGGAAGGAGGTCCCTATAAAATCGCTGTTAAAGGTTACGGTTGCTCATGGCCTTTTGGTATCGGCGGTGAATTCATGAAGAAAACAGCTTATACCATCTTTCGCGGGCAGTTTTACCAGCGATGCGGATGCCCTATAGATAGTCCTGCTATCCGGAAAACAGCCTGCCATACAATTGTTTATGACACCGACGGCCCCATTGGTGAAGCCAATATTGTAGTAAAAGGGACTGAACCAACATTTAAATGCTATGGAGGGTATCACGACGCCGGTGATGCTGACCGCAGAGCTTATCACATTGCCAATCCGATGGTAAACCTTATGATATATGAAGCTTTCCCGGATCTGTTCTATGATGGCCAGTTTGATATACCGGGTAAATTCGATGCGAATTTCAATATCCTGAGTAAAATAAACGGGATCCCCGACATCATTGATGAAGCAGAATGGGGAACGCTTATATGGGAATATTTGCAGAATGAAGATGGCAGCATTCACTTCGGAACCGAAACAATAGGGTATCCCGATCCTTTTGCTGCGCCACTTGATCTCGACAAAAAGCTGTATGGTACTGTAAAGACTGATAACCGTGCCACCTGTCCTGCTGCAGGCCTGTTTCTGCACCTTGCAAGGTTACTTAAGCCATATAAGCCGGAAAAAACCGCAGAGCTTATCCTCCGGGCTGAGAAAGCTTTTGGTTATGCCGGTACTACCATGGCTGATCCTGAGAAACTATATTTTTACATACAGAAGTATCTTCTGACCGGTGATCAGAAAGATCATCAGAAGGTAAAAGAATTGTATCAGGTTGCAGGTACTTTGAAAGACCATCTTTTCGGCACCCTGGGGTATTCACTTAATGACAGGGATTTTGATAATCCTGCTTATATCTATTCATATATAGTCGCCAAAACAGTTCCCACCGATCCCGAAATTATGGCCTTTTTTAAAAAATCACTTCAGGAGGCTGCGGAAAAGAACATTACAGAACTGAGAAAACATGCTTATCCGGTAGGTAATAACTCTGCACAGGGCGGCTGGGGGCATAATGTAAGGCAAAACCATTATGCAAGCGCCCCCATGCTCATGTGGAGCCTTACAAAGGAACAGAAATACATTGACGCTGCCTCTGAGTTGCTCGATTACAAGATGGGGCTTAATCCGGTCGGGATAAACTATGTGACAGGGCTTGGATTCAATAAGGTACGCAATCCACATGACCGTGAAAGCGCTTTCACCATTAAGCAGGGTTGGGGACCGAAACCCGGGATCACAGTTTTCGGACCGGGAATACCCGGAAGAAGAAACACCGAACTGGTCATACCCGACATCAGCAGTCTTTCCAAAGAACGCCAGTATGTTGATGATTTGAGCACCATATCATTCAATGAATTCACCATTTTTGAGACCATGACCCACGATGCTTTTTATACAGTGCTGGCAAACGGAGGAAAATGGAATGGGGTTGATCCGTTTGAGGGGAGGCAGGAATAATCGGGAACTTTTGGGAATAATTGGGAACAATTGGGAATAATTGGGAATTTTCGGGAATCTGAATGCACATATTGGATCCGGTTCAAAACAATCATTTAATTTAGATACCAGGAATGGTAAATATTGCCTGAAAATTAGTACGATAAGGCAGTAAAGCACTAATTATTTCTCCGGAAACCAAATACTATTAAATTCTTAAATCTTCATGCTATGAAAAATCCTGAAAAGAATAATTCTTCAAATGAAGAATTACTTCACTTTGGTTCTTTCCGAAAGGCTAAATTTTTAGTCGGGTGGTTCACTTTCTCGGGGATCCTTGTTTCAGCTGCATGGATCATTCTTTTTGTTGCCGGTCTGCTGGTCGATTCATCTTATTACAGGGCTGCCATCAGTTATAATTTCGCCGAACTATCTGACTGGATCTGGGTTATTGCTACTTTCACCTTCAGCAATGTTGTAATATTAGCCTTTTTTTCCGGGCTCCTGGGCGGAATAACCAGTAAATTGTTGTATACTAATGGTTTCACTATAACAAAGGAAGATTTTAAAAAAGTCCAGCCAATTCAAATTGAAAACCCGTTTATCTCTGCGTTCAGGGGGATGTTTGTTTTTGTTGCTATCCTTTCTATGCAATATGTAAGTTCTTTCACCGATTTTGGCAGCATCGGTAAAAGCAGTGAGCAGGCACAGGTAACAACTGAAATTAAATATGAAAAACTGTACAGCAAACTGTCAGAAAAAATTAAAGACACGGTTCTTTTAAGAGTATTGAGATCTGGTTTGAATAACCAAATGGAACTAATTGAAAAAAATGAAACAGATTCATCAATAATCAATCAGATATTTCTGCTGAAAAACAATCTCAGGAATATCACACATGATACTGAAATGGTTGATTTACAAAAAAAGGAGAAACAGAAACACGAACTGGAGACAAAAATCAAATTGCTGAGAAGATCTGTGAAAGTTCCTTCGAATTCAGATTTTTCAGTTGTTGGGATATCCTCCTTTTCCTACTTTAAGTTTGCCGTAATAGTTTCTTTTCTGGCATTTATATTTGGTTATGATCCTTCAAAATTTACCGAGTTCCTAGGGAAAATATTAAAAGGCTCCGGCAAGAAAAGGGCAGAAAATGGGAATGTAAATGAAAGTGAACCAGAAACAGTGAAGGAATAAGAGGAGACTTGAAGTAAAAGACTCCTGGTTACCTAAACCATTTGAAGTATAATTGAATTTTTCACTTCAGGGCAGAAGCCTGTTTCTCTGAAAGCACATTTGGATTATAGGATAGATCTTTGTTCGGAAGCCAATGCCAGAAAGGACCAAGATCTTTTTTTACTTTCTCAATCATCGATGCCGGTACCCTGACGGTCTCCTTTTTTACAAAAGATTGAAAATCGGTTTCCCTCCTGTGCTTATCCATCATAGCTGATAATAATCTTATTTTACCTGAACCTCCAATAGTTGCCGAAAGAAGCAGAGTTATCCACTTTGCAGAAGTCATGTGATTTGCATTGAAGCGCCTGTACATAGCATTGGCTGAAAAGCTGTACTTCAGCAAGTCAATGAAATGTACATACAATTCTTCCCATTTATAGTTCTTTGGAATAATATTCAGGGTATGAACCGATCTCATCATATGGAATGGAAAAGGAATGATCCGCTCCTCATATTCATACCTTATATTGTTCTTAACTCCTTGGCCGTAAACAGATAATAATGCAAATGAAGGGTAAGCGGCCGGGGCAAGGTCAATGAACCGTTTGGTAAGGTAAAATGGATCCGAACCAGCGTCTCTGTCAAGCCCAATGATAAAATTAGTCTGTACCTGCGGAATATTTCTTTGTATCATATTTACCTGTTCAGCTACCTCCTTTACCTTTTCAACTCCCGTAACTTGTCCTGTCCTCGATTTTTTCCCATAATCAAACCATGATTCTATGCCCGGCATAATCATCTTAAATCCTGCCCTGTTCAGTCTTTTTACATTGTCCTCACTTAAGACTGATAAACTGCATTCACCAACAAAATCAATGGTCCCGGGGGGAACAGATGATTGGATGGTTTCCATAATCTGATTGAAATTGATCCCAAAGTTGGGATCATACCAGGAAACAAGAGGGTGTTTCATTTTTTTAACGAGAAACTGAAGATCTTCCCTTATCAGCTCCTGATCAAGCGACCGATATGGAATTTCGGAATCCGGACAGAAATCACATTGGTAAGGACAACCAAAACTCCCGATCATCTGGACTGATTTGATGAAGCTAAACTGTTTGTGCACCTTCGTTATGAATTCCCATCTTTTGCGGATGCCCGGGAGTGAGACCGGCTGCACAGAGGCAGTCAGGTATTGTCCCTGCCCCTTATTCAATTCAAAATTTTTCAATATATCAATGAGCAGCTCTTTATCAGTCAATCCCAATACATAATCGAAATAAAGTGAAGCATCCTGCGGATAACATCTGGCATGTGGTCCACCCAGGACTGTTACAATTCCTCTTGAGTGGAAGAAGTTGCTAAGGGCATAGGCAAGCTGAGCCGTAAAGGTAAACGAACTTATAAAAACAAGATCTGCATCGTCATATAGCACATCCTTAAGATCCTGGGTACCGGTAAAGATGAAATAATTTACTGTATGTCCTTCTTCCATGCACCACACACCTATAACCTGCGGCATGATACTGATATAATTGCTAAATATTGTGCGCCGGTACACAGATTTAGAAGGGCTGTTATGGATGAGGTCAATTATGCAGATTTTTAGATTTTTCATTCGTATTCTTTCTAATCTCCATCGTATTTAAAAAGAAACCTAAAATCAGAAGAACGATCCCCGAAACAGCTAAAACAATGGGAGGGTTTCCCGGGGTATTTAATTTAACAATGAGCATTGCATATAAAACCGCTCCAAATAAAACCAGCCCGACAACAAGTATAAGAAGAGGGATCCAGGTCAGTCTGCCGGATGTGAATTTGAACTGAAGAAACATAATGGCAATTGAAACGGCAATAAGCCCGCCACCGACACCTCGCATCAGTCCTAAAATCAAAAACCTGAAACCCCTATCCACTTCAATCCAGGTATGAGAAACAGCCACTCCGTGATAAGACATAAAACTGGCTTTAGCCATATAGGCAAATCCAATGACCATCATCCCAAAGGCTGCCAGATAATTGATAAGGGCTGCAATTTTAAATTTCAATACAATGTTGATTTAAACAAAGATACGAAACATTTAGATAAAATTTTTTCATAATTAACCTGACCCAATGGCTCAAAGAACATTTTTGTTAAAGTCAAATGGAACTTGTAATTTTATAATCTGTATGATTTTCATTAATTTGTTGTAAATATCCTAAGGATGGTTTCATTACCGGGATATCACATCACAGAAAACCTTTTTGAAAGCTATAACTCATATGTATTCCGGGCTGTTCATGAAGAGTCAAAACTCCCTGTTGTTATAAAGGTCCTGAAAGGAGAGTATCCCAAACCTGAAAGAATTGTTATGTTCCGGAGGGAATACGAAATCCTGAAAGGACTAAATCTGGAGGGTGTTATCAAGGCATACAGTCTTGAGAACTTTAATAACAGTTCTGCCATTATTATGGAGGATTTTGGGGCTGAATCGATAAAAAAGATTTTAGCAAACAGGCAGCTTGACCTGACTGAATTTCTCGAACTGGCTATAAAGATCACAGAAATCCTGGAGCAGCTTCACGATTTAAAGATTATCCACAAGAATATTAATCCTACGAATATTCTCTGGAATCCTGTACGGGATATTATAAAAATCACCGATTTTGGCATTTCAACTGTCCTGTCAAAGGAGATTGCAGTTATTCAAAATCCAAATGAATTCGAAGGGACCTTAAGCTATATATCACCTGAACAAACAGGAAGGATGAACCGAATGATCGATTACCGGACAGATATGTATTCTCTTGGAGTTACTTTATATGAGATTCTTGCCGGACAGCTACCCTTCCTGTCAAAGGATCCGATGGAAATTGTGCATTGTCATTTAGCAAGAACCCCTGTTCCTCCTCACCAGTTAAAACAGGCATTACATACTAAAGGATACAAAGGATTTGAAATCCTCTCAAAAATAATATTGAAACTTATGTCCAAAGAGGCGGAGGATCGATATCTCTCCTATTTTGGATTAAAATTTGACCTTCAGAAATGTTTAAAACACCTTAAAAGAAACCAGACAATTACTGAGCTGGATTTTACTTTAGGAGAAAACGATTTTTCACCTAAATTTCAGGTTCCTCAGAAACTATATGGCCGTGAAAATGAAATTGGCACCCTTATGGATGCATTCGAAAGAGTATGCAACAGGTTATATGGGGGCCAGGTAAGTGAGATGATGATGGTGACAGGCAGCGCAGGTATCGGCAAATCGGCATTGGTTAATGAGATACGTATACCGATCGTTGAGAAGAGAGGATTTTTTATTTTTGGCAAATTTGACCGTCTAAAGCATAATATACCATACTCGGCTTTAGCACAGGCTTTCCAGGATCTGATGAAGCAGATCCTGATGCAAAGTGAATTACAAATTAACCAGTGGAAGACTAAGATCCTGGAAGCAGCAGGTCCAAATGGACAGGTTATAATAGATGTTATTCCGGAAGTTGAACTGATCATTGGTAAACAACCAGCTGTACCGGAACTTCCTCCCCAGGAAACTCAGAACAGGTTCAACATGTATTTCCAGAATTTTATTAGAACATTTGCCGGAGAGGGTCATCCTCTAACTATTTTTCTCGATGATCTGCAATGGGCAGATATACCTACGCTGAAACTAATTGAAAGGTTAATGCTCGATTCAAGAACCAAATATATATTCATAATCGGAGCATTCAGGGATAATGAAGTTAATCATTCTCATCCCCTTATAACAAGCCTGAATAAAATTAAAAATGGAGATGCTGTCGTAAATTATATAACACTTAATACTCTTGAACCACAGCATATTAATCAGCTTATCTCTGATTCGCTAAAATGCAATATCAACGACGTCAGCAATCTTGGCAAATTGTGTCTGACAAAGACAAACGGTAATCCCTTCTTCCTGATCCAGTTTCTGAATTCCCTGGTTGATCAGCGTCTGATTGAGTTTGATATCAAAACATTAAAATGGGAATGGGATTCCGGTAAGATTGAAAAAACTGATATCACCGGGAATGTTGTGGAATTAATGACGGCCAGAATCCAAAAACTTTCGGAAGATAGTAAGAGAATAATAAAGCTGGCATCATGCATTGGGACACAATTCGATCTGGATACACTGGCAATAATCAACGAAAAATCTGCTGCCCTGACAGCAGATGAAATAGGTGAAGCTCTCGATAGCGGATTAATACAGCCAATAGGTGAAGATTACAGACTGGCAGAATACCTTGGTTTCCTGAAGAATACTGATTCCGTTGACAAGCTTAAACATAGAATACAGTATAAGTTTTTACACGACCGTGTCTATCAGGCAGCTTATTCTCTTCTTGGTGATGAGTATAAGAATATCCATTTAAAGATCGGAAAATTACTACTGCAAAGATTCTCAAGTACAGATCGCGAGGAGAGAATATTTGATATTGTCAATAACCTGAATTCTGGCATTGACCTGATTATCCGGCAGTCAGATAAAAACGAACTTGCAGAATTAAACCTGAATGCGGGAAGAAAAGCAAAAGCTGCAACAGCACATGAAATTGCTTTGCAATATTTCAATTCCGGTTTAGAATTGCTGGGGACGGACAGCTGGAATGATCAATATGTACTTACTCTGGAGATGAATATTGAAACAGCTGAGGCTTCCTATCTTACCGGAAATTTTGAAAAGATGGATAAACTCGCCACGGAGATTTCAAGTCATGCCAAAACCCTGCTGGACAGAATAAGAATTAATGAAATTGTTATTCAGTCTTTTATAGCAAGGACCAGACTTGAAGAAGGATTTCTTACAGCTATCGAATTACTAAAACAATTAGGTGTAAATATACCTGCAAAACCTACCAGGTTTCATGTTTTGCTTAATTTACTCTACCTGCGTATAATTTTGTTAACAAAAAAGATAGAGGACCTGAAGAAACTGCCTGTTATGACAGATCCCCATAAACTTGCAGCTATGCGTATCCTTATGAATGCTGCGAGTTCTGCATATTATTCCAATATTCTGAAAATAATAACCATTTCATTGAAAATGGTTCATCTGTCAGTCAGGTATGGAAATTCTCCATTTTCTTCATTTGGATATGCCAGTTATGGTGTGATCCTGCAGGGAATTTTTGGAAGGATCCAACTCGGATATCAATTCGGAGAGTTCGCTATTGAGTTACTTGACAAATTTAACACCAAGGAATACGAGACCAGGATCAATCTGATCTTTAATGCATTTGTGAAACATTTCAGGGATAAATTAATCACAACAATCGAACCGTTTACTGAATCGTTTCAGAGAGGACTTGAAACCGGAGATTATGAATTTGCTTCTTATTGTGCAGCTTATATCGGGATCCATACATTTCATAGCGGAATAAAGCTTGAAATCGCAGAAGCAGAAATGAAGAAAAATGTCGAGGTGGTCAAAAAGCTTAACCAGGAGATAACCATGAATGTTCTGAAACTGAACATTCAGGCTACCCAGAATCTAATGGGGAAATCCAAAAACAGAGCCTTACTGGTTGGTGAAACTTATGACGAGCTGACTATAGTTCACCAGTTTGTCAAAAGCAATGATGTGGCTGATCTTGGCGCTCTATATGCTATCAAAGCTTTTATGTCTTTCCTGTTTGATGACAGGAAGGAATCAGTCACCATTGCCCTGAAAGCTGAAAAATATAAGCAACCCATGATTGGACTTATATATCGTCCGCTTATTACTTTTTACAACTCATTGATATATCTTTCTCATTGTGATGATGCGTCACTGCCAAAACGCCTTTTTTATCTGATTAAAGTTCATTTCAAGCAGAAGCAATTAAAGAAATGGGCTAAAAATGCTCCTGAAAATTACCTCCATAAATGGCATCTTATTGAAGCCGAAAGATGCAAAATCTACGGCAGAAACCTGAAGGCAATGAAGCATTATGACAGAGCAGTTTCACTCGCACGGGAGAATGGATATATTCATGAAGAGGCTCTGGCAAATGAACTGGCAGCTAAATATTTCTTAACCAGGGATTGTGACAGGATAGCCAGGGCTTATATGAAAGAAGCACAGTATTTGTATTCGGTATGGGGTGCTACGGCGAAAGTGGAGCATCTTAATGAGAATTATCCCAAACTTCTTTATACACTTGAGGAAGCAGATCGGAGAGAAACTGAACATGAGCAGGAAAACATTTTTGACATTTCAGGTCTCTCAGATATTCATCCTGAAAAATTCGATCTTGCGTCAGTTCAAAAAGCATCACAGACCATTTCAGGTGAAATTCACCTGGACAGGTTGCTGGAAAAACTGATGAAGATAGTCGTTACAAATGCTGGTGCACAAAATGGTTTTCTCCTGTTAAAGAATGAGGAAGGATTGTTTGTTGAAGCAGAAGCAGTTTCGGGTAAGGATGAAGTAACTGTGCTTCAGCACCTTCCATATACTGATAAAAAAGATATTTCACTGACAATCATTAACTATGTACTGCGTATTAATAGAATGCTGGTACTGAATGATGCGGCAAATCATGGCAACTTTAAATCCGATGAGTATATTACTTCTAACAAGGTTAAATCAGTTTTATGTCTGCCACTTCTTTTTCAGAACAAGCTTAGTGGCATCCTTTACCTTGAAAATAACCTGGTAACCGGAACTTTTACTTCTGAAAGGATTGAAGTATTAAAGATAATCGCAGGGCAAATAGTGATCTCAATCGAAAATGCCCGATTATATAACAGCCTTGAAGAATACAACCGGACCCTGGAAGAAAATGTTGCCAGGCGTACCACTGAAATATCCCAGAAAAATGAGCAGTTAAATATTCAAAAGGAAGAACTGAATGTAGCTCTGAGAAACCTTAAACAATCGCAATTTCAGCTAATTCAATCTGAGAAAATGGCATCACTTGGACAACTTGTTGCCGGAATTGCACATGAGATAAACAACCCTGTAAATTTCATAAGCGCAGGTGTTGGCGCACTGGAGACCAACCTGAAAGAGATAAGTGAGATTCTGGACATTTATAATGCAATAACTCCTGAAAATGTTAAAGATAAGCTTAAAGAAATTGAAGTTTTAAAAGGAAAATTTGAGTACATGCAGACACTAAATGAAACAAACAAATTAATTGAAAGCATTAAAACCGGGACAGACCGGACAACTGAAATAATTAAAGGGCTTCGCACATTTTCGCGGATGGATGAGGATCTTATAAGGGTAGCGGATATTCACGAAAACCTTAATTCTACATTGATACTTCTAAAGAATAAATACAAAGACAGAATCGAGATAGAAAAGATTTATGAAGATATCCCTCAGATAGAATGTTATCCGGGTCAGCTTAATCAGGTGTTTATGAATATTTTATCCAATGCTATAGATGCCATTGAAGAAAAGGGGAAAATTACTGTTCATACTTCAAAATCAGAGGGAACAGTTCAGATAAGCATTAAGGATACCGGTAAGGGTATCCCTGAGGAATACCAGACAAAAATTTTCGAACCATTTTTCACAACAAAGAATGTTGGTCAGGGTACAGGGCTTGGATTATCGATAAGCCATGGAATAATTGAAAAGCATATGGGAAGTATTAAAGTCAAAAGTAAGGTAGGTAAGGGCACTGAATTCATTATTTCACTTCCTCTCAAACAACCTCACAAACCAGGTTACTAAGAAAGCTTATTATTCTTTAGTGTGATGTTAAATGCCTCTTCTGATGAGAACTTGAACCTGTATCCATATCTCGAAATAAGTCTTGATGGATCAAGTATCATTGGATAAATGCTGGTTTTAACAGATGCCGGCTGCAGATTAAGTATTCTTAGATTCCACAGCATAAACAGTAAAACTGTCGTTAAAGATAACGGGACACTGATAAATTTCTTCCACGGAACAAGCTCTTTGATGATAACAAAATTATCAGGGGCAAGATTAAAGGCGCCAACAATATCTGAATCCTCAAGAACATGTCCCACCAGAGAGACAAAATCATCACTATGAATAAACTGTATCTTGTTTTCCATACAAAATTTCGGAACAAACGGGAGTTTTATAAGAAGAGACACTATGCTTCCCGGTTTATCGTAAGAAGGACCAACTACCTGACAGGTACGTAATGAGGTAATATGAAGATCAGCCCTTACGGGCGTTCCAAAAAAATTCTTTTCGATCAGCTTTTTATTAATACCGTATCTGTACTTTCCGGGACGGAGATTATCTGATTCTTTCAGCCAAAGTTTATTGTCATTGTGTGCCCCATAGATAGCAGCTGAGCTAGAAAGTATCAACTGCTTAACTGATAAAGTATCGTTAGAAACCTCCAATATATTTATGGAACCCTCAATATCAATTTCATATTCCCGTCGCCTGTTGCGGATCTTATTAAATGTACAGGCAAAATGTACAACATTGCTTGGCTGCTCTTCTGCAAAGATCGACTCAAGTCTTGCTTTATCCGTAATACAACATTTGTGAAACCTGAAATATTCACCATTGAAACATTCTGCACCTTCATTTATATCCAGACCTGCAACATAAATCTTTCTGGAGATAAGATATTCTGTGAGCATTCTTCCAAGAGATCCGGATGAACCGGTAATCAGGACTTTCATGCTGAAATAATTAGTTCCGCTAAAGATTCTTCAAATGATCGATTAGTGAAGTTAAAAAATAATTTAGTAACTTGTATCTCATATTGATGTGTTAATGAATCCTGCAAGTTTAAAGTTCCTCTGCTGTCCGACCTGTAAAGGTTTTCTGACATTTCCTGAATTATCATTCCCCCCTGACATATCGTCAGCCTTTTTGTGCAAGGAGTGCGGGGGAAAGTACTCCGCTAAAAATGGTTATGTAGATTTTCTTGGCGATAAAGTGATTATTCATAAAAGCAAATGGGAGAAGATAATCAGATCGCTATATGCCAGATTCTATACTTCAACGACCAATCTAATTTTGATCTTCTTCGGTGGTATTAAAAAAGCCAGAGAGGAAGTACTTGGTCTTCTTGAACTAAAAGATAATTCAATTATACTTGAGACGGGGATGGGTCCGGGTGACAACTTTCCCCTTATGGCTGAGATTTCAAAGAATCTGAAGATCTTTGCTATCGACATCCAGAAGCAGATGATGATCCACTGCGTTAAAAATATCCGGAGGTGGAAAATTGAAGCCGAACTCTTCAGGGCTAATGCTGAGGAGCTTCCCTTCCGTAATGAGATGTTTGATGTGGTTTTTCATCTGGGAGCTTTCAATCTTTTTCCCGATAAAAAGAAAGCACTCCGGGAAATGATAAGGGTTGCAAAACCCGGAGCACGGATTGTAATAGCTGATGAATCTGAGAAAGGTCAGAAGATCTTTAACATACTTACCGGAAATAAAGAAGTATTTGCACTGCCTGCGGACCTTATTCCGGAGAATATGCTCGATATTGCGGTCCGAATTATCTGGAAGGGTTACGGATATGTGATTGCCTTCACAAAACCATTAACTAAATAATCTAATCACAACGCTCGTGACTTATTGAAAATACTTTTGCATAAATCTGCTCACATTCTCGTACATAATTCCATTTACCTGCGTTTCAATATTCGAGATATAGTAATATTGTGCCATAGCCTGGATCTGGGCAGGAGTTTGATTTTGGGTGAGAGTCTGCCTGTGGGCCCAGTCTGCCATTTTGGGCAGCCACTTTAACAATCCTTTATGGAGTTTTTCAAGTTTTGTGGAATCCGGATAGTAATCAATAGGATTAACCATACCATCAAAATCGGAGCCGATACAGATGTGGTCCCATGCCTTTTCACCTCCTATTTCAACTATGTGAAGGATACTGTTGCATAAATATTTTATATCGCGATGGGATGAGAACCACTTTCTTGGGCCTTTAAACGGTTTATTCTGCCTTCTGGCGTTTTTCCTTCCAATATTATTGTCAATCATCGGCATGTAGTGATAGAATTCATTGTCACTCAGATATTCAGTAAGAGAAGAAGAACAATGCTGTTTGGTCCCAAGAATCCTTTCATCGAGATTGATGCCGATAATACCATCTGAATCTATTATTTCCTGTATCTCTTCATCATATAAATTAATTGACCACGGATTGAAATCCGTCCTCATAAGTCCGTGTTTTTTGAAATACCCGATTTTAAACCAATTTCCAATATATTCACATTTCCTAACCAGCATCTTATTGTAGGATACTCCTGTTATGCCTGCATGGGACATTATGATAGGGATTTTTTCTCTTTTAAGTGTTTCATCTTCTTTGAGCATTTTATAAAATTGCAGTCTGGACCACAGGCTCATATGCTTAACATCGATATACATCCGATACGGGTTCTTTTCCAGGGCTTTTCTGATCACATCCTTACCCAGTGCGCTGATTCCATCTCCTGCAGGCATTAACATGTCATCTTCTATTATTTTCAGCCCGTATGCATGAGTGCACAAAGGAGTCTGCTCCATATGCATTAAAGCAATGAACCAGTACCTTTTACCACTTGATTTCAAATCAGCAAGATTTTTCAATACTGAATCATTGAATCCGGGAAGCGACTTGTCTTTGCTAAATAAGTTGTGACCACCCTCTATGCTTAAAATAATGTTCAGCTTCAGGGGATCCCAGTCTGAAAACCTTTTAAGTACCTTGTATTTACCAGAATTGTTTATTACTGAGGAATACAAATGATCCTCAACCTCCTTAAATAAGTTTAAATAGATTCCGTTGTGGTTAGAAAGTCTTCTTAAAAGGGTGCCGCTTATATCCTCATTACCCATCCTATTTGCTAATTCTACAAACTTTAAAACACTTAATATTATTCTCCTGATTTTACTAAAGCGCTTGATTCTACCTCTGATCATAGCTTCTTCATAAGCATATAATCCCACAACTGCCCCTTTTACACCGCCAATAACTAACTGTTTCAAGCTGCTATTCGACCAAAGCATGCTGGAAAGAAAAAATTGATCCATCAACCTTGAACTAATTCCAAGGGGAAGCCGTTCTGTGCACGGAGTTCGCTCTGCCTGAGTATCTGCTGTCAGGAAAGTCTTAAGTCCGGGATGACAATGAAAATCTATATAATTATTATTATCCATGGTTATGGTGTACTAAAAGTTACTTAAGCACTTCCATTTCTTAACCAAAAGTAAACTATGTTTCAGCTAAAGTCAATTTTATTTAGCAATCCGTTTTAAAAATCTCCGGAATGAAGTTAGATTTTCTAAAATTGTGATATCAAAATTAAGCAGAAAGCAATTCTTGTCTGACTAAACAACCTAAGTTGCTAGTTTAAAAATATATTATAATTTGGACTGAGACCTCTCTTCCTTTAAATATTTCTTAACCCATCCCCAACCCTTCCCTTAAGCATAAGGGAAGGGAGATCTAATTAATAATCATTGGTTTACACCCCCTTCCCTTAACCTTAAGGGAAGGGGGACAGGGGGATGGGTTCAGAAGATTTCTAAGGAGAATACAATTTATTTGAACTAAAATATTAATTAGCAAAATGAGTTAACTCGGACAAATTAACGTGAACTCTTGGTTATACTGGGATACAACTTAATAACACCTGGAATACCCAGCTCATTATATATATTCATCTGGTCCCTGGGAGTGATCAAACCCCTGTTAATTGAAATGTTCTTTTTCACAAGCAATTTGTTGAATGTCTTTCTGCAGACTCCATATTCGTCTGCCATCTGTTGTTTGGTCTTGACAGTATTACCAGGATTTTCCATATCAAAAAAAATTACGAATCCATGAATTATTGGCAGAATTGGTATTGCAAAAAATGTATCAACAAAACAATGACTAATCAAATTTATTAATTATACCAATTCAAGTCAAGTTTTTTTTAGGAAAACTGATATAGATGTTTATAAAGTTGAAGAGGTCTCTTACCAATAGTATGGCAGAACCCCGAAACGGGAATCTTTCTTTATCTGTTCGTAAGTAATGTCTTTGTTTCTGAACTTAAGTGAAAAGTTGCTGATTGTTATTATTTTGCCCTTATTCATTTCAAAACTGTGCATGAGCCATGAACAGAAATCTGATGCTTCCTCAAAATTGCTGAATATCAAAGGATATTGATTGCCACCTTCCCTTTCAATATCAATTATATCCCTTGCATTATTTTCAGCGAGCGACCCGATACAATAAAAACCAGGTACGTAATCGCGGGCAGTTAACAGCGGGATTGTCTTTGTCACAGCTCCACTGTAGTACTTAACTCTGTCATCCCATTCCGGGAAAGTTCTTCTTCCGCTCATGACATTCCTGTAAACAAAATCCATTCTTAAATCAGCTTCAATAAACTCATCAATTTTTTTCTTCTCCGGGACAGATACCAGATACGCATCTGCTGATAACTTGTCAGGAGGATTATAGGCCCCAGTACTATCTTTCAAACCTTTAAAAATGGTAAGCATCTCTGTTGTTTTGTCGAACTCGAGTGAAACATCTGCTATTATGTTTCCTGTAAGATCTATTTCTCGTGTCCCCTCCTCTTCCATTTCAATTTTCTGTTTGCTTATCCTTCCGCTGAGCTTCAGGTACCTCTGTTTTATTGACTGGTCCTCCTTTCGCGTGCCGGAAACAATCGCACCTGCAGAAACATCGCTACCTGCAATCTCTTTTTTTGCAGAAAAGGCAGCTGAACCACTTACCTCAAAGCTTTTGCTGAAACTCACATCACCTATTTCAATTGATCCATATTCAGTTGAATAAAAGTTCCATCCCGTAAATCTGATTGAGGGATCTCTGAGTACAAGAGATATTTTAATATATTCCAGCCTGTCAGCAGGAGATAATTCAGGGGTGCTATGTACTTTCGCACTTAAAACAGATGATTTCCTGCTTACAGAAAATATCAACCGGAGATCTTTACCGGCATAATCAATGGCGGGAAGATCTTCCTTGCCATTCATATACTCAAAACTCAATGATCTTAAGAACCTGTCATTATCAGGGAACCTCAAATTCAAAATCTTAATAAACTGGGATTGTGCATCAGCACTCAGGTCCCAGAGGCTTTTGGTCCCATTTTCCGGTTTGGCCTGTGAGATCCTGATACCAAACAGATCGATATCCGCAAGAGTGCTGTCAATTCCGGGTTTGACAAGAGAGTTGTATCTCCTGAAAGTAGTGCAGGAGGAACTTAATAGCACAACAGATACCAGCAAATAAATTATGATCTCTTTTCGCATAATTATATTATAATTGTAATATATACTCAATCGCTGTAAACAGTAGCCTCACTCCTTTTTTCAGGATCAGCGACACATCGGATATGCACTTTCCCAACAATAGTTTTCCCTTTTTCTGCAAAGGGGATTTTCTTCAGACAATTATAGAATTGATCATCTTTATAGATATTCTTTTCGTAACTGTCTATACACTTTTTTCTTCCCAGGTTTTCAATGACCAGATAGTACATAATGTGAAAAATTGATTTGTTTTTACTTTTTTTTACCTCCCTGCCCTCCTAAAGCCTGCCTGCCGCCTGCCTGCCGCCTGCCTGCCAGTAGGCAGGGTAGGCAGGGGAGGTCAATCCTTAATGCTTTAGCCGGGTTCTAACTGAAAATTTTTCCCGCTTTCAACGCATTTTTGCATTCAAGTTGAGGAATCTGGCTGAAACGATTATAATCAAGTGAATTCCAGACCCTTGAATGAAGTTCACTACGGGTAATATTGCCTTTACTCTCCCTGATATGTTTACAGAAATAATAACTGAAAGCCCCATTATAACGTCCCTCAATTTCGGCATCGGATGATGTCTGGTTGTCTTTGCATCCTGCCCACAATATATGGTTCAGGATAATCTCCTTATCTGTCCTGAATGTTCTTGCCGGTTTCATCTTTTCTTCATCTCCCTGGATCCTGCATTCTATATCAACAGGAGGTGGTGCATATCGGTTACCGGTAAAGCCTGATGATCCGAAACCCTCAAATGAACCGGGACCAATTTCCCGTGTTCCTGTTCCGGAATGACAACTGTCAAGTATTATCTCCATTTTGACACCCTTTGGAAGCTGATCAAGAATTTCTCTAAGTGTATCATCAGTAATGTAGCCGTCATCCCAGTTCATATCGCATGGGCATATAAGCTCATCCATGAAGTCATTTAATTCATCGCCCTCCCTGTCGCGGATCTGTGATCCATGGCCGGAGAAATGGAAGATTAGTGAGTCGCCTGATTTAGAATCTATTACCATTTTTCCCAGTCTTTCAAGGATATTCCTTTTCGTAGCCCGGTCATCAGTTAAAACCCTGATGTCGTTGTTTGAATAACCGAAAAAAGTTTTAAGGATACTTCTGACATTGGTTACATCATTAACGCATCCCTGGAGATTGTTAATTGACGTGTACTTGTTTATACCAACAAGCAATGCATGTTTTTTCATAAGACCGGATTTTAGTTTCTAATTTGAGATCCATATTATCTGACTAAACATTGACTAACAGCAAAGTTCAGCAGATAAAAAGAAGAAGCACAGGAATTTTTGGGAATATTTGGGAATATTTGGGAATATTTGGGAATGGTGTGGGGTTTGCGGTATTCAGTGCGCGCCGCATGGCGGATTTACTATATATCCCTGATCATCCAGATACTACAGCAATTATGCCCTGATACACCCAGGGGGTGATCCAACATGGTAAATCCTTGTTTTTCATATATTCTGACAGCGTTGGAAAACTGAGGCAGGCTTTCAAGATATAACTTCTTAAATCCGAATTTTCTGGCCGAGAGAATGGATTTCTGCATTAATTTTTTTCCAATTCCTTTTCCTCTGTCTTCTTTTGATAAATAAAACTTCACCAGCTCCGTACTGATTTCATCCAGGCCTGCAGTCGGATATACTCCGCAACAACCCATTACTTTATTATTTAATTCAGCTACCCAGAGAACCGATTTTGGAGTTTGAAATAGTTTATAAAGATCGTCAGTGGTAGGATCAGAATAAACAGTTCCTTCATGCGGTGCATTATGTTCATCAAATACCTGGCGGATAATTTTAGCTAATACAGCATTATCTTTTTGTTCAATTTGCCTGATAGTTAGTTCCATCTCTATACTCTTTTATTAATGACAGTTTCCGGAGTGGTTTATTTACTTTCAGGGTGGTGAAAACAACTGCCAGTGTCATAAAACCACCAAACACAACCGAAGGTACCAGACCCATTAACCTGGCAGCTACTCCTGACTCAAAAGCGCCCAATTCGTTCGATGAACCGATGAAAATGCTGTTAACAGATGCCACCCGCCCGCGCATATCATCGGGTGTAAATAACTGAAGAATGGTTCCCCTTATCACAACACTAACGTTGTCGAAGGCACCGCTAAGAATTAAAAGCAGTCCTGATAACAAAAAGCTTGTTGAAAAGGCAAAAC
The DNA here is from genome assembly GCA_963813405.1 of uncultured Bacteroidales bacterium. Lineage (GTDB taxonomy): Bacteria > Bacteroidota > Bacteroidia > Bacteroidales > VadinHA17 > LD21. Next base: position 89,369 of record CAWEYU010000014.1, read on the forward strand.
CAATCATACAAATTCCAAAACCCAGCACACAGATAAAAAGTACTTTTCCTGTATCTTTCTCAGGTGGCCGGAACATAAGAATGAAAGCCATTATTATTGCTCCTATAGCGGGACAGGCTCTGAGGAGGCCAAGTCCCTGTGGTCCGATACGCAGTATTTCCGACGCAAAAACCGGCAGCACAGCCACAGCTCCTCCAAACAGCACTGCAAACATGTCGAGTGTAAATGCTCCGAGCAATTCAGGCGTTTTGAAGACAAAGTCGATGCCGCTTCGAATGCGGGCAAATACCCCCTCAGCTGTTTCAATAACCTCGTGTTTGGTGGATTTAATAAACAATATCATAAAGAATGACAATATATATAAACCCAAAACTATCGACCAGGCAGACACCACACCCCAAAACCCATACACCAGTCCCCCAATAGCAGGTCCCATAACTGCAGCCACCTGCCAATTGGCACTGTTCCATGTAGCAGCATTGGCATATAAATTCCTCGGAATAAGCTGACCCATCAATGCAACCTGGGCAGGACTTAAAATTCCGCGTGCAAGACCCGATAAAAAGATAGCGGCGAATATTGGAATTACTCCCAGTTTATCGGAGAAAAAGTCAGAATTTGAACTGTAAACCAAAAGAATTACTGATGACAGAATAAGTAAAAGAGTGGTATAACTAATGATTTTACGCCGGTTCCAAATATCGATATAATGCCCTGCAAACAGAGATATACTAATTTGTGGAATCACTTCCACAAGTCCAATAAATCCAAGCCAGAGAACATTATGAGTCAATTCGTAAATCTGCCATCCTACTATCACCGACTGCATTAGTGAAGCCATCGTCAGAAAAATGCGATAGAACAGATAAAACCTGAAATCCTTTAATTGCATCGCTGCAAAAGCATCGCCTTTGAACCAGGGCTCCATAAAAGTTTATTTTCCCTGGCAAAAGTAACAAATTTGTACATTTGCCAGCCCTTCGGTCTGATTCCTTCGCTATGTGGCCTTTAACCTCTTTTAAAGCTCCCAGTCTTTCCTATACTCTCTTATTAGATATTTATTAGCTTCCGGAATATTTGTGATCTTCATATTTACTGTATCATACTCCACTTTTTTCCCGGCCCTTAAAGCAACGGCTCCGAGAAGAATAGTCTCCGTGACCGGACCTGCATAGATAAAGCTTCCGGGTGACTGAGTGTTGTTTTTAAAAGATTCTATCCAGACATTATTACTGTCCTGTCCTGATCGTTCAGAAGCTTGATTGGTGAGCTGGAGAATATTATTATCATTGATTATTACCGGGTTTTCACCCCTGAAACCTGCAATTATCTTCCCTTTATCACCAACGAACATCATTCCTTCTTTCTCCAGCGATTTACCCGAAGCGCTGTACTCGTCAGGATTAGCGGGTCTCATTCCGCCATCATACCAGAAAAGCTCAAATGGGCCAAGATTTGTCTGCGGATCGAATTTGAACCTTATTATGCATGATAATGGGAAAGCAACATCATTTTTTACTCCGACAGCAACATTGTCCTGCAGAGTACATGTAGTTGCTGCATAAGCTTCAGCACTTTTAGCTGGCATAGTGATCCCAAGCGTCAGGAAAAGTGGGAAGAGACTGTAATGTCCCATATCTGCAATGCTTCCCGCACCAAAGTCATACCACCCGCGAAAAACCGCATGAGTATAATTGGGATGATACGGCCGGTCGGGCACAGGCCCCAGCCAAAGATCCCAGTTAAAATCTTTTGGCACAGGTGGTGTATCAGCAGGATTGGACTGCCATTGAGGCCATACCGGCCTGTTCGACCAGTTATGAATCTCTCTGAGCTGGCCAATACTACCTAATGTTATCATTTCTTTTATCTTGTCATAGTCGGGTCTTTTGCTCCATGCCAGAAGATGAGTGCTCAACCCCGATTTTTTTGCAGTATCTATTGTAAGCTTTGCTTCATACATTCTGTTTGCGATAGGCTTATGCGTGACCACATGCTTACCTTTTTTCATTGAAGCAATTGCAACGGTCGCATGAAGGTGATCCGGGGTCATTATTTTAATTGCATTCAGGTCCTTCTCTTTTTCAAGTAACTCCCTGAAGTCTTCATAAGATTTACACCCTTTGTAAGTGCCTGAATCTTTATTTTTTCCATAATATTTCTGCACAAATTCCTGTCCGATGTCCCTTCCTCCCGGGATGCCCTTCATTCCTTCTCCCCACGAACTGTCTCCCAGGGCAGTCCGGATGCTGTTCCGGACACCGTTCAATGACCAGTCCACATAATCGGTGGTAAATTTGTTCGGATCACATACTGCTACAATTTGTAAGGCGGGATTGGAGATCAATGAGACCATTTCTCTAAGTCCCTGTGTTCCGCAACCGATATAACCAATGGTTATTTTGTCGCTGGGAGCAACATATCCGGGTCCGCCAAGAACCTCTCTTGGAACAACTGTGAATGCCAGGGAAGCAGCCGCAGCTGAACCGAGGAATTCACGACGGTTAATTTTTCTTGTACCAGCCATAATGTATTGAATTATTAAAGATTGTGAATATACGTTGCACTGTCTTTAAAGGTAGAGATATCCATTTCCACAAAGATATTTTTTACTCCCCCCTTTTTCATGGTTACAAAAAATTCCTTCCAGTCGACTATACCCTTTCCAACAGCAACCGATTTCTTCTCTGTTGAAGACCAGTCAGCCAGGTGGGCAGAAATAAATCTGCCGGGGTATTTTGTAAAGTACGTTGAAGCTTTATATCCGATGCTTATGACAGCAACCTGAAATTGCATTTTAACATATTCCGGATCAAACTCCTTCATCAGAGCATCATAAATAAGGGTATCTCCAATTTTCTCAAATTCCATATTATGATTATGAAAACCCATTTGAATGCCGGCTCCTTTGGTTTTAAGTCCAATTTTATTCAGCTCGTCGGCAGCCTTTAGCCAATCGTTCAAGGTAGATTTTGCAGGCAGGCCAAAACTGGAAAGAATCATCTGTTTCTGACCCGATTCTTTGGCAAACTGAATACGGTCATCCAGGTTGTTTCTGAGTTCATTCATGCCATAATGGGTACTTTGAAACATGAGTCCGGCATCATTAATTATTTTCTTCATCTCCTGCGGTTTCAGTTTCATCAGAGGACCGAATCCTGAACTCTCATATCCGGGGGGTGAACACATCTCAACTGATTTATATCCCAGATCTGCAATTTCCTTTAATGTACCCGGAAAATCCTTAACGAGTTTATCCTTTACGGTCCACACCTGGAATCCAATTGGCATTCTTACTCGTTTTGACAGATCATAAGCGCTGTGGTCAAATGGGATCCGTGAGGCAATGATGGCAGATCCGATCCCAAATGTACTTTTCCCCAGAAACTCTCTTCTTGATAATTTTTTCATAACGGATGGTTTTTATTACAAGGAAAAAGATGATTAGTCTATATTTTGAATCTCCTAATCTTACTAAACCGGATATGAATGAATTTACTGTTTGACCAGCTCGACTCTCCGGTTCAGTGCTCTACCCTCTTCATTATCGTTACTGGCATCCTCAATGGAATGCCTATTTCGCTTTTATGTCGTATACAAAAATTTTATCTGCATGCCTTATGTAGAGCCGGCCACCGCAAACCACGGGGTGTGCCCAGTACATTCCGTCACCTCCCTGTGGGACTTTAAACTCCCCCAAAAGTTCAAATTTATCAGGTACTGCCCTGACAAGCTTCATGGTGCCCCTTTCATCAAGCAGGTAGAGCATTCCATCAGCAAAAGTGACTGATCCTTTCCCGGGTGCATTCCATTGTTGTTTTCCTGTAAGAAAGTTGAGGCAGAACCAACCCTTTGATTCACTGCCTGCACCATAGAGATAATCATTATCGAGGATGACCCCTCCGTGATGATTATCCATGAGTTTGGACTCCCATACTTTTTCAGGCACAATCTCTTTTCCTGCAGATTTTAGTCTGACAAGCTTGCTCCCTTTTCCATATCCGGTGGAGAAAAACACATATTCTTTATCAACAATGGCATCGGTTATATTCAGTCCCCGCGGATTTTCGAAATCAGTCTTCCAGAGAAGTTTGCCGGTCTTTGAGTCGACTCCGTAATAACAATTTGAGCTTGAACCGATGACCTGCCGGTAACCTCCGAATTCATCAAGAACCTGCGATGTGTATCCTTCTGTTCCAGGTATATCGGTATTAGCCCAGATCAATTCTCCTTTGCTTTTATTCAGACACACCAGGTATCCCTTTTTGCCGGCGGGACGCACATACAGATAATCTCCGTCAACAAGGACAGATTCGGCATATCCATAATCGGGAGCAGGGGCATCAAAATCCTTTTCAAGATCTCTGTTCCAGATCTCTTTTCCTGTTTTAGAATCGTAAGCAGTCAACCTGCCTGCTTCTCCGAGATGGTATATCACTCCCTTATCGTAAGTTGGAGTACTTCGGGAACCGGTATATGTAGTTGCCCATGAAAGGGTTGTTGACCAGGCTTTGCCATTAGGTTTTTTCCAGACAAGCTTACCGTTAAGATCAAAACAAAACACCATTGTCTGATTATCGGTCTTACCAGCTGTATAGATAAATCCGCCACCCACAATCACAGAGCTATAGCCCTCACCAAGACCTGATATGGTCCATAATAGTTCAGGACCACCAGCCGGCCATCGTTTAATAAGTCCGGTTTCAGCCGATTTATTTGTACGATTGTTGCCATGGAAGGCGGGCCATTCATTTGCAGTCTGTGCTTTTGTTCTATAACCTGACACTGCCGTATAAAGAATGAGCGTCAAAAAGAATATTCTGATCACTGATATTGAAAGGATTGTTTTCATAAAGATGATTAATGTTAATTATACTGATTGTTACATAGCTAACTTATTACTCTGAGTTTCACCTCCTTTTGTCAGATCGACTCCGTCGTTCCTGAGGATTTCCTGTATTTTCCTTACATCGAGTTCACGCGGAGCTTTTTTCATCTTTGAAGAGAGAGCTGCTGCAATTCCTGCAGCATGACCGGTAGCAAAGCAGTTTCCCATACTTTTGCCTGCAGCAGCGCCTGCATGGCTGGCAGAAATGCAGCGTCCGGCTGCAAGAAGACCATCGATCTTTTCAGGGACTAAAGCCCTGTAAGGAACCTGATGGATCTTCATCTGGCTTACTTTTACAAATCCGATATCCAGCCAGCCGCTTCTCCAGGCAACTACATCGTCGAACCTGCTACCGTTCATTGCATCCTCCTCAGTCAGGATATATGCCCCCTTAATCCGTCTCGACTCACGCACACAAATCTGAGTGGAGGTACCAACTATTTCACATTTTTTAAGATCACCATTTCCGAATTCCCTCAGTGCTTCTGCCATTTGGATAACCTGGTGTCGGCTCTGACATTCTGCTTTTGAGAACTGCCAGGGATCTGTGATATCAAAATTTCCCATATCCCTTGTACCTGAATGATTTATATAAAAGTGATTGTTGTTTGAAACCTTTACAAGAGGCCAGCTATCAGGAATTAGCGGGTATTTTGATTTAGCCCTTTTAACTATACCCGACATATCTTTTGGTGAATAATTGTCAATATTGGCTATATTTAGCAATAAAGTTGCCGGAGCAAGATTGCCGGTTTCAGTAAGTGTAGGAGCACCAGCAAAGTAAGAAATGTCAGCATCGCCCGAACAATCGACAACCACATCGGCATTGATCTCAACCAGACCCGATTTCGTCGCAATAATAACTCCCGTAACTTTGTTCCCATGTTTTAAAGTATCCACCGCTCTCGCATGAACAAGATATTTACAGCCTGCCTCATCCAGAGCATCAAGTATTGCAACCTTCAGATACTCAACATTCACGAAAAACTGGTGGGTTGAAATCCGCACAGCCTGTTCGCCGTAATTCTGAAGTTTTTTCAAGAGCAGTTCATGGACAAAACCACGGGATTTTTCATCGGGTCTCATCTGATTGAGACACATCCCGATGCTGAATGACCCTGTGCCTCCGAAAAATCCATAGTCTTCAATCAGCAATGTGTCAGCTCCCGCCTTTGCTGCTCCTATTGCTGCCCCGATGCCTGCAGGGCCCCCTCCCACCACCAGCACCTTAGTCTTAATTACAGATGATCTTTTTTTACTAATTATTTCCGGCGAGCCTGGTGGCTGACTGAGTATTTTTTTGAGACCAAGTAATGATACACCAGTTGCAGCAATAAATTTTCTTCTTTTCATTAAAGTTCTTAATTTTCAGGTTAGTAATTGCTATTTATAATTATCTGACAGCAAATTATAAATGACTTGATCAATTCATTTATATCAAAAATAATGTTAATTTATTACTTTCTTTAGGCGTACAAAAGAAAGTAATAAAAAAAACCCAAATATTTCTACCTTTATATTTCCTAATCAGAATTAAACTAAGACCAGACTATGGAATATAATCCATCAAGGGGAAGACCTGTATCTTTATTAAAGATTGCGGCATTAATAGTTATAACAGCCGGAGTGATCTATGCAAAGGAAATAGTAGCTCCGTTTCTTATTGCTCTGTTCATAAGCATAATTTCTGCTCAGCCGGTATATTGGCTTGAGAAAAGGAAGGTACCAAGGGTTCTGGCAGTAATTATCATGTTGATCGTAATCCTTTCAATTTTCTTTGGGATCGGATATCTGATCGGAAATGCATTATCCTCTTTTACAAAAAATGCACCTATCTATGAGGCAAGTCTGAAAACAATTATCGATTCATTTATTAATATTCTCAACAATAACGGTTTTGATGTTGCAAGAGATCAATTCCCGGATATTTTTGATCCCTCTCGGATCTTTCATTTTACTATTCTGGCAGTAAATGAAATGGCCAAAATTGTGGGAAGTGCTTTTCTGGTATTTCTCACTATCTTATTTATGCTGTTGGAACTCAGCAGCATCTCTGCAAAGGTGAGGGCTGTATTTACCAGACCAAAAGAATCGTACAGTTATATCAGAAAGATCATTGACAGCATTCGTCGCTACCTGGCTATAAAAACCATTTTATGCACCTTTACCGGAGTTATAATATTTATAGTTCTCTCAATCATCGGCCTCAGATATGCTATTCTCTGGGCGTTGATTGCAGGTCTGTTGAGTTATATACCGCATATCGGCTCCATAATTGCTGCAATTCCAATTCTGCTCTTTTCACTTATCCAGCTGGGACCTCAGGGTGCATTATGGACTTTGATATCGTTTCTGGTTGTAAGTAATATCCTTAATAATTTCGTTGAACCTAAGCTCATGGGTAGAGGATTGAGTCTATCAACACTGGTGGTTTTCATATCACTTATTTTTTGGGGATTTGTTCTTGGAACGGTCGGGCTGTTCCTTTCGGTTCCTCTTACCACTACAATAAAAATAGTACTTGAACAAAACGAAAAGACCAGATGGATTGCAATTCTTCTAGGTACCTATAAAGATGTAAATATTCCGAGGGATACAACCTTATCATTTAAGCCGCAGGCCTCTCAACAGGAATAATATCAAGTTCCTTAATCCTGGTCTGCCTCAGGATCTTTATTCTTGTTGGCTTTAATATCAACTCACCTCCGGTAAGTTTTTTTGTAAGGTCTCCTGAGCTGGAAATCTGTCCCCCATCGAATTCTATTATTATATCTCCTTCCTGGAGATGTGCTCTTGCTGCTGGTGAGACTTCTTCCATCCCGGTTACCATTAAACCCTTTTTAGAGCCGAGTCTGTAGAAATTTTTGATTCTGGGATGGATCTCAATTTCATGAAGCAGTAATCCCAGCCAGGCCTTGATCACTTTCCCATCTTTTATTAAATAGCGGGCAATCTCTTTTGAAGTGTCAATACCAATTGAAAAACTCAGACCCTGGGCAAACGGAATGATCGCTGTATTTATTCCTACAACCGCGCCACCTGTTTCTATCAAGGGGCCGCCAGAATTTCCAGGATTCAGGGCTGCATCTGTCTGAAGAATATTATCAACCAGATGTCCATCGGGAGTACGCATTGTCCTGCCAACACCACTTAAGACTCCTACTGAAACCGAGTGCTGATAGCCAAGCGGATTACCTATTGCGATCAATAGCTGGCCAATTTTAAGATCACCGGATATACCAAGCCTGGCTGGTGTATAACCACCACCAAATATCTTTATAATTGCAATATCGGTATCTTTGTCGATCCCTACAATTTCACCTGCAAATTCATCCCCGTCAAGTAATGTGACTTTGATCCTTTCAGAATTTTCAACTACATGGGAATTGGTAAATATCAGACCATCGCTGGAAAATACAAAACCTGACCCGGTTCCTGAAATTTGCTCTCTTCCCATAACACTATTATATCTCTCTATTTTTACAACAGCATTCTTTACCTTGTCAACTGCTGAAACTATTATCTCAGAAAAACTATCCATAATACCTCCTCTTTTCTTATCTTGATTTGCAAAACTGAAGCCAAATTAACTAAAGCGTCAAAATGGCGGAACATAAATACATAATGGCAGGTCGTCGAGCTCGCCTTCGGCTCGGTTCAGATATAGGATTTTGAAATGCAAAAAATTATGCTGATCTTTGCTGCAGAAATGAAAAAAATGAACAGAATTCAATTGCATCATCATCATTTTCATACTTGCTCTCAGGCGAGTTGTAAGTGATATTGATGCAACTTTTGAAAATATCATAAACCCGTCTGAGCAGATCAGGCGGGTTTTTTTAATCCCCCTCCGGATTTGTTCAGGCACAACGTTAAACAATAAATGAACAAACTTAAGATTGCAATCCAAAAAAGCGGACGGTTAAGTGAAAATTCACACAAACTTCTGGAAGAATGCGGAATCAAATTCTCCAATGGAGCCAATGTACTTAAAACCACTGCAGTGAATTTCCCGATCGAGGTTCTTTTTCTGAGAGATGATGATATCCCTCAATATGTGGAACAGCAGGTTGCCGATATAGGTATACTTGGAGAAAACATTGTACTCGAAAAAAACAAGAATGTAAAAGTTGTTGAGCAGCTTGGCTTTGCTCATTGCCGCCTTAGCCTGGCAATACCTAAAGATGAATTTTACACTGGTCCGGAATATTTTATGAACAAAAAGGTCGCTACGAGCTATCCGAGACTTCTTTCTGATTACTTTATAAGGAACAACATAATTGCAGAAATTGAGGAGATCAGCGGAAGTGTTGAAATTGCTCCCGGTATAGGTCTGGCAGATGCAGTTTGTGATATCGTAAGTTCAGGCAGTACCCTCATGACCAATGGATTAAAAGAAATAGTCACGATACTGAAAAGCCAGGCAGTCATTATATCAAGTAGTAATCTGAGCAGTCTCAAACTGAAAACACTCGAAAGGTTGCTCTTCAGGATAAGAGCTGTGAAAAATGCCAAAGAAAACAAATATATCCTTCTTAATGCCCCCGAACTGGCTATACCCAGGATATGCGAGATACTTCCCGGGATGAAAAGCCCGACGATTCTGCCACTTGTAGAAAAAGGATGGTGCAGCCTTCATTCAGTTGTGAAAGAGGATGAATTCTGGGAAAGAATAAGCCAGCTGAAAGAGGCAGGCGCTGAAGGCATATTGGTAATCCCCATCGAAAAAATGGTACTGTAATGAAGAAGATATATTTTCCTCCGAAAGAGACCTGGGATTCACTCTCCAAAAGACCTGAATTTGATAAAACAAGTCTTGAAAGTTCTGTCGGCGCTATAATAAAGAGTGTAAAATCGAAAGGTGACAGATCACTTATTGAGTTCTCTGTAAAATTTGACAGAGTATCAGTTAAAAACCTTAAAGTAACATCCTCAGAAATTTCGGAAGCAGTCAGTTTAGTTTCTGAAGATCTGAAGAAAGCAATTGATGTTGCCAGTATAAATATCAGGAAATTTCATTCAGCTCAGCTTACATCTGAACCTGTTATTACTACAGCTGATGGGGTTACATGCTGGAGAAGGAATATTGCCATTGAGAAAATCGGACTTTATATACCCGGAGGCTCTGCTCCGCTATTTTCAACCGTCCTGATGCTTGCTCTGCCTGCAAGGGTTGCCGGATGTAAAGAAATAATTTTGTGCACTCCTCCTGACAGCGGGGGAAATGTGAATCCGTTGATCCTCTATTGTGCTCAAATGGCCGGAATAAATGATATTTTTAAAGTCGGTGGGGCACAGGCTATTGCAGCAATGGCATATGGTACCGAGAGCATACCTAAAGTAGATAAAATTTTCGGTCCTGGCAACCAGTATGTAACAAAAGCCAAGGAGATGGTCCAGAGAGACGGAGTACCTATAGATATGCCTGCAGGTCCCAGCGAATTGTTAGTACTGGCTGACACAACAGCTAATCCCGAATTCATTGCTGCGGATCTGCTTTCACAGGCTGAACATGGACCTGACAGCCAGGTGATTATGGCTACTTTAAATGAAGATTTAATTGAACGGGTCTGCAACGAAGTTATCAAACAGGTGCAGCTGATGGCAAGGAAAAAAATTGCACTAAAAGCCCTTGAGAACAGCAGATTTATCCTGTTTCACTCCATCGATGAATGCATAGATTTTAGCAATCATTATGCTCCGGAGCATCTGATCATCGCTGCCGCAAATCCACAGGAGCTGGCAATGAGGGTTGTTAACGCAGGATCAGTATTCCTTGGAAATTTCAGTTGTGAAAGTGCTGGTGATTATGCAACGGGCACCAACCATACTCTGCCCACCAATGGTTTTGCAAGGAATTACAGCGGTGTTTCAACCGAAAGTTTCATCAAAAGGATCTCATTCCAGGAGGTAACGGAAACCGGAATCAGAAATATTGGCCCTGCAATCGAGTTAATGGCTGAAGCTGAACTTCTTTATGGCCATAAAAATGCTGTTACTGTCAGACTTAATAATTTGAAAAATGGTTGATATAAATAATTTAGTAAGAAAGAATATCATAAATCTTATTCCATATTCAAGTGCCAGAGATGAATATGAGGGCAGCAAGGGAATTTTCATGGATGCCAATGAAAGCCCTTTCGGCAGACTGAACAGGTATCCTGATCCTTATCAGAAAGAACTGAAAACCGCCATCAGCAGGTTAAAAGGTATTGAAAAAGAAAAGATCTTCCTCGGTAACGGCAGTGATGAGATAATCGATCTGTGCTACAGGACTTTCTGCAATCCTGGTACTGACAAAGCTCTTATCTTCTCTCCTACCTACGGGATGTATGCGGTGTCTGCTGCAGTTAACGATGTAAAGGTCATAAATGTCCCTCTTACACCCGATTTTCAGATAAATCCTGAAAGTCTAAAACAATACCTGAACGATGATAACCTTAAGCTGGTCTTTATCTGTTCCCCTAATAACCCGACAGGGAACTGCATGAATCAGGCCGATATCAAAAAGATTATTGAAGATTTCAGGGGGATTGTAGTTCTGGATGAAGCATATATAGATTTCAGTGATAAACAATCGCTTATAAGATTGATTGAAAGCTATCCAAACCTGATCATTATGCAGACGTTCTCCAAGGCGATGGGACTGGCAGCAGTCAGAATCGGTATGTCATTCATGAATCCCGAGATCGTCAGATATTTCAACAAACTGAAACCTCCATATAATATAAGCACAATAAACCAGAAGGCTGCGCTGAAAAGAATATTCAGAATCGATGATTATAGAAATAATGTAAATATTATAAAAGAAGAAAGGGAAAGACTTTCAGTGGAGCTTAAGAAGCTTTATATAACAGACCATGTATTTCCCTCTGATGCCAACTTCCTCCTTGTGAAGGTGAAAAATGCCGATTTAATCTACAAATCGCTGGTCGACAAAAGTATAATAGTAAGAAATCGCAGTAATGTGATTGAAAACTGCCTCCGTATCACTGTCGGGACCAGTTATGAGAATAAGAGACTTATCAACGCTCTGAAAAAAATAGACGAAGAAATAGACCACAATTCCAGTATTGTTATCGGTGACCGGTTTTCAGAAATTTATATGGCTGAAAACGTTGGCAGTAAGTCTGTTTTGGCTAATAATCAGATTAATTCAAGTGCCTTGTCGGACTCAACTGAACAGAACGAAATTTACAGGTATGCTAAAGGTATGCCACGGTTTGCCAGGGTGGAAAGAAATACATCTGAGACAAAAATCACAGTTGAAATAGATCTGGACGGATCAGGAAAGGAGTCGATAACAACCGGGATTGGTTTTTTCGATCACCTGCTCAGGCAAATTGCACGACATGGGAATTTCGATCTTATGATAGATGCAAAGGGCGACCTGGAAAGCGATGAGCATCACCTGATTGAAGATGTAGCAATCGTCCTGGGAGAGACTCTGCTAAAAGCATCGGGCAGCAAAATAGGAATTGAAAGATATGGTTTTTTATTACCCATGGACGATTCACTGGCGCAAGTCGCACTTGATTTTGGAGGCAGACCATGGCTGGAATGGAATGCCAGCTTTGTTCGTGAAAAAATTGGTGAAATGCCCACAGAAATGTTTTATCACTTCTTTAAATCATTCAGTGACAGTGCAAAATGCAACCTTAACATTAAAATCGAAGGTACAAACGAACATCACAAAATTGAAGCGATTTTTAAAGCATTTGCCCGCGCCCTCAAAATGGCTCTTAAACAATCAGATATTTTTATATTGCCAACTACAAAAGGTGTTTTATGATTGCAATACTTAAATACAATGCAGGGAATATCCGGTCTGTACAAAATGCTCTTACAAACCTGAACTACAGAAGTATTGTAACCGATGACCCTGATGATCTGTTAAGCGCTGAAAAAGTAATTATTCCAGGTGTGGGAGAAGCCAGTTCAGCTATGCGGTACCTCACCGACAGGGGATTGGATAAGCTAATCGTTTCGTTAAAACAACCTGTCCTGGGAATTTGTCTTGGACTACAGATCATGTGTCGTTACTCTGAAGAAGGAAATAAAAAATGTCTGGGAATATTTGATTCTGATGTCAGGCTATTCCCTCCGGCAGATAAAGTACCACATATGGGATGGAATAGTTTCACAACTCTTAAAGGTGACCTTTTCAAAGGAGTCAGAGTTGAAAATGATTGTTATTATGTACACAGTTACTATGCAGAAATATCATCTCATACATCAGCTGTTTGCGAATATATTCTGCCTTTCAGTGCTGCAATGCAAAAGGATAATTTTTATGCAACGCAGTTTCACCCCGAAAAATCTGCAGATACAGGAGTAATAATTTTGAAGAATTTTCTGACACTATGAGAATAATTGTGGCTCTTGATATTATTGGTGGTAAATGCGTCCGGCTAACCAGAGGGGATTTTTCGACAAGTAAAATTTATAGTGAGTCTCCCCTGGAAATTGCACGGGAGATTGAGGACAATGGTATCAGTTACCTTCATCTTGTAGATCTGGATGGAGCAAGAACAGGACATCCTGTTAACTGGAGGATCATTGAAAAGATTACCGGAAAGACCAGGTTGAAAGTCGACTTCGGTGGAGGTATCAGGTCCGCTGATGATCTGAAACGTGCATTTAATTCAAATGCAAATCAGATCACAGTCGGAAGTATTGCTGTTTCCAATCCTAACTTGTTCATAGAATGGCTGGCAGAATGGGGAGCAGAGAAGATCATTCTGGGAGCAGATTCCTTAAACCGGAAAATATCAGTGGGTGGCTGGACAGAAAGCTCCAACTCAGATGTGGTTGAATTTATTAAGGATTGGCAGTCAAAAGGGGTGAAATATACGATAAGTACAGATATTGAAAAAGATGGAATGCTCAGTAGTCCATCGATGGATCTCTATAAGGAGATCCTGGAAATTGAAGGGATCAAATTAATAGCCAGCGGAGGAATTTCTTCAGTTGAGGATATTAAGAGCCTTAAAGATGCAGGTTGTGAAGGTGCCATTATCGGGAAAGCTGTTTATGAAGGCAGAATAACATTAAAAGAGTTGAGCAGCCTATGTTGAAAAAGCGGATCATACCATGTTTGGATATCAAAAACGGAAGAACCGTAAAAGGAGTCAATTTTGTTGATATCAAAGATGCAGGTGATCCTGTTGAGCTGGCAAAAATTTATGCTGAGCAGGGTGCGGATGAACTTGTATTCCTTGATATCACAGCAACTATTGAAAACCGGAAAGCTTTAGCCGGATTAGTAGAAAAAATAGCTTCTGAAATCAATATTCCTTTTACAGTCGGAGGTGGGATCGAAACTGTCGAAGATGTAGATATATTAAGAAAAGCCGGTGCGGATAAAGTGAGTATAAACTCTTCAGCTGTAAAAAATCCGAAACTAATATCAGATATTGCCTGGCAATTTGGCAGTCAATGTGTTATAGTTGCTATCGACACCAAATATATCAATACTGACTGGATAGTATTTGTCAATGGAGGGCGTAAACCTACCCGACTAAGAGCACTTGAGTGGGCCATAAAAGCAGAGAAGCTTGGCGCCGGCGAGATATTATTGACCTCTATGAACAGAGATGGAACAAAAGAAGGCTTCTCATTAGATATAACAAGAGAAATTAACACCAGTATAAATATACCGGTGATAGCTTCAGGCGGTGCAGGTTCGATGCTGCATTTTAAGGAAGTTTTTAATCAAACCGGTTGTAGTGCTGCCCTTGCGGCAAGCATTTTTCACTTCGGAGAAATCAGAATTCCTGATCTCAAGCAATACTTATTCACACAAAAAATCAACATTAGATTATGAAGATAGATTTCAGCAAGGGAAATGGGTTGGTACCAGTTGTTATCCAGGACAATACTACCTTACAGGTTCTTATGGTGGGTTACATGAATAAAGAGGCCCTGTCAAAAACAGAGAATGATGGAATTGTTACATTTTTCAGCCGGAGCAAGGATCGTCTTTGGACCAAAGGAGAAACGTCAGGAAATTATCTGCATGTAGTTGAGATCCGATCCGATTGCGACAACGATTCCATACTTATCAAAGCAACTCCTGACGGTCCGGTCTGCCATTCCGGAAGCACTTCATGTTTTGATAATGATACTGCCAAAGGCTTTATCTATCTGCTTGAACATATAATAAATCAACGAATTGAAAACAATGTGGCAGATTCATACACAAATGAGCTGTATCGGGAAGGGATTAATAAGATAACCCAAAAAGTCGGAGAAGAGGCTGTGGAACTGATTATAGAGGCAAAAGATGACAACATTGAACTATTCATCAACGAAGCCGCTGATCTGCTATATCATCTTCTGATTCTGCTAAAAGCAAAGGGAGTAAATCTCGAGAAGATTGAAGAGGTTTTGTCTAACAGACATAAGAAGTAAGCGCATCCCTGAAACTGTCATAGTCATTTGGCAATTTCACGGAATTCTTCTTAAAAGCATCCAGTTTCTTCAGGGATTCAGGAATCTCTACTTTCCTGCCTGTCGACTTTTCGACCTCATCTGAAAATTTTGCAGGGTGTGCTGTTTCAAGGAAAATACCTGTATACCCGGATTTCCGCATATATTTTTTTAATCCAAGGTAGGCAACAGCACCATGGGGATCTGCCTGATATTCATATACATTTTGCAGTTCTCCAAGAGCCTCACGTGTTTCTTCATCGGTAAACCAATAGCCCTTTATGATTTCTTTTATTTCACTAAAGTGGTTATTAAAAAGCTCAAGTATACGTGGGAAATTAGATGGATTTCCCACATCCATAGCATTGGTAATGGTATGCAGTGAGGAGTGCGGTTTAAATTGTCCGGTTTCGAGATAATCTACCACAGCATGATTTGAGTTTGACGATACAATAAAGTTCTGGACCTTAAGACCTGTTCTTTTTGCGATCAGACCTGCAGTGAGGTTGCCAAAATTGCCACTTGGAACACTGATAACCACAGGATTTTTCATACTTTTCAACTGTGCAAGTGCATAGAAATAGTAAAATGACTGCGGAAAAAGTCTTGCAAAATTTATGGAGTTGGCAGATGTAAGATTCAACCTTTTATTAAGTTCATCATCCGCAAAAGCAAGTTTTACCATTCTCTGACAATCATCAAATGTTCCATTTACCTCAAATGCAGTAATGTTTCCTCCTAGTGTCGTAAGTTGTTTTTCCTGAACTGCACTTACCTTTCCTTCAGGGTATAAAATGGCCACTCTGGTTCCAGCAGAATTAAAAAACGCATTGGCAACTGCACTGCCTGTATCACCTGAGGTGGCAACAAGCATCGTTATTTCCATGTTTTCGTTATGAATATAGTATTCAAAAAGTGAGGCCATGAATCTTGCTCCAACATCTTTAAAGGCAAGTGTTGGACCGTGGAACAGCTCAAGTGTGTATAAATTTTCATCTAATTGTTTAAGAGGAATTTCGAAATTCAATGCCTTACTTACGATAAGTTCGAGTTCCCGGTCGGGAATATCATCTCCCAGAAAAACCCCTGATACTACAAATGCAATTTCCTGCAAGCTCATACTGTTTAGCCTGTCAAAAAATTCAGGGGCCAACACCGGGATAGTTTCAGGCCAATACAGATCAGAGACCCTCCTGACACTATTAAGGACCGCCTCTCTCAGTGTAACTTTTTCCGACCTGTTATTGATGTTATAGTAAAACATTCTTAATCTATTAAAATGGACGCCCCCGGGGCATTAAGTTGTGAGATAAATTTATCTGAGACAAGTCCCGCATCTGAAAAAGCTTTTTGCATTACATCTGCTGATTGACGTGCTATAGATTCACCTTTGCAGAGTGCAAAAACAGAGGGCCCGGAACCTGACAAGCCGTATCCCAGGGCGCCTGAGCTCAACGCTGCCAGTTTAGCCTGTTCAAATCCCGGAATCAGCTGGGAGCGTTTGGGCTCTGCCAGTAAATCGCAAATTGAGCGACCCATCAGGTCAAAATCTTCAGTAATCATCCCGGTCATAAAAGCTGCCGCATTTGCACTCTGTCTGATTACATCTCGCATAGGAATATCCTTTCGCAAAATCCGTCGGGCATCCGAAGTACTAAGCTGTAAATGCGGATGAATAATTGTACAGTATAATTCAACCGGACTTTTGACCCGTATGATATCCAGCGGATCATAACTCCTGATAAGTATAAAGCCTCCCAGTAAGGAAGGGGCAACATTGTCGGCGTGTGCGCTTCCACAAGCTATCCGCTCACCTTCCATAGCAAAGGGTATCAATTCGGTAGTAGTCAATGGATTCCCTAATAAATGATTAAGTGCAAATACTGCTGCAGCAGCGCTGGAAGCACTGCTGCCCATGCCGCTTCCAAGAGGTAGATTTTTTTCCAGGGAGATTCCAAGCTTTATCCCGGTATTTCCGGTTGCTGCCAGGTAAGAATTTACTGCGACGCCTGCAGTATTCTTTTCTCTCTCCGGCGGAATCAGACCGCAGTACGACCCGCTCATGGCAATTCTGCTGTCATCTTTATCTTTCTGAAGCCTGATTGTTACCTTGTCTCCTGCATCTTTAACGGCAAACCCCATAATATCAAAACCGCAGCCGACATTAGCTACGGTAGCCGGAGCAAAAGCTGTAACTGATTTATAGTATTTCATCGATCAATTAGTTGTTAGCTGTCAATTAATCAGGATTTAAACTCTTATTCCCTCCGCAATGCGAATGATATCTGCCAGCAGACCAACGGCAGTTACATCCACACCAGCACCGGGACCTTTTATTACCATAGGGTATTTCTGATAGTATTTTGTAGTGAGAATAATACAATTCTCACTTCCCTGCAGGGCAAAGAAAGGATGTGTCTCATCCAGTTCCAGTAGTTCAACTTTTGCCTTCCCGTTTTCAATGCTTGCAACATATCGCAGTTTTTTCTTTTTTGCCATGGCTGATGAGTATCTTTTAAAGAATATAGCGTCATATTTTTTTAACAAAACGAGAAATGCTGCTATATTTCCGGCCTCCGAAGCTTCATCAGGCATCAAAGGATCAACAGTAATACTATTCAGCTCTATTTCCAGTCCACATTCGCGTGCCAGGATAAGACATTTACGGGCAACATCCTTGCCACTCAGATCATCGCGCGGATCAGGTTCTGTGTACCCTCTTGATCTGGCAGTTTCAACAAGTGCACTGAATGGATTTGAACCGTCAAATTCAGTTAATAACCAGTTTAATGTACCGGAAAGTACGGCTTCTATTCTGACAACCTTGTCACCGCCGGCAATTAAGTCGCGTATTACTTTTATAACGGGCAATCCGGCACCAACATTGGTCTCATAATGAAAAGGGACATTCCTCTTTTTTACTTCGTCATGCAACAGACAGTATAGTTCCATACTCTGTGTATTGGCGCGTTTATTTGCTGCAACTATAGCAATATTGCCCGACAAAATTTTATTATAGAATGAAACAGGTTCATCAGCGGCGGTAACATCGACAAATACACTGTTTTCCATGTTCCGGGTTAACATTTCTTCAACAAATCTTTGCATATCGGCTTTTTCAGAATCAGTCTCTATAATTTTCCTCCAGGCATTCAGCCGCAATGGATCTCCGGAAAAAAGCATTTGTCTGCTATTGATAAGTCCGCATAACTGAAGGTCAATTTTTTGCTTCACCAGGAAATCACCATGGTTCCCTATCAATTCAAGTAACCTGCTGCCTACAGACCCTGTACCGGCCACATAGAGATGCAACTGCCGGGTCTCTCTGCTGAATAAAGCCTGATGAAGTATCCGCAAGGCTTTTTTCAGATCATTTTGATGGATAACAAAAGAAATATTGAGCTCGGAACTCCCCTGTGATATGGCTCTTATATTGATACCATTCCGACCCAGAGGTCCAAAGACTCTTGCTGCAACACCAGGCATATTCTTCATGTCTTCACCTACCACAGCCACGATCGCAAGGTTGCTGTCACAACTGACAGAAGAGATCAGACCGGTGGACAACTCTTCTGCAAAAGTTTCCCGGATTATCAGATTTGCTTTCTCAGCATCTTCTTTCATTATCGCAATACAGATGGAATGTTCTGAAGATGCCTGGCTAATAAGAATAACACTTATATTCTTCTGTGACAATGCTTTAAACATTTTTGCTGAAACCCCTGCCACACCAACCATACCGCTGCCTTCCACATTTAATAAACAGATATCTCCCAGAGATGTTATTCCTTTGATGAACCCGTTATCCCTGACTGAATCCACACAGATTAAAGTACCCTTTGCATCAGGGTTGAAAGTGTTTTTGACAAGTATTGGAATCTGCTTTGCCATAGCCGGCTGCAGTGATGCCGGAAAAATAACTTTGGCACCAAAATGAGACAGCTCCATAGCTTCACTATACGATAACTGCCCGATTGTCTGAGCTTCTTTCACAAAAGCAGGATCTGCAGTCATAACTCCATCGGTATCTGACCAGATTTCAATGGCATCGGCACCAAGGGCTGCCCCGATAATGGAAGAAGTATAATCAGATCCGTTCCTGCCGAGTGTAGTTGTATCTCCCTCCGATGAACTAGCGATAAAACCGGTGACGATTTTCAGGCCTTTGTTCGCTGCATAATATTCCCTGATAAGCCGGTTGCTCAATTCAAAGTTTACCCTGGCGTGACCGAAAGATAAGTCAGTTTTTATAAGTTGACGCGAATCAAGGTATATGGCTTCAGGAATATCAGATTTTAATGCCTCACACACAATATATGCAGAAAGTCTTTCTCCGAAACTCAAGATTAAATCACTAGTGCGTGGAGTGACCTCACCCAGAAGTCCAGCTCCTTTTACAATGTCTTCAAGTTCATTACACATCATAATTATCTCAGCCATTGCTGCAGGTGTTTGTCCTATTGGGAGCAACGCTTTAACTGTTTTAAGATGCTTTTGTTCAATTTCTTTTAGAACAGCTTCCCTGTCAAACGATTTATCTGTGATCAATTCACACAGCTTAACGAGTTTATCGGTCACTCCTGATTGTGCAGAAATAACTACAGAGATATCACCATATTCGGAAGCATATTTTCTGATTATGCCTTTTACAACTTTAATCCGGTCAGGATCGGCTACCGATGAACCTCCAAATTTTAATAATCGCATATAAATATTTTATATTTCATTCTCTTACTTGTCCTTCTCCCTCAATTATCCATTTATAGGTAGTCAGTTCTTCGAGTGCCATTGGACCCCTGGCATGAAGTTTTTGTGTGGAGATACCAATTTCAGATCCCAGACCGAATTCTACGCCATCAGTAAAGGCAGTTGAAGTATTCGAATAGACAGATGATGCATCAACTGATTTGAAAAACTGTCTGATCCGATTACGATTTTCAGATATAATCGCCTCACTGTGCTTTGAGCCGTATTCAGCAATATGATCAAGCGCTTTCTCAAATGAGGGGACTGTTTTAACAGCCATTTTATAAGAAAGAAACTCTGTACCGTAAGAGTTCTTATCAGCAGACACCAGTAGCTTTTGAGGGTATCTGCCATGCAATGACAAATGAGCTTTCGTATCAGCATATATAATTACATCAGATTTTGAACAGAGGCCGACAAGATAATCGAGGTCCATCAGGCGGCTTTCATGCACTATAAGGCAATCAAGTGCATTACAGACACTTACTCTCCGGGTCTTGGCGTTGTTAATTATGATCCGTCCTTTTTCTTTATCACCAAACTCATCAAAATATGTATGACAAACACCCGCACCGGTTTCAATTACAGGTATGGTTGCATTCTTCCTTACAAAATCAATTAATGTTTTACTTCCACGAGGAATAATCAGATCCACCCAGTTACGTGCATTTAACAGCTGAGTGGTTTCATTCCTGCCAGCAGGAAGAAGAGCTATAACATTCTGATCTATACCCGAATTTCTCAATACAGATTTTATAATTCCGACAATAGCCCTGTTTGAGTAAATTGCTTCACTTCCTCCCTTCAGGATACATGCGTTCCCCGATTTCAGACAAAGTGAGAAAACATCAAATGTAACATTTGGTCTGGCTTCATAGATAATGCCGATAACTCCAAATGGAACGGAAACCTTTGAAATTCTGAGTCCGTTCGGTCTGATGTTTTCCACAAGTATCCGTCCAATGGGAGACGGCATATTTGCCACATTTCTGATGTCTTCAGCAATGCTGTTAATCCGGTCAGCCGTCAGAATTAAACGATCATACCTTGGGTCGCTTTGTTTCAAATGTTTCAGATCTTTTTCATTCGCTGAAAGAAGAAATGGTATGTTTTCAACGGTTGCCTCAGATAATAACAAAAGGATCTCATTGATTTTATCAACGTCCAGAATATTTAATATTCCGCCAGCTGTCAGTGCTTTTTTAAATACAGGAGTGCAATCCATTCTGAACTCATATTTTAAGGTAATGAATTTTGACTCTGAGAGTTATTGTAATATTTTTCATTTATGACAAGGCAATCATAATGGATCATCGGCTTCTTCATCTTTTCTCCAAGCAGTGATTCTGCCTTTTTTGAGTCGTACTGCGATTTCCCTAAGCCTATATTTGTACCTTCTTCATCAAGAATTCTGACAATATCTCCTTTCTTAAAAGAGCCTTCTATTCCGGTTATTCCAATCATCAGAAGACTTGAAGCTTTTTCGCCAAGAAGGGCATCTTTTGCCCCTTTATTGATTATTACCGCACCTTTTGCAAAAGTCCCCGAATGCGACAGCCATTTCTTTACGCTGTTTTTCTTGCTTTTCCCTGCAATAAAGTGAGTACACGGGACTTCCTTTCCCCTTACAATATCTGCAATTATGGAATCGCGGGTGCCGTTGGCAATAAAAACCTCGGTACCTTCCAAAGCAATTTTCCTTGCAAGGGAGTATTTAGTGATCATCCCACCTTTTCCAAATTCTGATTTTGAAGGTAAAATATGCTTTTTCAGATCATCAGAATCCTCGTAGATTTCTTTAATAAGCTCAGCTCCTGCCCCGACAGCTCCTCCATTATAAATACCATCAACATTTGAAAGAATTATAAGCGACTGACAGTCCATTAGTGATGAGATCAATCCGGAGAGTTCATCATTATCAGTAAACATTAGCTCGTTTATTGATATGGTATCATTTTCATTTACTATTGGCAGTACCTGGTTTTCAAGCATAGCTGATATACAGTTTTTCATATTCAGGTAGTGCATGCGGTCTCTGAAACTTTCTTTTGTTGTGAGTACCTGGCCTGCCTGAATTCCGTACTTGCCAAAAAGAAACTGATAACTTGACATCAGCTTTACCTGACCAATGGCAGCCAAAACCTGTTTGTCAGCTATAATATTTGTTTTCTTTAAAGGAGGATCTTCAAAACGACCGGCAGCTACCGCTCCTGACGAAATTAATATTACTTCAATCCCTTGTTTGCTGAGGGATGCAATATCCCAAACTAACCTTGAGATTCTCCAGCTATCAAGCGATCCATCGCTTTTAGTAATTACATTACTACCAACCTTAACTGCAATCCTTCTAAACTTTGCCGCGACTTCTTTCAATTTATTACTAAATAATCTAAAAACAGTGAAAATTGTCGCAAATATAGCAGAAATTGTTAAAGTATTTAACCAATAACACTATTTAAAAAGATACTTTGTTAACTTGGCATTGCTGCTTTAATCGTTAAAAGCTGGCTTTCAAACCTATCGAAAAATAAGGTCCTAATTCGGTATAGTCATCAACAGACCCAGGGTAGTTGTATCTGTAGATTTTGAATCCTACAGCTGGATTGATGGAAAGATGTTTAGATATACCATAATCGTACCCTGCGTCGATGTAGCCGCCAAAAACGCCGGCCTTAACTTTACCACTGTTGATTTTATATATATTTTCACCTATTCCAATATTCAGATCAGCAAATATATTTTCGAGGTATTTGTGTCCCAATATAGGGTACCAGGTGGCTCCGGGTCCTATAAGTATATCTGTAGTTTTTGAATCATATGAGCTCTCACTTATCGCTGTCGATTTCCGGTAATCATTGCTGATATTTACCCAGCCTCCGATTGCAAGTCCGGGGGTAATAAAACGTCTGTAATTGATCATAAAGGACTGGCTGTTGATGGCATAGTTATTTGTATAACTTCTATATTTCTGTACCAATCCACCAAATTTTGCATCGAACATTGTAGAAACGCTAAATGTATTCACTCCTGGGGCCCACCTTAAATGAGAATCTGCAAAACCTGTTTTTCTGTCACTATTAAAATCGTTATATCCAAGGTTGAATATAAGATTTGCCCTCACCATAAATTCGGGACTCGTTTCCTTATAATCCCTGAAACTTGCCATATCGAATACGAATCCTACGGTTGGCTCAAACAGCATTGATTGATTATCAAACAATTTAAAAACAGGGCCCACCTCAACCTTAAACTTACCCAGGTTTGAGATTATATCACTGCTGGCAAACGATTTATTCACGTCTTTGGTTTTACCGATGCCAACACCAATTTTTGCAAGAAAATCCAATCCTCTAATGTCAAAAGCCTGCAGATAATTAACAAAAAACGTTGTGCTTGTATTAATTTGCTTGTATGACAGATCAGATACAGTTCTGCTTAAATCGAAGTTAAAGCCAATCCCCATGTTTTTATGGAAGAAGTAGTAGTCTTCAAGGTTTAAATGGAAATCTGAATATCTGTAATCAGTAGAAGCATGCTTATGCGTATATGCGGATAAGCTTAATGGCCTGTAGATATTTATAAGCCATGTTCCTTTATCAAAGAGAGGAGTACCTGAATTGTCGCCAATGCCCTGTCCATTGGCAACAAGAGAACCTGCCATCAGAATCAGAAGGAAGGTTGGTGAACTAATACTGGTTTTCATAATCTATGTTGTTTTGTTATAATTCTTGAATAGTCAGTTATTGAATTATAAACATCTGAAATACCGCGATGTTCAGTTTATTTCAAATAATTACATCATTAGCAGCACCTTCGCCCCTCTTATTTTGCTCATTTTAAGCTCCGTAAGGGCAAGATTGGCCTGTTCGAGCTTATATTCCTGAATTTCAGGTACAATTGGAATATCAGCTGCCAGGCTCAGAAAATCAGTTATATCTTTACGGGTGACATTTGCCACACTTTTGATCTCTTTTTCCATCCACAGGTGATTTGTATAATCAAGATTTAATAACTGGTCTTTATCTATTTCCTCTTTTCTGATCGCATTAATTACCAGCCTGCCACCCGGTTTAAGATTCTTTAAGGCTTCCACTACTGGTTTCCATACTGGTGTTGTATCTATGACGCAATCAAGTTTTTCAGGAGGAACATCCGTTGTGTCTCCTGACCAGAATGCTCCAAGTTCCAAAGCAAAAGCTCTTTCATTTTCATTCCTGGCAAAGACATGTATTTTTGAACCTGGATATCTGAACTTAATAATCTGCAGGACAATATGATTGGAACCACCAAATCCGGTTAGTCCAATACTACCTCCGTTCTGCAGACCTGAAAGCATTAAAGCACGGTAGCCAACTGCACCTGCACACAATAGTGGAGCCGCATGAGAACTCTCCATGAGAGATGGAATTTTATATGCAGATGACTCTGGAACAGTCATGTATTCAGCATATCCTCCATTTACATCCCTGCCGGTAGCTTTAAAACTATCACAAAGATTCTCTTGGCCCGACAGGCAATAAATGCATTTCCCGCATGAAGAGTATATCCACCCTACTCCTACCCTGTCTCCGTTCTTTAGCCTGGTTACCCGGCTGCCTTTGTATTCGACTGTTCCAATAACCTGATGGCCCGGTATAACCGGAAACCTGGACGGTGGAGTTCTTCCTTCAATCTCATCCAGCTCAGTATGACAGACACCGCAGGCTATCACTTTAATCATGACCTCATCATCGCCAGGTTTGGGTACTGGTAAATCTGCCAGAATCAAAGGTTCCGCATTCTTATCAATACTGGTAATCGTTTTCAAAATCATCGCTTTCATAAGCTCAAAGATTCCCTGTAAGATTTATTTAACAATACTTTATTCTTTTTGTTTACCCAAAGGTAAGGTGGTAAAATAGATTTTAATACATTGCATTACCTAAAAATCGCAGCATATGAAATTAGACAGTCGGTTTCAAAGAGTGTTGATTATCAGTCAACTATGTATATTTTTAATCTCTGCTCAAAGCAATACACAGACATTAAATGAAATTGATGCACACCGGGTTACATTGCCTAATGGCTGGAAACTGACCCCTGTAGGTAAACTAATTCCACTTGGAGACCTTCCGTTGAATATAGCTGTTGCACCTTCAGGGCGGCTTGCTGCTGTAACGAACAATGGACAGAGTACACAATCAGTTCAGCTTATTGATCTTGAAAAACAGGTTGTTCTTGATTCCATTTTGATAGGAAAATCATGGCTTGGACTGACGTTCTCTGCTGACAGTAAATACCTTTATGCCTCCGGAGGAAATGATAACATTATCCTCAGGTATTCGGTCGCCGGTAATCATCTCTCGGTTTCCGATACCTTAAGAATTGGCAAACCATGGCCCGTCAGAATCTCTATAGCCGGTATAGCTCTCGATGATACCAAAAACAGGCTTTATGCTGTGACCAAGGAGAACAACTCGCTATATATAATTGACACACAATCAAAACAAACTCTTTCACAGCATCCCTTAGGTGGTGAAGGTTATACATGTCTTTTATCTCCTGATCATAAGCTGCTTTACATATCCTGCTGGGGTTGTGACAGGGTGGTGCTTTTTGATACGGATCTTCAAAAGATAACAGGCTCTGTTCCGGCAGGTGATAATCCGAACGATATGTGCCTGACAAAGAACGGGAAGTATCTCTTTGTCGCAAATGCAAATGATAACAGTGTAACTGTGATTGATACCAGGCAGATGAAGGCAATTGAAACACTGAATACAGCGCTATTTCCTGATTCACCTGCTGGTTCAACCCCAAACAGTGTTGCTCTCAGCAAAGATGAAAAAACTCTTTTCATCGCCAATGCTGACAATAATTGCCTTGCGGTATTCGATGTAGGTATTCCCGGATTCTCCAAAAGTCTTGGTTTTATACCTACGGGCTGGTATCCAACTTGCGTGAGAGTTGCGGACAATAAATTAATTATCAGCAACGGCAAAGGTCTCTCTTCACGTGCAAATCCGTATGGTCCAAATCCTTTAAGCAGCGCACAGGAGGTGGTTTACCAGGAAGGTGGCAGACTGGAAAAAATAAAGGTGCAGTATATTGCCGGACTATTTTGGGGAACTCTCCAGATTCTAAATATCCCTGATGCAAAACAGAGAGCGGTTTATTCAGAGGCTGTCTATAAAAACACTCCCTATTCGAAGAGCAAGGAGCTGATCTCAGAAGGAGGTTCTGGTAATCCTGTACCTCAGAAAATAGGCGATAAATCTCCCATTAAACACATTTTTTACATCATCAAGGAAAATCGCACTTATGATCAGGTGCTGGGCGATATACCCGAAGGAAACGGAGATCCTAAACTAGTCCTTTTTGGTGAGAATATAACTCCAAATCAGCATGCCCTTGCCCGTGAATTCGTATTACTTGATAATTTTTATGTCAACGGCGAAGTAAGTGCCGATGGCCACAACTGGACCATGGGTGCATATGCAACAGATTTTCTTGAAAAAACCTGGCCGACAAGTTATGGGAGCAGAGGAGGCGGTTATTACGGGGAAGGCAAAAGAGAAATAGCGAACAATAAGAACGGATTTCTCTGGGATTTCTGCCTCAGGAAAGGTGTGAGTTTCCGCTCGTACGGTGAATTTGTTGATAATAATATCCCAAGTATTTCTGTATTAAAAAATCATATCCCCGCATCCTATACCGGATGGAATTTGTCTGTAAGGGATACAGTCCGTTTCAGGCAGTGGAAACAGGATTTTGACTCCCTCCTGGCAGCAAATGCCTTACCTCAGCTCAGTACCATCAGGTTTGGAAACGATCATACGGAGGGACTGAGTCGCGGTAAACCTACACCGTTCGCACATGTGGCAGATAATGATCTTGCAGTTGGCATGTTTGTAGATTATCTTAGTCACAGCAAGGTATGGAAGGAGAGCCTTGTCATAATAGTCGAAGATGATGCACAAAACGGACCCGACCATGTTGATGCCCACAGAAGTCCCGCCTACCTTGCAGGTGGGTTCGTAAAAAAAGGCTTTGTCGACCATACTGCTTACACAACTACATCCATGTTGCGCACAATAGAACTGATTCTGGGATTGCCACCTATGAGTCAGTATGATGCATCTGCAACGCCGGTCTGGAGAAGTTTAAATAATTCGCCAGATCATCCTCCGTTTGTTGCCAGACCCAGCCAGATCGATCTCAATCTTAAAAACCTGGCTGAAAACATCTGGCAGCGTAAAAGTGAGCAATTTGATTTTTCAAAGGAAGACAGAGCTGACGACGCCGGATTTAATGAGGTTATCTGGAAAGCTGTAAAGGGTATCAATTCACAATGTCCTCCTGCTGTTCATGCTGCATTTTTTGCAGAAAAAAATGAATGAATACCAGGATGAAAAGAATCTCATTCATAACCTGCTGTCTCCTGCTGATCTCATCATGCGCTTTTGCGCAGAAGGTAACTGTTCAGATAGTAAAACTGGATAACAGAACAGCTACAGGATGGGAGATCCTCGATAAGCAATACCGGCAGATCTATTCGGGTGATCAATTGATGACACATGATAGTATTTCCCTCGGCCTTAATGCTAATACGCGTTACTTTTTTAAGGTAACAGTTAAAACTGTAAACACGGCTGATACTAAACTTTATTCATTAAGCCTGAATGGGGAACCTATAATTCTTGTGACTTCGAAGGTTGGAGCCGGAGATCACTTTTATCCTTTCTTCACCGGAGTCAAAACACCGCAAACGAAGATAACAGGTGGTACAACAGCCTCAATTGCTGATTTTCCCTGGCAGGTATATTTGATAGCCGGGAATTTTCAGTGCGGAGGGTCCATAATAAGTGATAGCTGGGTTGTGACAGCCGCTCATTGCGCTCTGAACACAGATGGAAGTGCAATTCCGGCCTCAAGCATGTCTGTTAAAGTGGGCGCCACCAGTCCCCAGCTATCCACTGACGGGAAAGTTTATTCAGTAACTAATGTAATAGTAAATCCGGCCTATAATGATCTTACCCACGAAAATGATATAGCCTTGTTAAGGATTGCCGGGCCAATTAATTTTACGAATGCAAAACCAATCAAACTTGTTTCTCAATATGATGTCGACCAGGGAGCCATAGATCCGGGTGTAATGTCATGGGTAACGGGGTATGGACTGACAAGTGTGACTCCTGAGATTTTACCTGCAGCACTTCAGAAAGTTCAGTTACCTATTGTATCTGATGCACAGGCAGCTACTGTATGGGGCCCAATACCTGCTACAGATATAATGGCAGGGTATCTTAACGGAAACAAGGATGCATGCAGCGGCGACAGCGGAGGGCCACTGGTTGTGCCTGTCTTTAACGGATTCAAATTAGCAGGTGTTGTCAGCTGGGGATCTAAGAACTGTAATACATATGGAGCATATTCAAGTATCTTCGCCCTGGAATCCTGGATCAGAACGAACTCCGGGATCCCGCAGGAATATACTCCTCCTTCTCCTGTGGGTGATACAGTTGTATGCCAGGGTACAAATTCAAGCAACTATTCAATCCCCGTTCAGGCAGGTGCAACACAATACGAATGGCAGATATCGCCGGCAAATGCGGGCTCTGTTACCGGAAATTCGAACAGCGCTACTGCAACATGGAATAAGACATATATCGGACCAGCAACGATACTGGTAAGGGTCACGATCAGTAATGTCGTCTCGGAATGGTCATGGCTGAAGATAAGATCTGTTGTGAACACCAGCCTCTTCGGGCAATCAGCGGACACTACTCTCTGTGCCGGACAACAAGTGACCCTTTTTGTGGATGCTACCGGAGATAATCTTTCTTACAGCTGGTCCCGGAATGGGATTCCGGTATCATCATCACTTCCGGGACTGATCTTTTATTCATCCCCGGTATCCACTAACTCAGGAGCATATATTTGCAAAATTGCAGGCACCTGTGGAACATTGTTTTCCAGAGCCATAAATCTTACAGTACACCCGGTTACAAAGATTACCAGTTTTGCACCGGAGACTGAGGCAGCTTTTGGAAGCGATGTTGTTATGACGGTCAGCGCCGAAGGATTTGCTTTAGCTTATCAATGGGAAAAAGATAATAAACCTGTCAGCAACAGTAATAGTCCCCAGCTGGTTTTGCATAACGTAAATGCTTTGGATATTGGGCTTTATCGGAATCTAGTGACCGGAGCTTGCGGAAATGACAGATCTGATTCGATCTATCTTTATGTTAAAAAGTCTGACTTTAAAAATGACCCCGAAGTGTTCCTCTGGCCTTCCATCGCCAATGAAAAAACCACGGTTGCACTGAGTAACAATGATATTTATACAGTAAGGATATTCAGTTCCAGTGGATTATTAGTAAAAGAGATTACCGGTTGCCGTTATCAGACAACTATTGATATTAGTTTTCTGGCAAGGGGATACTATATTGTAAATGTTTATAACAGTAGTTTCAGAAGATCTGTAAAACTAATTAAGAGATAGACATTTGCCCTTTATATCATTTCTTCCTGGTTGCTTTGACCTGCTCCTCCGGGCTGGCAAACAACATTTCTGTTACATCACCATTAGTGTTGACAGTAAACTCTATTGAATAGCCATCCATTAACTTAAGTCCGAATTTGCCTTTCGAAACAGGAACTAATTCCATTTCCGGCTGGTCAGCAATAAGAAGATAAAGTGTATTATCATCCTTCACAATTACCTTTGCAACAGTACCTTCAAAGTCATATTCGCCTGTGTATTTTTGAAGGGTTTCCCTGGGAACTTTGAAAACTGGTAAAGAGTTTGCCGTGACCGGAATTTTTGATTTCACATACTCAGCCTGTTCAGTCAGACCTGCTGATTGCTTGCTTGTGGCAATTCCATTTAATATCATACCATTGAGGTAACCTGTAATCTGCTGGCGGTATTGTTCCGGTACAGCATCACGAAGCCGTACGATCATATCTATCCCCCGCTTGAAGTATACTGTGTTATTCACCCGTTTAAGGAAACCGGCAAATGGCTGAAGTAAGGTAAACTTCTCATTACCAAAAGGCAGAACATCAAATCGTTCAGAAAGTGACTCAAAATCATCTTCGCCGGCAAACTTATATAATGAAGTTGTTACAGCATCGTCAAGGGCACCTTTTACATGCTGTGATGATAATATCCTGGCCTTTCCCAGAGCTGCAGCACTGTCAATAGCGCCAAGTGCAAGCAAAGAACTGCCGGCTATGGAGTAAGAGGAATCACTAAGACATTTCAGAAACAACGCTTTGTAGGTATCTTTTTTGTACTTTCCCAGGGCTTCAATAGCTCCGGCTCTGACAACCGGGTTCGGATCATTCCTGGCCAAGTCATTTAAAAGTGGTTCGACGGAGCTCTTTATGGAATCATTGGTGACATTCAGCCTCCTTATAGTATAAAGACGCAATCCGTAGTAATTATCCTTTAAAGCAGTTTTCATCAGGTCGAGTGCTTTTTGATCACCAGTCTGTTTACCGGCTGCAAAGTCGATGGCTTCCCTCCTGTCGGCATATAATCCCGCATGACTATACTGAAAGATGAAGTTATCCAGGGTCTTATGGTCTGTTTTTTCGCAAAGCAGGATTTTATCTCCATCGACATTTATCAGGTCAGGCATTTGGGGCGAAGGAAGATCAAATGTATCGGCCTTGTCTTCGATCCATAACCTGAATCTTTTCTTTTCTCCTCCCTGATAGAGATCTATTGCTACGGGTAATCTGAAAACCTTCTCAGGCTGGGTTTGTCTGACGAATACCCTGGCGGTTTTGGTTTCGGGATTATATGCATAGCTTATGTCAAGTTTTGGATGACCGTTCCCGTAATACCATTGGTCCCAGAACCAGTTAAGATCCTCCCCGGTAACATCTTCAAAGTCGCGAAGGAGATCTTCTGCTTCAGCCGTCCCGAATTTCCTGGTTGTAAGATAGAGATTGAGCGCTTTGAAGAAAGCGATGTCACCAACGTAATTCTCAAGCATATAAAGTATACATCCGCCTTTCTGATAGCTTACAGCGTCGAACATATCCTCCCTGTTGCTATAGTAATAGCGGACGAGATCTTTCTTTTCGCTTCCGCTCTGCAGATAATTCTCCTTATCGCTGTAGATCTGAGCGTCGCCTGCATCCTTTCCATGTTTGTATGCTTCCCACCAGGTCTCACTCAGGTCGGCAAAAGATTCATTTACAGTAAGGTTACTCCAGCTTTCACATGTCACATAATCCCCGAACCACGAATGGAAGAGCTCGTGTGCGATCACTGCCTCCCAGCTGTTTCCATCTATCAGCTGTCTGGCATCCTGCTGGGCAAATTCTCCGTGAAGGGTAGCCGTGGTATTTTCCATTGCACCGCTGACATAATCTCTCACGGCTATCTGGGAATATTTCTGCCACGGAAAATTTACTCCTGTGATCCTTGAATAGAAAGCTATCATTTCGGGAGTAAATCCGAATATCTTCCTCGCAACCGGGGCATACTCCTTTTCAACATAATAGCTTACCTCTTTTCCCTTATAGCTGTCTTTGATTATCGAAAACTCGCCCACTGCCATCATTAACAGATAAGGTGCATGGGGCAGATCCATTTTCCATGTATCGGTACGGGTGCCATCGTTTTGCTTTTTGTGGCTTATCAGTAATCCATTTGACAAGGTCTGATATTTATCGGGTACCGTCATACTTATTTCATCAGTCGTTTTCTGATTCGGTTTGTCAATGGTAGGAAACCAGGCGGAGTTAGATTCAGTCTCGCCCTGCGTCCAGACCTGTGTCGGCTTGTCTTTATCCTTTCCAAGAGGATTGATGAAGTAAAGTCCTTTTGCATCCGATATGGCAGCACTTCCTTTGACTTTAATGTCATTGGGCCTCGATATGTAATCTATGTAAACTGTATAGTTTTCTCCACCTTGATATGTTCTGTCAAGAGTGATATTGAGACTAAGACTATCGTAAGAATATTTCAAAGGAATACGGCTGACCCCTTTTATAAGGGACACTTCCCTTATATCCATGCTTTTAGCATCCAGCCGCAGTGAATCTGACGGATAGAAATGGGGATGAAGGGTAATCCATGCTTTTCCGTACATCCACGATTTTGCGAAGTCGAAGCTTACATCGAGTTTTGTATGAACAAGATCGTTGATTTTTGGGGCAGCTGCCCTGTATATTTTTTTCCAGTTTTCTGATTTATCGGGTGCCGGATTTTGAGAAAAAGCAGCCATTGAAAAGAGCAGTAAAGCTGCGAGGGTGATTTTTTTCATTCTTGTTTAACTTTATAATGAATATTCTATTTCAATATTAGAAATAATAAAGGATTTCCCTTGCTGAATCCTGGAGAAATCCTCCTCATAAAAAATCTGAGTATAGACAGTGATGATTTTTATTTAACAATTATTTTACCTGTCATCTCCGCGTGAAAAGTACAATGGTAGTTGAACGTGCCGACTGTCGTAAATGTAAAGCTCCAAGAACCTCCACCGTTATATGCGTCACCGCTGCCTATCGCCCCGCTGTCGAACAATCCATCGTTACTTGTGACCGTATGAGCCACCGGATCATTGTTGGTCCAGGTAACCGTCGAACCGACGCCAACTGTCAATGTGGCCTGACTGAAAGCCATATTTTCTATAAATACGGACCATGTCCCCTTCCCGGGTGTTACAGGAGGAGAAGTAGAATTGGAAGGTTTCGTGCAGCTTATCACTAAGCAAAGAGCTATTATTTGAACAGGAATCCAAATTAGAGATCTTGTCTGAAAATTCTTTATTGCTTTCATTTGGTATGCAATTAATATACCATAAACAATTGAAAAAATGATTTGTTAATGATCCTGCTTCATTAATTCAATAGACATTTCACCTTAATAATAGCCTCTTACTGATCCCGACTTCATTAGAGGCCTTCCCGATTATTAAGTTTAGAAACATGGTTAATTAGCCGAATGTCATTTTTATCTTTTCAAAATAAAATGAGAGTATTAATCGATTCAGCCTTTAGTTTTACATTTATAAAACCATTTTTTGATGATGTTACTTTTTTCTGCTCCTCCCAGTTATTGGCTTCAGTTGTAGAGACCATATCTACGGATTTTGAATCGAGTCCCTGAATATTAACCATGACGGGTGCCTTTTTCATATTTATAATCTGTAACACCTTAGAACCATCAGAATGAATACCGCTGATAGCCAATATCTCAGAATCAGAACTCGTTGAATGGACAATCTGTGTTCCTTTATTCAGATAGTTAACGAGCTGGCGTGTAACATAGTATGAAGGGTAAATGGTTTTCAGATCCGTTGACATAAGGGGATAGTCGTTTTGCCAGGTCCAGTACATCGAGACTTCAACCTGAGCATATTTCATCATCCTGTGAGTTATTCTGGCAAACCGAAGTGCATAGTCCCAGCTTTGAACCATCCCTTTAACCTTATAGGCTGCGGCATCGAATCCAAGCTCAGCACACCATACTGGTTTCTTCAATGCCTTCCCCAAAGCAGCAACCCTTTCAAACTCAGAGTCAGGTATTTTTTCTGACCACCAGCTGTGAAATGAGAGTGGACCTATGAATTTCCAGATAGTGGAATCTGCCATTATCATTGTGGCAAATTCAACGGTGCCTTTTGTCTGTGCCGTATCTGCCAGCAAAAATTTAGTATTCAGTCCGGCTTCAATGAAACGTTTTCCGGCTTTTTTGATAAATGCTCTGGTCGCTTCAGGCGAAAAAATCACCTGCCATCCTCCATCTGATTCATTGAAGGAGAAATAATCAACTTGCACGCCATAATCATTCTTTGCTTTAAGAAGAAAAGCAATAAGCATATCAAGTACCTCATCATAAGCTTCAGGTTTTACAACACGCTGATTTGCCTTTGACGGATCAGCAATGACCTCATCAGGAAGGTCCCACACAGAAAGAGTAAAGCTTTTGACCCCGAATTCATTCTTCATTCGTTTCATGGCTTCAAAAAGTGTTATAACCAATGGCTGCCCGGTCAGCTTTTCTCCTTTATAAGCCTGGTAATCGACACCTCTGATCTTTAATGGTAGAGCGACCCGCACGTTTTCCGGACGGAATTGTCTCAGAGTCTCTTCTCCAATGGCATCCCATGCGCTGTTCGTGTAACGGGTCATTGAGTAGTTCCCTCCTATTGATTTTATTGTCTGAAGAGGAATTTCAGGATATACCTTTATATTGACTGGCTGTGTATTGCCGGCAGCGGCTATCAGTATGAATAACGGGAATGCAAATAATTTCTTAAATTGAAGAGTTTTCATATTCATTATCTTTGATTTAAAATCAACCGAAGTTAGATAAAATCAGAATAACTTATAAAAGTGGTCTATCGCATTCTTGATATCTTTTTTGTTGTATTCCATTCGGTGCTGATAATCTTTAATCTTTTTGGATGGGTATGGAGAAAAACCAGGCGCTTAAATCTTATCACATTAAGCCTTACAGGAGCTTCATGGCTATTCCTTGGGCTAATATATGGGGCACTGGGGTATTGTCCTCTGACAGACTGGCATTTCAGGGTGCTTGAAAGACTTGGTAAAACCGATCTGCCGAATTCTTATGTTAAATATCTCGCAGACAGGTTAACGGGACTTAACTTTGATGCTCAAATGGTTGATAATATTGTTTTGTACTCCTTTCTGGCAGCTTTGGTGCTTTCAATAATCTTTAATATAAAAGACTGGAAAGAGAAGAGAAGAAGAAAGGACCGGTTTATTCAGGGCTAAATCCCTGATTTTTTTGTTCTCTGGAAATCTGGCAAGGAATTTGACGAAGAATCACCGGATTTAAAACAATCACAAGATGAAAAAATGTTATTTCCTGTTATTTATCGCAATCCTGAGTATTAATAATCTTGATGCACAACTACTTAAAAATGCGAAGAAGTTTATCCAATCCAACACCAAAAGTCTTACTGAAAAAGATGCTGCAGACGGGATAAGAGAAGCCCTTGTAAATGGCACTTCCGAGAGTGTCAAACTGGTATCAGTTCTGAACGGGTACTGGGGCAATCCGGAGATAAAAATCCCCTTCCCGCAAGAAGCAAAAGAAATAGAATCACGGCTAAGAAATATCGGACTGGGTAAAAAGGTCGATGAGTTTAATGTATCCATGAATCGGGCAGCAGAACAAGCTGCTGCTGAAGCAAAACCGATTTTTATAGCTCGCAATAAAGGGTATGACCATAAAAGATGCCGTAAATATTGTCAGAGGGGCAAACAATTCAGCCACGCTCTATCTTCAGAATACTACAACTCCCGAACTGAAAAACAAATTTCAACCGGTAATAAAGAGCTCACTCGATAATGTAAACGCAACAAAATACTGGGGCGATCTTATTACGCTGTACAATAAGATACCTCTTGTCAGAAAAATGAATCCAAATCTTACTGAGTATGTCACCGATAAGGCAATAAACGGCCTTTTTGTGATGATTGCCAAGGAGGAACTTAAGATCCGTAAAGATCCTGTAGCAAGAACATCGGAGTTGCTCAGGAAGGTTTTTGGCAATTAAACAGCATTAGTTAGCCATTCTTCTTTTTGCTTCAATGCACCAGAGTAATTCATTTATAAATTTAGTTGCCCGGCCATCCGTAGTCGGCTTGTCAGCCGGGAATCCCTTTTCATCGAATGTCTCAGTCACATAAGGTTGAGAATCTCAGCTGCGGAAAGCATGTTTTCTTCAATAAAATGTTTGAAATACAATGCAACCCTGTGGCTGTTTCTTCCGTTTCTCACACTTGATGAGATTATGGCAATATGAGGCATATCTGAATATTAATAGAGGGTTGGATAACAAATATACATAATATTTGTTTTGAAATAATGGAATAATAAGGAGATTGACCTTTCCCATTATTTCCAATTTACTTGGATCTTTCAAAAAAATTCATTTAAATTTAAAATACAAATAATATCTTAATAATCATTAATACCCGGGGAGGAGACATGAAGTCCATAAAAAATCTTGCTTTCGTATTATCAGTTTTTGCTTTTGTCAGCTGCAAAGTACAAAACAAAAACCTTGAACCGGCTTTACAAAGTATTACTGCTGATGGAATGAAAAACCGTATCTCTGTACTTGCTTCGGATGATTTTCTTGGCCGGGCACCTTCAACAGTGGGTGAAGAAAAAACTATTCACTATCTTGAAGATCAATTCAGGAAATTAGGGTTACAACCTGCCAACAATGGCAGCTACTTTCAGGAAGTATCGCTGGTAAAAATTACTGCTGATCCGTCAATGAGTCTCGACATTTCCGGAGGAAAGCAAAAACTAAGTTTGAAGTTTTCCGATGAATTTGTTGGCGGTACACCACAGATCAGCGACGACATCCGGATAGACAATTCTGATATTATTTTTGTCGGGTATGGAATAAATTCTCCTGAGAACAACTGGAATGATTACAAAGGTCTCGATGTAAAAGGGAAGACCGTACTGATGCTCGTTAATGACCCCGGGTATGCCACAGGAGACAGTACCCTGTTCACCGGAAAGGCTATGACAATTTATGGAAGATGGACCTACAAATTTGAAGAAGCTGCTCGCCAGGGAGCAAAAGCTGCAATAATCATTCACGAAACCGGCGCTGCCGCATATCCATGGGGAGTGGTGCAGAACTCCTGGACAGGTTCCCAGTTCTATCTGACCGGAAATGATCTCTCAAAATCAGACCTTTACCTTCAGAGCTGGGTAACGACCGAAGCCGCCATAAAAATATTTGAGTCTGCCGGTCTTGATTATGGCAAGCTGACAGCTTCTGCTGCAAAGCGCGGCTTTGTACCTGTCAATATGAATCTCAAGGCAACAGTTCATTTTAAAAATACTGTTACCTATTCCAAATCAAATAACGTTGCAGCCCTCTGGCCGGGTACTGACCAGGCTGATGAATATATTATCTATACCGCACACTGGGATCATTTTGGAGTCAATCCAGCCTTTAAACCAGATTCAATATTAAATGGAGCCGTCGATAATGCAACGGGGACAGCCGCTCTTCTTCAGATTGCCGAAGCATTTACAAAACTCCCTGAAAAACAAAACCGGTCGGTACTGTTCCTGTCCGTGACCTGCGAGGAACAGGGACTCCTAGGCAGCAAATATTATGCAGAACACCCTCTTTTCCCTCTGAACAAAACAGTTGCTGTGATAAATATGGATGGATTGAATATTACCGGCAGGACAAAGGATATGACCATTGTCGGATTAGGCAATTCACAGCTGGATGATTATGCAATTGCAGTATTAAAGAAACACGACCGTTATGCCAGTCCGGATCCTACGCCTGAAAAGGGCAGCTATTTCCGGTCAGATCACTTCAGCTTTGCCAAAGTGGGCGTTCCGTCACTCTATCTCTCAAAAGGTTTAGATGATATCGAGCATGGGAAAAAATGGGCTCTGGATGAGACTGAGAAATGGATAGCGGCAAATTATCACAAACCCAGCGATAATTACGAACCCGATAAATGGAAATTTGACGGAATGATTGAAGATATTAAGGTATATTTTGAAGTCGGCTACGATCTTAGTATCACAAAAGAATTTCCGGAGTGGAGCCCGGGATCACCATTTAAATCAATCAGGGAAGCGATGATGAAGAAATAAAAATAGGCAGGATCATGCTATAGTCTGATCCTGCCTATCATTTTAATAATCGCTAGTTTGTTTTTATGCGCAGTCGATTCAGTTTTCTGCGTTGTCTTCTTATATTTCTCTTATATATAATCAGGTACATCACCGGTATCATCACAAGGGTGAGGAACGTAGCAAAGCTTAATCCAAAAATGATGGTCCATGAAAGAGGTCCGAAGAACATAACATTATCGCCTCCAAAATGCAATTCCGGTTTGAAGGAAGTCAACAACGATTCAAAGTTGATATTCATACCGATTGCTAATGGGATCAGCCCTAATATTGTTGCTGTAGCAGTCAGAATAACAGGTGTTATACGTGTCTTTCCAGCTTCAATAATTGCTTTGCGTGTCTTAAGTCCTGATGCTTTTAAAACATCCGAGAATTCCACAAGCAATATTCCATTTCTCACGACAATCCCTGCGAGTGCCACAATTCCCATCCCTGTCATTATTATTGAAATAGTCATTCCAAAGATCATATAACCAAGCAGCACGCCGATCAGGCTGAAAAGAACCTCCGACACAATTATCAAAGCTTTGGACATTGAGTTAAACTGGGTGATAAGAATAAACATTATCAGGAAAAGAGCCAGGATCATAGCCTTTGAAAGGAAGACCATTGAGTCTTTCTGATCCTCCTGCTCACCGGTCAGACGGATATCAACAGCTGATGATTTTGCAAATGTTGGAAGTATCTTACGCAGCTGGGCATTTATCAGGTTTGCATTGTATCCCCCAAGAACATTGGATGATATTGTAATAACCCTTTTGAGGTTTAGCCTGTTGATCTGCCCGAAGCTGTTTACATAGTCGAGATGGGCAACAACAGAAAGTGGGATCTGACGTAAGATGCCTGAATTCATATCCCTGTAAGTGATTGTCAGATTGAGTAATTGCTCTATATCTTTACGTTGGTCTTCCTCAAAGCGAAGCATGATAGGATACTGGTCCTCACCTTCCCGGTACTTTGAAACCTCTTTTCCAAGTTGCCCTGTACGTATTGCATCTCCGACAACTGCTGCAGATATCCCTTCAAAATTAGCCCGTTCGCGGTCGAGGTTTATAATTATTTCAGGCTTCTTAGACTGAAAGTCTGATTTCAGTTCTTCGATCCCTTCTATTTGAAGCGAATCTACAAACCGGAGGAAACGGTCGGAAGTCAAAGCAAGTTCATATAAATCTTCACCTGCAATTTCTATGTTTATTGGTTTACCCGTCGGAGGTCCCATTTTTGTTTTGTCAACCACTATTTCAGCTCCGGCAATATCCTTCAGGGCTTCTCTCATTTTATTCATGTAGGCGCCTGTACTCTGGCCTTTTCTGAATTTGTACTCAACAAAATTTACTGCAATTTTAGCCAGATTGGATGATTTGCTTGAGTTATCGAAATTATTATCAGAAGCAAGAAATGCCACATTTGTAACAACTGATTCAACGATCGGGTTATTTTCCCCAAGTACACTCATGATCCTGTGTTCGGCAATGCGGGCTACAGAATCCGTAATACTAATGTCTGTACCAACCGGCAATTTAATAAATGTGTTAATAGTATTTGGCTCATTATCAGGGAAAAAGACGACTTTTGGCTTTACAATACTATTTAAAACCATTGTAAACACAAATAAACCAATCATTCCCCAAAGCATATATGCCGGCCGTTTACCCTTGAGCACCCATATCAGCGTGTTTTCATATCGCCTCATCATGGCCGGGATAACCCGTGACTGAAATTTTCTCAGAATTTTGTACCCGAAAAATTGATGTCCTAAGAAAGAAATTGTAATAAAAGCAATAAGGTTGGCAACTCCGGTAAACTTCAACAGATAAAATGGCAATGTTGCGAATGCCATTATAATTGCCGTTTTATAGACTTTTGGTAACGGTACCGGGCGGGCTTCATCCTCGAGCCTCATGAAGTCAACTGCAAAAACCGGGTTAAAAATATATGCTACAATAAGTGACGCAAAAAGTGTAATTATAAGTGTTATAGGAATATAAACCATAAAGCTGCCTACCACCCCCGGCCAGAAGGCAAGAGGGACGAATGGGGCCAGAGTTGTCAGTGTACCTGATAAAATCGGAAGGAATACTTCCCCGGCTGCAAATTTTGCCGAATGATTAATATCCATTCTTGTTTTCCTGTGGATCCTGTGTGTATTCTCAATCACAACTATTGCATCATCAACCACTATCCCCAATGCAAAAATGAATGCGAACATTACAAGCATATTCATCGTAAATCCAATCAGAGGCAGAACCAGATAAGCTATAGCCATGGATAACGGGACAGAGAATCCAACAAAAATCGCATTGACGAGGCCCATGAAGAACATCAGTACAATTGTGACGAGAATAAATCCTATTATTATTGTATTATTCAGCTCATTGACGGTATTTCTGGTAAAACGCGACTGGTCACCTGTTACCTGAACAATAAGGTTTGAGGGCAGTTTGGTCTTCTGCATGTCCTCAATTATTGCCTTGATCTGGTCGGATGCATTGAGAAGATTCTGGCCACTCTTCTTTATTACATTAAGAGTGACAACATTTTTTCCATTGTACCTGGCATAATTTTCCGGCTCATGAAAACCATCACGGACTACAGCAATATCTTTAATTTTTATTAAAGCACCGCTTGCGGTATTTATCACTATATTTTTGATCTGGTCAATATCTGTTACTTCTCCTACCACCCTTACTGAACGACTCATCCCCTGGAGGTTTATATTACCACCGGAGACAGTCATATTATTGAGACTTACTGCCTGTTCGACATCTCTGAAAGTGAGACTTGCCACCTTCATCTTGTACATATCGATATCGATCTGAATTTCCCTGTCAAGTGCTCCTCCGATCTCAACCCGCGTAATTTCTTTGAGA
Organism: uncultured Bacteroidales bacterium; assembly: GCA_963813405.1. GTDB lineage: Bacteria > Bacteroidota > Bacteroidia > Bacteroidales > VadinHA17 > LD21. The sequence continues at coordinate 129,966 of CAWEYU010000014.1, forward strand.
CCTTCTATGCGGTCTTTCATATCATCGGCATACTTCTTCAAACGGTCCAGGGGTATATCGCCTGAGAGATTGATATACTGAATGGGTATTTCCGAGAGATCAATCTCCATCACAGATGGTTCAATAAAAGATGGATCTGTGGGTAAATCCTTCTTGGTTTTATCGACCGCATCTTTTACTTTCTGTTTAGCATCTTTGATTTCAATCCCGGTGTTAAACTCTACAATAATTGCAGAGAAATCCTGAACAGAACGAGATGTAATCTTTTTGACCCCACTAATCGATTTGAGATTCTTTTCCAACGGACGTGTTACCAGATTTTCCATATCAGATGGTGAAGTACCCGGATAAATTGTATTGACATTTATCATCGGGATTACGATCTCCGGGATCTGTTCTTTTGGGATGCTGTAATAATTCATTATACCGAAAATCGATATAATGAATATTAAAACATAGACACTGATCTTATTGTTAATGGCCCAACTGGTGGCAAAAAACTCTTTGTTCAACTTTTCCATAAAAATTATTTATATCCTGATCAGACACTACCAGATTGATAATTAAAATCTAATGTATTCACCATCTATCAGCTCCTGATAGCCTATTGATACAACTTTGTCGCCAACAGCGAGTCCCTTAAGTATTTCAGCAATACCATTATAACTGTTGCCAACAATAACAGGTTGTTTGAAAGCAGCGCTGTATTTATCTTTTGGACGCACTACATAAACATAACTTCCGGTCTGATCAGTCTGAATCACATTAATTGGAGTCAGAATTGCTTTATCGGCATGATAATCATTTATCTGGATAATCGCCATCATATTTGCTTTCAGGTTATTTAAATCATTTGGAATTTTGGTTTCTATTATGAAGGTGCGATTCACAGGGTTTATATATTTGCTTACAAAATCCACTTTTGTTTCAAGCTGTTTATTTATATCCGGGAAGAGGAGATTAAGTTTATCTCCTACCTGAACCCTGGAAGAGTATGCTTCTGATACTTCAGCGCTAACCTTCAGATTCTTAAAAGCTACAACACGGTATGCTGCCAGACGCGGATCGGGTGAAACCACCCCGCCAACTTTTATGTTGCACTCTTCAATTGTACCATCTATAGGTGATTTGATCCTGAACTTTTCAACCTGCTGCTTCAGGGATGAGATCTGACGATCGAGTGATTCCTTTGTTGTTTTTGCCTGAAGATATTGAACTTCGCTTCCAATTTTTTGATCCCAGAGACGTTTCTGCTTATCAAACATATCTGATGCAAATTTGTAATTTGTCTCAAGGCTTTCCATCTGATTCCGGTACTGCTGATCATCAATCTGAGCCAGGATCTGGCCCTTCACAACTTTCTGACCAACATCAGCATATTTGGCAGATACTGTTCCCGGAGCTTCAGCAAAAACTGCAGCATTCTGATCTCCGTCAAGTTTCCCCTGTACCCTGATGAAATGATCAAAAATATTTGCTTTTATATCTGTCAGTCCAACGAATTTAAACTTCTCCGGATTCAATTCATCCTTCTGATTAGCTTTTAATTCGGTTTCAAGATTTTTGATCTTATCAGCCAGCGCTGTCTGTTGTGCTTTAAGTTTATTCAGTTGTGCCTTCTTATCGCTTGCACACGAAAACATAAATAATAAAACTATAATACTGACTATTCCTAATTTGATTGTTTTCATATCTTTTTGTTTTATAATTATCCTTAATTAATCTAAAGGTTTTGCCTGTTTAATTAATTGGTACTTAAAATCCGGTCCAGCTTCGCTTTTGCATTCAAAAGAGAAAGTACAGAATTATAATAATTTGATTCAGCTGTAAGGAACTGATTCTGATTTTGTGTCAGTTCAAAGCTCGACGATACTCCTTCGTTATATTTAATTACTGTCTTATCATAGACCTTTTTACTCAAAACCATACTTTCCCTGTTATTTGTGAAATTGCTGAAGGCAGTCTGATAGCTGCTGAGGGCAGTTTCAAACTCCATTACCAAACCCTGTCCTACATCTTCTTTATTTAAACGTGTCTTTTCAAGATCATACTTTCGCTGGCTGATTCTTGAGGCACGCTGACCACTTGCGAAAATGGGCAAATTCAACGAAACACCAACCAGATCCTTAACTGCAAAATTTAATGACGGAGCACTGGTTTGCTCATGTCTGCGATAAAAAGCTGAAATTGTCGGTAAAACCCTTGACTTCTCAAGCTTCAGGAACAGTACTGCCGACTTTTCCTGGTCATTCATCATCTGGTAATCAATACTTTTTTCAAGATTGAAACCCGGAGAAGCCAGGTATTGAAAATTACCTTCCTGAATTATCCCCGGTAAACTGTCAGTGAGCATAACAGGCTTGCTGAAATCCAAACCAAGCTGAAATTTCAGAAGATTCAGGGATACTTCTTTCTGTGACTGAAGGGAATTAACAAGTGACTGAATATTTGATCTGCTTATTTTAATCTGATCAACATCAGTCTCCTCATTCAAACCTTGCTGATTCATTTTTGTCATATCGTTTAACGTCTTACTTAGTGAGTTAAGACTTTCATTCAGTACCCGGATATTTTCACCAAGAATCAGAACGAGATAATAAGTACCTGCCACTGATTCTTTAGTCATTGACTCAGTTTTAACCAGTGATTTCTCAGTCATAAGCTTTACTACTTTCGCTGCCTGAAGTCCTACTATGTATTCCCCACTGAAAATGAGCTGAGAAAGAGTAAGATCGAAGGTTGTATTGTTTTTTACACCAAGAGAAACAGGTGGAATATCCTTATATGCATTTTCAATATCGGTCCTTGTTATAGGCCCATCGGGCAAAGACTTTACATCGAGATATTGTCCAAAACTTAATTGAGGAATTACAAACTGATGCTGATAGTTTGTTGAAAGGTTGAGCTGAGGCAGACCCATAGAAGTACTTTCCCAAACCCTTTTGGTCATAGACGCGACATCGATCCTTGCAGACTGAATAGCGCGATTATTCTCAAGGGCATATTTCTGAGCCTCAGCTATTGAGAGTTTAAGTACTTCCTTATTTTCCTGGCTATAACCCTCAGTTATAAATCCCAGGATAATAATTATTAATGACCATTTCCTTAAAAAATTCATACTATAAATTATTTAATGTTTTTTGTTTCCAGTTCTTCTATCTTTTTCTCTAATACTTTAATTCCTTTTGCAGTTGCAATGCCGCGTATATTGTGTATTAATATTTCCAAGAATAACCTTGATGAAGAAAATTCTTCAACACTGAAAAGCCCCCTGAAGTTTTCATCCTCCGATCTTGAAAGGAATAGTTTGCCAATGATCTCCACATCGAGTTCCTGACGATACAAACCTTCCACTTTCCCTTTTTTGAGGTTCTGAAGAATGTAGCTGTACATTTTTTCCCTCCTTACAGTTACAACCTTTTGATAATGTTGGGGATAATATTTTTTGAGGTCATGTTCAGTAGCAGGATTCTGATCTCTCACCATTTTACTCATAAAGATTGAGATCTCAAAAAGCTCCTCAATAGCATTGAACCCTATATTGAAACATTTAAATATTTCCTGTTGCTTGAGTTCAATCTCAAAATCAACAAATTTTCCAACCAGATCATCTTTATCGGTCACGAACTGGTAAAGAGTTTTTTTTGATATAGCCAGCTCTCCTGCAATGTCATCCATTGTTATACCCTTTATTCCGAACCTGGTGTATAACTCGCGGGCCTTAACAAGTATATTTTTCAGTTCATTATTCACGGCGCAAAAGTAGATTCAAAAAACTTAGGAAACAAATTTTACACAAAATGTTTCCATAGTTTACAGACAATAAACAAAATTGTAACACGATTGTTCTCTCAGGAAAATTTTTAAGAGGAATATTCACAAATAAATGAAAAGGTCAGGTCTACTGTATGAGCTCAATTTTATAATACTTTGGAGCATTTATGCATTTTTATGATGACTCAGAAGGTTATTGACATCTTCAAGCTTGAACCTGTTTAGCTGAATTACTTTTGTATCTTTTCTGTATGCCGGTGGCACAACCATCAGGGCTTCTTCTTTACTGTTGGCTTCCATCATGAACCATGCTTTATGATTATCGTCGAGGCAACCCCACTCTGCATTTGTAAGAAAATGAGATCCTGTGCTAAGCAGGATAGATACTGAACGTAAACAATCCAGCTTTGAAGAGCCGTGTGAAACTTCAATTAGATATTTTGACATGATTTGGATGTTTTATAATTGATCTGTTATAATAACAAATCAGCAGTAAGAAAGTTTAAGAAGAAGCTTCAAGTCACTTATAACTATCGGGAGGAGAGGAGGAAGAGGTGGAGTGAGATTAGATTTTTTTGTCTCCGCTTGTAAAGTACGCAATCAGAGAGTAGACAGCACCTATAATTAAAAGCATGAATACAAAGTTCCTAAGAGTATCACTTACAGAATGAGATCTGCTATCGATGTCTATAAAAGTATAAATTGAAAAAACAACTCCCACCAATAGAATTATCCATCCATATATAGATATGGGAATAAAAAATATGCCATTTCTTTTGAACCAGATCAGTTTCATTTTGCAATAATTTATAGTGAGTAGATTACTAAAACAGGAACAGGTAAAATTATTATCAGCCGGGATAACCTACTGTCTGGGCAAACAATACCTTTTGCGTTGGTTTCAGTTTGAATTCCTTTATTGTATTTTCCTTGTCACAATTATGAAACCATGCAGCCAGTCCAAAAGAAGCAGCATACAAATACACATTCTGGGCAATAAAACCTGTGTCTGTAAAGTAATATGATTTCTGTATCTCCGGATCTCCGATTGCACGATCAGGTTGTGCTGGTCCGAGATCATACCTGCTAAGATCAGCAACATAAAAGATGTTCATTGGTGCGGTTCCGGATCCCTGACGACCTGATCTTTTGCGAAAGTCTCCCTCCACCACAGGCAGAAGGCGATGAGGATCTGCATCGTAAATATATACACCACTCTGCAAAGCAATATACAGGTCTATTTCCTGAGAGTTGCTCGCAGATGGAGCTGTTCTCCCTTTTTTGCCAAAACCTGATGTATTTCTATTTACCCCAAATGCAGCCCAGAGTAGATTAGATACAATCTGCATCGGGAGTTCTTTTGAACTTATAGTCCGTGTAGTCTTTCTTTCACGGAGTGAAGCGAGTAAGGATTTACCACCATCTTTTTCAGGCTCCGGAAGCACAATAGGCTGCAGTCCCTGTTGACCAGCCATAGTGAAGGAAAAATCCGAAGGTGAGCCGGCCAGAACAGCCAGTGATGGGACAACTTTTACGAATTTTCTACGGTTCATTTTATCTTTTATTTAAGATGTATTTTTCGTCCTCACAACAAATTTAGCATTATTAACAATATGTTTCCTCGGACAAAACTAAAGTGCAGAAAAAATCCCGATCTCAGTCGGGATGATTTATTATTTTGCTGGTATGGCTGCTGGTGCAGGCGGAGGATTAGGAATTGCCGGTCCTGATTGTAGAAATTTCTTCTGCTCCTCGGTAAGCAGATCCAGTATCTTTTTCCTGTTTGCTTCCCTCATGCTCTGCAATTTAGTCTGAGTCTCTTCCCTGAATTTCAACATCTCATCCATCTCTTTCTGTCTGAGGTCGGTAATATCTTTCCTTTGTTTTTCAGTAAGGTTTGGAATTCTTGACATCAGATTGCCGGGGCCCATTTGACCACGACCCATAGGATTCACACCCATCTGACCTCTACCCCATCCCATAGGATTTCCCTGACCCTGACCCATTCCTCTTCTCATGCCATACATTGGCATTTGCATGTTACCACCTCTCATACCTCTCATTTGTCCCTGGCCCATTTGTCCTCTCATTCCACTCATAGGACCACGGTTCATATACTGGCCTCGGCGATTCATCTCCCTCTGACCAATCATCCTGTCGTAGTGCCTCATTTGAGCTTTGTCAATCTTTTCCTTTGAGTCACGATGCATAAAGCGACATCCGCTGCCCAAAGTCAAAAGCACCAGCAAGAACCCGATTAATTTTACATTTCTTATCATAGCAGTTATTTATTTATGTTTATATACATACTTTGTACTTTACTATTAGACAATTTACAACTGCTATTCATTCTGTTGATATGCCCTTTTTTCGAAAATTCTTATTAGAAGGTGTTTAATTCATACTCATCATCTCCAGGCTGATGTACCATTTACCATCAGGAAGCTTTCTCCATATCCTCACATAATGTCCTTTTTGGCTTGCCTGATTTTCTCTGGTTTCAAGAATTCCGTAAGTGAATCCCAAATCACCAGAACTTGCAACTCCAGATCCTGACGGAGTCCAATTGAGTGCTTTGCTAATCTGAGCAATCCAAACTTTTATTGTATCGCTATTTGTTGAAGGAAGATGTCCATTTTTCTGCATACGTATACCGGGAGCGAGAAAGGATGTATAGGTGGAAGGTGCAGGGTTATTTTTCCATAATACAAGAATCTGTTCTTCTCTGGTCATCAGTTCCCTGCAAACTAAATTAATATCAACTTTTTTCGGATTATTTACAGCTTTATCAGCTCCCGGAGGAAATGAAAATTCATGAATATCTTCACCCTTTTCAGGAGTGGAACAGCCTGCATCCAGGATCACCCGCCATAATCCATCCGGAGACTTACTCCAGACCGTAAGAAAATAGCCGGTGGAGAGGGGGAGCGTATTTGGCCGGTATTCCTGTGTTTCCCATGGTCCTGTGCTGACACCGAACTCGCGGCTATCGGCAATATCCATAAATTCCGGTTCCCATTTCAGGACAACAGGGTTCGGCTTACGTTCTTTCCAGAATTGTTTGCCATTGCTTATCCACTTGTCTGTGAATATTACTGATTCATCTGCAAAGTTTTCTGTAAATGCCGTATTGCGGCCATACATAACTGATGAACGGGCAAAATTCCGTTCTGCTTCTCTCATATGAAAGAGCGCCGAACTACTGTCAGGCTCCTGAGCCAGCAAAGGTGAAGCCATCAGCAATAAAAGGGGAAGTATTGATTTCATTTTATAGCCTTATAAAAATTTGAGACCTGGTAACTTAGATTATTGAAATTATGACCGGCAAGTATTATGATTACCCTATAAAACCTCGACTAGATCGTCCATAATAAACCGATGTATGAGTTGAAGATCCGGTCTCCTGATATATTGTGTCCGAAAGAAAAGATAATGTGAAATTTCTCTGAAAGATTAAGTGATCCGCCGATATTAAATCCTGATCCCGGATTGGTGGTTTTTTTGTCTGCAGAATGATAATATACTTCACCACCCAGCATAATTAATGGCGAAAAATCGTATTGTGCTTCCCATCCGGCAAAAATCCAGTTTTTATTATCCTGACCCGGGTTAATCCAGTATCCTGCACCACCATAAGTAGTAAATTTTTTCCATGATTTCTGCAGCCAGAGAGGAAGATAAATTTTTGGCATGCCATTGCTGAATTCCCTGTTTTTTATTGTTGGGATTTCAACAATCGGGAAGACTCCAATCTGAGGCCGGTTATCAGTTTCCTCTATAAACCGGAATTTAATGCCAAATTCAGTATCAGCGTAACCAAAATGAGAACCCTGAAGCCTGGAATAACTGTAATTCATTGGCAATAGTAAATGAACCTGAAGGTTTTTACCTAGTCCGTAATTGATTTCAAAATGCGGAGATGTCCCCGACCATACCCCAAATTGAGAGGAATTCAGTGAAGCAACATAATACTCCCAGTGTTTATACTTTACAGTTTCCGGATCATCCGTACCAAAGGGCGGACCGGAGAGAAGCTGCCTTACATTTAAGACAGACAAAATGATTATTAAGATTGTATATTTCTTACTAAGAATTACCACTTACTGGCTTATTAGATTGAATTCAACAGTTAAATTAAAGTGTTATACTTTAATATAACAAAACAGCCGGAATAAAGTTCTTGTGGCTATTATCTTATGAGTTTTTTTAGAGGTCTGACTTTAATTGTAAAATCATATCGCTGAGGCATAACCTGATATTCAGGGAATACAGATAATGCAGTACATCCGACTCCACTGGTAGCATAATCAAAGTTAAATGTTATTCCGTCAAATGGGTGCAATTGATAAGAATAGAGTGCCTTTGTAAGATTCTCAGATGAAAATGGCCAGGCGCTGAAATTAAATAGTTTGTCGCCACTGAACTCCAATCCAATCCCGGTTGAGTCAGTCATCTTTACCCAGCGGTTTTCAGTTCTCAGACCGTAGTCCTGTGGTATAAGATACGGTTCAAAAATATCCCTGGTAGTTGAGGAATAGATACCTGTTTTGTATCCCGATTTACGGTCAGGGTAATTTTCCTCCGGCCCACGGCCATACCATTGTATATGATCAAGGCTTTTATTGAGTATCCATTCCACTCCAACTCTTGGAATCCATGAAGGAGTGTCACCATCAGGTATCACAGAATGTTTTATCGTTATCTCTCCCTGGTTGTTGATCAGATAATTAAATTTATTGATAAATGCTCCTCTCCTGTTTCCAAGTGACATAACATTTCCTACGGTAATTAATACATTATTATTATCAATCCTATTTACAACAAATTCAGACAAGGTAAATTGCATTTTATCCAATCCGGCTGAGTACCACTCCGTGGCCGGCATTCGTCCATATCCATCAATGAGGTGTTTGTTATTTGATGACCAGAAACCCCATTCGTCTGTCTCGTTTGCCAGAGGAGGCCGCCAAAGGTTCATCTTTGCTCCCTGCTTAACTACCTCTTTGCCGCTTATCTTCATTGAGGTAATCGCTCCGCTGGTTTTATCAAAAGTATATGTGAAATCATTTCCGCTAATGATGACCTTACCATTAAGTAAGTTAATTTCTACAGGAGAACCATTATTCTTCACTATTACCTGCGAGGGCAATGTCCAGGGCAATTCAAACTGCTCCCACGCTATCTCATGACCTGTATCGGACCAGAGAGTTTTACCTTTCTGGCGGAAGCTTATAAGTAGCCTGTACTCAACTCCATTTTTAATTGCTGGTTTATGATAGGGTACTGTGATCTTTCCGGCCTTTTGCGGTGGAATACCAGGTTTTATTTCTCCTTTCTCAACAATATCGCCATCAGCCTGTAACATCCAAATGGTTTGCAGGTTGTCCAGATTTGTGAAAAGATAACGGTTAATAATCTCAACCTCTCCTGTTTCTGATGATATCATTCTCACTGAGACTGGCTGCCCTGATTTCTTGATCTGCCACATTTCAGGCTGAGGCCGGCGATCCGGCCAGATTGCGCCATATGTTCTGGCACCAATTCCATAACTGAAGAAATCACCCCTGGTAGTGATATCTTCAAAATCGAGCCACAATGCAGATTGCTTCTTAAGCTCGTTTGAAGGGTTCTTCAGAATTTCAGGAGAGACAACTTCAGTAAAAATACCAACCTGATCGATCAAAGCATCACAGATATAAACCGATGTTTCCTGGCCGTGGATCTCTGCATTCCTTCCAATATTAACCGGGAATGGAGTGTTCCTTAAGTTACCTGATACGGGTTTCTTTTCACTTGTATTATTATCGATGCTGAGCCAGATCGATTTGCCATCATAAGTTGCGACTACCTGGTGCCAGTTGTTTTCCCAGTTTTCAGGCAGCTTAATGAGCACAGACTGTTTCTGACGTGTAGTAACATAAAATCTCAGTGAGTCCTTTCTGATCTGGTGTATTCCAAATTGCCAGTTGCCTTTTGTTATTAACGTTCCCGCCGAACTACTGAGAGAACGTGGGTAAACCCATAATGATAATGTCAGTTTATTTCCGGTGATCTCAAGAGCTTCATCCCTGTAGACCTCGATCCACTGATCATGACCATTCAGGTCAATAGCTTTTCCGGAAATACCAGGTGCAAGCTTTGCACGACCCATTATATTGACCTGAATGTTATTTCCTGACATATCTTTCAATTCCCTGACTTTTTCCGTAATCCCGGTGCTTACAAAATCCCATATTGCCCCACCCATACTTCTAGGATATTTATTAAAAAGATCCCAGTAATTATCCAATGCACCACCTCCGTTCCCTGTAACGGCAAGATACTCATCAAGAAATGAAGGTCTCGGATCAATGCTGTCGGGAACTAAAAATACTCTGGTAATAAGATCTGATAACCTGGGATACCGGGGTCCAATAATCTCTTCACAGGGATGGGTAAATGCATTGCCGCCATACATCCAGTATCTGGTTTTATCATATTTTTTGCCCTCATCTATAACTGCACATATATTGTCACCTTCACCGCTTTCATTCCCGGCACTCCAGAACAGGATAGATGGATGATTTCTGTCACGCAGTACCATTCTGCGCGATCTTTCACGGTACATCTCCTCCCATTCTTTAAGCCTGGATACATATTCAGTTGCATGTGCCTCTACACCAGCTTCGTCTATAATATATAAGCCATATTCATCTGCCAGTTCAAGGTATCTGTTTACAGGAGGATAATGTGATGTCCTTACACAATTGATATTGAATTGTTTTAAAATACTAAAGTCCTTTCTGATCGTTTCTTCATTCATAGTATGTCCCAGTACCGGATGTTGCATATGGCTGTTTATGCCATTCAGCTTTACCGGAACACCATTAAGATAAAAGACCTGTTTCTTTATAAGGGTCTTCTTAAATCCCAGCCTGCCCGCTATAACTTCGCTGGTTTTTCCGGATGAATTAAGCAGTTCAAAAGTGAGAAAATAAAGATTAGGAAATTCAGCCGACCATTTGGCGGGTTCCTTAATTTCCCCTGAAAATTTAATATTCAATTTAGTATCAGGCTGAAGTGAAAACTTTTCAGAGACAAATTCTCTTATGATTTTCTTGTCAGGATTATAAAGAGTAGCCTTCAGTGACAGATCATTTACGGAAACAAGAGAATAATTCTTTATCACGGCCGAAAGATCTAACCTGGCATCTTTGTATGATTCATCAAAGTCAGTATTTGCCTGCCAGTCAAAAACATGTGTTCCCGGCGTGGCAAAAAGCCAGACATCATCAAAGATACCGGCTAGCCTCCAGTAATCCTGATCTTCCAGATAATATCCGTCAGAATACTTATATACATTTACGGCAATTATATTTTTCCCGGGCTTTAGATATCGGGTAATATTATATTCTGCGGGTTCCTGGGCTCCTTCATTATAACCAACCTCTTTACCGTTTATCCAGACAAAAGAAGCTGAGGCTGTTTTTTCCATCCTGAGAAAAACCGTTTTACCTATCCAGTCAGAAGGTACTATGAAGGATTTTCTGTATGATCCTGTCGGATTATACTCTCTTGGAACAAAAGGAGGATTTGGCGGGAAAGGTGTCTTAACGTTCCGGAAAAGAGGATCGCCGAATCCCTGCATCTCCCAGTTTGAAGGTACATGAATTGTATCCCATTTTGAGTCGCTAAAATTTTCAGCGAAGAATCCTTCGGGGGTGCCTTCCGGCTTGTCGGCATAATGAAATTTCCATGTCCCGTTCAGAGACATGAAGGATGAAGATTTGCTTTTGTCATTGATAAGCGCTTCCCTCAAAGACTGGTATGGAATGAGAGGCGTATGGCCTTCTTCCTGGTTCAGCTCAAATACCTTTGTATTTTCCAGGTAATTATAAATATTACTCAGGAAGGGTTTTTCCTGTGCATCGAGGTACACTGAAAAATAAGCTAAAATGATAAGTAATAAGAATCTTTTCATACTTCAGATAGTTGAAATAAATGGAGTATAAATTTAGCTTTTCTTTTTAAAACAAACCAGGCGAAGTCTGGAGACTTCGCCTGGAAATTTGTTTTGATACAGTATCTGATTATTGATCAGGCCAATCCGGCCTTTTTCATAATTTGCACCAGATCATATTCGGTCTTTCGTGATTTGCGGAACAACATTGCATTGGCTTCCTTATCGCCTGTAAACATTTCTTTCTTAGGATCCCATGTAAGTTGTCGGTTAAGCTTCATTGCTATCCATGCCACTGCACATGTTTCAAGACTGCGTACTGACTGGTCAACCGGGGCAATAGGATCTTTACGGCTTAATAGGCTTTCAAGCCAGTTACGGTAATGGTCTATGCTTGGCATCCATACTTTACCTTCCTGACCTATTCTTGGATAAAGGATTTTATCATTGGTTGCCCAAAGCGGACCTTTTTTCGTATCTGCAGTGGAAGCAGCAACAGGGTCGCTCTTTGTTACCCTTTCACTGCCACGTGCACAAAAGACTGACCCATCTGCGCCTTCAAACAAGATTCCGTTCGTAAAACTATTATCCATAATAACCTGTATATCTCCGGGGTACATCATCTCAACATGGTAAGTAGTATGAACTGTCCATACGTCATCTTTCATATAGTCGGCTTTTGCAACTACTGAAAGAGGACCGCTGAGCTCCATTCCGAGTGCCCACTGTGCAATATCGATATGATGTGCTCCCCAGTTGGTTATCATTCCAAGTCCAAAGTCTTCGGTAGTTATCCAGCCAGGTCTCCCATCAATGCTGTCCTGTGGGTGAGTCCTGAACTCCATATACGGCTGTTCAGGTGCAGGGCCCAGCCAGCGCTCATAGTCAAAAGTAGGTGGTGGTGTCTGAGGAGCAGGCTTCACACCTTTTGGTCTGTCAATTCCAATACCGATTTTTACTGTTTTTATTTTCCCTATGCGCCCATTGCGCACAGCTTCACTTGCAACACGAAAAGTATTCCAGGGTTTTTCAGAACGCTGCTGGCTACCTGTCTGAAGAATTCTGTTTTTTGATCTGACCGCACTCCTCAGCGCTATGGCTTCAGTTATTCCATATGTTAATGGTTTCTGAACATAAACATCTTTCCCGGCGAGCACGGCCTGTACGGCTACCAGCGCATGCTGGTGGTCAGGAACACTAACAATCACAGCATCAATTTCGGGATTTGCCAGAAGTTCATGGAAGTCATGGTATGTCTTAACAGTTACATTGGTCTCCCCTTTGTCCATATAGAATTTCTCCACTGTGTTTTTTGCGATATCAGCTCTCTTGGAGTCAAGGTCACAAACTGCAACCATTCTGCAAAGGTCAGTATGTTTCATTGTTCCAAGATAATCGACTGTTCCTTCACGGCCGCAACCTATCTGTGCAAACTGGATCAGTTTATTCGGCGATAGTGTGATTGCCGTATTCCTTAATATTTCAGGAATAGTAACCAGACCAATCCCTGTCGTAAGGGATTTCTTAAGAAAATCACGACGTGTGTTGCTCTTCATATTCATTGGTTAAAGATTTTGTATTTTTCATTTTCAGCTCTTCTGGCATTTTCCCTTTCTTTTATTACAGGTATGAGTTCCATACCTGCAAAGTCAAATTTCTCAGGGCCATCCGGAGTGGCAATGTAAACACTTTCACCAGGTGTAAGACCACGCTCAATTATGATATTCTTTTCGTTTGAAGCGCCGAGCATAACAATCTGCCTTGTCCCTTTCCTTGTGTAAACAAATGGAATACTGTCTTCGCTGGCATGAACGCATTCAGAAAGTATGTGGTTCACATTATTGTAGGTTTCCAATACAATCTTATTCCCTGTGGTCATGGTTGGTCTAAGCAATGGGTCATTACCATCTATTTTGATCAACACCTCAAAAACCTTGGAATCGGTATTTGGTAACTTTTCACCAACATTTGCTACAGTCGCAACCTTACCATTAAAAGCTTTTTTAGGAAATGCGTCAACAACAACACTGGCTTTTTGACCTGGTTTCACCTTGCTGATATCAATCTCAGAAATGAAGATCCTCGACATCATTGATGTCAGATCGGGAAGAGTAGCAACAATCCTGTCAAACGAATTGACCATGGATCCGGCCTTTCTTTTTCCGCGAAAGTCCTTTTTGTATATTATCATTCCGGAGGCCGGTGCGGTTATGGTAAAACTTGCCAAAAGTTCCTCATAGTCATTCTTTCTCCTTGTCATCCTCCCAAGAAACAATCTCGAGCGGTCAATTCTGTACTGCGCTGTTGCAACAGCAAGCATATATGCCCTTTTCCGTTGGCCAAGAGTGCGTTTGCTTTGATCAAAATTAATTTCAGCCTGGCGAATTATATTAATAGATTCATATTTTGAATTCTTGAGGGTAATAGAATCTGCTTCAACATTATATTTCTGATTTTGAACATTATCCCTCAATGCACTCAGTGTGACTGCTGTATCCAGAATCATCATGTCAAGTTCTTTCTGCATTGTCTGAAGTCTGTCAAGGATATCTTTTAAAGTATTTTCAAACTGAGATCTGTCGAGCTGCGCAACATAATCGCCTTTTTGTACCCGGGTTCCCTCCGGGACAATGTCCTGAATTCTGAGGTCAGCAGCTCTCACCTCACCCCTCTGTGCAACTTCTGGTCCCTTTATGTCAATTGAATTTTCTGCCTGCAGTTCACCGGAAGTGGTAATTGCAACTTCGAAGTCACCTTTATTTACTTCTGTATAGAGGGCAGCTGTTTCCCTCGCTGAAGTCAGCCTGTTGAAGATAACCAACGCGATTATCGAAACAATGACTATGATACCTGAAACTATATATACTCTTTTCATCTAGACTCTGCTTATATCAACTCAAATCTTAAAAATTCTTTTCCGCCGTGAAAATATCAAAAATTTAAAATCTTTACCTGTTCATTAATAAATATTTAACATCTATTAACATGAATGGTTACTTTCATTCTAAAAATTTATAAATTCGGCTTTCATTTTAACTGGATTAAGAGTCTAACCAAAATCATTATATATGAACAAATTCCGCCTTTCAAACAGACTTTTTGTATTTCTGACCCTTATGATGGTCGTTACAGCTTGCACCAGAGTACCTGAAAAAGAGAAGCTGAACATTACTTATGAGAAGTACCTGATGCCAAATGGTCTTCAGGTAATACTTCATACCGATCACTCCGATCCAATGATTTCCTACGCAATAATGTACCATGTAGGTTCAAGCAGGGAAACACCCGGAAAGACAGGATTTGCGCATCTATTTGAACATCTGCTCTTTGGTGGATCAGAGAACGTCCCCACAGGAACATTTGACAAGATAATAGAAGGTGTGGGAGGAAATAATAACGGATTCACCTCGCGGGATATAACAGCTTATTATGAGATGTTCCCGAAAAATGCCCTTGAAAAGGTATTGTGGCTTGAGTCTGATCGTATGGGATTCTTCATAAACTCTGTCACACCACGTTCCCTGGCTATTCAGCAAAACGTAGTTCAGAACGAAAAAAGACAGGGGGAAGATAATTCACCATATGGATTTACAGATTATGTCATAAGCAAGAACCTTTATCCGGCCAATCATCCATATAACTGGGAAGTAATTGGCGAAATGGAAGATCTGAAAGGTGCAACTCTCAACGATGTCAAGAGTTATTATGACCATTTTTACGGACCAAATAATGCCACCCTGGTTCTCGCAGGCGACTTTAATCCGGATTCTGTTAAGCAGCTGATAAATAAATACTTCGGTGAGATTAAATCACACGGTGAAGTTGCCTCCCGCTCAGCTATGATTCCAACTCTTGATAAGACAGTAAAGCTTTATCATGAGGATAATTTTGCTAATGTGCCCGAACTGACAATGGTATGGCCGGTACCACAGTCATATCAGAAAGATTCCTATGCCCTTGATTTTCTGGCAAAAATACTTGCAGACGGAAAGAAAGCTCCTCTCTATAAAGTACTTGTAAAGGAAAAGAAGCTTACCTCAAGAACCTCAGCTTATAATAACTCAGGGGAGCTCACTGGTGAATTTACAATAACAATAAGGGCCAATGAAGGAAAAACCAATAAAGAATTGGAGGATGCGGTTTTTGAAGCTTTTACCCGGTTTGAAAAAGAAGGGATAACCGAAAAGGATATTGAAAGAGTAAAGGCTTCAAGTGAAATAAATTTCTATCAGGGTATCGCGAGCGTTTTTGGAAAGTCAATTCAGCTTGCCATGTATAACACTTTTCTTAATGATCCGGGATTTATCGTGAAAGATATTGAAAACATCAAAGCTGTTACCCTTAGTGATGTTAAGATGGTTTATGATAAATATATAAAAGGCAAACCTCATGTGGTTACAAGTTTTGTGCCAAAAGGTAAACTCGAAATGATAGCTCAAAACTCTGTTCCCGCAGGTGTAAAAGAAGAAAATATCAAAGAAGCCAGTCAGGTAGAAATAACTGCAGCAGCCGATGAAAAAATAGTTAAGACTCCTTCTTCGATCGACAGGACCTCAGAGCCACCAGCAGGAAAAGAACCTGAAGTAAAAGTGCCGGAAATCTGGAAAGCCAAGTTAGCCAACGGAATAGAAGTGTTCGGAATTCAAAACAAAGAATTGCCACTGGTGCAAATCAACCTGACAATTAATGGAGGCGTTTACCAGGATAAAATTGTTCTGCCGGGGGTTGCAAGTATGGTTACCAGTGTGCTGCCGCAGGGAACCAAAAATAAAACACCAGAGGAACTGGAGGAAGAAATTGAGCTGCTCGGTTCAAATATCAATATGAATGCCGGAAGAGAAGAAATATCGATGAGCGGAAGTGCTTTATCGAGAAATTTTGAAAAGACGGTCTCACTAATGAAAGAAATTCTTCTCGAGCCACGGTGGGACTCGGCTGAATTTGCTATGGCTCTGACCAGGACAAAAAACAGCATTATCCAGGCGGAAGCTCAACCGCGAAGCGTGGCAGGCCTGTTATTCAGTAAATTACTTTATGGTACTGATCATATTTTTGGGTACAGCACAAGAGGAACCAGGGAATCCATTGATAAAATTACGATGAATGATCTGAAGGCCTATTATGAAAACAATTTTTCACCTTCAGTAACCAGGATCCAGGTTGCCGGAAACGTGACTAAAGAGCAGGTGCTTGCAGCCTTAAAACCTCTTGAGAATGAATGGAAAGTGAAGGAAGTCAAAATGAACAGCTACATTATTCCACCTGGTCCTGCAAAAGCTCAGATATATTTTGCTGATATCCCGGGCTCACGTCAATCCGTGATTTATATTGGCTATCTGGCTTTGTCAAGGGACAATCCCGATTATGTGAAGGCAGAGTTTATAAATTACAGGCTGGGTGGAGCATTTACCAGTATCCTGAACCAGATACTTCGTGAGGAAAAAGGATTTACATATGGAGCGTCAAGTTATTTCCAGGAAATGAAATCTATCGCACCGTTTGTCGCCTCAACAAGTGTTCGTTCAGATGCTACAATGGAATCGGTAAAAATCTTCAGGGATGAAATGGTGAAATACAGGGATGGGATAACTGAGAATGATCTTCAGTTCATTAAAAATTGTATGATCAGATCGAATGCTCTGCGGTTCGAAACAAACGGATCACTGGTAGATATGCTTTCCACAATGAGTAAATATGGCTTCCCCGATGATTATATCAAACAAGAAGAAAAAGTAATAATGAATATAACCCGCGAAGAACATAAAGCAATTACAGATAAATATATAGTTCCTGAAAGGATGTACTGGGTAATTGTCGGAGATGCTGCAACCCAGATGAAACAACTTGAAAAGATTGGATTCGGTAAACCTATATTGGTGAAGTTATAGGTCATTCTCCCCTTTCACATACCCGAAGTTGGCGAGGATACCACCATCTACATAGAGGATATGGCCATTCACAAAATCGCTGGCTTTTGAAGCCAGAAATAAAGCCGCATTAGCGACATCTTCAGGTTCGCCCCATCTTCCGGCAGGGGTACGTGTCATAACCAGATCGTTGAATGGATGACCATTCTCACGAATTGGTGCTGTCTGCGATGTAGCAATATAACCTGGTCCGATACCATTTATCTGAACATTATATTTTGCCCATTCACAGGTCATATTCTGCGTCAGAAGTTTAAGTCCCCCTTTTGCAGAAGCATAGGCTGAGACGGTGTTTCTTCCATAAATGCTCATCATGGAGCACATATTGATTATTTTGCCGCTTCTTCTCCTGATCATACCCGGAGCGACACGTTTTGAAACAATAAACGGCGCTACAAGGTCCACGTCAATTACC
This sequence comes from uncultured Bacteroidales bacterium, assembly GCA_963813405.1. Taxonomy (GTDB): domain Bacteria; phylum Bacteroidota; class Bacteroidia; order Bacteroidales; family VadinHA17; genus LD21. The sequence goes on from CAWEYU010000014.1 coordinate 148,021, forward strand.
TGCTTATAATCAGTTACCGGCATTTCAAGAATTGGAATCCTTTTTATTATTCCTGCATTGTTTACCAGAATATCAACCTGACCTACTTCTTTCTCGATCAAAGCAATTCCCCTGTCGACATCGGTTTCATCGGTAACATTGAATTTCAGAGTAAACACCTCCAGACCTTCTTTTTTGAAACTTTCTTTACAACCGGCCAGTCGGTCATCCTGCAGATCGTTAACACATACTTTTGCACCTGCTTTGGCAAGTATTATACCAACTGCCAGTCCGATTCCGTGTGTCCCCCCGGTTACAAGAGCAACTTTTCCCGTAAGATCAAATAATTCTTTCATAATGTCTATTGTCAATAAGTTATTTCAACGTATCAGGCTGTCTTACATCCATATCACCATAATCAAGATTCTCCCCTGCCATCCCCCAGATAAATGTATAATTTGAAGTTCCTGCTGCGCTATGGATACTCCATGACGGAGAAAATACAGCCTGTTCATTTTTCATCCAGATATGACGGGTTTCATCGGGATCACCAAGGAAATGACAAATTGCCTGCTTATCAGGTACTTCAAAATAAAAATATGCCTCCATCCTCCTGTTATGCGTATGCACTGGCATGGTATTCCAGACACTTCCGGGTTTGAGCTCAGTCATTCCCATCTGAAGCTGGCAGGTTGGCAAAATACTGTTAACAAGAAGTTTATTTACCGTTCGGTGATTGGAAGTCTCCAGTCCTCCTAGCTGAACTACTTCTGCCTCGGCAAGAGTAACTTTTCTGGATGCATAAGTATAATGGGCAGGAGCAGAATTAATATAGAGCTTTGCGGGTTGTCTGGCAGAGGATGATTTAAATGAGACTTCAGTTGTGCCTTTTCCAAGATACAGAGCCTCCTTGAAGCCAATTTTGAAAGTCACCCCGCCTGCTGAAATTTCAGCCTCACCTCCAATGTTTATGATCCCCATTTCACGTCTGTCGAGAAAATGAACGGCCTTCAACTCACCAAAAGGTTCAAGTGAGAGTGTTTTATCAACAGGCATTGCCCCACCCACAATGTACCTGTCGTACATGGAATAGACAAGTGAAATTTCATTTTTAATAAAGAGGTTTTCGATCAGGAACTCACTTCTGAGCTTTTCTGTCCCATATGACTTAAAATCTTCGGGGTGGCAGGCGTAACGTAATTCGGTTTTCATAAACTATTATTAATTAAGTGTAAAATTATTCTGACAAGGCGTGGTGGCTTGATGGCGATTATCTGCCAAATAATGCCTTTAAAACTCCGTTATTGATCTTACAATTCTCTGATTTCATGTTTTCAGCCAATTCCATAAACACGGCTAATGCTTCTTCCTTTGAAGGTTTTGTGCCTTTCCCTGCCCAGTAATCTATTATTTTCTGGTAATTGGCTGGTCTGTTCACATTCATTATTCCGCTTGCGGAGCCTATCTTTTTAAAAGTCCACCAGGCCCATCCTATATTGTTTGTTTCAAAAAGATTCACAGCAGCCTTATACCAGTCGTTGGTGTTTTCTCCCGATTCGCCCATCCAAAGAGGAACGTTGTATTTTTCCCTTAAATCCAAATACTTCTGAATGGTTTCCATCGTTGTGGCGTTCCAGTACTTGTGGAAGCTGTAGACCATATTTTTGTCCCAGGGTGGGGTCAGTCCCGTAAAATCATTTGCAAACTGGTTTCCCTCTAAAAATATAATATGGTTCCTGTCATTTTTCCGGATTTCCACGACTAAAGACTGATACAACTTTTTCAATGGCTCGTTGCCCTCCATTTTATAATTGGTTTCGTTGATGAGGTCATAGCCGCCTATCCATTCTTCTCCTCTATAACGGCTGGAAAGCTTTTGCCACAGAGCGATGGTTTTTTGAAGATTAGCCTCACTCTCCCAGAGTTGTGGTTTCAGGGTATCGACATCTGCAATTGGCCTGTCATTTCCCTGTCCACCCGGTGCGGCGTGCAGGTCAAGGATAAGATAGATCCTGTTTTTCCTGCACCATGAAAGCAGGTTATCTGTAAGTTCAAAACCTGTGGTCAGCCAGGTGTTTTTTCCGGCAACAGGCTCTTTTTCAACAGGAAGAGTGAACAGGTTGTAATGCATCGGAAGTCTGATGGAATTGAAACCCCATTTTTTAAGGGAATCGATATCCCTCTCCGTGATCATATTATTCCGGTATGCGGAATAGAATTTCTCACATTCATTTTCTCCGATCAGATCTGTGATTTTAGCTTTAATTTCAGTCTGGGTACCTGCAACTTTTGAAAGCTGAAGCATGTATGGTTCCTGCAACATCCAGCCTCCAAGCCCCATTCCCCTCAGCAGAACAGGTTTTCCGGCACCATCAACGATATCCTTCCCATTTACCCTGAGAAATCCCTGGGAGAAACCGGTTCCGGTAATAAAAAGTAGCAGTAAAATAACTGTATACAATCTTTTCATCTGATATCTTTTACTATCATTTCAACAAACATTATGTTTAACATGGAACCTTATTCACTTTAATCTGCAACCCACCCCTGACCCCTCCAGGGAGGGGAACCTGGGCGAGTCACCATACCCTGTAACCTGTAACCTGTAACCTGCACCCTGCAACCTGCACCCAGCACCCAGCACCCAGCACCCAGCATCCTATTTCCCGCTCCCTTTTTCAATCAGGCGTGTAATCTCCGTTCCTGCCAGCAAAAATCCTCCAACTCCATAAACCTCGGTCATTTCCCTGGTAGTTGCTTTGGGATCGGCTCCAATGGGTTGTATAAAGCCTACTTTTCCATCAGGCCAGACACATTTAACCATTGCTTTCCATCCTTTAATAACTGCAGGGAGATATATCTCTTTCTCAAGGTAGCCATTATTGATACCCCATGCAAAACCAAATACAAAAAATGCAGTGCCGCTCATCTCTGGATTTGGATAGCTTACCGGATCGAGAAGGCTGGCATGCCAGTATCCGTCAGCATCCTGAAGTGAAAGCAGTTTTGCTGCCATCTCTTTAAAAATTGAAATGAAGTAAGGTTTTAGTGCATATTTCCCGGGAAGCTCCCTTATTATGATAGGAAGACCACCAAAGACCCAGCCATTTCCACGTCCCCAGAATACTTTCGCTCCGTTGTTTTCCTTTCTTGTAAAATAATTGGAATCACGAAAATATAATTTTTCTTCTTTATCATACAAATAATCGGTAGTAAACTTGTATTCCTGGAACATAAAATCAAGGTATTTCTTTTTACCGGTCACATTACTCATTTTGGTCCACACGGTTGGTGCCATAAATAATGCATCGCACCAGGACCAGCGGCGTTGTGATGAATAATCTTTTGTGTTTACAAATTTCAGATCATTTTTTGCAGGATCTTTAAGTATCTTGTCGAGGCTTGCCCGGAGAGGTGTTATCATGTTCTTATCTTTGTACTTACTGTAAAGTTCAATATACATCTGCCCAACGCAATAATCATCAGCATGGTACATACCGACAGGGCCTTTCCGGACATTAGTGGTCCATTTGTTTCTAATACCTATATCCTTTAACCACTCATAATACTTGCTGTCACCTGCGATTGCTGCCCATTCAACCATTCCTGCATAAAGAGCACCGTTTGTCCAGTCGCCCAGCGGATGAGTAAGCGGAGTATTAATCTGCCAGTCGGCTACATTCTTCATGATGCTTTTGACATCTGATACATTCAAATCATCTTTAAAAGCAGAAGAAGAGATCTCCTGAGGAATACAATCAGATGAAAACAGAATTATTGTTGTCAGCAACAATAGAAAACGTTTCATTAGGGTAAGGTTTAGTTTCAATATAATACGAAAATAAATCCTGATATACATTGGAGACACGCAACAGACTTGTATTCAAATCTCCGGTTAATCCAGGCTTTACAAAAATACAACCTTTGCACAAAAACACAATTAATTTTCATTTTTAGTTTGAAGTCGTTTCTTATCCCGAGAAATCTCTTTATTTTGTAACAAGTAAGTTTTAAACATTTAAAAAATTTTGATTTAATGAATGATTCTTACTAAATTCGTGTTCGTTAACGCAAAACTGACATTTTACAATTAGTTCGCAACTCAAAATATCCATATACTTATGAAGACATTTATACACAAAGATTTTCTTCTGGGGAACAAAACTGCTGGACGATTATACAATCTGTATTCTGAAAATCATCCAATAATCGATTTTCACTGCCACCTTTCACCACAAAGTATAGCGGAAGACCGGCAATTTAAAGATCTGGGCGAAATGTGGCTTGAAGGAGATCATTACAAATGGCGGGCCATGAGAACAAATGGTATTCCCGAGAAATATTGTACAGGGAATGCATCCAGTAAGGAGAAGTTTGACAAGTGGGTTGAAACTGTCCCGGCTACAATCGGTAATCCATTGTATCACTGGACACATCTTGAACTTGCACGCTATTTCAATATTTTTGACCTTCTTTCACCGGCAACCGGCGATAAGATTTTTATTCAGGCATCGGAAATGATTAATTCACCTGGTTTCAGTACAAAATCACTGATACGCAAGATGAACGTAGAAACGATCTGTACAACCGATGATCCTACAGATAAACTGGAGTTTCACTCGGAACTGAAAAAGTCATTTGAAATTCCTGTTTTCCCAACCTTCCGTCCGGACAATATTGTGAAAACAGATGACGCTCAAAAGTTTAAATCATATGTATTAAAACTTGAAGAGGTTTCAGGATCGTCCATCAGGAACTTTAATGCTCTTATTGAAGCAATGGACAACAGACATGCGTTTTTTCATAATATTGGATGCCGTCTTTCAGATCATGGGATGGATCGGTTCTATTTCAGTATATTCACAGCAATTGATGCGGACATTATCTTTAAAAAGCTGCTCAAAGGAGATTGCATTTCTGTTGAAGAGGCCGAGAAATATAAGACTGCGGTAATGCTTGAATTATGCAGGATGAATCACAAACGTGGATGGGTTCAGCAGTTTCATGTAGGAGCCATGAGAAACAATAACTCACGAATGTTCAGGAACATGGGGCCCGATACCGGATGGGATTCCATTGGTACACCTCAGGATGCTATAAAGATGTCGCGATTTTTGAGTGCCCTTGATGATTCGGAGCAGCTTGCAAAGACAATACTTTATAATCTCAATCCTGCTGATAATGAAATGATGATAACTATGGCAGGAAACTTCAATGATGGAACTACTCCAGTGAAAGTTCAGTACGGTGCCGGTTGGTGGTTCCTCGATCAGAATTACGGTATGGAGAAACACCTCAAGGATCTCTCGTCACTTGGGCTTCTCAGAAGATTTGTCGGCATGGTGACTGATTCCAGGAGCTTCCTCTCCTACCCCCGTCATGAGTATTTCAGACGTCTTGCCTGCAACTTTATTGGCGGGGAAGTCGAAAAAGGACTTATCCCCGATGATGATGAGCTTCTAAAACCCCTCATTGAAGGTATCTCCTATAAGAATGCTAAAGAGTATTTTGGATTTAATAAATAGTTCCCATGAATGATCTCAACTTGAAAGATAAAGTAGCAGTAATTACAGGCGGTGCCGGAATAATTTGCTCGGTTATGGCAAGATCTCTTGCTGCCCAGGGTGTTAAGACAGTTATTCTTGATCTTAATAAAGAAGCAGCTTCTGATGTTGCAAAAGAAATTGAAAAGGAGTTCAGGACACTATCCATTGGGATTGCGGCGAGTGTACTGGATAAATCTTCGCTGGAAGCAGCCAGGAAAGAAATTCATAAGAAAATGGGTCACATTGACATACTTGTAAACGGTGCCGGGGGAAACTCCCCTGCCGCCACAACAAAAGTTGAGAAAATGGAAGGTGCGGATAACGAGAAGCTTGAGGATACCTTTTTTGGACTTCAGATTGAAGGATTTGAAAAGGTCTTTGACCTTAATTTTAAAGGCACACTTCTTCCATCAATGGTATTTGCCCTGGACATGGTAAGTAAAAAATCCGGGGTCATAATAAACATATCCTCTATGAATTCCTACAGGCCTCTGACAAAAATCGCAGCTTATTCAGCCGCAAAAGCGGCGATTAATAACTTTACCCAGTGGCTGGCAGTCCACTTTTCTAAGACAGGCATCAGAGTCAATGCCATAGCGCCAGGATTCCTGCTGACAAACCAGAACAGGTTTCTGCTTATAGATGAGAAGACGGGCGAACTTACACCAAGAGGAAAAAAAATCATTAACGGCACACCTATGGAACGATATTGTTTACCGGAAGAACTGACCGGTACTCTGCTATACCTTGTCTCCGACCTGTCTAAATTCGTGACCGGGGTTGTTATACCGGTTGACGGGGGATTCAGCGCGTATAGTGGAGTGTAGCAGGGTGCAGGGTGCAGGGTGCTGGGTGCAGGGTGCAGGGTGCAGGGTGCAGGGTGCAGGGTGTGCAGGTTGACTCGTCCTGGTTCCCCTCCCTGGAGGGGTCAGGGGTGGGTTGCAGGATTCAGCAGATAATTAAGAGGAAACATTTAATAAAAGGAACAACTTAGAATATTGAGAACACTATGGCTAAAAATGTAATCGTAGCACAATCCGGTGGGCCATCACCGGTAATAAACAGTTCACTTAGAGGAATTATTGAGACATGCCGTATGTTTCCTGAAAAATTCGGAAAAGTGTATGGCGGATGGCATGGAATTGAAGGAGTGCTTCTTGAGGAACTGCTGGATCTCTCTTCTCAGAAAGAGGAAGAGATCGCACTCTTAAGGAACACTCCCGCCGCAGGAAGTATCGGTACCTGCCGGTACAAACTGAAAGACAATCAGAAGAAAGATTTTCAGAGAATCATGGAGATCTTCATGGCTCATGATATAGGATACTTCTTTTATATCGGTGGCAATGATTCACAACATACGGCTTTTAAAGTTAGCTCCATGGCCCGGGAAAAAGGTCTTGATGTTATTGCTGTAGGAGTGCCAAAAACCATCGATAATGATGTGGGAGACAGTGAATTCAGACTTATAGATCATACTCCGGGATATGGAAGTGTTGCCCGGTACTGGTCGCACATAATTCAGAATGCCAACGAAGAAAACGCAGGATCCTCCCCGGCGGATCCGGTGCTTGTCATACAGGCAATGGGACGCAAAATAGGATACATTCCAGCAGCATCGCGGCTTGCTGATCCTGAACGTAAAATACCGCTTCAGATATATATGGTCGAATCTAAAGTATCAATAGAGCAACTGGCAGATAACGTAAATGATCAGCTTAAGCAAGATGGCAGATGCATTGTCGTTATAAGCGAAGGATTCGATGCCGGAGAGATCGGTGAAGTAAAAGATGCTTTTGGTCATACCTCATTTGGTTCAAGTCAGACGTCGGTATATCAAACCGTAGTTAATTACCTTAATGGGAAAGGACTAAAAGCCAGGGGTGCAGCCCGTGGACAGGTTATGGGAACCGACCAGAGACACACAACCGCTTTTGCTTCAATAGTTGACCTCGATGAGGCTTATAAGGTTGGACAGAAAGCAGTTGAGATAGCCCTGAATGATGGCAACGGATGGATGGCAACCTTACTCCGGGAACCCGGGATAATTTATAATGTGAAATATGATAAGGTACCACTTGAAAAAGTTGCCCTGTCGGAAAGAACCTTTCCTGAGAAATGGATAGCCCCAAACCGTTTTGATGTAACTGATGAATTTCTTGCCTATGTCAGACCTCTTATTGGGGAAGACTGGCCATCTGTTCCAATGATAAACGGAAGGCAGAGGTTTTCTCAGCTGGAAATGAAATTTGCACCAAAAAAACTCGCTGCTTATAAACTTGAAGCATTTGATAAATAATTATTTTGAATTTTATGGATCCACATGAACAATTATTAAAACTGATACCACAAAAAGAATTTTTTATCGGAATAGATTCTGATGGCTGCGCTTTCGACACTATGGAGATCAAACAAAAAGAATGTTTTTGTCCTAACTTCATAAAGTATTTTAAAATGCAGCCCGTTTCAAAATACGCCCGTGAAACCTGGGAATTTGTAAATCTCTATTCAACGACCAGAGGTTGCAACCGGTTCATTGCGGTAAATGAAACACTCAGGTTGCTTGCAGAGCGCCCGGAAATAAAAGCAAGAAATTTTATCGTCCCGTCATCTGCCCCGCTGATTGAATGGACAAAAAAAGAGACTAAACTTGGAAATCCCACTCTGAAGGTTTATGCAGCAGAGGTCAACGATCCCTTTATAACCCGGACGCTGGAATGGTCGTTGAAAGTTAATGAGGATATTGCGAATCTTGTTTTTGGGATTACTCCCTTTCCTTTTGTCAAAGAATGTCTTGACATGATGAAAGACAGTGCCGATATTATGGTTGTTTCACAGACACCATATGATGCACTTAAACGGGAATGGGAGGAAAACAAGATTGACCATTTTCTAAGGATGATAGCCGGACAGGAACATGGTACAAAAGGGGAGCATTTGAAATATGCAGCTAAAGGTAAATATCCTGAAGATAAAGTACTGATGATCGGAGACGCCAACGGTGACCTGAAAGCTGCGAAATCAAACGGGGTACTCTTCTTCCCTGTCAACCCGGGAAAAGAAGAAGCATCCTGGGAGAGATTGTATAAGGAGGGTCTGGGAAGATTCTTCGCCGGATCTTACAAGGGAAAATATGAGGATGGGCTTATAAAAGAATTTGAAACCTACCTTCCCGAACATCCGCACTGGAAGATTTAAAATAGTTAACGATGATCTACTTTCAAACCGGATCCGAACATTCTGTTCTTCAATCTGAGGACCTTAAGAAGGGCCTGTTCACTGCGCTGGAGAAACTGGGATCCAGGAAAAAGGTGATTGCTGTTCCTCCCGATTGCACCAGGCTCCATTCGAGAGCCGGTGAACTGACGACTTATATCTACCAGTATTACAGGAATAATCTGAAGGATGTTCTTCCCGCACTGGGAACTCATACCCCAATGACTGATGAACAGATTAAGGAGATGTTCAAAGGGGTGCCCGCATCTCTCTTCCGGATTCACAACTTCAGGAAGGATGCAGTAACTGCAGGAACGGTGCCGGGCGATTTTGTGTCGGAGATAACGAATGGTCGCATTGAGTATGAATGGCCGGCCCAGATTAACAAAATGATCCTTAACGGTGGACACGATCTTATCCTTTCAGTGGGTCAGGTCGTTCCTCATGAGGTTGCCGGAATGGCAAATTATAATAAAAACATTTTTATAGGTACAGGTGGCGCCGAAGGGATCAATAAGAGTCACTTTATCGGTGCCGTGCACGGCATGGAGCGTCTCATGGGAAAAGCAGATAACCCGGTGAGGACCCTTCTTAATTATGCTTCAGCAAATTTCACCAGCCACATGCCGATAGTTTACGTTCAGACGGTAGTGGGCCGCGATGAAACGGGACAGCTTGTTGTAAGAGGATTATTCATAGGAGACGATGAGGAGGTATTCAGACTGGCTGCTGACCTTTCAGTAAAAGTAAATTTTATTGTTCTTGAAAAACCACTCAGGAAAGTGGTCGTTTATCTCGACCCTGCCGAATACAAAAGCACCTGGCTGGGTAACAAGAGCATTTACAGGACGCGGATGGCGATTGCCGATAAAGGTGAATTGATCGTCCTGGCACCCGGTCTGAAAGAATTCGGGGAGGATCCTGAAATTGACAGGCTTATCAGAAAATACGGTTACAGGGGAACTCCGGCTACTTTAAAGGCGCTGAGTGAAAACGATGAACTAAATAAGAATCTTGGAGCTGCGGCCCACCTGATACACGGGAGCTCTGAAGAAAGGTTCTCAGTAACCTTATGCCCGGGACACCTGACCAGGACAGAGATTGAATCGGTGAATTTTAAATATGCCGATCTGGCCGTAATGCTCAACAGATATAACCCCTACCTTCTGAAAGATGGTTTTTATAAGCTGGCTGATGGGGAAGAATTTTATCTGATCTCTAATCCGGCTGTTGGCTTGTGGAGCGTGAAAAAGAATTTGTTATAAGAAACCAGCAGAACATTTTAATGATTAAATGGGGCATCATAGGTTGCGGTAATGTTACCGAGGTTAAAAGCGGACCAGCTTTTAACAAGGTGAAAGGATCTGCATTGCATGCCGTTATGAGGAGGGATTCCGCACTTGCTGAGGATTATGCAAGGAGACATAATGTGCCGAAGTTTTATGTTGATGCCGGAAATCTTATAAATGACCCTGAAGTTAATGCTGTTTATATCGCTACTCCTCCTTCCAGTCATGCAGAATATGCAATTGCTTCAATAAAAGCCGGCAAACCTGTTTATATAGAAAAACCGATGGCGGTTAACTATAATGAATGTCTGAAAATAAATGAAGCTTCTGAAAAATATAAAGTTCCTGTTTTTGTCGCATATTACAGAAGGACGTTGCCTGGATTCCTGAAGGTCAGGGAGCTGATTAAGACCGGGGCAATTGGAGATCCTCGTTTCGTCCAGATTCAATTATTCAAAGCACCCACTGAAGATGAAAGAGCAGGAAATCTTTCATGGCGTGTCAAGCCGGAGCTGTCAGGTGGAGGACATTTTTTTGACCTTGCCTCTCATCAGCTCGATTTTCTCGATTTTCTTTTCGGACCAATTATGGAAGTACAATCTGTTGTTCTGAACCAGGCAGCGTTATATCGACCAGAAGATTTTATTTCAGCTTCATTTTTATTTCAGGGTAATATTGCAGGTTCAGGAATCTGGTCTTTTAATGTCTCTCCTGAATGTGAAAGAGATACAATTGAGATATTCGGAGAAAATGGAGTTATTAAATTCTCTGCTTTCATCTTCGACCCAATCGTTTTAACAAATAATTCCGGACGAATGGAATTTGAGAATGTCCGTCCTGAAAATGTACAGTACTATCTTATTGACCAGGTTGTTCAGGCTGTCAGTGGAAAGAGGGAGGCTGTCAGTACGGGAGTGACTGGTGCGAGGACAAGTTGGGTGATGGATGAGGTGGTGAGGGGGTATTATAAAGGTGAGGGGCAAAGCCGTCAACCTAAGGAATCGGATACATGACATTTCCCCTCCTTTTGAAGGAGGGGTGGCCGCAACTGACAAATGGTTCATTTAGTGCAAAAGCTTTTTTGCGGCCGGGGTGGTTGATTAGAATATCAGAACTATTTTATTTTGGACAGCGTGTTCTGTTGAAGAGGTTTTTATTATATTTAGATATTAGGGTAATAAAAAAGAAATCAACCACCCCAGCCGGGGAGAAATATTTTGCAACTAATTGAGATTCAACTGCCCCGGCCACCCCTCCTTGAAAAGGAGGGGAAACTTTCGACGCTAAACTTCTCGTAAGTTGACGGCTATGGGGTGAAGGTGTAAAGAGTATACTTTGTAATTAATATAAATATAATTAAAAATGAACAAATTATCTGATATCGGATTGATCGGTCTCGCCGTAATGGGCGAGAATCTTGTTCTGAACATGGAAAGCAAGGGTTTTCAGGTTACTGTGTTTAACCGCTCTATTCAGAAGGTAAATGATTTTCTGGCCGGAAGAGCAAAAGGCAAAAATATTATCGGTGCACAAACAATAGAGGAGCTGGTTCGGTCACTTAGCAGGCCCAGAAAAATAATGCTTATGATAAAAGCAGGTTCTGCAATAGATGAAATGATTGAAACTCTTATTCCACATCTTGAAAAGGGCGACATAATTATAGATGGTGGCAATACTCATTTTCCTGACACAAACAGGCGTACAGCCTATGTGGAAAGCAAAGGATTGCTTTATATCGGTACAGGAGTATCAGGAGGGGAAGAAGGTGCATTAAAAGGCCCGTCAATAATGCCAGGCGGATCAGCAGCTGCCTGGCCTGCCGTTAAGCATATCTTCCAATCAATAGCAGCAAAAGTTGAGGATGGATCCCCCTGTTGTGAGTGGGTTGGAGAGAACGGGGCAGGTCATTTTGTAAAAATGGTCCATAACGGAATTGAATATGGCGATATGCAGCTTATTTGTGAAGCTTATCAGATAATGAGAGATCTGCTTGGCTTTAGCGCTGATGAAATGCACAAAATCTTTAAAGATTGGAATGAAGGAGATCTCGATAGCTATCTAATTGAGATAACAAGGGATATCCTTGCCTTCAAAGACTCTGATGGTAAACCATTGGTAGACAATATACTGGATACAGCCGGTCAGAAAGGTACCGGAAAATGGACTGCTGTTGCAGCCCTGGACCTGGGAATTCCCCTTACTCTGATTGGTGAGGCAGTCTTTTCGAGATGTCTTTCAGCAGTTAAAGATGAAAGAGTAATAGCCTCAAAAATCCTTGTTGGTCCTGATAAAGTATTTAAAGGCGACAAAAAAGCTTTTGTAGATAATCTGAAGAATGCACTCTATGCATCAAAAATTGTATCGTATGCTCAGGGATATGCTTTGATGAGGGCAGCCGCAAAAGAATATGGCTGGAGACTGAATTATGGCGGGATTGCTCTGATGTGGAGAGGAGGATGTATTATACGCTCAGCATTTCTTGGAAAAATTAAAGAGGCATTTGATAAAAATCCTGACATTACTAACCTGCTTATCGATCCGTATTTTAAGAACAAGGTTGGAAAAGCGCAAGAGGGATGGAGGAATATTGTCGCTTCAGCTGCTATCAATGGAATCCCAATTCCTGCAATATCATCGGCTCTCGGATACTTCGATGGCTACCGCTGCGAAAAATTGCCTGCCAACCTGCTTCAGGCGCAGCGCGACTATTTTGGGGCACATACCTATGAGCGAACGGATAAACCAAGAGGAGAATTCTTTCACACGAACTGGACAGGAAGAGGAGGAACCACTTCTTCTTCGACATATAATGTTTAAATTCACTAACCACTAACCAACTTATCAAATATGACAGAAACAAAAAAACTCAGTAATTACAGATGGACTGTCTGTGCTTTGATCTTTTTTGCTACGACAGTTAACTACCTCGACAGGCAGGTAATAGGAATCCTTAAGCCCATGCTTGAATCTGATCTTGGCATCGGGGAAGAGGCATATTCTTATATTATTATGGCATTTCAGCTCTGTTATGGTGTATCAATGGTTCTTGCAGGCCGGTTGATCGACAAATTCGGGACCAGGTTAGGATATGCAGTGGCGGTAATTTTGTGGAGTATTGCAGCTATGGGTCATGCTCTGGCAAAAGGTGTATGGGGTTTCGGATTCTGGAGAGGCTTCCTTGGAGTAACCGAATCGGGAAACTTCCCTGCAGCCAACAAGGCAGTAGCTGAATGGTTTCCCAAAAAAGAACGGGCTCTTGCCTTCGGAATATTAAACTCGGGAACAAATGTGGGAGCTATAATAGCACCCCTGGCTATACCAGCAATGGTAGTGGCATGGGGATGGCAGTCGGCGTTTATTATTACAGGTGCCATTGGTTTCATTTGGGTAGTTTTCTGGTTCATCTTTTATGATCTTCCCGAAAAACACAAAAAAATCTCGGAAAGTGAACTTGCATACATTAATAGTGATGTCGATGAACAGGCTGAAACCAAAGAAAAGGTTCCATTGTTAAAACTTCTCAAGTATCGCCAGACATGGCTATTTTTTATTGGAAAAGGTCTCACAGATCCTATCTGGTGGTTTTATCTTTTCTGGATCCCCGGCTGGCTGGCTACTGTACGAGGGACCGGTCTTGATGTCAAAAAATTCGGATTACCGCTTGCATTTATCTATACTATGACAACAGTTGGAAGCATAGGGGGCGGATTGGTATCAGGTTATATGATAAAAAAAGGAATGACGCCCTTCAAGGCAAGAAAATTCACCATGCTCATCTTTGCCCTGCTGGTTGTACCTATCGTATTTGCCCAGTCTCCTTCAGTAAGTACATGGGGAGCTGTGTGTCTGATTGCTTTAGCTGCTGCTTCGCATCAGGCATGGTCTGCTAACATCTTTACTACTGTTTCCGACGCCTTTCCAAAAAAAGCCGTCAGTTCCATAACCGGTATCGGAGGAATGGCCGGCGCAGTAATGGGTGCATTTATATCTTACATTGCAGGAGCGATACTCGCACATTTTAAAAACCTGGGACATATTGAAACAGGGTATGTCGTAATGTTTTCAATTGCGGGCAGCTCCTACCTTCTGGCATGGATAATAATGAACGTATTCGCCCCTAAAAACAAAAAGGTGACCCTGGATTAGCCAGTTGTCGGGTAACCAGTGAATATACTGTATTCCTCCATCTCCCTTTGGCGGGGAGATGGCCGGGATCTGCAATTAAATATCTTAACAAATGGCTCTTAAGAAAGCAAGAATAAAAGATATTGCTTTGCTCGCCGGTGTATCGATTGGCACTGTAGACAGGGTATTGCATAATCGCGGTGAAGTTGCTGAAAAGACGAGGCTCAATGTTCAGAAAATACTGAAAGAGACAAACTATTCTCCCAACCTTATGGCACAGGCACTGAAACTAAAAAAACGGTTTCACATGGCTTCTCTTTTACCTGAGCCAACTGAAGACAATTCTTTCTGGCAAAAGCACCCGGTTGGTATGGCCAGAGCAATTAAGGAGCTTGATCCATTTCCTGTAACTCTGAGCCAGGTAACTTTTGATATGCTGAATGAAGAAGATTTTCAGGAAAAGACGCTCCGCGTATTAAACCTCAATCCCGATGGCGTACTCCTCGCTCCTATCTTCAAATCGGAATCAATGTCATTCTGCTCAAGATTATTGAAGGAAAGGATACCTTTTGTTTTTGTCGACGGATTTATTGAAAATGCAGCCTTCCTTGCTTATACCGGAGAAAATGTTTTTAAGAGCGGAAGAGTGGCAGGGCAATTAATTGATCTGGTAACTCCTAAAGAAAATGATATTCTGGTTGTCAATATTGCCAGAAACATTCAGAATGTGCATCATCTCAGCGACCGTTCCAAGGGCTTTCTGAACTATTTCGAAAAATCAGGAAAGAACACTGGCAAAAAAATTATATTGAATATTACTTATCCGTCTCCTGAAAGTGTCGGCACTGCTCTGGATAAAGTTTTTCTAAAATCCCCTGGAATTGCATCAATATTCATAACTGGCTCAAAATCTTACCTTATCGCATCTTATCTGGAAAATAAAGGTCTTGAATCAATCAACCTTATTGGATATGACCTCCTTCCCTTAAATGTAAGATACCTGAAGTCGGGGATTATAAAATTTCTGATAGGACAAAGACCAGAAGAACAAACGCTGAAAGGAATAAAAAAGCTATTTGAGTATTTATCTCTGAACAAAATACCTGAAAAAATGGAATACCTTCCGGTAGATATCGTGACATCAGAGAATGTGGAATTTTTCATATAAATGAAATAGATTTAAATAAATAACTCAAGTTGCTAATTAATATTTTAGTTCAAATGAATTGCATTCTCCTTAGAAATCTTCTGAACCCATCCCCCTGTCCCCCTTCCCTTAAGGTTAAGGGAAGGGGGTGTAAACCAATGATTACTAATTAGATCTCCCTTCCCTTATGCTTAAGGGATGGGTTAAGAAATATTTAAAGGAAGAGAGGTCACAGTCCAAATTATAATAAATTTTAAAACTAGCAACTTAGGTTAAATAGAAATAACAAAATATAAAGAAAAATGAAAACGCTTGGAAAATATTCAATTGGTCTTGGAGACAGATTTGGTCACCAGGGCGCTTCACAGTTAAAAGCGATAATTGATGCAGGGAAAAAGGGAATTGAGATAACCCCGGTGTGGAATAAATCCAACCGTGAGCATGTTACTATCGGGACAGAACCCGGAGATGTACGAAAAGAAGCCGACCTGGTCACAAGGCAGCTTGGTTTCGCGAAGCCATATTTTGTAGACGCAGACCACATTAATTTTGACACCGTTGACAGGTTTACCGGAAGCTCCGATTTTTTCACCATTGATGTTGCGTCGTATATCGGAAAGAAAGCAAAGGATGAGGAGATAGCCCTCTTTCTGGCAAGTGTTGAAAAACAGACCGGTGATCTTAAAATCCCGGGTACTAAACTCTCATTTAAGACAACTAAAGAACAGATCACCGGAATAGCGGAAAAATATCTCTATGCAGCCATACAGGCCAGGGAGATATTCAGAAAGATTGAAACTGCCAAAGGGAAGGGAAATTTCATTACCGAGGTTTCCATGGATGAAGTTCCCCTGCCTCAGACGCCGGTAGAGCTGTTTTTCATTCTGAAGATGTTGTCGCTTCAGAATATCCCTGTTCAGACCATAGCCCCTAAGTTTTCCGGAAGATTCAACAAAGGCGTTGATTATGTGGGTGATCCTGAGAAATTTGCAGATGAGTTTGAATCAGATCTGATGGTCATCGACTTCGCGGTTAAAGAATTTGGTTTGCCGGAAAACCTCAAGATGAGCGTTCATTCCGGTTCTGACAAATTTGCAATTTATCCTTATATCGGAAGGATAATCAGAAAGCATAATAAAGGCTTACATCTGAAAACCGCCGGCACCACCTGGCTTGAAGAGGTGATCGGGCTGGCACAATCAGGTGGAGAGGCCCTTGATTTTGTAAAGGGAATATATGCCAAATCTCTTGAAAAGATAGATGAGTTATGTGCTCCATATGCAGATGTGATTGACATAAACCGTGATTTTCTGCCATCCAAAGATGAAGTTTCGAAATGGGATAATATTCTCTTTGCAGCATCCATACGGCATATACCAGGTAACAAATCTTACAATCCAAATATGCGTCAGCTTATTCATGTCGCTTATAAACTTGCAGCTTTAAAAATGGATGAATATTACAGGCTTCTCGATAAAAACGAAGCAACTGTGGCAAAATGTGTCTATGAGAATATATACGACAGACACATTTGCAGACTTTTTGATATAAAATAAACTAAAAAGTTACCGGAATATAGCCCAGTCCATTAACCTTAGAGAAGCATTGTACAAATAGTTTGGGTTCTTATTCCCCTCCCGGGAGGGGCCAGGGGTGGGTTTCATGTTCCATGTTCCAGGGTGCAGGGTGCTGGGAGTCAAGATGAAAGTTACTCGGACAGTTTGGGGCAGTTGAATCTCAGTTACTTGCACCTATTTCTCCCCGGCCGGGGTGGTTGATTCATTCATTTTACTTTTAACTTTAGTCACTCCAAACTTTAGCTCACTTTAGTCACTCTTCAACTGGTATTGACAGGTTAAAAGATACAAGCCCGAGAACAGTCTTAATATTTCTGGGAGTGTAACGATTAACAGGAGAAGGGACACAGGAAGAGGTCATCTCAGCTATGTTAAACTATAGATTAATTATTGAAAGAAACAATCAATAAAAAATATTAACTTTAATATAAAATTTTAGCTTATAAAAAAAATAGTTGTCATAACTGCCTCAATTCTCTTTATTTACAACACAGCAGGAGCTGTTTCAGGCTGGAGTCCATATAAGTTCACTGCATCGGAGATTCATTTGAAATCCACCGATACACTGCCAGACATGCAATCTGGTGCCGGTGACACTGTGCAAGTTGTTGAGAAGGTTTATATTCACACGGACCGCACTTATTACTATCCCGGCGATGATCTATGGTTCAAAGCTTATCTTATCAATGCCTTCGACAGATCGCTCTCAAACATAAGCAGGAATCTGCATGTCGAACTGATATCTCCCTCAAAAGAGATCATATCAACCAGGATAATAAGGCTCGACGGCGGCCTGGGAAATGGCGACTTTAAACTGCCTGTTAACCTCTCATCCGGCAGATACAGACTCAGAGCATACACAAACTATATGCGTAATTTCAGCGATAATATATTTTTTAATAAAGAGATCGATATTCTTAAACCTTCGGCGGTTATTGAAAAGATCCCGGATACCCCGGGATCCGAACAAGGCAGTGTCGATCTGAGTTTCTTCCCCGAAGGAGGGTCACTGGTCAATAATGTCTCTTCCCTTGTTGCTTTTAAGGCAGTCGATGGACAGGGAAAAGGTTGCGATGTGTCAGGAACAGTCTATTCATCTTCCGGTGAGCTGGTTACCATGTTCAGATCATCTTACCTCGGTATGGGACTGTTCGCTTTAAAACCGCTACCCGGTTTAAGCTACCATGCCATTGTAAATGGCCCTGACAATAAGGAAATAAGATCGGAGATACCAAAGAGTTTTGCTTCCGGTGTAACATTAAGCGCTTCTGTAATAAATGAAAAAGATCTCTCCATAATAGTACGTACAAACGAACAGACCCTGCCTTTCCTGCGGGATCGTGATCTTATCCTTGCACTTTCCGTACGCAGTGAGATAGTCAGCACAACTGTTTTAAGGATTAATTCACTCTCAAACAATCTTGTTCTTCCAACAGCTGATCTTCCCGATGGAATAATAATGCTGACCCTGACCTCTCCCGGGGATCTGCCACTGGCAGAACGGCTTATTTTCCTCCAGCGTGATCAGAAGGTAAAGGTTAACATTCAGCCAGACAAGATAGTGTACAAACCGCACGATTCAGTATCGGTCACTATCTCATTGGCAGGTGATCCTGCTGGTCAGGAGAATGCATATCTTTCATTTTCGGCTGCCGGGAGCGACTTCACGGACAATCTCATGGAATTTCCTACATCCATCTCCTCCTGGTTCCTGCTCGAATCAGATATCAGGGGAACAGTAGAAGGACCATCCTACTATTTTGATCCGTCAAATCCAGGCAGGCTTAAAGATCTTGATCTGCTTCTGCGGACACAGGGGTGGCGCGATTTCGCCTGGAAATCCGATACCACAAACTATTTCAAACCTGAAGCCGGCTTTTCCCTGACAGGAAGACTAAGAAGACTAAACAGGGATAAACCATTGGTTGGTGCTAAAATTTATTTCACTTTTTACCAGGGAGATAACATTATGAGCGAAATAGTGCCGGCTGATTCTTCGGGAAGATTCCACCTGGAAAACATCGACATAACCGGGAGCGCCAGACTGGTCGCGAGCGCTGTTGACAGAAATGGCTATCCTGGTGGATTATTGCTTTTGGATTCTGTAAAACATAATCCTGCAGGAATATCTGATTATGTCGCGGCTCCCGGGATTGCGAAAAAAGAAGAGACAAAGCCATTAACCAGGGATGAGGAAATTAAAAGGAAGGAGACCATGCTTGTTAAGGATTACCAGGTCAGGGAGGTCATCAGAAAAAATTACTCTCTCTCTGACACTATCCCAATCGGTGATGTAACAATAACCGGCCGGGTACCACCGACAATGCGTAGCGAGCAGGTTAAAAGAATAGAATCAAGCCGCGTTTTTTATGGAGGTGAGCCTGATAACGAAGTAATAGTTACTTCTAAAACGGAATATCTCAGCGCTCCGGAATTACTAATAGGAGCTCCCGGTGTTTATGTGACTGGGTCAGCCGGAAGGTACTCAGTTAAGCTATTTAGAGCAATGTACACTGGCCGCGGTCCACTAATTCTATTAGATGGAATCAGAAGAGATATCAACATTAATATGATCCCTGGTTCCATGATTGACAGGATCGATATAATAAAATCAGCCGGAAAAACTTCAGTCTACGGGTTCGAGGGTGGAGCGGGAGCTATAAATATCATAACACGTTCAGGCCCGAGAATGAACGAAGAATCTGAACCTGTCAGACACACAATCAATACAGTGTTTTCAGGATACAATTCTCCACGGGTTTTTTATTCACCACGTCACGATCCCAGGCAGCCATCAAATAGTCCGGATGTACGAACTACTCTTTTCTGGAAGCCTGATATTGTTCTTCAAAACGACAAGGAGTATCTTCTGAACTATTTCAATGCCGACAACTCTTCAACAATACGGATTGTTGTCGAAGGAATTACATCAGGCGGGATACCGGTCACTGCAACATCGCAATACCAGGTTAAGGAGTAAAATAAACTTGGCAGTAATTACCAGGTTTTCTAACCGCTCATTTTGTTATCCGATTTTATTTATTTTGGACAGACTTGGGATTAATAGGAGTTAATAAACGACTTGTCCCGATTTATCGAGAGATTACCGTTATGCTTAAGCTACTGCTGCCGATTTAAGAAATTTATAACATGATTAAATAGGCCAAAACATCACTTTTCAATTGATAAATTTTATAATCAATCCAATCCTCCAATAAAAAAAATAAGATAATAATGTTCCCATTTTGGGAATTAGACATTATCTTTGTACTCAGATTAAATATAAATGGAGAGAATATTTGCGAAAAGTACTCTGAGACAATTTTGGGAAAAACATCCGGACTCTGAACAGTACTTAAAGACTTGGTACGATACAGCAATGAATTCAGAATGGAAGACTCCGAATGAAGTCAAAAAGACATACGCGAATGCAAGTATTCTAAAGGAGAGCAGAATAGTTTTTAATATCAAAGGAAATGCCTATCGATTGGTTACAAAATTCAACTTTGAAAAACGGTGGATATTCATACGTTTCATTGGATCTCATAGTGAATATGATAAGATCGATGCGGACACAATTTAAAAATCAGGAGCCATGAATATAAAACTTATAAAAACCGAGGATGATTACCAGAAAGCTCTCAGGAGACTTGAAGTAATATTTGATGCTAAAGCCGGAACCCCGGAAAGTGATGAAGCTGACATACTTGGATTAATGATCAATGAGTATGAAATAAAACATTATCCGATAGAAGCTCCGGATCCAATTGAAGCAATTAAAATCAGGATGGAGGAGATGCAGCTAAGGCAAGTTGATCTGGCTGATGCTTTTGGAGGAAAAAACAGGGTTTCTGAGGTTCTAAATCGTAAACGTAAACTCACAGTCGAGATGATACGGAACCTAACCAGACGACTTAATCTTTCTCCCGGACTTTTAATTCATGATTACGAGTTAATAGGACGAAAAAGAGCATAAATCAGCTAATACTTCAAGGACTTATCTACTAACCAAAAAAAATGGGCCTAAACATAATACATAGGGCTTCATACGGTGAGGAACACCCAGTAAAGAAGCCCAAGATACTAAATCCCTCCGGAAAATATTATTAATAGTCCGATAGTCTAAAACCCTCATAAAAAGGCATAATTTAAGGAATTAAATCAGGTTATAAGACGACTTCCTGTTTCACTGGACAAGTTATCTCATGAAACGGGACGTTGCCCCGATTTATAGCCAACCTCCTCTTGTGTATAAAATTATCAGCAGAATACTTGACTTGTATTGTATTTGTCTCGTAAATTTGAGTTAGTCATTGTCTTAACAACGTTATAGTCAATATCTGTTATTGTCGGACTAATTCTATTTATCATGGCGTTTTATTACACCCTCAAAAAGCAGGACCCGACTGATAGAAGGATTGCGCAGCGATTACTTCTATTGAAAAAAGGAATTAAAGATTCAATTCCTGAGAGGACAATTGAAAGTACTTTACTTATTGCAACATGGAATATTCGTGAATTTGATTCACCAAAATATGGTTCAAGAAGTAAAGAATGCTTATTTTATATCGCTGAGATAATCAGTTCATTTGATATAGTTGCGTTACAGGAAGTAAACGAAGATCTTGTGGCTTTAAAGGAGGTGATGAAGATCCTGGGCGATTGGTGGAAGTTCATTACGACTGATGTAACGGAAGGGACACAGGGGAACAAAGAACGTTTAGCACTTTTGTTTGATACACGCAAAGTTCGTTTCGGTGGTTTGGCTGGAGAAGTCGTTCTCCCGCCAATAGAAGAGAAAAAGAAGACAATAGGGCCATCGGAACAGTTCTACAGAACACCACCATTGATCGGATTTAAATCAGGATGGTTCGATTTCGTAATCTGCACTGTACATATTGTTTATGGTGAAGGAGTTAAGGAAGACCCTAAAAGAATTGCAGAGATTAAGAAGATTTCATCATTTCTTGCAGAAAGGAGTAAAGAACCGTATGCCTGGGCAAAGAACTGGATTTTATTAGGTGACTTCAATATCTTCAAGCCTTCAGATGCTACTTTTAAAGCAATTACCGACGCTGGCTTCTTAATTCCGGAAGAATTAAAGATTCCCACCAATATCCTTCATGAAAAGCATTTTGACCAGATTGCGTTTATCCTTGAAGATAAGGCCGCAAAGAGAATGAAGAACATCAGGGCAGGTGTATTTGACTATTATGATTACGTCTATAAACTTGATGCTGATGATGAAAAGGTTTATGGAAACGAAATGGGTAAGAAATATTCTGAAAAGGATACTGCAGCAAAGAAAACCAATGCTTACAAAGATTGGCGAACGTACCAGATGTCTGACCATTTACCCAAATGGGTAGAAGTCAAGATTGACTTTGGAGAAGAATATCTTATCGAAAAGTCAAAACCGTAATAAATCATATTTATATTTTATTGTCAGATGAATCATTAAAAGGGAGGTCCAGCGGTGTTCAGGCTTCTCTCTTTGCGTTGCCCCGGTACCTATAGCGTAAGCCTTATAGATTTAACTAATAAGTCTGTTTGTGCTTTATTATCTGTAGAGCCCTACCAGGAATAAACTATTAATATAAATGTCTATGAGAAATATATCTTTAATAATCGTCCTCAGTTTGGTTTCCATTGGAATATATTCCCAGAATGTAAAGAAATTCAAATATGAAAAGAACAGGTTTGGAGCAATTTTTGTCACTCCAAACTTCGATGAACCTGGTTATAAAGGGAAGATAGGAACAGCTACATTCGACAATCCTTATTATCTGAGAAATCTTTTTGATGAAAAGATTAAAGGTATTGTGACCAAAGCTAAGGTAGATTCATTATATACACAGGCTACATTTATTATGGTAATAAATTCCAATGGAGAAATTTTAAGTTGTAGATTTTCAGTTAATAGTAGGGACATCAATGTTTTCTCTGATGATGATTTCTTTAATTTATACTCAGCCATTAGAAAAACAAAGATAGATACTACTAAATTTAAAATTATTGGTACAGATCAAAAATCAAAAGCTGATTATTCTTTTGTACCAGGTACATTAATTCCAATACACTTAATGGATAAATTTAAAAGGTAAAAAGGTGTTCGGGTTGTTCTCTTTGCTTTGCACCGGTATCTATAGGCTTGGAAGAATAAAATGATAGAAAATCGTCCTAAACATAACGTAATACATCCGCTGTACGCCTTTAGAAGTAATTTTCCTAACTCTAAAAACGAATGCTGAAGCATTTCTTACCATAATAATTTACTAATAAGATAATTTTCTAGTAGATTAAAGTTGACATAGAGCACTAATGGCAATTTCACTTAGAAAAGACCCCCTGGTTTCAGTCTCTAATCTTTATTCACAATTATCTATATTATTGAATGTTAATAATATATAGATTGTTGTTTATGTGTTGAATTGGTATTCTGATTATTAGATTAATCTAGGGTACCTGGGATGAGTGAAAGCCGGAGGCTTTCAATTCCAATATCCACGGTCACGCCCGTGGTAGGATCGTTTCTTGATCCGGCAACTCCGGAGGAGTTGAATAAATCAAAAATTATTCCTAATTTTATTCAGTGCTAAATGTGTAAATATGTCAAGTTATACCCAGTTTCTGTATCAGTTAGTCTTTGGGAGCAAAGACCATGTTTCATTCCTAAATTCCTCAAATGAGGATATGCTTTATGGATACATAGCAGGAGATCTATTCGACCCCGCTGGGGTCGCCCGGCATAGGGGCCGTTCCACCATGGGCGTGACCATGGATATTGGGATTTGGTGCCTCCGGCACCAACTGTCAACTTATTACTATCAGTGCTTATTTCACTTTAAGCCATACATGTTTCTTACCTGATTGGATTGAGGCCCTTATCATAAAGATAAGTTTTCCCTTTTTCAGTAATTGGAATTTCAATAACCTTTCCGGCATAACTTAGCTTCAATGGATTTCCAAGCTTTGAGGTTATTTTAGCCTGCTTAAGCGCCCCGCCTTCCCAGTCTATATCGACTTCAAAACCACCTCTTGCCACCAGTCCATGGATATAGCCCTTACTCCAGGCAGATGGCAGCGCTGGCAATAACTCGACCTCTCCGGCATGACTCTGAAGAAGCATCTCTGTAATGCCGGCTGTACCTCCAAAGTTTCCGTCAATCTGAAAAGGTGGATGGTTATCGAAAAGATTATTGAGCGTCGACTTTCTCAGAAGTGCCAGAACATTTTCATAGGCTTTGTCTCCGTCCTTCAACCTGGCGTAAAAATTTATTATCCAGGCACGGCTCCACCCGGTATGTCCTCCTCCATTTGCCAGGCGGTACTCAATCGTTTTCCTGGCAGCCTCCAACATTTCAGGATTTTGTTGCTTTGTAATCTGATTGCCCGGATGGAGACCGTAAAGATGGGATATATGCCGGTGCCCCGGTTCAGGTTCCCTGAACTCCCCGTTCCACTCCAGGATTCTTCCATCCTTACCGATTCTGGTTGGTGCCAGCTTACTCAGCGATTGTTCCATCTTTTTACGGAATGCTTTATCAGTATCAAGAACAATACTTGCCTTAATAGTATTTTGTAAAAGATCACGGATGATCATGTGGTCCATTGTCGGTCCCATCACCATACTGGCATTTCCGTTGCCTCCCGGAATCATGAAACGGTTTTCAGGAGATATTGACGGCCCCGATACAAGAAATCCTGTTTTAGGATCCGTCACGAGCCAGTCAATGCAAAACTCCGCAGCCTCTTTCATTATCGGATACGACTTTGTCCTGAGGTATTCAACATCCCCGCCAAAGGCATAATGGTCCCAGATATTCTGACAACTCCAGGCTATTCCCATTGGCCACATGCCATAGCCGATTGCACCTGTTGGTTCTGTAAAATGCCATACATCAGTAGTATAATGAGCAACTATGCCGTGCATACCATACACCTCTTTTGCTGTTCTGCGAGCGTCTGGACGCAAAGCATCTATGAAATCGATGAATGGTTCCTGTAACTCACCTAGATTGGTGATTTCAGACGGCCAGTAATTCATCTGAATGTTAATGTTTATGTGATAATCGGCACTCCATGGTGGGCGAAGGCCATCGGCCCATATTCCCTGCAGATTTGCAGGAAGGCCTCCGGGGCGTGAACTGCTGATCAGAAGATACCTTCCAAACTGATAATATAGTTCCAGAAGATCCGTATCAACGTATCCGTTTTGCATTGCAGCTATCCTGGCATCAGTGGTGAAGTAGTTTCCGTCACTTGTTCCCAGATCAATATCTACACGCTTAAACAATGCCTGATAATCGGCAATATGATTCTTCTTTATTTCAACATAATTTTTTCCTGCAACAGACGAAAGTTGTGCCTCTGATACTGTTTTTGGATCTTTTCCTGAATAATCTGTTGCTGCAGCAAGGAAAATTGTTACAGCATTGGCCTTTTCAACACGTATTGAGTCACCACCTGATTTTATAGTTCCACCTTCAGAAATAAGTTTCAACCGGGCTGCTATTTTTACTCCAATGCCGTTACCGATATGCTCATTCATCACAATCTCATTACCGGATGCTGTAATTTCAGCTTTGTTGCCTTGTCTTGAAAGCTTCAGTGTAAATGAAAGAGCACCGGTTTTATCTGCAGTGAGTCTTACTACAATTGTCTGGTCAGGAGCGCTGGAAAAAACCTCCCTTGTATAATTTACCTGGTTTGCCATGTATGTAACCCTTGCAACTGCCTCATCAATATCCAGTTCACGGCGATAATTGGATACGCCACGTTGTGGTCCGAAGTTGAGATATATATCTCCAAGTGCCTGGTAGGTTGCTGCGGGATTCTGAGGCTTAGTGCCCATGATGCCCTTCTGGGCCAGAACTTCGGCTTCCTTAAATTTTCCATCAAACAGTAGCTGTCTGACTTTTGGCAGATTTTTTAGTGCGTCTGGATTTGCATCCCAACGAGGTTCACCTGTCCAGACCGATTTTTCATTCAATTCCAGGCGTTCCTTTTCAATACCGCCAAATATCATAGCACCTAATCGTCCATTCCCAACTGGCAGAGCATCATTCCATGTTTCAGCAGGTTTACTGAACCAGATCTTCATCCCCGACGGTTTATTTTCATTCTGTGTGGAAACCGGATTGCATAGGAGGAATAATCCAACAGCGAAACCTGAAGAAACTATTTTTAAATTCATTGGGACTATATTTTAAAATCCTTAAATCTCTCTTATTTATTAAGTTCCAGAGCGGCCAGAATGAATGGTGCTACCCCTTTCGGATCATTATCCTGCCTTCGTTCATTTACATAATACTCAAATGAGCCATCCCTGTAAGGATTGCCTCCAAGACCACCTACAGCGCAAATGTTTACCATCGAAATAAGTCCGTTTCTATCAGTTCTGATGAACTCTTTTATTAAGTTGTCAAAATTCTTATTTGCAATTTCGAGATATTTTTTATCAAGATAACCCTTGTGAGCACCTCTGGCAAAAACATAAGTAAACATTGCAGACCCTGATCCTTCAAGGTAGTTCCCTTTTCTCTTGCCCTGATCCAGAACCTGGTAATATAATCCTGTAGCCGGATCACTTACTTTGAGCAATGCACTGCAGGTATTTTGAAGAATAATTATCAGACTGTCCTTGTCGGGATGATTACCAGGCAGATAATCCAGAATATCAAGTATTGCCATTGTATACCAGCCCATTGACCGGCTCCAGGGATAATGCGATTTCCCTGTTGCCGGATCACACCATTTCTGTGTATGGCTTTCATCCCAGGCATGAACCATGAGGCCGGTCTTTTCATCTACCGTTTTGGAATAAATATGCTTCACCTGGAAGGTTACAATATCAAACCACTTTGGCTGATCAAACTCCTTTGCATAACGGGTAAGAAAGGGTGAAGCCATAAATATTCCGTCGAGCCACATCTGCCATGGATAGATCTTCTTATGCCAGAAGCCTCCGGAATGTGTTTTGGGATGAGTTTCCATCTGTTTTACAAAACTATCCAGCGCAATCTTATAAACACCGTTTTCCTTCCGCTGGTAAAGAGTAAGAATGTTATTGGCGGGATAAATACGGTCTAGGTTATATTCATCTGGTCTATAGTCTTTTACTGAGCCATCTTCATTTACAAAATGGTCAACCCAGTCCTCCATGTACGCTGAGTATTTGGGATTAAAAATTCCGACCCTGTCAATTGCCATACCCAGGAAAGCAACATCATACGCCCATTTGGGACTTGTCACCCCCAGATGGTTGATCAGGCTATCAGCTTTAAGCATAACAGAATTGGCCATTCGTACCGACCATTTACTTCCTGAACTATTGGTGCTCAGGATCTGGGCTTCAAGGCTGAATGCAATTGCCGGAAGCAATATAAAGAACAGGATCCTCTTATTCATGATTTGAATGTAACAATAAAGTATAAATATATGAAAATGTTCTTTTATGGTCCCCAAAAATGAAATCAAATAGTCTGTTTTATACAGAAAGGTCATAGGATGATTTCATTACCTTCTGATCAACACATTCCATCTTCTAAAAAAACTTTAACTTTGAATTCGTAATTTAAAAGAATGAAAAAGAATGTTTTGATATTGATCCTGATCACAATATTTTCCGGTCTTACTGTCCACCCTCAGTCTAAGGTAAATGACAGAAGCGTAAGTATAAGTTTGATCCCGTTTTATGATAGTATGCATCACTGGTACGATATTCATGATGACGGAAATATTATCAATCCTAAAGCAAACCAGCCAAAATACAAGGATACTGAGATCGCTAAAATCGCAGATAATATACTTCTATTCCAGAAAGAAAATGGCGGATGGCCTAAAAACTATGATATGCAGGCTATACTGACAAAGGAACAAGCGGACAGCTTGATGAAAACCAAAGGTAAGACAAACACTACATTCGATAATTCCACGACTTACACTCATATTGAATACCTTGCTAAAGTTTATACTATTCTTAAGGATGAAAAATACAAGGAAGCCTGCTTAAAGGGTATCAATTTTGTCCTTGCAGCTCAATATCCAAATGGTGGCTGGCCGCAATATTTTCCTCTGGAAAAAAATTACAGCCGGCGGATAACTTTCAATGACGGGGCATATATTGGAATAATGGAATTGCTAAAAAAGATCGTTGATAATAATCCGGATTTTTCATTTGTCTCAACTATAGTCGGTGAAGCAGCAAATCGTGCCTACAAAAAAGGGTTGGAATGCATTTTAAATACCCAGATAGTTGATAATGGCCGCCTTACTGCCTGGTGCCAGCAGCACAATGAAATTGATCTTAAACCGGCCCGGGCAAGAGCTTACGAGCCGCCAAGCATTAGCAATCAGGAGAGCGTTGCGGTAGTATTGTTCCTGATGAAAATCGATCACCCCGATAAAAGAATAATCGAATCTGTCCAAGGTGCCGTAAAATGGTTTAACGATTCAAAGATCTTTAATACGAGAGTTAAAACAGTGCCGGCACCACCTGAAGTATCACAATGGAGAACCTCTACATCTGACCGTATCGTAGTTACTGATTCGCTTGCACCGCCGATATGGACAAGGTATTATGAACTCGGCACAGAGAAACCTTTATTCTCAGACCGAAACGGTAAATTCCTTTATTCACTTGCAGAGGTCAGCCGTGAAAGACGTAGCGGATATGGCTGGTACACATATGATCCTGAGAAAGTATTGGATAAATACCCGGAATGGCAGAAGAAATGGGCTGCCGGTCAAAATGTTCTAAAGCAAAAGTGAGCGAAGTCAGGAGACTTCGCTTTGCGTCATGACCTATACGTTTATCCTACTTTTTCGTAATATTATACTCGATCATATAATTTTTGCCTCTTTTGTTTACCAGAGTGGCTGTTTCAGGAAGAATATTATTCATAATATAAATATCTGAACTCTTCTCATCTTCATTAATAAAGAGAGGAATATTTTCACTCTGGAAACAATTTGTCACTCTCAGATTCTGAACATTCGACAATTTTAAATACGGCTGATCCGGGGCAGCGGAAGTCACGGTTACTTTATCATAAGTGATCCCTTTTGTATCTTTTGCTTCAAGGGCGCTGCCTTCCTTAATTTCCATATGGACATCGTGAAACGTTATATCGGCGGCGTTTTCAAGCAGCACACCCCTTCTGGTAGCTGACTGGATACCGGTGAAGGAGATCTGCGAAACTGCCATCTCTTCAAGTCCATAGATTGCCACAGGTCTGTCACCTCCCCTTATTGTGATTCCGTTGATCTGAATATTTTTAACCGCAGGTGTTCTTTCTGACAGAGGTTCCGGTTTGGTTGACTGGTAACGCAGTGTAATGAGGACTCCTTCATTTACCATATTGTACATCATGACATTGGAAACAAGAATATCCTCAATTACTCCTCCCCTTCCGCGCATGGTTTTGATTCTTATACCCCGGTCAGTTCCGTCAAAGACACAGTTCGAAATAGTCACTCTTCTTACACTTCCGCTCATTTCGCTTCCGATAACAACGCCACCATGCCCCTTAAGCATGGTACAGTTGGTTATAGTCACATTTTCAGTCGGTTTTCCTGCTTCCCTGCCATCTTCATCACGGCCCGATTTAATGACTATACAATCGTCGCCTACGCTGAAATGACTGTTTGAGATATGAACGTTGCTGCACGATTCAGGGTCAATTCCATCTGTATTGGGAGAATTGCTGGGATTCTCAACAGTGATCCCGGTGATTGTAATATTATCAGTAAATGCCGGCATGATAGTCCAGAAGGGAGGATTCGAAAAGCTGACCCCTTCTATCAGTACATTCTTACATTCATATGTAGTGACCATCGGAGGCCTGAGGAAATTATTTTTGGCTCTTATATAGGCATTCTTTGCGAGCAGATCTGCATTCTCCTTTTGAAAAATCTCCTGCCACTTGCTTGGCGGCTGCTGTTTGATTGCAGTGCGCATAAAATCCCACCATTTCTTTCCCTGTCCCTCCAGATGACCTCCACCCTTAATTGCAATATTTTCGCACTGATAAGCATAGATCTGAGACTTGAAATTTTTAACTCTTACACCTTCCCATCTCGACTGAACCATAGGGAGATAATCATCAAAATCGTCTGAAAATTTTATAGTTGCTCCTGCATCAATGTAGAGGGTGATATTGCTTTTCATAATAATCGGGCCTGTGAGGAAAGTTCCACCCGGGAAGAAAAGTGTTCCACCGCCATCCCCGGAAAGCTTCTCAATCAGTTTATTAACTATTTCCGTACATTTTACCTTCCCTGTACGATCAGCACCATTACTGACAACATTTGTCCAGGTATTCTGGGCATGGACTGAAATAACAGTAAGGATGACAAAAAAGAAAGTTGAAATTCTTTTCATTTTGATAGTATTATTTAATAGCATTTTTAATTTTTATGGGGAAAGTTATATGTTTTGATTTAATTGAAGAAACCCAACCATGACTCTATAACCGTCAACTTAACAGAAGGATAGTATAGGAAGTTTCCCCTCCTTTTCAAGGAGGGGTGGCCGCAACAGGCAAATAATTAATGTATGACAAAGGCCTGTTTGCGGCCGGGGTGGTTGATTAAATTATCATGTCTATATCTATTTTGTTATTGAAAGGTTTCCTTATCTTACTCTTCAAATATGTTGAAATGGATCTGTTCCTGAGAGGTCTGAAAGACTTAAGGACCTTGCCATCGAAGAGGTTTTTGTTATTCATAGACATAAAGGTAATAAGAAAGAAGTCAACCACCCCGGCCGGGGAGGAAATTTTTGCAAATAACTGATTTTCAACAGCCCCGGCCACCCCTCCTTGAAAAGGAGGGGAAACCTTTTGGACCATTCTTCTCTTAGGTTGACGGCTATGCCCTTCTCCCACTCACTCTCACACTCACTCTCACACTCACTCTCACACTCACTCCATCTCCCTGTACCCGCCAATACTCTTCGCCTCAATCTGGTGCAAGTCCAGCACAACAATCTCATTCCCTCCGGTCTTCAGCCATGAAGCAGGGCAATACAGCCTTTTCTGAGGCCCGATATTCCAGAATCTGCCGAGGTTATGTCCGTTGATCCAGACAACACCTTTCTGATAATTTGTAAGGTCAATAAACGTATCGCCTGATTTTTCGAGATTAAAATATCCTTTGAAAAAGATACCTGGTTCCTGATTCATCGGACCAGTATTTATCAAAGAGGTTATGTATTTCTCTTCCATCGGAAGATTATAAACATCCCAGTTCATCAAAGTCATTCCATTAAGAGTCACCCTGTCCGTGATGCCTTTTCTGTCAATCAAGTACTGTGCAAAATTGATCCTGCCCATTGCCTCTACCAGAATATCCAGAACAGGATTCGCCGAATTACTTGTTGGCAGGGTGATAGTATTGAGGCCTTCTCTCCTGTCAAGTTTTCCAATGTACTTGCCATCCAGAAAAACTATTGCGTAGTCGTGGATATCTGTCACTGTGAGTCTGCCTTTCTTATGACCGATAAGTTTAGTCCTGTAGAGAATGAATCCATAATCCTGACCATAGGCTTCCATAGGTTTGGGTTGTACTGAGCTCAGAGGATTCCCGATATTTACCAATATAGAGGTCAACGCTTCCATTTTAACTGCTGGTATCTCAATAGCGGGAACAGGATCAGGGACTGGAGGAAGTTTTTGGCCTTTTGGAAGGTATGAACCTATCAGTTTTCTCAGGGCATAATATTTTGGTGTAGCGTTGCCCTGCTCATTTATAGGAGCATCATAATCATAGCTGGTAATATCAGGTTCATACCCTTTGCCACCGGAATTTGCACCCGCTGTAAAACCGAAGTTCGTTCCGCCATGGATCACATAGAGATTAAATGATTTCTTATTATCCATCAGAAACTTTACCTCCTTCAAAATTCCTGAAGTATCCGTTCTCGCCCATTTTTCTCCCCAGTGAGTAAGCCAGCCGGGATATGTTTCGCTGCTGAAAACCGGGACACCGGGATTCATCTTATTTGCCAGTTCAAAATCTCTTAATGAACTACCCGAATCGAGGCCGACGGCACACCCAGGAAGAGAGCCGGCTTCAAGCATATAAGTAGTTGGACCATCACCTGTAAAAAATGGAGTGTCTATTCCGTTCTCTGTCCAGATTTGTCTTAGTCTCACCATATAATTTCTGTCATTTCCAAAGCTGCCATATTCGTTCTCAACCTGAAGCATCAGAATTGGACCGCCTTTTGTAATTAGAAATGGTTTTATCTCCGTAGCAAGCTTACTCATATATCTTTCAGCAGCCTGCATGTAACGTGGATCCATACATCTTAACTTAATATCAGGTATGCGAAGCAGGTAAGGTGGAATACCTCCAAGATCCCATTCGGCACATACATAAGGACCCGGTCTGAGTATAAGCCACATTCCTTCCTCCTGAACCAGCTCAATGAATTTCCTGATATTATGGTTCCCGCTTGAGAAATCATATACACCTTCAGAGGGTTCATGATAATTCCAGAAAAGATAAGCAGCTATTGTATTGCAACCCATTGCTTTGGCCATCCTGATCCGGTGGCGCCAGTATTCAGCGGGGATCCTGGCCGGGTGTATTTCTCCGCCGATTATCTGGAATGGTTTTCCGTCGAGAATGAATTCAGAAGTTCCCAGTACAAAGGAATGTTTCATTTTCTGAGTCTGACCAGCTGAACAGAGGAATATTAGTAACAGGCATAAAACAAACAAGGCAAATTTTCTTATCATGGCTACAATTATTTTGTTTTATGAAATTGGTTAGTCAAAAAAAATATATTAAAGCGCCTGAAAACTATGGAGCTTTCTGTAAACTCCGTTTTTAACTTTTATCAGCTCTTCATGTGTTCCGGTCTCCACAATTCTTCCATCTTCAATAACAATAATAAAATCAGCATGCTGAATTGTTGAAAGACGGTGTGCAATTATTATTGAGGTACGGCTTTCCATAAGCTTCAGAATAGCATCCTGGACAAGTCTTTCGGATTCAGTATCGAGCGCCGATGTTGCCTCATCAAGGATGAGTATGGGGGGATTGGTCATAATTGCCCTGGCAATGCTGATCCTCTGTTTCTGTCCCCCGCTCAGTTTATTTCCGGATTCCCCCACGCTGTTTTCATAACCAAGCTCTGTCTCTGTTATGAAATTGTGCGCATTGGCAATCCTTGCTGCATGCTCGACCTTTTCCATCGAAATTTCCTGTACACCAAATCCAATATTTTCCCTGAAAGT
Organism: uncultured Bacteroidales bacterium; assembly: GCA_963813405.1. Lineage (GTDB taxonomy): Bacteria > Bacteroidota > Bacteroidia > Bacteroidales > VadinHA17 > LD21. The sequence goes on from CAWEYU010000014.1 coordinate 181,144, forward strand.
TGCATTGAAGAGGATTGGCTGCTGACTTACAATACCCATCTGATTGCGTAGATCCTTGATTTTCACATCGCGGATATCAACCCCATCAATAAGAATGCTTCCCATATCGACATCCATGAACCGAGGGATCAGATCAACCAGGGTCGATTTGCCTCCACCCGATTTCCCCACAATGGCTACAGTCTGACCTTTTCTGACTTTGAAGCTGATATCTTTAAGAACAGGTTCGGAATTATAAGCAAACCAGACATTACGGAATTCAATCGACTCATTAAATCCGGTAACAGGAACTGCATTAATTTTCTCCGGAATTTTTTCCTCCGCGTCAAGCACCTGATTTAATCTGTCAACGGAGGCCATACCCTTCTTTATCAAAAATGTTGCATTTGTAAAGCTCTTAACAGGAGGTATGATCTGGGAAAAGACACCAATGAAAGTAATCAGTTTTGCAGATGTCATATTCACATCTCCGCCTAATGCCATGCTGCCCCCGATAAACAGTATTATCATAACAACGATAGTAGACAGGAATTCACTTAAGGGTGAAGCGAGGTATGCTTTTCTCTGAACCCTTCGGAAGATCTTTGTGTACTTTTCGTTGGTGATGCCGAATTGCTTTTTCATTTTTTCCTCACCATTAAATCCTTTTACAATGCGCAAACCCGATAAGGTCTCTTCCACAATGGAAAGCAGGCTACCGAGACTTTGCTGACCGGCAAATGAGGCAGACTTTAATGTTCTCCCTGCTTTCCCGATAAGCCACGCGCTGAGCGGCATCATTACCAGGGCAATGAAAGTAAGCTGATAGGAGGTTATGAGCAGGTAAACGAGAAATACAAGAATATACAAAGGGTCTTTAAAGAGAAATGTAAGGGAGGACATAATAGAGACTTCAATTTCCTGAACATCATTCGATACCCTGGTCATCACATCGCCTTTTCTTGCATCACTGAAATATGATAAAGGTAATCTCAGCACTTTTTCATACATCTGTTTCCTGAGATTCCTTACTGTGCCTGCCCTCATATAAGCCATGTTGTTAAGGGCAAGAAAGATAAAGCCGTTTTTAAACAAACTGGCGATTATAACCATCACACAAACCATCAGGAGTGCAGAGGCTTTACCATGTTCTGTAATAAAATTGGAAAGAAAAAGATCCCTGATATTTCCGAGAGAGAATAAGTTGACACTGGGAATGGCAGGCGGGGCAGCAATAGTCGGATCGCCAAACATTATTCTTAAAAAAGGTTCTGCAAGGGTCAGAACAAAGAGGGCAAAGAAAGCACTTAAAATATTAAAGGTTACATTTTTAATAACCTGCCATTTAAAAGGTACCAAATATTTTAGCAGAATCCTGATGTTTTTCATCCTGTTTTTAACTGTTTTAAATCCCTGTATAGTTAAATGGGGTAATTGCTTTCAGTTCATCTTTGATTTGTTCAGACACATCAAGAGAATCAATAAACTGAATTAAAGATGCCTGTGATATCTTTTGATTTGTTCTTGTAATGGCAAGCAAACCTTCATAAGGTTTTGGATACCCCTCCCTCCTTAGGATTGTTTGAATAGCCTCTGCTACAATAGCCCAGTTATTATCCAAATCAGCATTTATCACTTCTTCATTCAGAATAAGCCTGTTCAGTCCCTTAAGCAGGGCGCCAAATGCTATTACAGTATGAGCTATAGGGACTCCTATATTTCGAAGAACAGTAGAATCAGTAAGATCGCGCTGAAGTCTTGAGACCGGCAGTTTTTCAGAAAAGTGCTGAAAGATTGCATTTGCATAACCAAGGTTGCCCTCTGCATTTTCAAAATCGATGGGATTAACTTTATGCGGCATCGTCGATGAACCTACTTCCCCTTTTTTTACTTTTTGTTTAAAGTATTCGAATGATATGTAGGACCACAGATCACGGCACAAGTCAATCATAATCACATTTATCCTGCTCATATTGTCGAACAGGGCAGCAAGATTATCATAATGTTCGATCTGCGTTGTAGGACTTGAACGGGTCAGACCAAGAGTATCATTTACGAAGCTCTCGGCAAAAGCCACCCAATCGATCTTTGGATAAGCAGCTTTATGGGCATTGAAATTCCCTGTAGCTCCTCCGAATTTGGCTGACCAGGGTATCTGTGAAAAGTACTTTGCCTGCTCATCAATCCTTGCCAGAAATACTCCGATCTCTTTTCCAAGTTTTGTTGGAGATGCCGGTTGTCCGTGAGTCCGGGCCAGCATGGGGATGTCTTTCCATTCATCTGCAAATGAAGCAAGTGCTTCCCTGAATTCAAGGAGCAAAGGCAGGTAGACATTGCTAAAAGCGTCTTTAAGAGAAAGCGGAATTGCCGTATTATTAATATCCTGGGATGTCAATCCAAAATGTATGAATTCCTTCCACTTTTCAATGCCTAGCGATACAAACTTCTCTTTCAAATAATACTCAATGGCTTTTACGTCATGGTTAGTTATCTTTTCAATCTCTTTGATCTTCTCTGCCTCAGAAAGATCAAAATCTTCATAGAGGGCCCTGAGCAGACTAAGGTTATCTTTGCTGAATCCGGCTAACTGTGGTAAAGGGATCTCTGTAAGTGCAATAAAATACTCGATCTCAACCAGAAGCCGGTACCGGATAAGCCCATATTCTGAGAAATATGCGGAAAGTTCATCTGTCTTCTGCCTGTACCTTCCGTCGACCGGGGAAATTGCAGAGAGGGAATTTAAATCCATTTTTAAGCAGTTTGGGTTGTCAGATGTATATGTATTATCACAAAAGTAGTATTTTAGATGTTGTAAAAAAATGTAATTTCATCAAAATAGGGTATCTGGTACATTATGGGATATTACTATGGATAAAATCAGAATTTCAGCAGTCAAGTATGCAAATACCTACCCTTTTATCTGGGGTCTTAAGGAAAGTGGTTTTGATAAACGGGTGGTACTGGAGACAGATCATCCCGCAGATTGTGCCGCTAAATTAATTGACGGCCGGGCAGATATAGGGCTTGTACCGGTTGCTGCCATGCCCTTTATCCCGGATTACAGAATAATCAGCGATTATTGTATTGGCGCCAGCGGAAAAGTACGGACGGTGATGCTGTTCAGTAACTGTCCCCTTGAAAAAATCGAAAGCATAAACCTTGATTACCGCTCAAGGACATCGGTCAATCTTATTAAAGTTCTGGCCGGATATATATGGCACAGGTCAATCAAGTGGATTAACACGACGGCATCATTTGATTTCGCACATATAGGCGATAATGAAGGGGTGGTGCTGATCGGTGATCAGTGCTTTGAATTTGAAAATACGTTCACCTGCAAGCTTGATCTTGCTGAAGAGTGGATGAAGCAGACAGGACTTCCATTTGTTTTTGCCTGCTGGGCATCTAACAAGGAACTTCCTTCTGATTTCATAAAGGATATGAACAAAGCACTCAAATCCGGAGTCGAAAATATAGATCAGGTTGCAAGGGATTTCGGACCTTTAACTTCTATTGGTGAAGATACTCTGAGAGACTATCTCAAAAACAATATAGATTATGAACTTGATGGCGATAAGAGAAAGGGGATGAAGCTTTTTCTCGATCTGTTATCGAAGTTACAGGTGTAAGTATTCATGAGGTAAAGCAGGTAAGCCTGCCTTCTTTGAGATGCTCGTTCGACATAACTCCGTGAAACTACAATTAACACTAAACAGACTTGTGTAAAAATAAAAGGAGGGTGCCTTATGAGACACCCTCTTCTAACCAACCCATATTAACCTGAATCAACCTAATAACCCGGATTCTGCATTGCTGCTTTTTCATCAGCAGTAAGAGCATGCCCCGAAGCATTATAAATGTTATCAAGGAAAGTCTGTGGCAGCGGGCGCAGGTAATGCTTCTCCTGGATAGCCGTTACTGATCCCTCGTTGTATGTCCTGGCACGACTAAGAAGTGTTTTTGTGCGGGCAAGGTCTTCCCAGCGGAAAAGCTCTCCGTAGAGCTCACGGGAACGCTCGTTAAGAAGGAAGCACATCATCCTGTCGTTGGCGCTTGAAAGGCCGAGTTTCGTTATTATAGCCTCATCGACAGCCGGAAGGCTTGTCGGGGTAATTCCGGTGGTAATGTCCGAAGCTGCAGTTGTCACAGGAATATTAAGCGATTCGTAGTATGAATTTGAAGTACTATACGAAATTATCAATGAACCATCTGCATTTTTGGGTGCATTTGAATTGGTAAGAACAGCGGCTCCGCCATCCTTGTATGCAGCCCTGTCTTCACTGCTCTTGAACTGCGCACGTGCACGGACAATATTCATAACTGTGATAGCCTCGGCATATTTGGATTGGCGGATAAGAGCTTCAGCTTTAATGAGATATGTCTCGGCTACCCTTGCATATATTCCATCGCGGCGGCCGGCAGTTGCGGCTACGGCTATGCGGGATCCGTCAAGCCACTTGCTGAGAGACGGGAACCTGCTGACATTGGCAGGTAAGCTTAAGAACCCGGTGCCGTTGGCAAGGTAGCGTGGATAGCTATGGGGTGTGGGTTTACCGGTTACAGGGTTATTGAAATAGACCCCGGTATGCGTACTTTTTACCAGCGCTTTTCCTCCACTCGCAGGATTGGTAAACCTGGTGTCGCCTGCATTATTGATAATATATATCAATCCCAGGTCACCCCTTGCATATGTTACACCGGTAGCTGTATTCGGGTCTGTTCCGTTAAGTTGGGCAAAATTTGCATTATTGTTCAGATTTGCCTTGGTTTTAAAGCTTTTCCAGAAACGCGAATCGTTCTGCATGTCAAACACACTGTAAGCGTATTCATTTGTTCTGCATCTCTGGTACTCACGCCCTCCGGATATATCGCGGACAAAACCGGTAAGTGTTTGATATACCGAAAGAAACAGAAGATGGTTGTAGTTTCCGTTCCCATCAGCTGCGACGGTAGTTGTGCTGGAGAACTGTGCGGCAAAAATCACCTCAGGAAGTTTCTCGTTTGGACCGTCTGGCGTCGTGAAAGCGAAAATATCGGAAAAATTTGGTGCCAGAGCGTGATTTGCAATAACTTCATTTGCCAGGGTTATTATCTCTGCAAGATCTGCTGTTTTATAGGAAGAGTTCCAGTCGTTGTTTATTTCAGAACACCTGTAAAGCAGGGCTTTTGCCAGAAAATGAGCTGCAACATCCCTGTAAAGCTTTCCTTCCGCAGGTTCGGCAGCTGGAAGCCCGGCATAAGCTGTCCTAAAATCGGCTATGATCTGGTTAACGCACTCTTCTTTTGTTGCGCGTACAAAGTACCTGTCAACACCTATGGATGGCTGGAGTTTCAGCACAACGGGCCCATACTGTTGTACAAGCCTGAGATATGAGAGCCCGCGAAGGAATGACGCCTCAGCTGTAAACAGCTTGCTTTTATTAGCATCAGTTATAACAGCATCTACATTTTTCAGAAGAAAGTCGGCATCGCTGATGGCCTTGTACATCATGTCCCATATCTCATAGGTTTTTGTAACATTAGAGGTTGGAACATCAGGAACAATGGAACCCAGGTTTGAATTATAATCGTTCCAGGTCTGCTGAGCCTGGTCGCCTCCTACAATGAATTCGTCAGTACCGCACTGGGTAGTGGAGACAGACTGTTCCCTGCTCATGAAAAAATTCCTGTAATGGTTGTACAGCGCATCGGCGAGGTCGGTAATCCCTTCGGGAGTCTTAAAATAATCGGAGTTTCTCTGGGTCTTCAGCTCTTCGTTGAGAAAAACCTTTTTGCATGAGCTGGTACCTGATATAATCAGGATAATTGCCCAAAGCACTAATATGGTTTTTATATACTTATTCATTTCGTATTTTCTTTTATTGTTATAAATTCATTCAGTATTTTCTCAGAATCCCACGTTAACACCGAATACGTACCCGCGGTTATAATAGAGAGTTCCATATTCAGAATCTCTGAATTTATTCCGCGACCAGAGCATACCGGCATTCTGTATCTGTGCAAAAACCCTCAGGCTGTTAATCTTAACCTTGCCCAGCAGGCTCTTTGGCAACTGGTATCCCAGCGATATGTTTCGGATCTTGATCCATGAATCATCTTTATAATAGGTGCCGGCATAAGTGTCGCCACCTGCCTCACTCATAAACGGCCTCTGGTATTCAGCACCGGTATTGTCGGGAGTCCAGTAATCAAGTACACGCTGGTCGCCATACATCCCTGTAAGAGCTTCGCCAACGCCTGACATATAGTTGAGGCGCCCGGTAAAGAACGCAGATAGCTCGATACCTTTATAACTGAAACTATTTGTGAGTCCAATTGTCCAGCGCGGGCGTGTGTTGCCTATTACGACCCTGTCGTAGTTGCCGTCGATCCGGTAGTCGCCATTCTGATCTTTGATCCTAATTTTACCAGGTGCAAATTGAGATCCGTTAGCATTGAATTTTGCCATCTCTGCCTGATCTTCAGGAGTATCCTGCCAGATACCGATCTTCTGGTAATTATATATTACACCTATGGGTTGGCCTATGAACCAGCTATTTCCAACCATATCCTCTTTTCCGTTCATGAGTGATTCGATCTTGTCTTTCTGCCAGGCAGCTGTTACATTTAAATTCCATGTGAAGTCGCCTCTTTCCAATACGTTGCCATTAAGCGTGATATCGATTCCTCTGTTGCTTGTTTCACCGACATTTGCAATTGTGGAGGTAAAGCCTGAAACGCTTGGAAGGGCAACTGTTAAAAGAAGATCTTTCGTATATGATTTGTAAGCTTCTATGGTCCCGTTAATCCTCCCTTTGAGTAATGAGAAATCGAGACCAAGGTTGTACTGGGTTGTCCTTTCCCATCCAAGCTCGGGGTTAGCAACAGCGCTTGTAAATGTATAACCGGTCTCTGTTCCGGTGCCAAAAGGTACTGTAACCTGGGTGATGGCGCCCTTTGTTGAGTAAAGCCCTACTGCAGAGTTACCTACTGAACCGACGCCTAAACGCAGCTTTAACTGGTTGAGCCATGGGATACCGTTTAGGAAGCTCTCCTGGTCTAAACGCCATGCTATGGCAGCGCTCGGGAAGAATGCCCATTTGTTCCCTTCTGCAAGCTGCGAAGCACCGTCCCACCGGCCAGATACTGTAAGGAGGTATTTTTCTTTGAAACTATAATTTACGCGCCCCATGTACGATTCAAGCTGGTTTTCAGTAAGTCCGGAGCCCCATGATGAGAGCTGGGCGCTGGTAAGGGTACCCATGGCGTCCCACAGCTGGCTCGCCACCTCAATACCCTGCCCGGAAAGTGAGGATGATTCACTTGTCCATTTCGATGCTGTCTGGAGCAGGGTGACATTTATTGTATGGTTGCCGAATTTATTATCGTAATAAAGGAGATTATCGATAGTATAGGAGAAGTCTTTTGTATTGGAGACACTTGCATTGGACGCGCTGAGTTCCCTTACAATTGACTTCGAGTCGTTATACCAGCCGTTCCTGTAGAAGCGGAAGTCGGGGCCAAAATTCAAACGGTACCTGAGTCCTTTAAAGAGTTTTACCTCCGTGAAGAGGCTGCCAAGAATGCGGAGTGTTTCGCGCTGGTTGGTCGAGTATTTCCATTCGTCTATGACATTCCACACGCGTGCCTTTCCCCCGGGATGCACAATACGGTTCCCATCTGCGTCAAAAGGAAGGGAATATGGCTCAATCCTTGCTGCTGCAGCTATCAGGTCGCCTGTCACGTTTGAACTTCCTCCTGTAGCGCTCTGACCGTAATCCTGGAACTGCCATGATCCGTTGATCCCGACTCCAAATGTAATCCACTCTTTTGGATTAAGCTCGACATTTGTCCTCACGGTGTAACGCTTGTACTCCTGTCCCTTTGTTGTACCCTGGTTGTTGAGGTAACCTAACGAACCATAAGCCTTCATTGTTTTTGTACCGCCACTCGCGCTGAGGGTATGCTCCTGGGTATAGGATGGCTGTGTTACCACTCCCAGCCAGTTGTATGTCTGGACTTGAGAGGGGTCCCATGTGCCGCTTGCCCAGCCCTTCTGGATGTTCTGCCATGCAGTGGGCTCAGCAGTAAAATAATTAATAGTGGCATCGTTGGCAAGGGTTGGAGCGTTACCCGGCACTCTTGAATATATGCCGGTAGTCGGATTATAGGATGCATAATATGCGCCCCAACGTGAGAATTCCATGAATTCTGCAACATTCATGTAATGAGAACGCCAAACCATCTGTTCGTTTGTAAGCGAACCCGAGTAGTTAAGCTGAAATTGTCCCTCGGTACCGCGTTTTGTTGTAACAAGCACAACTCCGTTAGCAGCCCTCGAACCATAAATGGCAGTTGCCGATGCGTCTTTCAGTATATCGATGGCTTGTATATCCTGCTCGTTCAGTGTTTCAATCCCGGAACCCGACATAATGGGAATACCATCAACAACATAAAGAGGTGAGTTGGAAGCGGTAAGTGAACGTGCGCCACGGATTGAAATCATTCCCAGTGTTCCGGGACGAAGAGAGGTGGTTATATCGACACCTGCCGCTTTACCCTGTAATGATTCAAATATGTTTTTAACAGGCCGGGCGGTAAGCTCTTTGCTTGAAACAGAAACAACAGAGCCGGTAATATCGCTCTTTCTCTGGGTACCATAACCGACAACAACAATTTCATCAAGGAGCTTTGTGTTCACAAGCATTTCAATATTCACAGTTGTCCTTCCCTGTACAGGCATGACGATCTTATCATATCCGACAAAGGTAAATTCGAGAGTAGCTGTGGAATTTGGAAGTGTAATGTTATAATTTCCATTCACATCTGTAAGAACCCCGATGGTTGTACCCGATACAACAACATTTACTCCGGGCAAAGGCTGACCCGAGGCAGCATCGATAACTTTCCCCGATACTTGTATTTGCTGAAGAGCAGTTATCATCGCTGATGCCTCCATTTTAGTCAGAATTATTTGCCTGTCCAGAACGGCATATTTGACATCAGTCCCATAAAATATACTGTTGAGAATATCTTTTATGGATTTATTCTCGGCTACGATGTCTACTTTACGGTCGACATCAATAAGCTTCTGGTTGTAGAGAAAATAAAACTCACTTTCCTCTTCGATTTTGTCAAGAACACTCTCAATGGCAGAATTTCTGAGGTCAAGTGAGATCTTTGTGGTTTGTGCATATCCCGGACCTGCCAGAATATTCATCATACCAAAAAACAGAAGTAGAATTGTAATTTTCATTTTTAGAAGTAATTTCCGGATTCGGTAATTTGATCCGATCAAACTGCAGTAATACAGAGTTTTTTTCATACTTTTGAAAAGTTAGTAGGTTAATAATCAATGATGTTTTAAAAAATGTTTTTTAACCGCTAATGTGAGAGGGATTGTGTTACAGCACATTTCCTCTCTTTTTTAGTTACTTCACGGGAAAGTGTTTTTCATGGTCAGGTGGATTAGGTTAATACTACGGTTGTAAGTTACAGTTAGTTTTTATTCACTTTAGTGGAAATATTATTACTTTCTTTCTTGGGAAAGTGCCATCTGCCAATGGTGTCCGCTTTAATTCCCTATAGCCGATAGGCGATGAAATCTCAAGTAATTTCAGAATATCGGATAGTGTCTCGTCTTCAAAAGTTGCCCTGTAAGTGTAGTCATTGAGGGCGCTTCCCTGTATCTCTATATCGACATTAAATACCTGGCTTATTTTTTTAGTCACTACACTCAAAGGTTCGTTGCGGAAAATTAGTTTACCGTCTTTCCATGAAATGTATTTATAAGTATCCTCACTATAGATGGAGACAGCTCCTGTAGTTTTATTAAAGATCATGTGCTGTTCAGGAACCATCTCGGATATCAGAGAATCCTTACCATTATTATTAACCTCACTCACAGACACATTTCCGGTTACCAGAGTGACTTCTGATTCATAACCCGAATTAAAACCGAGAATATTGAATTTTGTGCCTGTCGCTTTAACAATTATGTCGGCAGTTTTGACAATGAATGGCATTTTCTCGTTGCTTTCAACCTCAAAATAGGCTTCACCATTAAGGGTTACCTCTCTACGGGATCCGGTGAATTTGTCAGGATATCTTAAACTGCTTCCCGAGTTAAGCCATACAAGCGAGCTGTCAGCAAGTCTTAATGCCGTACGGGTTCCATAGGTTGCATAGACCTCATTATAAACTGGTTGCTGATATGTTACTTCTTCAGCAGGCTTTTCAGGTTGTTTCAGTATATTCCAAATTATCAGCGGGATTATAAGTATGGCTGCGATTTTTTTCCAGCCATTCCATACCATGCGCATGGCTGAATCCCCTGAGATTCGCTTACTGACTGCTGCTAATGCCCTGCTGGTATCAATCTGGTCAGACAGGCAATTAGTATCTGCCGTTGCCCAGATATTTCCAAGCTGGTTAAAATATTTTGCATTCTCTTCTGAATCATTTATCCATTTTTCCAGGTATTCTAATTCATCCGGACTCCCATTTCCTGAAAAGTACTTTGCAGCAATCCTGTCAATAACAGAGTTTTTTTCTTTTTCCATATAATAAAGACGATTAACAAAGAGATTACCACAACACAATAATCAATTATTTTCCGAAATTGTTTCTAGAATTCCTAAAAAACACACGGGAGATATAAACTTCCCGGAACGATGGTTTAACTCAGATAGTCCTTCAATTCTTCCCTCAGCAAGGTAAGAGCTTTGCCTATTCTGACTTCCACTGTTCTGGCAGATACTTTCTGTTTTGCAGCAATATCTTTGTATTTCAGACCTTTGTAACGGCTCAGGCAGTATGCTTCATATACTTCAGGAGGAAGCTTGCCGAGAGCGATCTTAAGAATATCCTCCAGCTCGGAGTTAATCACATAATTATCAGTATTATACTCGAAGGTTTCAAGGGTTGTCGAAAATTCATCATGGTATTTCTGACTGATTTTTTTATGACGGATCCAGTCAATGCTCCTGTTCTGAACGCAACGGAGAAGATAGGATTTCAATGAACGGTCAATGGTGATGGTCCTTCTTTCATCCCAAAATCTGACGAAAGTATCCTGGACGATCTCTTCGGCAATCTCAGCTTCCCTGGTAAAATTCATGGCAAAGAGGACCAGGTCCTTATAATAGGTCTTAAAGATAACCGTGAAAGCATCCTTGTCTCCTTCTCTAAACTTTGTTAGCAAAGTTTTTTCCAGTGGATTGCATTGCCGTGATAGCATCAAGATGGTGATTTCTATCAAAATTAGAATTTAAGGAAGCCAAAACCAAATTAAATCGAAACCAAATCGCAGACGGAATAGGTTAAAAACATATGCGTTTCGGGAAAATTAGACTTATTCGAATTTTAAAGTTAGACTTTTAATGCTTACCTTTGATTTTTGTTGCTGGTTGATTAATTATTTTGCAGGCTAAAGATAAGAATATATGGCACAAACACTTACATTTAACGAACTCAGGAAGATTAAAGATCAGTTGCCGGCAGGAAGCATGAGAAAGATTGCGGACAAGCTTGATTTAAATGAGGAGACAGTCAGAAACTATTTCGGAGGATGGAATTTCGAAAGAGGCGAAAGTGCTGGCATTCATTTTGAGAAAGGTCCAGGTGGAGGTATAGTAACCATTGAAGATACAACTATACTTGATATGGCAAAAAAGATGATCAACTGATTATTTATTGCCTTTACTACTCTAATGAAAGCAAAAGGCGGTTATCTTTTGCTTTTTTTTTCATAGTATATGCTCCTTTCCGAAAAGATTTCCTCTTCTGAATCGAAGTATTTGAAGATCCTTGAAGAATTCTTCAACACGATCTTCAATACTTTTTTGTTGCCCTCACATGGCATAGACCACCACAAACGCGTCTGGTATTATGCAAAAGAGATAATGAAAGATCTTGATGCTCATTATTTTGAGCTTGACGAATCCCTTTCAGATAAGCTTATCATTGCCTCCTTTCTGCATGACTCTGGCATGTCAATTGAAACTGGTTTCAGACATGGCCTGGAAAGCAGGAAAATTTGTGAAAGATTCTTAAAAGAGAGGAATCTTTCCACCATAGAATTTACCGAAGTTCTAGATGCTGTCGAAAACCATGACAATAAGGAATATACCGGTATTAATAAACCAGGAGACCTTCTGACCATTTTATCAGTTGCCGATGATCTTGATGCCTTCGGATTTACAGGTATTTACAGATTTATTGAAATCTACCTGGCAAGGAATAAGCCCCTGAATGAACTTGGTGACCTCATAATCGATAACTGTGAGACCAGGTTCCGGAATTTTCTGAAAACATACGGATCCTGCACTGACCTGGTTGAAAAGCACTCAAAAAGATATGAGATAATCAGCTCATTTTTTAATTGCTACAACCAGCAGGTTCCTTTCTATAAATTTGATAATCAAGCAACTGCCGGTTATTGCGGTGTTGCAGAAATTATCAGTCAGAGGTTGAGTTCTGTTCATTTAAATACCAGGTTTATCAGGTCAGTCATTGACTATCCTGACCCGGTAATTCAATGGTTTTTCGGTGAACTTAATAATGAACTAAATAACTTCAGATCGATAACATGAAATCAAAAATACCAGCTCCGTTCGACCCTGAAGAATTCAGGCATGAAGGTCATAAACTTGTAGATATACTATCGGACTATCTGAAGAGAACCCTGAAAGGTGAAGAAAAAACTGTTCTGCCATGGAATGAGCCCGACAAACTTGCTGAAATATTTTCATTTGATTCAGCGTCGGGTGAGAATGAGCCTTTTGAAAACTATATTGAAAGAGTTCTGAAATATACAAACCATCTTCACCATCCCCATTACGTTGGTCATCAGGTCACAACACCCCTTCCGGTAACTGCTCTGGTTCAGTTCTGCACATCACTTCTTAATAATGGTGCCGCAATCTATGAAATGGGACCGGTGGCAATGGCAATGGAAAAAAATCTTGTCAGGTATTTTGGTTCGATGATAGGATTTGAAGCCGGTTGTGATGGTATCTTTACCCATGGCGGAAGTGCAGGGAATCTGACAGCGATGCTTGCCATAAGACAAAATATGTGCGACTACAATATATGGGAGGAGGGTGTTAAAGAGCATGGGAAACCAGGATTTATGATATCAGACCAGTCCCACTACAGCATAGGCAGAAATGCAAAGATTATGGGATTGGGGGATGAGTCGCTGATCAGGGTTCCATATGATAACAAATACCGGATGAAGGTCTCCCTCCTTCCGGAATATAAAAAAATGGCGGAGGGAAAGGGGATAAAAGTTGTTTCGGTTGTTGCCAATTCATGTTCTACGGCCACAGGATCTTATGATGATCTTGAGGCTGTAGCTGATTTTTGTGAAAAGAACGGTTTATGGATGCATGTGGATGGTGCACATGGAACCGGGGTTCTGTTTTCAGAAAAGTACAGGGACAGGGTAAAAGGTCTTGATCGTGCTGATTCGGTAATAATTGACTTCCACAAAATGCTCCTTGTCCCTGGTCTCAATACAATGGTCCTTTTTAAAAACGGGGAAAAATCGTATGAGACCTTTGCACAGAAAGCCTCTTATCTCTTTAAGAAGACTGATGAGAACGAATGGTACAACAGTGCAAAGAGAACCCTTGAATGCACTAAAAGTGCTATGGGGGTGGTCGCATACACGGCTGTAAAATATTATGGTGCAAGTTATTACAGGGAGTATATTGATAGCAGATACGACCTGGCGGCAGCATTTGCGGAATTGATTGAGGGAACGCCTGAGATGGAGCTAGCCGTGAAACCTGATGCCAACATTGTCTGCTTCAGGTATGCGCCTGATAATCTTGACGATAATAATCTAAATAAGATCAACGCCCTTATACGGGATAAGATTATTAAAGGGGGTTCATATTATTTTGTACAGACTGAACTTGAGGGTAAATTATGGCTCAGGACCACTTTGTTGAATCCGGTTACGGATATCGGAGATTTGAGGGAGCTGATTGATAGAATTAAAGAAGTAGGTGCCAAGTGCTAGGTGCAGGGTACGAGGAACTAATTCCCCTCCTTGGAGGGGTTAGGGGTGGGTTGGTTTTTCTTAATTCAGTTCTCAATTACCATCAGTAGATTATGGAATAATTTTACATTATGGTGACATGTAAGATATTTTAAAAACCCACCCCTGGCCCCTCCGGAGGAGGGGAATAAGAAGAAAAGGTGAAGGATTATTTTATCATGAAATCGAGTAAAGGCTTGTCATTCAGACACGCAACCAGCCTGTCGTTTTTGTGAAGGGCTCCTACCCCGGATGGTGTGCCGGTAAATATAAGATCGCCGGTCTTGAGAGTAAAAAATCTTGAGACATAGGCTATTATCTCATTGAAATTGAATATCATATCAGAAGTGCTGCTTTCCTGAACTTTCTTACCATTAATTTCAAGCCTGAAATTAATATCCTTCATATCCTTAATTGTAGTTACAGGGACAAATTTCCCAAGGGGAGCCGCACCATCAAAACATTTAGATAATTCCCAGGGCAATCCGGCTTTTGAAAAACTATTCTGAAGGTCCCGGGCTGTAATATCTATTCCAAGAGTTACTTCATCGAAATAACGGTGTGCAAATCTCGAAGAAATGCCCTTTCCCAGTTTGCTGATCTTTAAGACAACTTCTACCTCATAATGGATCTCCTTTGAAAAATCCGGCAGAAAAAATGGTTTGTTGTTCTTTATTAATGACGAATCGGGTTTAAGGAATACCACTGGTTCGGCCGGAAATTGTCTTTTCATTTCCAGGGCATGCTCTCTATAGTTAAGACCTATGCAGATAATCTTCATTGTTTTGATGCTTTACCAAAATCCCTTAGCTTGATCTCTGTTATTATCTTCTTTGTATAAAGAGGAAAATCGCCATTCATCATCCATGAATAATAGGAAGGATCCTCTTTAAAAACCTTCTCAACAGTCTTGCCTTTATACTTTCCAAAATTAAATGTTTCTACTCCATTGTCGTCATAGATTATCCTGCCAATAAAGTCCGCGCTATTGTTATGTGCACTGAATTCCGACAGCTTTTCAATATCATTTGTCAGATCGGAGTACATATCGAGCTGGGCTTGTAATACTTCATAAGTTGCCTGAGTATCTGCCTTCGAGCTATGGGCATTTTTTATGGACTTGTTGCAATAGAACTGATAGGCAGCTGAAAGCGTACGCTGTTCCTTTTTAAAGAAGATCACCTGAACATCAACATATTTTCTTTTCTTGAAATTAAAATCGACGTTGACTCTAAGGAACTCCTCAGCCAGAACCGGAATGTCAAATTTCAGGGCATTGTAACCAGCAAGATCACATCCTTCAAGAAAAGATGCCAGATTCTTTGCTATCTCTTTGAATGTGGGGGATGAAGCAATATCCTGGTCTGTTATGCCATGAATCGCAGTTGCTTTGGGAGGTATTGGCATTTCAGGATTAATCCTTGAGATCATCCACTCCTCTTTACCCTCGGGAGTTATTTTCAGTACAGATATTTCCACGATCCGGTCTGTTGCAATATTGATACCTGTAGTTTCAAGATCAAGAAATGCAAGGGACCGCTTCAGGTTAAGTAACATGGAAAGTTATCAGGCATTTATCATCATCGGCATGAGTAGCATCAGCACGTCTTCCGATTCGTTATCGGATACTGCAGGAAGGATTAATCCCGCACGTGTTGGATCTGCCAATTCAATCATTACATCCTGGGATGACAAATTAGCAAGGATTTCAAGAAGGAATACTGATTTAAAACCAATCTCCATCTCCTCACCCTCATACTGGCACTTGATCCTTTCATAAGCAGAAATTGAAAAATCAATATCCTGTGCGGAAACCATCACCTGATTTCCTGTAAGCTGAAGCTTGACAAGATTGCTTGCCTGGTTTGAGAAGACTGAAACCCGTTTGAGAGTATTGTAAAACTCAACACGATCAATGGTTATTTTCCTTGGATTATTACGGGGGATAACGGAATTGTAGTTTGGATAATTTCCTTCAACCAGACGGCATACCACCTTATAATCAGAAAGTGAGAAAAATGCATTCTTATCATCATATTCCACAGAGACCGGTCCTTCCTCCCGTGGAAGAATATTTTTCAGAAGAGATGCCGGTTTTTTCGGAAGTATAAATGATGAACTATCTTCAGCATGTGCATCAGTCCTTTGATACCTTACAAGCTTATGAGCATCGGAGGCTACAAATGTAATCTTATCAGCTGATGCTTCCACAAAAATTCCTCCCATAACCGGACGAAGCTCATCATCTGCGGTGGCAAAAAGAGTTTTTGTTATTCCGGCGAGTATAACATCAGCATTTATCGTAAAAGCAAACTTCTTTTCCTTTTTAATCAAAGGCAACACCGGAAAATCTATTCCGTTTTGCCCAACAACACTGAACTTACCATTCTCCGAACTTATGACGATTGCCATAGTCTCCATGTTTATGTCAAAAGTAAGAGGCTGAACTGAGAACTCCTTCAGGGTGTCAAGTAAAATTCTTGCCGGTATTGCTATAGAACCCTCACCATCAGCATTTTCAAGTTTCATCTTTGTGATCAGGGTAGACTCAAGATCAGAAGCGGTTATTTCAAGCTCATTCTTCTTAAGATTGAACAGAAAATTATCAAGAATTGGCAATGTATTCTTAGAACTTATAACCCTGCTTATACCCTGTAAATGACCAAGAAGCTCGGTACTTGATACTACAAATTTCATTTTAACGTCGTATTTAGGTTTGTTAATGTAATGTCAAATTAAAAAATATACTCTAACCAGCTGAAATGAAGCATCATTTGCCATCAATTCTGAATTATCAATATTACAAAAAAAACATTTATCATCAAACAAATTTTTTATTCGGTGAAGAAATATGTTCTCTTTTTCAGGATCGGATCAAGGTCGAAATATCTCATTACAAAAAGCACATCATTTAAATTTGTCTTTGCCCAAACCCTGTCAGTATCCCTCTTTTTATCGCCATTGACCGAGATCCATTTCTCCCAGATCGTAAGTGAAGTTTCTGCTCCGTCCGACGGCTTCACCGTTATCCGGTACACCGGCACCGCTGATTCTATGCTTTTCTTATCAGTTTCGGACAGATCAAATGCCCAGTTTTCAAAAGAAACGGCAGTGTAATAGGTAAGATACCTTTTTACTTTTAGTGTATCCCATCCTGTCATATTCTTTTTACTATCCGAGAGAGAATAAACCCTATTTTTGCAATTAATTAAAAATGAGGAAGATGTATCGGAGATACTTTCGAACTTAACTGATTCGATATGCGAAGGAACCAGATTAAAAACCATATAAGTTTTCCAGAACAGTTCATTCAGTATGAAATGAGTGCCTATATTATCCTCTAACCCGGGAATATATACAATGAATGGTTTTGAGTATGGCTTCATCTTCATTATGTTACCGTATATATTTGATCCGGTCTTATATACCAGAAAGCTTTTTACCAGCCTTCTTTTTTCAAATACATTCACCATTATCGGATCAATGTGCTTTTTAATAATCTCATTTTCAAATATTTCAGCCGAGACAGGTGATTTTATTTTCATTTCCCTGAGAGTGCGAAGGATAAATGCAATTGCACTTTTCCTCGCCTCATCCTTTTTGTTCATGATCCATTTGCCGCCTGACATTTCAAGTGTGAGTTTCTTGTCGCCCTGGTAAAAATTTATTCTCGATATTTCAGATTTCCTGTCAACAGCGAATGAAGTATTGCCCTTTCCGAATGGCATCCTTACTTTGAACATAAAAAACAAAAGGGCCCCAAGAATTATGATGATCAAAAGGTATCTTAAAACTGAGTTGTTCATTTTATTCTTTCAATTTTTAGGCCCCCCAAGGGTATAAAGATTGGTTACGAAGGCAGCAGGTCATCTTGTATATCTTTTCCTTCTGAAATAATTGTAAATAATTCCTGCCAGGATTACCAGAACAACCGGCAGGGCAGTATTTATAATCTGGATCATTAAACGATGCTCTCTGATAATTGTTTTATCCAGTAATCTCAATTTCAGCTCTCTTGATCTGAGTCCCATGATCCCGATATTATCCACAAAGTAATTCAGGCAGTTTACTATGAAATCTTTGTTTCCGTAAGTCCCCTGAGTCAACTTATCCAGACTTAACCCGTTGCGGATAATATCACCATCTGCAATAATTATCATCTTTGTTGGTTTACTCTCTTCCCTGATCCTGAAATTCTTGTCCTCGACAAGGTTATTTATCATCCTGTTCCTGAAGGCCGACTGAAATTTACCTTCCAGTAAAACTGCCACAGGAAGATATGATTTATTAAACTGCCCAAGTTCAGGAGGAGTGTCAATCTCTTTAAGGCTTATCAGTATGGGAGGTCTGACAACCCTGCTAAGATTTGAAGATGTCAGAAGAATTGCCCTCTTTATATCACGATTCTCTCCGACAGTATCTATAAAGTTTACAAATCTTCCCTGCACCTTGTTCAGATTTCTGGTCACAGGATTAACTGAAGAAGGTATGAGCAAAGGATAATATATCCATGGTGCAGGGACGATTTGCTGCTGAGAGGCTCCGGTCTCTACTTTTAAAGGGATGCGAATGCAATCAACATCCTGAATAATAGCGGGATTGACCCTTACTCCATATTTGAATAGCTGATCTTCAATATTTAATGGTCGGTATAAAGCAATAGTTTCACCTGAGATCAGACTATCCTCATCCACCTTCACCTCTTCAATTAGCCAAAGTACTTTTCCTCCATTCATAATGTATTGATCGATAGCCAGTTTATCCTTCTCGTCGAAAGATTTCTCAGGTCCGGCAATTACCAGGGCGGAGTATTTATTAAGCAGATCCTGCCTTCCTTTTACGGCGCCTCTATCGACGGTAAAAAACTTTGCAAGATTAAGAGTAACATCAGAAACTTCACTTTCAGGTAACTCCCCATGCCCTTCAAGAAACGCAACTTTGTAAACTGTGTCGGAACAAAGTGTTGAGATAGTCTGGATCATCTGATATTCAAGACCTTCAACTGAATGAAGCAAATTCTGTTCGGGCGACAGGAAAGTATTATTGCTTAGAAAGTTAACAGGTACTTCCACACCGTTATAATTCACTATCATCCCGGGGTAAATTCTTTTCCGGCTTATTCCCCCCTCTTTATCCCTGGCCCTGATATCTACGGGAATTAATCCTTTTTTATTAAGCGCGTCATACTGATTGCTCCGGGTTTTATCATCTTTCCCGGCTGAAGGATTTATGAATTCATAATCAAGCTTTTTCCCTGAAACGACATGGAATTCATCAAGCATCTCTTTAACCGAACGCCTCAACCTCCGGAATGCGATGTCCATTTCACCCTCAAGATATACCTGTACATAAACATCATTTTTTAGCTTCGACAGGATCCCGCGCGTTTGAGCTGACAAGGAATACCTGTGATCTTCGGTAAGATCGAGCCGAATATGTATAAAGGTGCATAATATTGATAATGATATTACAGCGGCAGCTACCGCTAAAAACCCGATCCAGCTTCTGTACTTTATCTCACTACTACCTGATATTTTTAATTCTTTTTCTTCCATTTACGCGAAAGTATCTTAAGCCTTGTGGCTTCATTGAAAATAACTACCACTGAAAGAAAATATGCAATATCGCTTATATCAATAACACCCCTGCTAATTGATTTGTAATGCTCATTAATACCAAGTCCGATAACAAATTCATCGAGCCTTTTAAGGCCGGGTAAATATGCAAAAGAGTCAAAGCCTGCAAATAGAATGAAACAAAGAAACACTGCAAAAATAAATGCAATCACCTGGTTTTCTGTAAGTGATGAGGCAAATATCCCGATCGAACCATATATTGCAGCAAGAAAGAAAAGTCCCATAAATGCACCCCAGATTCCTCCAGTATCGAGATTACCTGGTGTTTCACCGAGGTAATAGACTGATAAATAATATATTAAACATGGTAAAAGCGATAATATCACCAGGGAGACTGATGCCAGGTATTTTCCGTAAATAATAGCACGTTCTGTAATCGGACGTGAATATAAAAGTTCTATTGTTCCAAGATGCTTTTCCTCTGCAATCATCCTCATTGTAATAGACGGAACCAGTAAGAGAAAAACCCAGGGTGAAATAAAGAAAAGTGTTTCAAGACCAGCATAACCACTGTCGAGGATATTCAGTTCTCCGGGTAATACCCACATGAACAGGCTGTTTATTATTAGAAACACAATAATAACTATGTATCCTGTAAGACTACTGAAAAATCCGCTTATTTCCTTTCTGAAAATTGAAAGCATGCTACCTGACTTATCTTAGGGGTTGATTTGAGGTAAAAGTACAGCATTTTTTATATCTATAATTATAACATCCGAATAATAAAATTCGATTATCTGTTTATAATTAAATCCTTTAGCTGCCATCACCATCGCTCCTTCCTGACAGAGGCCGACACCGTGACCGTAACCCCTTCCACTGATGGTCAGAGAATCATGTGTAACGGAAACGCTAAAGTATGTTGACCGCAGATCAAGATCATTTCTTATAGTCCTGAGAGGCATGGTGAATGATCCTGATACATAATCAGAAACTCTCGTGTTCTGTACAAAATTAAAATCAGCAGGATCTGTCAGATCTTTTTTATAGCCATTCTTCTTCAGATAATCAGCCCAATCTAAGACACTTATCTTTTTCTCCCAGAGTGCACTACGTGAGCTTTGACAATATGGGTCGGATACCTTCTTCAGATAATTCTGGCCTGTAACCCAGGCATATTCCGACGGCGATGTCTCACCGCCGCAGTTGGAATGAAAAGCTGAAATAATTGGAATGCTGTCGGATGTTGTAATTACAAGACCACTGGTGCTCCTTACTGCATTAATAATTAAACTATCACTTGTTAATCCGTTAAAGGCCTGACAGTGTGTGTCATCGCATAGGTTAAATTTGTCCAGAATATGCCTGTTCAGATATTTATAAGTATATGTTCTGGCAATAATTGCCTGGGTCTTGAAATATTCATCGTTCCTGCGGCCTCCACCTTCTGCCATCACAACACCAGCAATGTATTTTTCAATATCAAAAGTATTTATCAGGAACAATGTTCCCATATCGGAGAAGCATTTCAGATCACCTGAGAAGTTTCTCTTTAATGATTCCGGCTGATTAATCTGTAGTGCAAAATAGTCTTCCCCTGTTGACCCTCTCAAATCTATTGAATCACCAGTGAAGCTTTCTCCATATCTTTTTTTAACAAAGATTTTCCCATTGTACCTGCAAATTATTAGCATGTCACCATTTGTTGCTGTAATAGATCTGCCTGACCCATTACTTAATTGATACTCTCCGGAGTCGACTGTGAAAATCACATAATCGGGTGTGAAATCCGAAAAGAGACGGATCTTTATCTGGGAAGACAATAGACCAAAATAAAAAGACAAAAGTATAGTTAGAAGGTATTTGATTCTCATACAAAAGTGCAGTTAACTGTTTTTAAGTGAGTTAACCATTTCTGCGGCTATCCTTCCTGAAGCTCCGGCGGGACCAAGTTTTTTCTTTAAATCTTCATAATCCTTTAACAATTTTTCTCTTCTCTCACCCTCTGAAACTATTGATCTCAACTCTTTTAACAGATTCTTCTCAGTCAGATCATACTGGACCAGTTCTTTAACAGCTTCATAGCCCAGGATCAGATTGACCAGCGAGATAAATCTGACTTTGACTACCATCCATGCGATCAGCATTGAAAAAAAATCGGCCTTATAGCAAACCACCTGAGGTACACCTATGAGTGCAGCTTCAAGTGTAGCCGTACCTGAAGTTACAAGAGCTGCATGAGCCAGATAAAGTATCTCGTATGTCTTATCCGTAATAAGTTTCACAGTGCGATCACCTATAATTTTCATATACAATGCTTCCGGAAGATTTCTGACTCCAGCCAGAACGAACTGAAATTCAGGAAAATACTTTACCATCTTTATCATTGCGGGAAGAATGTGTTTTATCTCATGGCTTCGGCTTCCGGATAGCAAGGCAATTACAGGCCTCTCATCAATACCAAGGCTTTTTCTCAGATCTGCCTTACTGGCAAAGGCAAGTTTCTTTCTTTCGATTTCATCTACCAGAGGATTTCCATGATACTCCACCTCAATATTGTGTTTCCTGTAAAAATCCACTTCGAATGGAAAGATGATGAACATCTGATCCACATTCACTTTTATTTTTTCCACTCTCGATTCATTCCATGCCCATATTTTTGGAGAAATATAGTAATAGACCTTTATTCCAAGTCTCTTTACAAATTTCGCAATTCGAAGATTAAAGCCCGGATAATCAATTAGAATTACAACATCAGGACTATGTTCAGAAATCTGTTTTTTACAGATAGAGATATTCCTATTTATAGTCCTTATATTTAGCAATACAGCTACGAAACCCATGAAAGCCAGGTTCCTGTAATGCATGAGAAGGTTTCCGCCGGCGGTCTGCATCAGTTCCCCGCCCCAACAGAATATACGGGCATGCGGATCCGCAGCGATAATACCACGGATGAGATTGGAGCCATGAAGATCACCTGATGGTTCGCCTGCGATAATGAAATACTTCATCTCAGAAAAGCTTTAATGCAAAAACGATAGCAGCATATACGATTGTCATTCCCAGGACGCCCCGTGCTGCACGCAACATATCATAACGAAGGAAAAGTAAGAATATCAATACATTGGGAAAGACACATATTGAAACAGCGTGAGTTACAATATTAGCTTCTGAAATTCTTTCCATATAAAGGAACAGGCTTTTGCCATGGGCCGTGAATGCATAAATACAAAGACCTGTTATAATCGGAAATAAGAATCCGGAAATAAGACCTGAAACCAGATTATCGTACTTTTCAGCTAATTTCATCGGTTGAACCACTTTTTAAGGTCATTAACATACCAGTGGGCTGTCATGTCGACAGTAACGGGAACTATTGAAACATAATTATTAGAAATTGCCCATTCATCTGTATCAGTGGCATCAGGTTCATGATTCTGAAATAAACCAGTAAGCCAGTAATATGTTTTACCCATGGGATCTTTTCTTTTTTCAAACTCTTCTTTCCAGTTTCCCTTTGCCTGTCTGCAGACCATAATACCTTTAATAATATCTTTCGGTACAGCCGGTATATTGACATTAAGGCATACTCCATTTGGTAATGGATTTGCAGCAAGCCTCTTCATTACTATCCTGATGTACTTCTTGCATATTGAGAAATCGGCTGTCGGTGAGAAATTGTTCAAAGAAAAACCTACAGAACTTATTCCATAAAGGCATCCTTCAATTGCTGCTGCCATAGTTCCTGAATAAAGAACACTAACAGAGGCATTTGCCCCGTGATTAATACCTGAGACAACCCAGTCGGGAGTACGTTCAAGCAATTGGTTTATTGCAAGTTTAACACTGTCAGTCGGTGTACCGTTACACGCATAAATACGATGCTTTTCATTCTCTTCAAGCAACTTGACCCTTAAAGGTGTTTTTACCGTAAGAGCCTGCGACATTCCAGACATGCTTTCAATAGTTGAGATAAGTACCACTTTCCCAAACCCCTCTATAACCTCTAGAAGTGTTTTCAGTCCTGCAGCATAAAGTCCGTCATCGTTAGTGATAAGTATCAGCTTATCATCCTTTTCTATTGTCATTCTATTTTGTTTGATGCACAAAGATAGACAAATACCCTTTCTTTGAATATACTGCGAATAGTTCTTAATACTTTTTTTAAATTAATTACTTTTGTATTTTAACTCAAGTAATTTCTGAAACAATTTTATAATGAAGATCTCTTATAACTGGATTAAAGATTACCTCGATATTGACCTGGACCCTCATAAGGTAGCAGAGATACTTACGGGTATCGGGCTTGAAATAGAAGGAGCTGAAGAGTGGGAATCTGTAAAAGGAGGACTGGCAGGAGTGGTCGTCGGGGAGGTCCTTACATGTAAAAAACATCCTGATGCCGATAAACTATCAGTCACTACGGTAAATATTGGTTTAGCGGAACCTCTCCATATTGTTTGCGGAGCCCCCAATGTTGCTGCAGGTCAAAAGGTTCCTGTCGCTACAGCCGGAACAATGGTCTTTAAGGGTGAAGAAAAATTTGAAATAAAAAAATCCAAAATCAGGGGTGAACTGTCTGAAGGTATGATATGTGCTGAGGATGAACTTGGAATGGGGACTGGACATGAGGGAATAATGGTACTCGACAGTAATGCGATTCCGGGAACACCGGCTTCACAATATTTCAAAATTGAGAAGGATTTTGTTTTTGAAATAGGACTTACACCGAACAGGATTGATAGTGGATCCCATTTTGGTGTTGCCAGGGATCTGGCTGCTTACCTTTCTGTAAACCAGAATCTTACTCTGCAGGTAAAGCTGCCATCTGTTGACAATTTCAAACCGGAAGGGAAAAATGATACTTTTGAAATTATAGTTGAAAACAGAAAGGACTGTCGGAGGTATACCGGAGTAAATATCAGTAATGTAAATATCGGGGAATCTCCGGAATGGCTTAAGAAGAGGCTAAGGGCTATCGGGCAAAATCCCATAAACAATGTTGTTGACATCACAAATTATGTACAGCACGAAATAGGACAGCCTCTCCATGCATTTGATGCTGACAAGATTACCGGGAAGAAAGTCATTATAAGGAATCTGGCTGAAAAAAGTAAATTCGTGACACTCGATGAGGTGGAAAGAGAACTTTCATCGAGGGATCTGATGATCTGCAATGCTGAAGAAGGTATGTGCATTGCTGGTGTATTTGGAGGTGCTAAATCGGGCATTACGCCTGAAACAAAGAATATTTTTCTTGAAAGTGCATATTTTAATCCTGTAACTATAAGGAAAACAGCCAGAAGACATGGATTGCACACAGATGCCTCCTTCCGTTTTGAAAGAGGTGCCGATCCAAATATTACTGCATGGGCCATTAAAAGAACAGCAGTAATGATAAGAGACATCGCCGGAGGAATATTGACTTCTGACATAAAAGATGTGTACCCGGAACCTGTCAAAAACGCAATTATTGAAGTAAACTATAAGAATATCAACAGACTTATCGGCAAATACATAGAACCAGTGACAGTTAAGAAGATCCTTAAGTTGCTCGATATAGCAATAATATCTGAAAATCCTGAAAATCTTGTTCTTAATATACCTGCCTATAGAGTAGATGTTCACAGGGAAGCTGATGTAATTGAAGAAGTATTGAGGATATTTGGTTACAACAATATTCCGGTAAATGACCATGTCAATTCTACACTTACATATATCAAAAAGCCCGATAAGGAAAAAGCGATAAACAGCATTTCAAATACACTTTCTGCCAATGGTTTTGCTGAGATAATGTCAAATTCGCTGACGCCCTCAGCATGGTACGAGAATAACCCTGATTTTGATGGTTCACAACTTGTCAGGCTCGCCAATCCTCTTAGCTCGGACCTCAACGCGATGCGTCAGACTCTTCTGTTCGGTGGATTAAGCTCAATCGCATGGAACATTAACAGGCAGAATTATGACCTGAAGCTTTATGAATTCGGGAATAGTTACTTCTTCAGAAAAGATAAACAATCTTTAAAACCTGTTGACAAATACTTTGAAAAGACTGATCTCGATCTCTTCATTACCGGCAACAAGGATAAGCAAAACTGGAGTGTCAAATCAGATCCTACTGATTTCTTTTTCATCAAGGCATATGTAGAAATGGTCCTTAGCCGCCTGGGAATTAAACCTGACTCCCTCATTTTAGCCGAAAGCAGTAAGGAGTACTTTACTGAATCACTTACTTATTCTTTTAATAATCAGATTATTGCAGAATCCGGAAGAGTTTCGAAAGCATATCTTCAAATTTTTGACATTGATCAGGAGGTATATTATGGACATATTGAATGGGATCCGGTTCTAAAGCTTATAAAAAAACATATTGTCCAATACAGGGAGCTTCCCAGGTATCCGTCTGTAAAACGAGATCTTGCATTGCTCGTGGACAAAGGAGTGAAATTCAGCCAGATCAGGAGCCTTGCCTATATGACGGAAAGGAATATACTTAAAGATGTTTCTCTATTTGATGTTTACGAGAGCGAATCTCTTGGTAAAAACAAAAAGTCTTATGCCATAAGCTTTATCCTTCAGGATGATCTTAAGACCCTTACCGACAGGAATATAGATAAGGTGATGGAGAGTTTTGTTAAAATTTTCGAGAGAGAACTTGGAGCACAAATCAGGTAATGAAATCGAAAAAGATAGAGCTGGTACTAGGAGACATTACTACCCTTAAAGTAGAAGCTATTGTCAATGCTGCCAATCATTCTCTTCTGGGGGGAGGAGGTGTGGATGGCGCAATCCACAGGGCTGCCGGTCCAGGTCTTCTCAATGAATGCATCAAACTGAATGGTTGTGAAACCGGGGAAGCAAAGATTACTGAAGGCTATAACCTTGATGTACATTATGTTATTCATACAGTTGGTCCGGTCTGGATGGGTGGTATAAATAATGAGCACGCACTTCTCGCTTCATGTTATCAGAAGAGCCTGAAGCTTGCAAAAGAGCATAATATAAAGACAATCGCATTTCCCGGTATTTCAACCGGCCTTTATGGTTTCCCGAAAGATCAGGCAGCGTTTATTGCAGTAACCGAGACAGAACGATTCATGAAAAAAAATCCGGTCCCCGAAAAAGTGTACTTTGTAGTATTCGATGTGGAGAGTCAGAAATCTTACCAAAGCTTATTGAATAAGTAATGACAGGTATTCTTGAGAGAGTAAAGGTATGGCTTTCACTTGTTAAATTCAGTCACACTGTTTTTGCATTACCCTTTGCTCTTATTGGATTTTCTCTTGCAGTGTCAGAGAATGGACATCATTTCAGTATCAGACTTTTGCTGTTAATTATCTCCTGTATGATCTTTGCACGAAATTCAGCTATGGGTTTTAACAGGATTGCAGATCAGAAATTCGATGCACTAAATCCCAGGACTTCGTCCAGAGAGATCCCCCTTGGAAAAATAAATAGCAGGTCGGCAACAATTTTTGTAATACTAAATGTCATCCTGTTTATTGCATCAACTTATTTTATAAATACACTGACATTATTACTTTCACCAGTTGCTCTTATTATTATTCTTGGATATAGTCTCACAAAACGATTTACTTTTTTATGTCATTTTATTCTTGGTCTGGGTTTAAGCCTTGCACCCATCGGTGCGTATATTTCGGTAACAGGGGAATTCCGGCTTCTACCGATCATATTTTCATTTATTGTTTTAACCTGGGTAAGCGGATTTGATATTATTTACGCACTGCAGGATGATGAGTTTGACCGTACAAATAAATTATACTCCATACCATCTAAAACAGGGAGGCACAAGGCATTGCAGATTTCAACAGTTGTACATTTGCTTACATTTCTCCTGGTTTTAACAGCAGGTTATATTATCAAAGGGTATCTTTACTGGATAGGGGCAGCATTATTTTCGGCACTTCTTGGTTATCAGCACCTTCTGGTGAAACAGGATGACATTTCCAGGGTTAATCTTGCATTTGCTACAACTAACGGGATTGCGAGTATTGTGTTTGCTGGCTTTGTGATACTTGACATCTTTCTTAAATAGCATTCATCTTTCAAAACTCACGTACTCACCCTCTTCTTTTAATTTTTTTTTGTTTCTTTAGAAAAATTATATCGGTCATGGGGGAAATAACTATCAAAGAGGTTCTTACCAGGAAAGACAGACGTCAGTTTATTTATCTGCCTTCAAAGATCCATAAAGATGAGCCCGACTGGCTTCCTCCAATCTATATGGATGAGTGGGAACTGTATGACAAAAAGAAGAACAAATCCTATAAATATGCTGATGCTTTGCTTCTACTGGCCTACAGAGATGCTAAACCCGTGGGGAGAATTATGGGAATTGTCAATAACCGGTATAATGAGATCCACCAGGAAAACCATGGCCGGTTTTGTTTCATTGAATGTTATGAAGACGAGGAGGTTTTTCATGCTCTTATAACTAAAGTTGAGGATTGGGCAAGAGCAAAAGGAATGGAAAAAATGATTGGGCCACTGGGATTCTCGGACAAAGATCCGCAGGGTTTCCAGATAGAGGGTTTTGAATATCCTCAATTTATGACTGCCCCTACAAATGGAAGCTACCTCCCACCTATGCTGGAAAAAGAGGGTTATGAAAAAAACAGGGATCTTGTAAATTATCTGGCACCCATGCCTGATGAACTGCCAGCTATTTACGTGAAAGTCTTATCAAGGGTTTCAAAGAATGAGTCATATAAAATTATCGAGTTTGAGACAAAAAAAGAGCTTAAACCATATATAGTTCCTGCACTTGAGCTCATGAATGAGACTTTTATGGAAATATACGGTTTTGTACCACTTACAGATAAGGAAAAGACAGATTTTGCGGCACGTTATCTTCCTATCCTCGATCCGAAATTTATCAAAGTTGTTGAGAACAAAGATGGACTGATTGGTTTTGCAGTCGGGATGCCTGATGTCAGTCCGGGAATAAGAAAAGCTAAGGGCAAAATACTCCCCTTTGGCATCTTCAGGATCCTGCGGGAATCGAAAACATCAAAAAAGCTGCTTATGATGCTCGGGGGTGTGAAAAAGGAATTCAGAGGTCAGGGAATCGATGTCCTTATGGGCGTTAAGATCCTTGAATCTGCTATCGAGCACAAGATGGAATGCATAGACAGTCATCTCGTACTTGAGGATAATCTCAAAATGAGATCGGAATATGAAAGGGTGGGCGGCAAGGTGGTGAAACGTTTTAGAATCTACCAGAAAGATCTTTAAAAGCCCATTGATAATTCCTGACAGAGAATCCAGAATTTTATTTACATGTTCTATAGTATTTACTTGATGAGGATAATTCGTAACTTTCACGCCATTAAACTAACGACAAAAAAGGGTTATGATTAAATCTATGACCGGTTATGGCAAATCAATAGCCGAAACACCTCAGAAGAAGCTTACCATTGAAATAAAGTCACTGAATTCCAAACAGCTTGATCTGAATTCCAAAATTCCCTGGTTATACAAGGAAAAAGAGGTTGAGATAAAGAGTCTGATCAGCCAGAAACTCGAAAGGGGGAAAATAGACCTCTCAATATACTGCGATAATCTTGATGCCGATACTGTCCCGTCAATTAATAAAGCTGTCGTTAAGAATTATTATAGCCAGCTCAAGGAGATAGCAAAGGAACTGGATCTCGACTTGAACGAACACATACTTCCGACCATTTTAAGACTCCCCGAAGCGCTTAAAACAGAAAAAAATGAACTGGATGAGGAAGAATGGGGGTTTGTCAGGAAACAGATTCTTGAGGCTATCGATATGCTTGATATCTACAGGCTTGAAGAGGGTAATGCACTTGAAAAAGATATCAGAAGCAATATTGGTAGAATTGTATCCTACCTTCAGAATATTGAGTCTTTTGAGGAGGGGAGAATTACGAAAGTGAGGGAAAAACTTCTCGCAATCCTGAATGAAAATTTAAAGAGTGAAAATATAGACAAAGACAGATTTGAGCAGGAACTTATATTCTATCTTGAAAAATATGATATTAACGAGGAGAAAGTAAGACTGAGGAAGCATTGTGAGTATTTCCTTGAATCGCTGGATACTCCTTCACCGAATGGTAAGATACTCAACTTCATAACTCAGGAGATCGGCAGGGAGATAAATACAATAGGATCCAAAGCAAATAATGCTTCAATCCAGAAACTGGTTGTTATGATGAAGGATGATCTGGAGAAGATCAAAGAACAAACACTGAATGTGCTGTGACGGTTCAACGGTGCGACGGTGCGACGGAAGATGAATTGTAAATATATTTATTAATGAAAGGAAAACTGGTGATAGTATCAGCCCCGTCGGGCGCCGGGAAAACTACGATAGTGAAGCATCTGCTCAACAGCGATCTGAATCTTGAATTTTCAGTTTCTGCAACAACAAGATTGCCAAGGCCCGGAGAGAGAGATGGTGAGGACTACTATTTCATTTCACCGGAAGAATTCAGAAAAAGAGTCAGTAATAACGAATTTGTCGAATGGGAAGAAGTATATAAAGACCATCTCTATGGTACACTGAAATCTGAAATAGAACGTATCCGGAACAAAGGAAGCCATGTAATATTTGATGTTGATGCAAAGGGGGGGATAAATCTGAAAAATATATTCGGAAATGATGCAGTTGCTTTGTTCATTATGCCCCCATCTGTTCAGGAACTTGAGCTCAGACTCAGAAACAGGGGAAAAGATACTCCTGAAAAGATAAGAATGAGAGTTGAAAAAGCTGAAACTGAAATGAACCTTTCAATGCAGTTTGATTTTGTAATTACGAACAAAGAGCTTGACAGGGCTGTGAAAGAATCAACCGCTATTGTCAGTTCATTCCTGGGAATGAAACAGGTATGAGCAAGGTCGGTTTATATTTCGGTTCATTCAATCCAATCCATGCGGGCCATATGGCGATTGCCGGATATCTTACTGAGTATACAGGGCTTGACCAGGTATGGTTTGTTGTAAGTCCACATAATCCTCTGAAGAAGAAATCGTCACTGCTTGCTGATCACCATAGGCTTCACATGGTCAATCTTGCTATCGGTGATAACTTAAAGTTCAGAGCCTCCGATATTGAATTTAAATTTCCTGTCCCCTCTTATACTATCGATACGCTGACTTATCTTGGGGAGAAGTATCCTGATAATCAGTTTGTTCTGGTTATGGGTGAGGATAATCTTTATACGCTTCATAAGTGGAAGAATGTAAACGAGTTAATCAAAAAGTGCTCGATATTTGTTTATCCGAGATCATACTATGGTGTGCGGGCTGAAAGACCCGCCTCTCCTCTGCTCGATCAGATCCTTGCAAAAGCTGATGTCCATTATGTAGACGCTCCGCTCATGGATATTTCCGGCACATTTATCAGGGAGGGAATAAAACAGGGAAAAGATATGTCATATTTTCTTCCGCCTGCAGTTTGGAAGTACATCACTGAAATGCATTTTTATTGCTAAAAGGAAGGATTATCTGTACAAAGCTCAAATGGCACCGGCATCAGCCCAATCAGAATAAAGAGAATTAAACCTTCTTTATGATCTCCATCCCCCTCTCAAGGGCCTTCTCATTCATAGGAATAAGATTATGATATCGCTCAGGTAGAGACTTCTTCAGACCTTTTACCACGTTTTCAAGTTTTACAATCGGCTTGATCTTAAGAAATCCTCCTAACACAATCATATTAAATGTCCTGGGACTCTTCATTTTTGATGCTTCAGCTGCTGCCTCAACCAGGTAGACAGTAATATCTTTTCGCTCAGGATGTCTGGTTATACCATTACTATCATATATTAACACTCCTCCCGGTTTAATGGAATTTTCAAATTTATCCATGGATTGCTGGTTCAGGATAATGGCAGTGTCAAAGCTTTTAATAATAGGCGAGCTTATCCGTTCGCTGCTTATTATAACAGTCACATTTGCTGTTCCTCCACGCATCTCCGGACCGTAGGATGGCATCCAGCTTACTTCCATGTCCTGCATCAGACCTGAATAGGCCATTATCTTACCCATCGATAATACGCCCTGTCCGCCAAATCCAGCTATTAATATTTCTTCAGTCATGACTTAAAAACGTTATCAGGTTAGACATACTATTCTTGAGATGGTGTCTTAAGATCACCCAGTGGATAATACGGGAACATATTCTCTTCCATCCATTTGTTTGATTCAACCGCTGACATTTTCCAGCCTGAGGGGCAATTTGAAACGATTTCAATAAAGCATGTCCCCATATTCAGCTTTTGATATTCAACGGCTTTTTTCATCGCCTTGCGCGTTTTCTTCACGTTGGCAGGGGTGTGAACACTCTGTCTGGTAACAAAACAGGTGCCTGGGAGAGTTGCCACTATATCTGTCATCTTCAATGGATTACCCATTGTTTTTACATCTCTTCCGTAAGGTGAAGTTGAAGATTTCATGCCTTCAAGAGTAGTAGGGGCCATCTGCCCTCCGGTCATTCCGTAAATGCCATTATTAATAAAGATTATAAGAATGTTCTCTCCCCTGTTGCAGGCATGTATGGTTTCTGCAGTTCCAATGGCTGCAAGATCACCGTCTCCCTGATAAGTAAATACAAATTTTTCAGGCATCAGCCGTTTTATACCGGTTGCAACCGCCGGTGCCCTGCCATGAGCTGCCTGCTGTGTATCGACATTCATAAAGTCGTAAAGAAGAACTGAGCATCCCACCGGAGCCACACCAATAGTCTCAGATTGCAG
Organism: uncultured Bacteroidales bacterium; assembly: GCA_963813405.1. Taxonomy (GTDB): domain Bacteria; phylum Bacteroidota; class Bacteroidia; order Bacteroidales; family VadinHA17; genus LD21. The sequence goes on from CAWEYU010000014.1 coordinate 213,468, forward strand.
GCCGGCCTCTTCAATAACTTCTGCCAGTATCCGGTGAGTGGTACCATGACCACAACCCGGACAATATGAAAATATATTATCTGTAAGCACTGAAGACCTTTTATATGCAAGATTCTCAGGTTTAATAATCTCTTTTAATCCAGTCATTTCCTTCATGGCTCAACCTCCTATTATTTTAGATTTCAGACTAACCACAACCTCTTCGGGCGTTGGTATTACACCTCCCATTCTTCCAAAATGGCTGACAGGAGTTTTTCCGGACACTGCAAGGAGTACATCTTCAACCATTTGTCCGGCACTCATCTCAACGGAGAGAACTCCTTTTATGACGGAAGCAAGTTCATTAATCCTTTTTGATGGGAAAGGGTATAGTGTTATTGGTCGCAGAAGACCCACTTTGATTCCTTCAGACCTTGCAATCTGAACTGCTTTCTGGCTCACCCGGGCACTGGTTCCATAAGCTACAAGCAGATACTCTGCATCTTCGACATGGAACTCCTCAAACCGCACCTCAGTTTCCCTTATCATCCTGTATTTCTCCTGAAGATTTTGATTATGAACCTCTTGTTTGTACGGATCGAGATTAAGAGAAGTAATAATGTTATGATCCCTGGTCGACGGTTTTCCTGTAGTAGCCCAGTCATAAATAATTGTGGATCTCTTTTTCTGGGGATTGAGATACACCTTTTCCATCATCTGACCAATAGCTCCATCGGAAAGTATCATTGCAGGATTTCTGTATTTAAACGCCAGATCAAATGCCAGTTCAACAAAATCTGCCATCTCCTGAACAGATGCAGGCGCAAGTACAATAAGGTGATAATCACCATGACCACCTCCCTTAACTGCCTGGAAATAATCAGATTGGGAAGGCTGGATGGTACCCAGCCCGGGGCCGCCTCTCACCACATTTACAATAAGACATGGTAATTCAGCTCCTGCAATATAAGTAATACCCTCCTGTTTGAGGCTGATACCCGGGGATGAGGATGATGTCATTACTTTTTTCCCGCATGCTGCACCCCCGTAAACCATATTTATTGCAGCAATTTCACTTTCGGCCTGAAGAACAACCATACCTGTTTTTTTGTATGGATCAGCTTCCATAAGATATTCCAGGATTTCGCTCTGCGGGGTGATAGGATATCCGAAGTATCCGTCGACACCTGCCCGAATAGCTGCTTCAGCAACTGCTTCATTGCCTTTCATCAACCTTAATTCTCTTTCCATTATAAGGCTATATTTTTGTTTTATAAACTGTTATTACACCGTCGGGACAAACCATGGCGCAATTTGCACATCCGATGCATAATTCCGGATTTGCAGGGTATGCATAGTTATAACCTTTCCCATTTACCTCTTTTGCCAGTGCAATTGTTCCGGTAGGACACGAAACGACACAGACCTCACATCCTTTGCACCTTTCAACATTAACTACAATACTACCTCTGATCTTTGCCATATTATTAATAATTATTTTTCATGATAGATGATCATCTCTGAATCTCCTTAACCTGTACTCCAGAACTTTAAACTGATCTCTTGAAACCTGCGATACGCAAGCTCTCAGCCCTTCATGCCTGCTACCTGTAATATCGAGTGTTATTGCACTTATGCCGTAATAAAGTAATTCATTCAGTAGTTCCTTACCAGACATTCCGGGATAAGAAATTGTGAAATAGAATCCGTCGGCCAGTGGTTCATCAAGATCTCTGTCATAGACAATACTGAATCCGGCAGAAAGAAAAAGAGCTTTAATGATCTTTGCCTTTTCACCATATTCATTAACGTCATCAAGATATTTATACTGACCGTCATTTACAGCTTTTAACAGGGCTGTCAGACCATACTGAGCCGAATGGGCAACCCCGGAGGATAAGTTATAGAGCGCCCCGAAAATAACTGAATGACCAAAACCTGGGGAATTATAGTATCGGAGAAGATCGGGGTACTGACGTTCAAAGAGATGGTCAGAAATTGCCATCATTCCAATTCGCTGACCGGCATAACTGAATATTTTTGAACTTGAGATAAGCAGAACATAATCTTTCGTGTACCTGGCAACCGTTGGTTGGAAAGGAGGCTCTCCCGGTTTTGAATAATCCTTCCTGAAATCCATCCCTAAATATGCAAGGTCCTCAATCACAATAACCTCATATTTATCCGCCAGCTCACCTATTATTGCCAGTTCCTCCTCATTAAAACAAATCCACGAAGGGTTGTTTGGATTGGAATAAAGTATCGAAGAAATCTTTCCATTCTTCAAATACGATTCAATTTTATCTCTTAGTCTATTGCCACGATAATCGTATACATCAAAAGAGTGAAAACTATGGCCCAGCATTTTAGCCTGCTGCTTCTGTACCGGGAATCCGGGATCTATAAACAGTGTTCCTTCCTTGGTCTTGTCGTTCCTGTTTGCAACGAGGAAACTTATCATCCCTCCCATCATCGATCCGACTGTGGGAACACACCCGGAGGGATCAAGGTCGATATCAAGAAATAATTTAAGAAATCTGGAGGTCTCCTGCTTCAGTGGCCGTATACCCTCGATGTCGGGGTACATTGATGCGACCCCTTTTTTAAGCGCTGAGATCTCTGCATCCGTACCGATTGAAGGAGGAAGAAGCCCGGGAACTCCCATCTCCATCCTTATAAATTTTACACCAGTTGCCCGCTCAATCTGGTTCACAAGTTTTACGATCTCCCGTATGCTTGCAGTCCCGACAGAAGGAAGTCCGCTTTCAATAATTTTGTTGCTAACTATCTCGTAATCAACAGGTGTATTCCTATTCATATTGCATCTGAATCGACATTGTCTCAATGCCTCAGGGTTCAAAAGTACAAAAATTAAAACTATTCACTTGTGTAATTGTGAAGAAAGTGAAGTCCTGACCAAATCCATTCAACTTATTCAACCCCCTTCTTTTCAATACGAATTCTTGCATCAACTGCCGTCAGGGATCTATCAGTACCCATCAGTGGATTCAGATCCAATTCCTGTATTTCCGGTGCAGCTTCTATAAGCTCTGACAATCTGCATATTATGTTAGTGTATTTCGATTCATTGATCCCTGATTTGCCCCTGATCCCTTTTATAATATCGTAGCTCTTAAGAGAATGAATCATCCGTTTTGCAGTCGATTCAGAAACAGGAACCAGAGCCGCCGAGAAATCTTTCAGGACTTCAATAAAAATACCGCCCAGACCTGTCATTATCAAATGTCCAAAGGCTCCCTCGGCTTTTACTCCGACAAAGAGTTCAGTTCCTGTCACCATTTTCTGAATCAGGACACCTGATGCCCCATTTATCTTCATCATCTTTTCATACTCTCCAAGCACAGTTTTTTTATCATATACATTAAGTACCACCCCGCCAACATCTGATTTATGAACAGGTCCAACCACCTTCATTACGACTGGGAATCCTATGCCGGATGATAGTCTGACAGCTTCCCGGGCATTTCCGGCAATACTTTCCTGAACCCGGGGTATCCCTGCAGCATCAAGTATAGCAGATACATCCATTGGATTAAGATATCCATCCGAAGATTTATCAATAATCGATCTGATACGGCTATTATCAATCCTGATTCTCTTATTGTCATCATCTGCGGTATAAAGATTGTTAACTACTTTGCAGAGTGCATTCGCAAATGCGACCTCATCGGGAAAATTAATATTCCCCTTACCTAAGAATTCATCAATTTCATGTCTGACATTTAAGACTGAAGGAAGGATTGCAAATACCGGTTTGGTACATGACTTTATTCTATTATTAAGCAAGCTATAAACGTCTGTAACAGGAAATAGTCCGGGGCTTCCATAAATGACCGCTATTGCATTGATATTGTCAAAATCATTTTCACAAGCATCGATTATATGACCAAGTTGTTCTGCTGTACCTGTGGCAAGAAAATCGAAAGGATTGGAAACAGATGAACCAGGGAAGAGCTTTTCCCGGAGGTTGTCAGCTTTCGGGCCCGAGACCCGGGGAACTTCAAGACCGCCTTTTGAAAGTGCATCGGTAAGCATGACGGCAGGACCACCTGCGTGAGTAATAATCCCAATCCTTCTGCCTTTAAAAGCCGGTTGTACTAAGACCGATCCTACAGCAACAAGCTCTGATCTGCTATGGCATCTAATAATGCCGGCTTTACGAAAAAGAGCCTCTACCGCAACATCAGAACTGGCCAGGGCACCTGTGTGAGATGAAGCTGCCCGGTTACCGGCTTCTGAAGTTCCCGCTTTAATTGCAGCTATACGACAACCTTTTGATATAAGTGAATAAGCATGTTTTAATAGTTTCGCAGGCTTCTCAATGCTTTCAATATAAAGAAGTTTTACAGTAGAACTTTCCCCTTTTTCAAAAGTATCATCAAGAAATTCAAGTACATCCTCCACTCCAATCTGTGCACTGTTTCCGACAGACCAGACACTCGAAAAAGACAATCCGTTTGGTATAGCTGATTCCATTATGAATACGGCAGTTGCACCTGATCCGGATATCAGGTCGATACCACCTGATCTTAATTTTGGGATTGGAGTTGTAAATACCCCATTGAAGTTACAATTAAGAAAACCGATGCAATTAGGGCCGATAAGGCATCCATTGTAAGAATCAATGACCTCAACTATCTTCTTTTCAAGTTGTTTACCTTCAGGACCCTCCTCCCCAAATCCTGCAGAAAGAATAATAAATGCCCTGGTGTTTTTCTCACCTGCCAGTACCTCTACGGCATGAAGACACTGTACTGCAGGTATTGCAAGTATTGCAAGTTCTGCCGGTGGAATAAGAGATACATCCAGAAATGAATCTACACCCTGAACAAGATTTGATTTCGGATTGACTACATAAAGTTTTCCCGGGAAATTGCCGGAAAGAATGTTTTTTAAGACTTTCCCGCCTGGTTTTGTAATATCATCTGATCCTCCGATAACAACAATGCTTCCCGGATTAATAAGTTTTTCATTTATCATAAAAGCAATATCAAACTTTATTGAGCGGAATCGCAAACTTAAACTCACTGCCTTCATTTTCAGCACTTTCAACCCAAATTCTTCCACCCAGCTTTTCAGCAAATTCCTTACTCAATTTCAGCCCCAGACCAGTACCCTGTTCATTTTCTGTGCCGGGATCTGAATGCTTGGAATCGATCCGGAACAGAGTGGCGACTTTTTCCCGGGAAATTCCAATTCCTGTATCTTTTACTGAAATAAGTACTTCCTCTGATCCAATTTTTGTGCTAACAATTACTTTCCCACCTTTAGGAGTAAACTTTATGGCATTACTAATAAGGTTCCGAAGAACTGTATTGATCATGTTTTTGTCAGCAAGAAGGTGTATATCCTTCTTGCTTGTGGAACTAAGATTTATTGATTTATTTGAGGCAGGTAATTGCAGGTTAGCAATGTTTTCAATTATAAGGACTCTAAGATTGACCATTTCAGGATTAATCTTTATCATACCAGTCTGCGACCTTGACCAGTCGAGTAAATTCTGCAGTATAGCATAACCGCCTTTAGCAGAGTCGTTTAATATATATGCGAGGTCTTTAATATTTTCAGTATCCATATTGTCAATATTCTCAAAAAGCAATTCAGAACTTCCAAGCAGAGCGGTAAATGGATTTTTAAGATCATGAGCAACTATATTGAAAAATTTATCTTTGGTGGCATTGAGCTCTTTTAATTCGGCTTCCCTTTTTTTGAGAATTTCCTGTGCACGGGTTCGTTCGGTAAGTTCCTCTTGCAATTTAGTATTTGCGAATTCAAGGTCCAGGGTCCTTTCCTTTACTTTTTGCTCCAGTACTTTATTTAATTTTCTGTAACGGTATTCACTTAATCTGAGTTCCTTTTCTATGACTCTTTTATGAATGCTAAGAGAAGCTTGAGCACCAATCGTTTCAATAATATTTGCATCGTCCACGCTGATTAAATCTTGTGAAAAAATAATTGCGCCGCCGTAAAGTTTTGTTCCCTTAGCAAAACCAATGGCATAGATGTTATTTATATTCATTAGTTTTTCAAGATTGTAACAATCAGCCTTGCTGACTTTCCCTGAAAAAACTGTGTAAAGTCCACCTCCAATTTCATGAAGTTTCCCATCATTAAAAAGCATAGTGTAATCTTTATCCAGGTGAAATGTCTCCAGAATAGGATTGTTAAGCAGAATACCTGAAATCGCTTCGATTTTATCTACCCATGGCTGAAGCCATTCAATGCATGACATCTGGAAAGCACCGGAGTCTTTAATTTCAACAGCAAGAGTGGAAGCACTTCCCAGTAATTTTGTGATATTCTCACAGGTTATATCATAGATAGAGGATATATCCTCCAATCTGGTAATTACGCCGGTGGCAAAAGAAAGCAACGAAAACTGCCGGGTATGTCTTTTAAGTAAGTCCTGTATCTTCTTTCTTTCAATTCCATATTTTATTGACCGTAAAACATTATCAGAGGTCAGTTTGCTTTTTACCAGATAATCCTGAGCTCCTTCTCTCAAAGATGCAAGAGCAGTATCCTCATCATCCAGGCCAGTCAGTACAACGATCGCCGATTTTAAACTTAAATCTTTTACCTGTCGTAAAGTCTCAAGACCAGCGCTTCCCGGGAGACCAAGATCCAGCAACATTACATCAAACTCATTTTTATTACAGATTGTGGAAGCTTCCTTCAGATCTGAAGCATGAATAAGGTTGAAATTGACACCACTGGTCTTTAATAATTCATCAATTAGAACCACATCTCCACGGTTATCTTCGACCATTAAAATCCTTAACAAAGGTTCCGGTAGGGTAGAATCTTTAAATGCTGATTTGTTGTGCAGGCCTGATTCCATCTGGTGTTGTGCCACTTGGTTTAGTCATTTCCGGTTGTAGTAAAGCAACTGCTTAATGTTTCGCCGGAAGTTTAACTACCGAGAACCAGAAGTTTTCAATTGACTTGACAACTTTTGTAAATTGACTCAGGTCGATAGGTTTGGTTACGAAGCAGTTAGCATGAAGATTATAAGATTTGAAGATGTCTTCTTCTGCCTGAGAGATGGTCATAATAACAACCGGAATGTGCTTAAGTTTGTTATCATCTTTTATTTCTGCCAGGACTTCCCGACCATCTTTCTTTGGAAGATTCAGATCAAGAATGATAAGATCGGGTTGCGGTACACCCTTAAACTTTCCCTTACGGTACAGAAAATCCATTGCTTCAACTCCGTCCTTTACGAAGAAGAGAGAATTTGACAACTTATTTTCATTAAATACTTCCTTTATAAGACGTGCGTCACCCTCATTATCCTCAACAATCAGGATGTCAATAGAATTCATCATAGTATTTTCCATATTTAATAGATTTTTTATTTATTTTTCCTTAAAGTGAATCTGAAAGTAGTTCCTTTTCTGGGTTTTGATTCAACGAAGATCTTCCCTCCGTGACGTTCAACAATCCGCCTGCAGATTGCCAGTCCGATACCTGTTCCTTCATATTCTTCTTTCTGATGCAATCGCTGGAATATTGAGAAAATCTTTTCGAAGTACTGAGGTTCGATTCCTATTCCATTATCTTTTACGGAAAACAGATAATGATCTTTTTCTTCAGTTGCAGATATATGAACTTTGGGTGAGGTTTTGCAAAACTTCAGGGAATTTCCGATAAGATTCTGCAAAAGCTGGACCATTTGTCCGCTATCAGCTAAAACAACAGGTAGTACGTCGTTAGTTACCAGTGCTTCCCTTTCTTCTATTTTGTGTTTCAGATTATTAAGTGTAAGTTCCAGCACTACATTCATATCGGTTTCCGACAGGCTTTTCCCTTTTGTCTCAACTCTTGAATATTCAAGAAGATCATTAATGAGATTCTGCATCCTTAAAGCTCCGTCAACAGCAAACTTAATAAATTCATTGGCATCACTGTCAAGTTTATCTTTGTATCTCTGTGAGAGCAGCTGGGTAAAACTCGATATCATGCGTAATGGCTCCTGGAGATCATGGGAGGCCACATATGCAAATTGCTCAAGCTCCTTATTTGAACGCAAAAGATCCTCATTAAGCCTGAACAGTGCCATTTCTGCTCCTTTCTTCATTTCGGTAATATCAAAACAAACACCGATCATTCTGCAAGGTTTTCCATCAGAATCTTTGTTAACAAGTGCTTTTGCATTAACATGTTTAATTTCTCCACCATTCAGTTTTATCCTGTAAACCGTTTCGAACGGAATATCAAATTCAAGAGCATTGCTTATTGCCTTCCTTATGTGGGCAATATCCTCGTCGACTAAAAATCTTTCAAACGCATCATAATTACCCCCAAAAGTTCCTTGTTCAATCCCAAAAATGCTTTCCATCCGCTCATCCCATTCTATGACATTTGTTAAAATATCCCATTCCCAAATGCCAATGCTGGCATTGTTGAGGGCCAGATCTAACTTTTCCTTCGATACACGTAATTCTTCTTCGATATGTTTTCTTTCGGTAATATCATGACCCTGGGCAATAGTTGAAATCAGAGCTTTGTTATCTGCATCATAAATATTTGCCGAATTCCAAAGAATAGTCTTAACATCTTTATTTTTGCACAAAATAGGTACTTCTATCGTTTCCCAGTTTTCCTGCAAGGAGAGTTTCATCTTTTCATTCGAGTCTCTTGCACTTTCTTCCGGGAACAGCATGTCCAGCTTTTTACCTAAGACTTCTTTTGATGAGTAACCTGTCAGATGCTCGAATGCCCCGTTAAATAATTGTATACGGGTTTTGGGGTTCCATACAATAATTGGTACATTTGCATAATTTATAAGGTTTTCAAGATAATTCTTGGTGCTATTCAGCTCTTTCTCAGTCCATTTAAGATCAGTAATATCCTCATTTGTAGAAAGAAGGTATTTAATACCGGCAATATCGACCCTGTGCACATTGACAAGAAGGTTATGCTTTTGTCCATTCGCGGTTGAGGCTTCCATTTCTATATTCCTGGCAAAACCTTTTTGATTATACTGTGCCAGAATATTGTCTCTCGAATTTTTATCAGGTATCAAACCCAATTCCACTGAAGTTTTCCCAGCAATTTCATCTTTGTTCTTAATACCTACCAGATCCAGCCAGGCCTGGTTCACGTCAAAGAGCTTACCCTCGGGTATTGTAGCCAGAGACATTGCAATAGGGGCAGAATAGAATACTGTCGAAAATTTTTTCTCGCTCTCTTCCAGTGCGAGGATGGCTGCCTTATCAGAAGCTAAAAGTCTGATATATGAAATTCCATAAGCCATATCATCAGCAAGGTCAGAAAGAAGACTTATCTCATTTTCTGAAAAAGGATCAGGTTCTTTTGAATATATCGAAATTGCGCCGAATGGTTTTCCTTCGGTTAAGAGTGGCAACACCAATGATGATGCATAACCCCTCTTAATAGCATTTTCTCGCCATGGTTTGAAGGCAGGGTCGGTCAGCATGTTTTTGCATTGCACTGCTTTCCCTGTTCTGATTGCAGTCCCTGTTGGTCCTCTTCCTCTTTCAGTATCCTCCCATGTTATATTTAAATGTTCGATATAGTCTTCATCGATTCCGTATGATGCCACTGATTTGACACTTTTCTCCCGGTCGTTCTGAGCATACCCAACCCATACCATTCTATGGCCGCAATCTTCAACTATTATTTTACAAACTTCATTTAGATATTGCATTTCATCAGCCACACGCATCATAGCCTTACTGCTTTTACTATGGGCATTTAATGTACGATTAAGCTGTAAAAGTTCATCGTGAGACTTTTTCAGTGCCTCCTCAGCTGTGCGCCGTTTCCGGTCTATCCGGATAGCCGACCTTGTTGTGAACCATACAAGTGCAATGAAACAGATAACGTAAGTAATGGCAACAAACACAACGCCTTCTTCGGACCTGTAAAAACCTTCCTTCTCCCCTTTTATCCTTAACCATCCGATAATTAAAGGCAATAAAAGGAGACCGGGTGTCAGTTTTCTGGCTATAATCCCTCCCGTTTCCTGAGAAGTAAATACTGCAGTGAGCCATGTATCAGGGTACATCACTAATAACACAACACAAAATGCGCAAAATGCAAATCCGGTATTCAGAGCCACAGGTGTATCCAGAAAATCTGTCGAAGAATAAACCCCTAAAAAATAACTCGAAATTGCGAAATAGCTTATCATCGCAACAGGGATCACTAATGCATGTGCCAGACCTGTTGATTTAGTTCCCTTTGTCTCTAAAAGAAAAAAAATAATACCTATTAGGAGAAAATTGAACGCAGTCAAAAATGCCATTATTGACTCCTGACTCAGTATAAACTTTAGAAACGATACACCGGTTAATGATGATTCGTGGCCATGTATTAATTTAAAGAGATAAACATAAATCGTCAATATGCCAGCAAGGAAAATAAAAGAAGCTGAAATACCCATAAGAATTCTTTCCAGCAACTTTGGCAAGCTCAATTGAATAATTACCAGTGAGGAAACCACAAGAAAAAAGCAGATGGCGGTGATCAGCTTCATTGGTATCCACTGCGGCATAATACTTTTAAGTACCGTAATATTAAAGATCCACCCGGTAAGGTCGAGGAAGGCTAAAACAAATATAATGCTAATGGAAATCCAAACGGTTTTATTGAGAGGATGTGATTGGTTTAAATAGTACCAGCGAGCTTTTGATATATTATCAGAAGAATTTGCTGACATTTTGGATTTTAAAACCATCAAAAGTATATTATTCTTAAGTAAAAAAAAAATAGAAGCCTTATATATGACAAAGCTATTAATCCAGACAATTAAAATTATTGAAATTTCCACAATTAATTTATTCTTAATACAACCTTAATCATTTCTTAATTTGCTGCGCCCAACATACATGTAATTTTGATCCTGCAAGCAGCTAATTCCGGCTTCTACAAATTTGTTATCCCACATGACTACTAATCAATTAATCAATACAATGAAATTTGAATTACCTGAACTACCTTATGAGAAGAATAGTCTGGAACCGTATATTTCTTCCAGTACTATAGAATTTCATTATGGTAAACACCATCAGGCATATATTTCAAATCTGAATAACCTGATTGGTGAGACAAAATTCAAAAACGCTGACCTGGAAACCATAATAAAACTTTCTGAGGGGGCTGTTTTTAATAATGCTGCACAGGCATGGAATCATAAATTCTATTTTGAAGAGTTGAAACCCGGTAAAAATGAGCTTCTCCATGGCCCTTTCGCACAGCTCATTATTGACAGCTTCGGATCTATATCATTTTTTAAAGAGAGTTTTACCAAAGCGGCAGGATCATTGTTCGGATCTGGATGGGTGTGGCTGGTCAGAAATCCTAAGGGATCAATGGAAATATTACAGGAGAGTAATGCAGGCAATCCCCTTCGACGTGGATTAATGCCACTGATGACCTGTGATGTGTGGGAACATGCATATTACCTTGATTATCAAAACAGACGTGCTGACTATATTGAAGCTTTCTGGAATTTAGTCGATTGGGAACTGATAGAAAAGAGATATATAGATTCAATGTAGGTGGAAGGCTGATGACTGATGGATTGAAGCAAAAAGAAGAAGCTATGAAAATCTATCTTAAAAATATGGTTTGCCAGGGAACAAAATTCTTTGTACTCTATGAACTTGAGAGGCTCAGTTTGAGATACAGATCATTTGAACTAGGGGAAATAGAGTTTATTGAAGATTTATCTCTGGCGCAAATGACAAAACTTGATAAATCACTTCATAAATATGGAATTGAAGTCATCTTCAAAAACAGTAAACTTGTTTCAAAGATCCGTAATACGATTGTTGAACTGGTTGAGAAAAACACAAGTCTGAATTGCAGTTTTTCATTTTACATCTCAGGTAAAATTGGAAAAAATTATACCTATCTGAACAGATACTTTGCAAGGGAAACCGGATTACCTATTGAGGAATATTACATTGAGAAAAAAAGCGAAAGGGAGAAAATGAACGAGGAAAGCTGGTCTGATGCATTCACCAGGCTAGGGATCAGTGCATAGAGAGGCTAAAAAGACTCCTGAAGCATCAACAGATATCAAAGCAAGGTAGCTGCGGTATTTGAATAAAAAAACCAAATGTTATAGAAAACAGATCATATTTAATTCTCTGATTCCAGACTGCAACAGAACAATAATGGTGAGAAAATTGTTTTAACATATGTAAAACACTCATCATTATTTAATTAAGTTACTTGAAAACTTGAAGAAGAAACTAAATCAGAGAGAGTTATGGACTTAACTGCAAAAAAATGCAAACCATGCGAGGGAGGGGTCCCTCCTTTGAATCAGAAGGAAGTTGAAGCTTTAAAAAAGCAAGTTTCAGATGACTGGAAGGTTATAGAAATCAGTAAAATAACCAGGGAGTTTTCTTTCATAAATTATCTTCACACAATGGAGTTTGTGAATAAAGTGGCAAAACTGGCTGAGGAGGAAGGTCATCATCCTGATATGCATGTCTATTATGGCAGAGTTGTTATCGAATTATCGACACATTCGATTAACGGGTTGTCGGAAAATGATTTTATAATGGCTTCCAAAATTGACAGACTATAAATGAATATATATTAACTCATTCTTAATCAAATCCTAATTTCATTTTAATGTACAATTTTCTAGATCGACATACATTTGTGATATAAACCAAAATGATGAAAAAATCCTCATACCAGAAAGGTTTATTTTTGATTTTATTCCTTTTGTTGAGCCTGAGCGCAGCAGCGCCTGACATCACTAAAGTGTTTATCCTTGAATCAAAGCCTGTAGATCTTTATGAAAGACTCATCAATGCGATTATAATAGTAGAGAGCAAGGGAGATACTGCAGCAATAAACTGCGATGAAATGGCAATTGGGGCTTTTCAGATCCGACCAATCAGACTTTTGGATTATAATCAGAGAACAGGCAAAAATTACAAAGAGAACGACCTTTACAATATTGAGATCTCTAAAGAGATTTTCCTTTATTACGCAAAAAAGATAGGGTATCCAAACTATGAGGCAATAGCCAGGAGCTGGAACGGGTCAGGCACATTAACTGCCGCATACTGGCAAAAAGTAAAGTCATATCTGTGAACATTTTCTGTGAAACCTTTACTGAATAATGCTGAACAGAAGGAGATAATCATGGTTATAAAGCAGTGTTAATACTTAAATATTCATTATAAATATTTCGCTAATGAAAAGCCTTAAGACAAGATATATGGGTATCGAGTTAGATAATCCAATCATAGTTGGTGCTTCGAATATTTCTGCAGATTTAGATAAGATTAAACAGGCCGAGGAATTTGGAGCTTCAGCAATTGTCTATAAATCATTATTTGAGGAACAAATTCAATTGGAGAGCTTTCAGCTTGATCAGAGACTTAATGAATTTAATGATCTCCATGCTGAAATGGTAACAATTCATCCAAATATTGTTCATGCCGGACCGGAAGAACATCTGCTCAATCTCAGGAAGGCGAAGGAAAGCATTTCAATTCCGCTTTTTGCCAGCTTGAACGCGGTTAACAGTGACACCTGGATACAATATGCCAGCCTGTTAAGCGAGACAGGTGTGGATGGACTTGAACTGAATTTTTATCAGATCCCTTCCGACTTTAACAAAAGCGCTAAAGCAATTGAAGATGAACAGATCAATATAGTGAAAGAGATTGTCCATAAAGTCTCTATACCTGTCAGTGTTAAATTGAGCCCTGACTATACTAATATTCTGAATTTCATTAAAAGACTTGATCAGACAGGTGTAAGCGGATTTGTTTTGTTTAATTCCTTTTTCCAGCCAGATATCAATATCAATTCTGAAAAGCATATTAAAGAATTTAATCTCAGTAATGAAGGAGATTATAGAAAATCTCTGAGATATTCTGGTCTGCTTTTTCAGAATATTAAGGCCGACATTTGCAGCAGTCATGGTGTTTTCAAAGGAGCAGATATTGTCAAGTTGATTCTGTCCGGTTCATCCTGTGTTCAGGTAGTGAGCATATTATATAAACATGGCCTTTCTCAAATAGTTAAGATGAAGAAAGATATTTACGACTGGATGGAGCTGAAAAACTATGATACAATAACTGAGTTTCAGGGTGCATTGTCGAAGAATAATCTTAAGAATAATCCTTTCGTTTACAAAAGAGCTCAGTACGTTGATCTGCTCTTAAACTCAGAGGAGCTATTTGGAATTCCGTATTAATGCAGATAATGATTATCCTTTTAAAAATTAAAAACGATAATATGGAAGAGCATATAGTAAAAATCCTTAAAATAGAACAGATTACACATGATGTTAAAAGATTCCAGGTTGAAAAGCCATCAGGTTATTCTTTTATACCAGGACAGGCCACGGAGGTGTCAGTAAACACTCCCGCATTCAAAGACATGAAAAATCCCTTTACCTTTACATGTCTCAATTCAGCACCTTACCTGGAATTCACAATAAAAATATATCCGCAACATAATGGCGTTACAAATGAATTGAACAAACTTAAGCCTGGTTCTGAGCTGATTATCCGCGATGTCTGGGGAGATATTGCATATAAAGGAGAGGGTGTATTTATTGCTGGCGGTGCCGGGATCACGCCATTCATTTCAATACTCAGGGATATTGACAGCAAAAAAGAAATTGCTGACAATATTCTTGTTTATGCAAATAAAACCAGAGCTGATATTATTCTTGAATGTGAACTGAAAGGTCTGCTTGGAAATGCTTTTGTAAATATTCTGTCTGAGGAAAATGCTGAAGGATATTACTATGGCATGATTAATGAAGAGTTTCTGAAAGCTAATATACCGGTATTTTATAAGAAGTTTTATCTATGTGGTCCTCCTCCAATGATGGATGCTGTGATTAAACAGTTAGCTAATATGGGAGTCAAGGAGTCATCAATAATCTTCGATAAATTCTGAATGCAGTATTAAAATCTCCTGAACGTTTACAAAATATCATGAATACATAATTGGCTAACTATTGTGTAAAAACTTACATTTGTGTTTTTGGTTGGATTAAAAATATCTGAATCTAAAACACATAAAATGAAAAGATCGTACCCCTTTCACAAATTGCATTTCTCAATCTTACTCTTCTTTTTCTTTTCTCTGGTATATTCTCAATTTCAGGGTCTTGATGCAGGTGATCGGGGTTATGCTGAGAACTGCACTACGATTATGGTAGGAAGGCTCGCATCAACTGATGGATCTGTAATGACTTCCCACACATGTGACGGAAATTACAGGACATGGCTGGAAATTTTTCCTCACTCAAAATTTGAAAAGGGAGAAATGCATCCCATATACTGGGGCTTACTTAATACGGAAGAATCATGGGATATGAGAAAGACCACTAAAAAAGGAGAGATACCTGAGGTGACTGAAACATATGCCTTCCTGAATACTGCCTATCCATGCCTGAATGAAAAACAGCTGGCTATCGGTGAAACAACAATCTACGGAAGAGCCGAACTCAGAAATGAAAGTGGATTGTTCCTGATTGAAGAGCTTGAAAAAATAGCACTCCAGAGGTGCAAAACTGCAAGGGAAGCGATTGTTTTAATTGGTAAGCTTGCAGAAGAATATGGTTATGGCGATTTAGCTGAGTGCATAACTCTTGCTGATCCAAAGGAGGTTTGGCAGCTTGAAATTTCAGGTTCAGGGAAAGGAAAACCTTCAGCCATCTGGTGTGCTGAAAGAATTCCTGATGAAAATGTTGGGGTTTGTGCAAATATTCCCAGGATCTCGACAGTTGATTTCAAGAATCCTGACTACTTTATGTATAGTACTGAACTGCAGAATACAGCAAAAAAGCTTGGATACTGGGATGGAAAAGAGCCAATGAAATTCTGGAAGGTAATTGGAGGCGGAAAACCTTTTGCCATCCGCGAATTTTATATCCTTAGTACCGTTGCCCCTTCATTGAATCTCTCATTTGATGCTGAAGAACTCCCCTTCTCCGTCAAACCTGATAAGAAATTATCCCCACGCGATGTCATGAAATATTTCAGGGAGACCTATGAAGGAACAGAGTGGGATATGACTAAGAATCTGCTGATAACAGTAAAAGAGAAAGATAAGGATGACAAGGAGATAGTTAAACAAATTAAAACGCCGGTGATAAATAACTGGATGAACAACGATCTGCGTAACGTGTTAAATGAAATTAAACCAGGGGTTGTAGTACGTCAGCGTACAATTGCCATCGCAGGATGCTCATATTCACATGTTATTCAATGCCGCAGCTGGTTACCTGATGAAGTCGGAGCGGTTGCATGGTTCTCATTTGACAACCCGGGTCAGAGTCCCAGAATACCAATATTTTCGGGCGTCCTCACACTCCCGTCTTCATTCAGAATATGTGGTCAGCAGAGATACCGCACTGATGCGGCCATATGGTCGTTCCGTGAGGCAAACAGACTTGCCACCGTAAACTGGTCAAGAGGAAGAACGCTTATTGAACCCGCTGTTAAAGAGCTTGAAGATAAAGCGTTTGAAGAACTACCGGCTCTGGAAAAAAAAGTCACAGATCTTGTCCGGGATGGGAAGAGTGATGATGCAAAAAAATATGTTACCGCATATACCAACAACTTTGCCAACGCTGCGATGAAAAGATGGGAAGAGATTAAAGTCACCCTTTGGGGAATGTTTGGAAGAGGATTTTAAAAAGAGACAAAATACAAGGTGGGAAGAGTGTTAAGAGAAATATTAGAGAAGGAAGATTTTACCAGGGAAAATATAATTTCTCTCCTTGGATCAGATGGTGATGATAAAGCACTTCTTTATCAAAAATCAGCTGAAGTCAGGGATAAATATATTGGTAACAAAGTATGGTTCAGGGGATTAATCGAGTTCTCCAATATCTGTTCAAAAGATTGTCTTTACTGTGGTATCAGAAAGGGCAATAAAAACCTTACCAGGTACAACCTGTCTGATGATGAAATACTTGCCGCCGCCAGATTTGCCAGCGATAATAATTATGGTTCAATTGCCCTGCAATCGGGAGAGATTGAGAGTGAATTCTTTTCTGACAGGGTTGAAAATCTGCTCAGTAAAATCAAGGAATTGTCAGATGGGAAACTGGGTATAACACTTTCAGTAGGTGAACAGAAACCTGAAGTATATAAGAAATGGTTTGATGCCGGAGCTCACCGTTATCTTCTCAGGGTTGAATCGACAAACAAAACACTCTATAATAAAATCCACCCTGACGATTCAAAGCATAGTTTCTACCGCAGACTTGAATGTCTGAAAAGCCTGCAGGATATAGGATACCAGACAGGAACGGGTGTCATGATTGGTTTACCATTCCAGACCCCCGATGATCTTGCCGGTGACCTTTTATTCATGAAGCAATTTGATATTGATATGTGCGGAATGGGACCATATATTGAACACGCCGATACTCCTATGGCCAACTCCGGTGAAGAGCTTCTTCCTCTGATGGAGAGATTTGATCTTACTCTCAAAATGATAGCCATTCTGCGTATCATGATGAAGGATATTAATATTGTCGCGGCAACTGCATTACAGGCAATTGATCCATTAGGAAGGGAAAAAGCAGTCAGGATCGGAGCAAATATTGTCATGCCTAACATTACACCCGGAAAATACCGAAACAGTTATAGGCTATATGATAACAAGCCATGTACGGATGATTCCGCGGAAGATTGTCAAAGCTGTCTTGAAGCCCGGATAAGCCTGGCTGATTCAGAAGTAATTTATGGCGAGTGGGGAGATTCGTTGCATTATAACAAAAGACGGAAGATTTAAGGGTTTGGAACTGTTGCATAACAAACTCCCTTAATATTTATCAATACAATTTTTTATATATATTGCCCCTCTGTTTAATCTAACCTTATTCCAATGAACAAACTTATCATCGTTATCCTTGCACTTCTTTTTTGCGGTTCGGTAAATGGCCAGGTAACCCTGGGATATTATCTGCCTAAAGAGATATCATATAATCCTTCAATTCCTGCGCCAAAACAGTTTTTTGGTCATGAGATTGGTGAATGGCATCTTACACACGACAAGCTGTATTACTATATGCTGGAGTTGGCAAGAGTTTCTGACAGGGCGATATGGGAAGAATACGGCAGAAGCTACGAGGGACGTCCGCTGGGGCAGTTAATTATAAGCTCACCGGAGAATATTAAAAATCTTGAACAACTGAGGCAGCAGCATTTGATATTATGCGATCCTTCAAAATCTGACAATGCAGATGTAAAAAATATGCCAATCTTCATAAAGCTGGGATACGGGGTTCACGGTAACGAGTCCAGTGCACAGAACGCATCCGCACTGGCAGCATATTACCTGATAGCAGGTGTGGGAAGCCAGATTGACGAAATACTGAAAAATGAAGTAATCCTTATTGATCCGGCATTGAATCCTGATGGCATGCAGAGACATTCCACCTGGGTAAATTTTGCAAAAAGTCTGAATAATAATCCTGATCCCAATTCATGGGAATTCAGTGAACCCTTTCCGGGAGGCAGGAGCAATCATTACTGGTTCGATCTTAACCGCGACTATATAATGCTTCAGCATCCCGAATCAATAGGTCGAGTAGCTGCGTTCTACAGGTGGAGACCGAATATCAACAATGATCACCATGAGCAGGGACCAAACGCTACTTTTTTCTTCCAGCCGGGTATCCAGAGCAGGAACAATCCGCTTACTCCTGCAGAGAATCAGGAGCTCACGGCAGAGATTGGAAAATTTCACGAAAAATATCTCAACTCGATCGGGAGTCTCTATTTTACAGAAGAGAGCTATGATGATTTTTATGTAGGGAAAGGTTCATCCTATCCCGATATTCACGGCTCGGTCGGAATACTTTATGAGCAGGCAGGCGTTAAAGGACATGAAAGGGAAGTACCTGGAGGGATATTGACTTTTCCTTTTGCAATCAGAAACCAGTTCACAACATCTCTATCGACACTGGAGGCAGGACTTAAAATAAAGGATAAGCTTCTAGACAACCAGAGAAGGTTCTATAAAGATGCTTTATCACAGGCAGATAAATACCCTGTAAAAGCATATATTTTTACAGAGCCCTCAGATAATGCCAGGACAGGGGAGTTTATTAAAAACCTTCTGCGTCATCAGATAAAAGTGTACAGAATGGCTCGTGATATAACGAAAAACGGTGTTGAATATAAATCGGAAAGCAGTTATGTGGTACCACTGAAACAGAACGAATATCTTTTTGTCAGAAGTCTGTTTGAACCGGTTAAGGAATTCACAGACAGTACTTTCTATGATGTATCTACATGGGTTCTGCCAATGTCCTTCAATATTCCGTATACAGCGGTAAGCACCCCGGTTGAAATGCAGGGACTCACGGGACCGGAAATAACTGAACCTCCGGCTTTAAAAGGCAGACTTCTGGCAACACGTGATGCATATGCCTACCTTTTTGAATGGAATGAATATTTTACACCCAGGGCGTTATATATATTACAAAACCTTGGCGTTATCACCAGAGTTGCAACTGATAAATTCACGAGCTTTACCGGGAATGACAAAAAGGATTTCTCATATGGTACAATTATGGTTTCAGCTTACGGGCAGCCACTCACAAGGGATGAAATATTTGCTCTTATGGAATCAGTTGCCAAAGAATGTGGTATAACAGTCTACGGAGTAAGTACAGGTTTAACTCCCAAAGGCATCGATCTCGGAAGCAATGCCTTCATAGTACTGAAGAAACCTTCTGTTCTGATGATTACCGGGGAGGGAACGAACAGCAGTGATGAAGGGGAGATCTGGCACATGTTTGATACGAGATTTAATATCCCGGTAACAATGGCCACAGCGGCTAGAGTAAATTCCATGGACCTTGACAGGTATAACGTTTTGATCGTCACTGGATCACCCGACATCACTCCTGCCGGAATTGATAATATTAAGTCGTGGAACCGTAAAGGAGGAACCATTATTGCGTATGAGAGCGGTAATAACTGGCTTGTACGGAACAAGCTTGCGGAGATAGAATTTCTCCCTTCTGCTACAAATAAAAGAAGCAGCGGAATATATGCAAACCGGTCCGGTGAAAACCAGGTTCAGTTAATACCGGGATCGATTTTTGAAGTAAAGGCTGACCTCACTAATCCACTTTGCTATGGTTACAACAGACCAACTTTCCCTGTGTTCAAATCAAGTTCAACAGCAGCAAAAAAGGATCCCGGAATCTACAACAATCCTGTAACGTATTCTGAAAATCCATTACTCAGCGGATATTGTACAAAAGAAAATTTGGAAAGGATTAAGAACAGCTCTTTTGTAAGTGTACATGGGAATCGTATTATTTCAATTTATGACAATACTAATTTCCGGGCTATATGGTTTGGGACAAATAAGATATTCATGAATGCGGTCTTCTTCAGCCAGATAATGGGTGGAGGGGGAAGGGGTGGAATGGATATTGGGAATTAAAACACCATTGTTCTTACCTGTACCTGATTTAGTGTTTTGAGTTCTTTTTCGAGTTGAAGACGTTGTTTTTCATCACCTTTCAGTTCAAGAATAATAAGTCCTGCAGGTTCCCCAAAGATCAGCTCATTTACTCCCAGCCTGGTGCGTATATTACAGCCATATGCAGTCAGGAGTTTTTGGACAGCATTAATAACCTCCAGGTTTCTTTCGACGAGAATACCAAGTATTTCTACACTGCCTTTGAGAGATTCAGTATTGATGTTTTCATCTTTTTCATTAAAGGTCATCTCCCGTATTTCAATTCCACCAAGTGTTTTCAAGTCTGAGATTAGTTTAGCCGAATTACCAGCATTATTGGTAAGATGCAGAATAATATATGCTTCACGGCTGCAGACCTCGTCAGTTACTTCATGAAAACCGAGTCGCGTTGTTATTTCAGAAGCATAGCGGGACAGGACACCCTGGGTCAGCCCGGCTTCTTTTATCCTGTCAAATATCTTAATTCCAATAACCCTTATCACTTTTTGTCTTTTTACTTTTGTCTTTTTACTTTTGTCTTTTATCTTAAAAATAGAGATCTCTTTCACCCGCTTTAATTCTTTCAATCTTTTCCAAAGTAGTTTTCACAACTCCTGCATCAAGTGTCTTTAGATTCTTATCAATAGCTTTCCATCCTTTTTCAGCAAGTTCTCCGGTTGCGTAATCGCAGATATACTCCGATAAAGTAAGAATAGCGTTTGGAGTGCAGAATCTCTTGATAAAACCCGGGACAGAGAATTCCATAAAATGTTCTCCTGTACGGCCCATCCGGTAGCAGGAGGTACAGAACGATGGCAGGTAATCTTGAGTAAGCAATTCATCTATTACCTCGGCAAGGGATCTCGGATCGCCTATTTTGAATTGTTCACGGTTAAGGTTCTGCACCTCATTTTTAATGTCAGAATATGATCCAAGCTCAATTTTTGTTCCTCCGTCTATCTGTGATACACCATATTCCATTGCCTCTCTCCTTACATCAGGCGTCTCTCTTGCCGTCAGGATCAATCCGGTGTAAGGTACCGCAAGCCTGAGAATTGCGATAAGCTTTTTAAAATCATTGTCTTTAACATTATACTCTTCCCTGAGATCAAGTTTAGCTGCATCTTTTATTCTCGGGAAAGAAATTGTATGTGGCCCAACATTGTAGCAAGCTTCAAGATGATTGGTATGTCTGACTAGTCCCATTACTTCAAACCTCCAGTCATATAAACCGAAAAGGGCGCCAATACCGACATCATCAATCCCGGCCTCCTGAGCCCTGTCGAGCGCAGTAAGACGCCATTCATAGTCCTTCTTTTTACCACCGAGATGGTACCAGCTGTATGCCTCAGGATGATAGGTTTCCTGAAATATCTGATATGTACCAATGCCAGCTCTGCCAATTGTTCTGAAACCGTCAATACTGAACGGTGCAGCATTAATGTTCACCCTCCGTATCTCTCCTCTGCCTTTTCTTACGCCATAAGTCGTTTTAACTGAATGAGCAATATAGTCTGCTGAGTAATCAGGATGTTCCCCATAAACCAGGATAAGTCTTTTCTGGCCGCTATCCTCCAGAGCTTCAATTTCAAGGATTATCTCATTATCGTCCAGTGTTTTTCTTACAGCGCTGCTGTTTGAAGCTCTGAATCCACAATATTTACAATTATTGCTGCACTTGTTCCCGATATACAATGGTGCGAAGAGTACAATCCTGTTCCCATAGACTTTTATTTTCAGTTCTTTCGCACCTTCTTTGATCTCTTCAAGAAGCTCTGTCCCTGATGCGTTTATAAGTACAGCGGTCTCCTCAAGAGTAAGCCGATGTTTATCGAGGGATTTGTTAATTATTTCCCTAACCCGCTGTTTATCAGCCTTCGTGTTATTAATATAACGCCATAGTTCTTCCGGGTCAATGAACGATTTCATTCTTTGATCAGGAATACTAAGTTTCTCAGGAGCAAACCTCATCAGGTGAATTCTTAAGTAATCTGCAAAGATAGCAAAAAGAGGGTGTTTAATTATGATTCAAATCAGTAAATGAGGTCAGAAATTTCTGCGATTGCTGACCGGAGTGTTGCAGCGATATATCGGTTTGAAAATTCCACAGGTCCTGAAATTCTCTTATGAAAATAAATTGTTGTTTTTTGGCCGGTCGATATTTTCTGACGGTCAAAAGGATGAAGAAAAAGAATGGTTTCTCCTGTATTATTCATCCAGATGACAACCATTCCTCTTGAAACAACAGATGTGTTACCTGTGGAGACAGCATAAATACCCTGAGGAGGCAACAATTTGTTTTCCTCGGTTACAGGCACTTTATAAAAGGGTATAGTTTCAGGGAAAAAATCATCTTCATGAAGTGCAGGAGTTCCTGTAACAATATAATAATGATCGAGATAAGCGTTTGCCCGCTGAATGTAACCAGAACTGATTGCCTTTCGGATAAGTGTCGAACTTACTGTTTCATTCTGTATTTCCTGTTCAGGTATCTCCTCTGCGGCAAAATTATATTTTGACCCCATTATCCAAAGCTGGTGATAATCACCGGTTTTGTTAAACCCGAAATGATGATTAAAACCGGCAACAACAACCTTCACTTTTAAAATGTCGTAAAGGTAGTATTTCACAAACTCCTCGCTTGTGGTTCTTGCAAAATCTTTAGTAAACTCAATAATGATAATGTTATCGAGGCCGGTCTTTCTGAGAAGATCAAGTTTTTCTTCCTGAGAATTTATTAGCTTAAGATCTTTGCCGGAAGTCTCCGGATAAAGAACTTTCCTTGGATGCGGGTAAAAGGTTATCAAAACCGATTCACCGTCATTTTCTTCGGCAAGTCTTCTGAGCCTGTTCAGAATAATTTTGTGTCCAAGATGAACTCCATCAAATGAGCCTGTAGTAACAACAGCATTCCTGATTGTTTTAGCCTCCTCAAAGCTCCTGAATAATTTCATCAGTTTTGAAAGCCTATATCTTGTTTTCCTTTACAAAATATGCCACCTTTTCTATAGAGGTAATCATATCATATTCTTCAAGATATACTCCTGAGGGCACCTTCAGTGGAACTGTTGTAAAATTGAGGATGCCTTTAATACCAAAACGGACCACCTCTTCAAGAATACTTTTGGCAAAGTCAGCAGGAACTGTCAGTATTGCAATTTTAATATTCAAGTCCTTAATGAGCTGTTCCATATCCTGAACGTGATAGCATTTTACTCCTGAAACAACTTTATTTACCTTCTGTGGATCGTTATCAAAGGAAGCAACAACATTTAGTTTAGACCTTTTCCCCCTGAAATAGCCTGTAACTGCCCTTCCGAGGTTTCCGATACCGATTATCGCCACATTGAGGCCTTCGCCTGAGTCGATAATTCTTCCGATCGTATCAATTAGTTCTTTCACATCATATCCCTTTCTGAGCACGCTGGAATAACCAATGAGCATAAGATCGCGGCGTACCTGAACCGCTGTAATGTGTAGCAATGCTGCCAGGTCGTGCGAAAAGATATAGTTTTTGCTTTCAGCCAGACATCCAAGTAGTTGTCTTCTGTATTCACTGAGTCTTTCAACTGTTTTTCCGGGTAGTCTATTCATTTCTATGCAGGTATATTGATTAATTTTTTCGGAAGATGTACTGTGAAGATACTTCCAACATCAGGAGTGCTTTCCACTTTAATTGTTCCCTTATATAATTCTATTACTTTCTTTACAATAGATAATCCCAATCCGCTTCCTGAAATGTTCTTTGTCTTTTCATTTTTTATTCTGACAAATTCGGCAAAAAGGTTTTCCATATCATCAGGCAGGATTCCGATCCCTGAATCCCCAAAGACAATAATGGCTTCATTATCAGAACAATCAATGGTTATCTCAGCCCTGCCGCCTCTTTTATTATATTTCACAGCATTTGAAACAAGATTGTTGAAAACAATCTCCATATCGTCGGGATCTGCCATTATTATTGCTGATGATCTGACATCCAGATCAATTCTGACATCCATTTGAATCGCATATGGTTGAACCGTAGTAATAGCATTCGAAGCTACCTGTGCCAGATTGACCTCCTGAATTTTTTCCTCTTTTCTTTCGAGTCTGATCTTTGTGAAATCCAGGAGGTCCATTATCAGATGTCTCATTCCCTCTATCCGCTGCAGCGACCGGTCTATTGGCACCGTATAATCATCAATCTTATCTCCAGCCTGTTTTTCCCGCATCATTCTCAGGTAACCCTCAAGAGCATTGAGCGGAGCTTTCAATTCATGTGAAAGAACAGACAAAAACTGGTACCTTATTTTCTTTCCTTCCTGATGAAGCTTATGTGTTATTCGCTTTAAATACTGTTGTTTTGTTATATTTTCAATACTGGATTTAAGCTCCTGAGGGGTGAAGGGTTTTGGTATAAAATCCGTTGCACCATCTCTTGTAGCTCGTATTGCAACATCGAGTGATGCATAAGAGGTAATCATTGCAACTACAATATCATAGCTTTTTTTCCTGATATAATCCAATACCTCAACTCCCTGAATACCAGGTAGTTTATTATCAAGCAGAATTATATCAGGTATGTCATTTTCAAGCATTTTTATTCCTTCCTCACCTGAAGAGGCTTCAAACACCTTAAAAGTATAATCCTCATCCATAAATGGATAGGTAACATGAAAGTTACCAAGTATCCTTGATACTCCGGATCTGATTCCCGGTTCATCATCAATTACCAGTACCTTTAAAACAGCCATCTCAGATTTTTAAAAGTTTCATTACCTCCTGATCGAGTTGTTCAGCTCGTATGCCCTTTTCCAGATACAAGTCAGCCCTGATCCATGACTTTTCCTGTTCCGAATCAAGACTAAATGATAATCCAGTTTCAGATGATACTGCGGTAGCCAGTATCACTGGAACATCAGGATATTTTTTCTTGATCTTATAACATAAAATAAATCCGCTGTCGTCACTTTCCATCATCAGATCAAATATTGCCAGGTCGGGTTTGAATTTTGAGATGTACAACTCAGCCTCTGACTGGCTTTCAACTGCAACAGTCCTGTAGCCTGATCTCTCAAGATTGTTAATTGTCTGGTATAAGTAATCCGGATCATCATCTGCAACCAGGATTGTAAAGTCACTTTTGTTCATTACTATGCAAATTTCAAATATTTCTTTAAATCAAAGAGTTAATATGATAAATATGAGTTATTGTTATATTATTAACATAATACGTTCAACCTGATCAGAGTCTGCAGGCGTCTCACTCTTTCCTTCGTGGCAGCACAATCCTGAAGCTCGTCCCCGTCGGACCCTTTGCCGGATTGTTATTAGATTCAGCAACTATCTGTCCTTTATGCATCTTAACAATACCGTATGCTGTGGCCAGTCCTAAACCAGTCCCATGTCCGATACCTTTTGTCGTAAAGAACGGTTCAAAAATCTTTGCCCTGTCCTCCTCTTTTATACCGGTACCTGTGTCCTGAATGTAAATTGTCACATCTCCCAGGCTATCCTCAAGAATAATTCTAACCTCTCCTCCCGTTGGCATAGCATCAATTGCGTTCTTAATAAGGTTGGTCAGTACCTGGGTCATCTGTTCCATATCAAGCATTGCTTCAGGATTTGTTGTCAAATCACTGACTCTTACAACGATGTTTCCTGGAACTATGAGACTTTCAAGGCTTTGATTAACAAGTTCTTTAATATTTAACAGCTGATGATTAACCTGGTTCTTTCGTGCAAAGTTGAGCAATCCTGCAACAATTTTTTTGCACCGGCCGGCCTGTTCAACTATCAGCTTAAGGTCGTCTCGTACGGGATCGTCCTCCCTCGCCTCTTCAAGAAGTATATTACTGTACATTATCACGACACCAAGAGGATTATTGAGTTCATGAGCAATTCCGGCTGAAAGCTGTCCCATATGCGCGAGTTTCTCTGATTGTTTAAGAGCCTGTTTCATAGAGGATAATTTCTCATTGGATAATGCCAGATCTTTTACAGATTTATGCAGTTTCTCGATAGTATAAGGAAGACACATCTCCACCTCTGCAAGACCTTTTTTAATTGCAATTGCATGCTCAACGCAACTTTCGTAACCGCAGGCACCACAATCAAGCTGGTCTTTTTTTGTCTTCTTCCCCATACTGATAAGAACTTCGTTCACATTATTTTCGTCAGGGATATCAATTAAATGATTTTCAGGCTTATACCGTACAGATAGGTCAAGTTCCGCAAAATCATCAAATGACTTTTGCCAGCTAGCTGAATCAATGTTCATCATTTTGCTGTTTGCATAAGAACTTACCAGTGACCGTCTGTTGTACTGTTTACCGTTTTTTGACAATCCGGGACCCATAATGCAGCCCTCACAACACAGCAGTTCCATATGCTGGTTCTTTATCAGTCCTGCTTCAAATTCCTTTAAAGCCCCCTGAAAGTCAATTCTGCCTTCAGCAGCTATAATATTTCCTTTAATGGCATTATCGCTAATTTTTGCTGTTTGGAGTAATCCGCGGGCAACAGGGAAAATCGCTCCTCTTCCGCCGACAGGCTGGTCAAACTCTGACAGATCGCTATTCTCCGGAGTTATACCCCTCAAGGCAAGCATTTCTCTTAACTCAGTGAATGTTATAGCTTCATCTATTTCAGTGCTTTCAGCTTTTTTGGCTATACAGGGACCTATAAAAACAATCTGCGTATGCTTACCATATTTTTCGCGTACTACCCGGCTCATTGCCACCATAGGAGAGACAATCGGTGCCAGGTTATCGACAAGACCCGGATGATAAAATTTTATATAGTTAACAATTGAGGGACAATCAGATGAGATATAATAGCCCTTATTTTCGGATACCAGTTTTTTGTATCTGTCAGCAACAAGATCTGCACCAAAAGATACTTCTGCCACATATTCAAATCCAAGTGACTTTATCATACCGATAAGAACATGATGATCGGGATAATCGGAAAATTCTGCAGGAAAGCTCGGTGCAATTATTGCTGCTACTTTCAAATCACCTTCAAGAAGTTTTGCTACTCTGTCTGTAGTATTCAGAAAGATCTTTGCTCCCTGACTGCACACTTTAGTACAGTTACCACATGCAATGCACCTTTCATCAATAACTTCAGCCTGTCCGCCAACGATACGGATTGCCTTCGCCGGACATTCCCGAACGCAGGTATAGCATGTCCTGCAGAGTTCTTTTATCGTATAAACAAGCATCTTCTATTCAATTTTTAAATCAAAGAAACCTTTTAAAGTAATACATCTCTCCTGGCAAAATGAGTGTGGTAAATAGTTTTAGCTGCAATTTCCTTATTCTCCTTTGCGAATCTTTCGTACAAATTAAATATAGCAGGAGATTTTTCGGCTAACGTCAGAGCTTCTGTCTCATCAGAGTGGTAAACTAATTTGGCTCTGTTCTTCACTCCTTCTTTTGTAGTACAGAACGGCATACCTGCACCGTGGACACACCCGCCGGGACAAACCATTACTTCGATAAGGCTATATCTGATACCTGATGCGATGTTTGATTTTAGCTTTTCCAGACCCGTCAAACCATCAACAACAGCGACTTTTATTTCAGTACCATCAATCTGGAAAACAGTATCTCTGAAAGAACTTCCTGAGCGGATCTTTTTAAACAATATCTTATCAGTCTCTTTATTATGCTTTCTAAAGTAAGCGCTCCTCAAAACAGCTTCCGTAAGTCCTCCTGAAACCTCCGTAAGTATGGCGGAAGAGCTTCTTAATTCCATAGGTTCATCCGCAGACTCACTTTCAGAATTTGAGATATCAATGCCATAAAGTCTTATAAGTCTGACAAGCTCCCTGACTGTCAGCACTGAATCAACATCGTTGATACCTTTTCTCATCATTCCATCGCGTCTTGACTCAAATTTCATGGCCATGCAGGGTGTTGCAGATACTGAGAATATCATTTCCGGTTTAATGTTTAACTGACCTGCTATCAGAGATTTGATAAGAGCACCAGTAATCTGCTGGGAAGACTTCAATTTCGACATGAAGTTGAGAACCGGTAACATAAACTGTTCTGCATACTTGACCCAGGCAGGACATGCAGAGATATACACCGGATCATCTGACTTTTTATCAATCTTTTCCAGAAGTTGATCTGTAAGTTCCTTTATCAGGATATCGGTCCCAAAACCTGTAGAATAGATCTTGTCAAAGCCAATTTTCCTCAGGACAGCATTCAGGGTCCTGTCAAAATTCTTCACCTGTTTTATTCCAAGCTCCTCAGCTAATCCATTGACAACCAATTGAGAATATTGAATTACTTTGACTATATCCGGTTTATTGAGATACTCCTGAACTTCGGTTATATTATGTTTTTCATGAAGCGCTCCTGTGGGGCATACCTGGACACACTGTCCGCAGTTTATACAACTCGAAAAATTAAAATCTTTATCTAATGATGTGCCGATGTGAGTCTGTTGCCCTTTATTAATAAAGTCGAGTGAATTAACGGTGATGAGCTCTTCACAAACTCTTACGCAGCGTCCGCACAAAATACATTTTGACAGTTCCCTGACAATAGCTGGACTTGACTGGTCAAGCTTTGGTTTTATTTTTCTTCCCCTGATCCGTCTTTCCCTTATATTCAGTTCCTCTGCAAGACGCTGTAATTCGCAATTCAGACTTCGGTCACAGTAAAGACAGTCATCGGGATGTTTTGCCAGAAGAAGCTCAACTATTGTTTTTCTGGCTTTGATTACCCTGGGCGAGTGTGTACGGATTATCATCCATTCTTCAACGGGCTGTGAGCATGCAGTAACCAGCCTTTCTCGTCCTTCAACCTCAACAACGCACATCCGGCAGGCCCCTGTTGGTGAAAACTCTTTCATCCTGCACAGTGTGGGAATTATGATACCGTTACGATTAAGCGCAGTGAGGATCGTTTCGCCCTTTTCCGCTTTTATCTTCTTATTATTTACCTGAATTGTAAAAAGCATATTGATCTATTTAACCAGGATTGCACTGAACTTACAGATTTCAAAACATATACCACAACCTGTACATTTCTCTTCCACAATAAAGTAGGGCTGGAGCCGTGTCCCATAGATTGCATTGACCGGACATTTTGAGGCACATGCCGTACAACCCGTACATTTGTCGACATCAATTAAAAATGTTCTGAGCCCCCGGCATGTATTTGCACGGCATTTTCTGTCAAAAATATGTTCTTCAAATTCATCACGGTAATCTTTCATTGCACTCAGGAACGGATTAGCGGCAGTCTGCCCCAGACCACATAGAGAAGTATCTTTCATGACTGAGGCTATAGACTCCAGTTGCATAACACCTTTGAAGCGTTCAAGTGTAGTCAGGGAATCCTCGGTTGCAGGTTTCCTGACAACACCTTCAAGAATTTCAGCCATCCTGCTTGTCCCCTCACGGCAGGGAATACATTTTCCGCAGCTCTCATTGTTCATAAAATCCATAAAATACCTTACAAGGTCAACCATACAGGTCGACTCGTCAATAATGACAAATCCCCCGGCACCCATGCCCAAACCTTTCTCCCTCATAGATTCATAATCGACAGGTATATCCAGGTTATCCCCGGTAATAAACGAACCGGATGCACCCCCCAGCTGAATAGCTTTAAACTCTTTCCCATCTTTCATTCCATCAGCAATGTCATCAAGAATTGCCCTTATCGGTGTTCCCATCTCAACTTCTATAACGCCTGAATAACGACCTTTTCCGGTGACAGCAAATACTTTTGTTCCCTTGCTTGTTTCTGTCCCGATAGTGCGAAACCATTCAGGTCCATTCTGCATTATGAGCGGGACGTTCATCAGCGTTTCTACGTTGTTAATTACTGTTGGTTTTCCGAACAATCCTGATGTTGTCGGGTAGGGAGGTTTAAGCTGCGGCATTCCCCTTTTTCCTTCGAGGCTGCTGATCAGAGCGGTTTCCTCTCCACAGACAAATGCGCCTGGTTCTTTTTTAATAATGATATCGAGGTTGTAACCACTCGAAAAAATATCATGCCCTATTAGTCCGTAATCCCTGGCCATGTCAATCGCCCGGCCCAATCTCTCTCTTGCATAGTCAGAGCCTGTTCTGATATAGATTATTGCAGTTGAAGCACCGATAGCATACGAAGAGATTGCAATTCCTTCAATCAATCTGTGCGGATCGCTCTCGAGAATGGTTCTGTCAGTAAATGCTCCCGGATCACTCTCCTTGGCATTGCATATCAGATACCTTGAATTTGATACTGTGTTGAGTGCTTCTTTCCATTTCCGGCCTGTATTGAATCCACCCCCGCTTCTGCCTCTGAGTCCGCTATGTTCAATTATGGTGCAGACCTCTTCATAAGTATAATGACCAATGGTCTTTAAAAATGTACGGTATCCTCCCCTTGCAATGTATTCATCAATATTTTCCGGGTCATAACTGCCGCAATTACTCAATACAATACGTTTCTGGAATGAAAAAAACGGCAATTCATCGACAAAGCCAATTCCCTGCCACATTCCAAATCCCCTGGTTCCCATCTGACCGACAAGGTCCTCCTCGTTAAGGTCGCTGTGGAAGACTCCATTCAGAAGGGGTTCTACTTTTTCCTCTGTTATGTTCCTGAAAAAGAGTTTGTTTTTACCAGGTATCTGAACGCAGACAAAGGGTTCAAAATTTGTAGGCCCGGAACAGCCTACTCTTACAAGTTCTGCATCTGACTTGTTTTCTTCGAGATAGGTCTTAACCGAAGAACAGGTTTTTTCAGAACCTGCTATAATACTGCTTGTTCCGGATGAGACATAAATAACGGGAGCAGTGTTTCTTTCTCTTCTTATCTTTTGAAGAATTTTTTCTGTTTCAGGAGAAAAAGTATCAGACTCAGAAAGAAGAACCTTTTCAATCAATATCGTTTTCAATACACTCATTAAGCTGTTTGCAATTAATTGTTTTCCAACTTTAACCTCAATCTGGTTATGAGGCCGGGCAATTGTTCAGCTTTAATCCCTACAAGATATTCATCGTTTACATTTATAACCGGACCATTATTACATCCCCCAATACAGGAGACTATTTCATAACTGAATGTTCCGTCACGGGTTGTCTGACCCGGATCAATTCCCAACTCATCTTTAAGGCGTTTAATAATTGTTTGTGAACCATTAAGAAAACAGGTAGTCCCATGACAAATCCTGAGGTGTATCTTTCCGGCCGGGATGAACCTGAACTGATCATAAAAAGTAGCCAGTCCATAAATCCTGGTAGTGCTCATTCCCAGAAGGTTACCTACTTTTGCAATATCATCTTCAGAAATTATTCCATACTCTTTCTGGATTTCCTGAAGCAGAGGAATAAGATCTTCTTTTCTTGCGGATTTGTATTTATTAAGGATTAATTCTATTGAATTTGCCATTTGCAGTATTTAACTTTCAATTTACCTCATTTTCAATTAAAGTCTTTTTACCCCCCTGCCCCCCTGGGACTGGATCGACCCCCCTGCCCCCTAAAGGGGGGTTAATCCTTTGTTTTTAGCCCCCCTTAGGGGGGTGGGGGGTCCCCCTCAAGGGGGGTTCCTCCTCTCGAGGGGGGTTGGGGGTCCCGGTTCCTTCTAGAAGACATGCCTCTAAAGGGGATTAGAGTGGCAAATAACTAGATACAAATATATTAATATTTATTGTTATTTAATAAACATTGTTATTTATTTAACACTACAGGCAAAAAAGAGATGTTTATTTTATTAATTGTATATTATTGATTATCATTATTTTATTAAACCTGCTGTAAAATATACATCTATTTGTAAATAAACCTTCTAACGTTTAAAATAGCTATAAAAAGGATAAATCCAGAAATAACAGCTTTTAAATAGATATATCTGAGAAAGAAATATTTACTACTTTTGTTGCTGGTGTTTATTAATAAACAGTAGTTGTAATGGTCAGGAGATATGAAATGCAGATTTGTCTGGGAAGCAGCTGTTTTTCAAGGGGTAATAAGGCGGTAGTTCAGTACATAAGAGAATATCTGCGTAAGAATCATCTCGAGGACAGAGTTGTTTTCAGAGGAGCAAGATGCCTTGGGCATTGCAGTAATGGCCCGAATCTGATTATTAACGGAAAAGAGATTGAAGAAGTCGGGCTTGCACAGGTTGAGAAGATCCTTGAGAATGAATTGGGAAAATTGAAATAGAGAGCTAATACCGGAAGCTTATGAATAGCAGACAACCAGTCATGGTGATAAATGATAATAAATGCAAAAATTCATATTCCTGTGTGAGGGTCTGCCCCGTTAATGCAATTGAGGTCAGACCACAGAAAAAACATCCGGCCATTCTTCCCGGAAGATGTATAGGTTGCGGATTATGTTTTGTTTCCTGTTCTCCACATGCTGTAGATTTTCGCGACTCAAAGGAAGAAGTTAAGAAACTGCTTGAATCGGGAAGAAAGTGCGTAGCGCTTATTGCCCCCAGCATTGCTTCAGAGTTCGATGACATAACTGATTACCGGAAGTTCGTAGGAATGATAAGGTCTTTGGGATTTGACTACGTTCATGAAAACTCATTTGGCGTTGATCTTATAGCAAAAGTATATGCCAGCCTTTTTGAACAGGCGCATGGAAAATACTATATTACGGCTAACTGCCCGGCAATCGTAAAAATTATTGAAAAGTTCAATCCTGATCTTGTACCTAATCTGGCCCCGATCGTTTCACCAATGATAGCTACATCGATGGTAATTAAAGAATTATATGGCAATGATATAGCAACCGTTTACATTGGTCCGTGTATAGACTCAAAAGATGAAGCCCAGCTCTATAATTCGGGAAAACTTATTGAGGGAGTCCTTACATTTATTGAGCTTCGTCAGCTCTTTGATGAATTTAATATACAGGAAAGGCTTGTCACAATGTCGGAGTTCGATCCACCATATGGTAACTGGGGCGCACTTTATCCCCTGCCTGCAGGTATTTTACGGGCGGCCGGAATAAAGAGAGATCTTGTTACAAGCAGAGTAATTACTGCTTCAGGAAAGGAAGATATTCTGGATGCAATTAATGATTTTGACAAATATATAGATACAATCCATCACCATTTTAATCTCTTCTTTTGCCCCGGATGCTTACTCGGACCAGGAATGTTACATCATAAGGAAAGGTTCAAGAGAAGATCGCTTGTGAGAAGGTACGCACAGAAACGTGTTGACAGACTCGATGTAAAGCTGTGGGAAGAAAATATGGAAAAATGGTCACAGCTTGATTTTTCAAGAAGTTTTACTCCTGATGACCAGAGAATCCCTGATCCCCCTGAAGAAGCTATCAATGAGGTTCTTAAGATAATCGGTAAAGAAAATCCTGATGATGAAATTAATTGTGGAGCATGCGGGTACAAATCTTGCCGCGAGTTCGCAATAACTGTCGCAAAAGGTCTGGCTATTCCTGAAATGTGTCATACATTCAATCTGCGGAATAAGCAGGAGTATATTGAGACTCTCAGGCTGACAAATAAAAAGCTGGCAGATACAAAGAAAGCACTTAAGGAATCAGAGGAGATTGCACGAAGAGAAAAGGAGACAGCACAGAGTGCCTCCGATATGATGAATAATATGCTTGAAAAACTCCCGACAGGAGTAGTAATTGTGGACAATCTTCTGAAAATCCTTCATTCAAATATCAGCTTTATTAATATTGTCGGAGACGATGCCAAAGCCATATCTGATATAATCCCGGGACTTGCAGGGGCTGATCTCAAAACACTTCTGCCCTTTAATGTATACAACATGTTCTCCTTTGTTCTGAAAGAAGATCAGCCCGTCGTAAGCAAGGATGTCAGGTTTGATGAAAAAATGCTCAATATTTCAATCTTCCCGATAAAGAAAAACAAGATGTGCGGCGCGATTATTCGTGATCTTTATTCACCTGAGGTACAGGGAGAAGAGGTGACAAACCGGGTTTCTGAAGTAATTGATAAACAACTTGAAATGGTTCAGAAAATCGGATTCCTTCTCGGGGAAGGAGCTGCAGAAACAGAACAGATGTTGAACTCAATTATTGAGTCATATAAAACCAGAAAAGAGTTTAAAAAGAAAACTAAATAACCCCCGGATGGGGAAAGATTTCTATATAGAGGTTAATAGTCAGCAAAAGAACTTCGATGGTGAAAGGATCAGCGGTGATGTTTTTCTATACCGTTATGTAAGGGAAGAAGATCGGGTAATTACAGTACTTTCCGACGGAATGGGTCATGGCGTAAAAGCAAATATACTTGCCACCCTTTCTGCAACAATGGCTCTTAATTTTACACGTGAGCATAAAGATGTTGACAAGATTGCCGAGATAATTATGAATACTCTGCCCGTATGCAGCGAAAGAAAAATAAGCTATTCCACATTTACAATAATTGATATTGAGAGTAACGGACGCACAACTATTCTTGAATATGACAATCCCTCTTCAATAATACTCAGAGGCAGTCAGACTTTTGATCCCGGATGGAAGACAGTTAAACTGGCAGAAGGTAAACACGCAGGCAAGGTTCTCAAAACGTGTAAATTTTCTCCTGCAAAAGAAGACAGAATCCTTATATGTTCAGACGGTGTATCACAGAGTGGTATGGGAAGCGAAAAAATGCCATTTGGCTGGGAACTCGATAATGTTTCAGCATATGCTTCATCTCTCATAGCGGGCGAATTATCAATCTCTGCAATGAATCTTGCAGGCAAGATTGTCACAATGGCTCACAAAAACGATAGTTACAAGGCAAAGGATGATATAAGTTGTGCAACAATATATTTCAGAGATCCGAGAAAACTGTTGATCTGTACCGGTCCGCCCTATGAAAAAGATAAGGATCAGGAACTTGCTTTAAAAGTAAAGGATTTTAAGGGAAAAGTTATTCTGTCGGGGGGAACCACTGCAGACATTGTTGCAAGGGCACTCAACAGAACAATTATCGATGAACTTATATTTGAAGATCCGGAACTTCCTCCTGAGAGTTTTCTTGAGGGAATTGATCTGGTAACTGAGGGAATACTAACGCTTCAGAAAGTCAATGAAATACTTAAAAGCTATAATAACAGTGTGAGACTTGGCAAGGGGCCAGCAGATAAAATAGTAAAACTCATTATGGAAAGTGATGAGATACATTTTATTGTCGGAACAAGGATCAATGTTGCTCACCAGGATCCCAATCTTCCTGTCGACCTGGAAATAAGAAGAACCGTCGTAAAACGTATAGGCAGGCTGCTGGAAGAGAAATGGCTGAAGAAGGTGACTATTGAGTATATATAGGGTGCAGGGTGCAGGGTGCAGGGTGCAGGGTGCAGGGTGCAGGGTGCAGGGTGCAGGGTGCAGGGTGCAGGGTGCAGGGGGGTGTAAAATGGTTTTATTCTTAAACCTTGTATTTTAGATGATCAAGAACCTTCTTAAACAGTAAAGGTTGAATTTCCGGATATGTCACTGGATCTGGCAGGGATTCAAGAAATGTTACTTCGGCAATTTCCGATACATCCGGAACAGGTCCAATTTCAGTGATCTTAGCAAAATATAATTTCCCAAAACGAATTTCAGAATCTATTTTAACAGAATAGATACTCACACATTCCAGTTTGAACCTGATGGCTCCCGTTTCTTCAATAAGTTCGCGCTTCGCCGCCCTATCAGCCGTTTCATTAATCTCGATATGACCACCCGGAATTTCAAAAGTACTTCGCTGGTGATGCCTGACAAAAACCCATTTATCAAGATATCTTGCAGTTATAACAGAGTATGTCAATTTTTCAGGTGGCAAATAATCCTTATCGTAAAAATCAACTTGTACCATGGGTAAACTCATAAACAGTTGCCAATTTAAGAATATCCAATGTAAATATTAATTCTGTATTTTTACACACTAAAATTCTCCCAAATGCTACTTCTTTCCATCCTTGTCCTTTCTGAAATTCTTACAACAATTGTATTTAGGCAACATTTTAAGCCAATTTCAAAGGCAAAATATTATATCGCCGTTATAATAAATTCATTATTAAGCATTTATATGTGGATATTATATATTCAGGTTTCTTCATATAAAGGTAATTATGATGATCCCGGACACGTATGGTTAATGATGAACCTTACGGCTACTTTCTGTGCCATTCTTGTACCGAGAGTAATACTCGATGTACTCCATTTTACCGGTAAACTTATAAAGTCGGGAAAGGGGAATCATATTAGACCCCTCACAAATGCCGGGTTTATAATCTGGATTGTAGTTTTTTCTATTGTTATCGAGGGCAGCACAGTTGGCAAATTCAATTTTAAAACTGAAGAGATCACACTAAAAATTCCTGATCTTAACAGAAATCTTGAGGGGTTAACCATTGTACAGTTGTCTGATATGCATCTGGCCAGTTTCCACCGGAATAAAGGAGAATTGATAAGAGTGATGAACAAGGTTAGCAGCTTTAACCCGGATATAATAATTAACTCAGGTGATTTTGTCACTTACGGCTGGAAGGAATTTGACAGTTGCGATACTATCCTTTCTCTTGCAAAAGGCAGACTCGGAAATTTTGCTGTTTTCGGAAACCATGATATTGGAACATATAATCCAGATTTTGATGAAGCCGACAGGGCATCCAACATGGTCAGAATGAATGAATTAATAACAGCTTCAGGGTACAGGGTCCTGAATGACGAAAATAGTTACATAAACGTTGGCAATACTAAGATTGCATTCATCGGTGTAATTACCAGAGGAAGGCATCCTCATATGATACATGGTGATCTAAAGAAGGCAATGGCAGGGACTGATAGTGCGAGTTTCAAAATTTTGATCAGCCATGATCCAAACCACTGGGAGAACGCTGTAAGGGGAAAAACAAAGATTGATCTCACATTTTCAGGACATACTCATGGAATGCAGATGGGAATCCTTACCAGAGGATTTAAGTGGAGCCCGGCACAATACTTCTACCCCAGGTGGAATGGATTATATAACGACAAGAATCAGTTTCTATATGTTAACCGGGGACTGGGTTTGCTTACAATTCCTTTCAGAATCTGGATGCCTCCTGAAATTACAGTAATAAAACTTTCCGCAAATTGAAAATTACTTTACAGTTATACAGGGAGGTATATAAATAAGGAGCGGGTGGCATTGACGCCACCCGCTATTTAGAACCCCGATCCGATTTACTTAACCCTGTCTTAACCTAACCTGTAGAATTTTGTGTAAACTTGTTTTGAAAAGAATCAAAAGATAGACCGGGGCATTAAGGTTAAACTATAAAACAATTTCTAATTTTTTATTTCATTAACGTATATAAGACAATTATATGATATATTTTGTTCCCGAAAATCCGGTTTTTTAGATATTTTTAACAGAAAGCTGAGAATTGCAAGACAAATTAAGCAAAACAAAGGTAAAAAGCGTGAACACTACAGAAAATAAACAGATAAAATATAAGATCATCTATTCAGGGAGAAGATCATTAGCAATAAGTGTCGGCCCGGAAAAGGGGGTTATTGTCAGAGCTCCCTACAGGACATCAATAAAGACGATTGAAAATCTGGTTAATGCAAAAACTCCATGGATAAAAAAACATCTGGAGAATTACAGATCAAGTGTAAATATCAATAATATTAAAACTTATTTTGACGGATCAGTCACTCTTTTACATGGAAAGGAACATCGTATTAATATAATTGAATCAAATAAATATTTCGTAAAACTTAACGGTGAAAATAATATTGTAATTGGACTAAAAAATATTTCTGACAAAGAAATTGTAGGAATCATGCTTGAGAAATGGTACAAAACAATTGCTGAAGAAATATTCAGGAAAAGGTTCGGGGAAGTTCTCTTAAAATATAAAGCCTATGATTTCAACCCTGCTGGATTTGCAGTCAAAATTCTAAAACGAAGGTGGGGCAGCTGTTCTTCAAAGGGGAAGATAACCATAAGCAGTGAACTTGTTAAACTCGACGACATTTATCTGGAGTACGTTATCCTGCATGAATTATGTCATCTAAGACATCATAATCACGGGAAAGAATTCTATGAACTGCTCTCCAGGGTTTTCCCCGACTGGAAAAAAAGGAGGAGTGAGTTAAGAAGATTTATCAGGTAACCGGGTGCAGGTCGCAGGGGGCACGGTACAGGATATTAGTCTCCAGGGTCTTTTTGTCTTGAAGATATGAACATTGAAATTGATGTATAGAATACCACTCCGCAGACCAACCATTTGAGAACATTCAGCGGTAAGGATTTCACAAAATAAGCAGCCAGAATTACACCTGCAACACCAGCAACCGTCAATGATATTGCTGTTTTCCTGTCGTATGCATTTTCTTTAACAAACTTTGCACCGCCGGCAGCCATAAGCATTGCAGTGGCTGTCATCATAATTGGGAAAGCCGTCGCCGGATGCATCCCAAGTGCATATACCATTGCCATACAGGGGGCGTAAAATCCTACTCCGATAGTCTGCAGTGCACCAAAAACCAGACTCATAACAATAACTAATGCCAGTTTCCATCCAGTCAGACCAATAGCTTCCCCCCCCAGAGGCATAAGATTCAGAAGCCCTGCTAAAATAATTAGTGCTACTACCATCAGCCCTGCACCCATTCCAATCTGTATCTTTCGGCGAGGCATTTTTACCACTACACCTGCCCCAAGCAATGCCCCTAATGGGGCAGCAGTTGACATGGAAACCAGCGTGACAGGATCGACTTTTACCGAAGTCATGAAAATAAAAGCCTGTGTCACAGTAGCCATTGTATTACCTACATTCATTGTACCAGGAATAAGTCTGTCATCGACGAGCTTGAAAAACTTAAAAATGGCAGTTTGCTGGGCAAAGCTTCCGATTCCCATCGTATCAAAAAAATTCGTAACGAATCCTGTGCTGAGCAGTCCCGCCCATGGTTTCTTTGAAAATAGTCTTCTGTTTTTTATAACATCCCTGAAATAGTAAAAGCTAAAGAAACTTGTTATAATTCCCAGGACTGCCTTTAGTATGATAGCCATTGTCTCAGAGTGGAATTGATATTATACGGAATTCATCAGGAAATATTCGTATATACAGCCTGAACATCCTCATCGTCTTCAATTTTGTCAATAAGCTTCTCTATATCTGAGAGCTGCTCCTCAGTAAATTCAACCGGATTTGATGCAACTCTCCTGAGAGCTGCTTTTTGTACTTCAATTCCCATTTCCTCCAGTGCGTGAGATAAAGGTCCGAAGTTGGTGTAGTCACCATATACATAAATTGTATCATCATACCTTTCGATTTCTTCGAGACCATATTCTATCAGTTCCAGTTCAATTTCTTCAATGTTCTTATTTTCAGGGAGTTCAAATTCAAATACCGCCCTTCTTGAAAACATAAATTCCAGCGATCCGGTCGGAACCAGACTTCCGCCCATTTTGTTGAAATAGGCCTTAATATTAGCTACTGTACGGGTGTTGTTATCGGTTGCACATTCAACA
This sequence comes from uncultured Bacteroidales bacterium, assembly GCA_963813405.1. Lineage (GTDB taxonomy): Bacteria > Bacteroidota > Bacteroidia > Bacteroidales > VadinHA17 > LD21. Next base: position 253,367 of record CAWEYU010000014.1, read on the forward strand.
AATACAAGTACACCATGGGGACCTTTACCCTCATAGCATATCTCGGAATAATTCTCAATGTCTTTACCTGCAGCCCTTTTTATGGCAGCATCAATATTATCTTTGGGCATATTCTGAGCCTTTGCATTTAGAATAGCTGTTCGGAGCTTGGCATTCAGATTCGGGTCGGAGCCGCCCTCTTTAGCCGCGATCGTAATTATTTTCCCAAGTTTTGGAAAAAGTTTTGACATTTTGTCCCATCTTTTCTCCTTCGATGCACGTCTGTATTCAAATGCTCTTCCCATATTTTTCAGATTTCATAATTTTGACCTCTTGCAGGGATTTCAATATTAGTATAACCTTCGTTCAGTAGTGAAGCTGCATATTTCTTCTGAGTTTCATACTCACCATGAACAATAAATGTTTTTTCAACAGCCATCTTATCCTGACAATTTAAAAAGTTGATCATCTCCTTATAATCACCATGACCACTGTACGATTCTATTTTCCTGACATCGGCTTTTACCTCGTAAACAGTTCCATGTATTGAAACTTCTTTGTCACCTCTTCCAATTCTTGCTCCGAGTGTCGTCGGTGAACAGTATCCAACAATAAGTACAGTGTTTCTGGAGTCTGAAATATTATTTGCAAGATGATGTTTTATTCGTCCTGCTTCCATCATCCCCGAAGCAGAAATAATAACACATGGCTTTTTATGATCATTCAGCTTTTTGGAATCTTCAACACTTGTGATATAGTAGAGACTATTAAAGCCGAAAGGGTCAGGATGCGATTCCATAACTTTCAGGATATCTTTGTTGAAGCACTCTGGATGCATTCTGAATACTGTTGTGGCGTTAACTGCAAGTGGACTATCAACAAATATATCAACTTTAGGCAGTCTCCCCTGGTTAAAAAAATTATCAAGAGAATATACTATCTCCTGTGTGCGTCCTACGCTAAAGGCTGGTATCAGAAGTTTGCCGCCTTTATTGACACATGTTTCGATGACTATGTTAAGAAGCTCATCTTCGACAACTTTCATGTCGTTATGCAATCTATCACCATATGTAGATTCGGTAATAACGAAATCGGCCTGGGGAAAAGGTACAGGAGGCGCAATTATCCTGTTAACCGGCCGGCCGATATCCCCTGTGTATGCAATTCTTTTAATCTGCCCGTTTTCAATTATCTGAATATTTGCTACACCGCTGCCAAGCATATGACCAGTGTTAGTAAATCTGACTTTAATATTATCATCGATCCGGAATTTCATTTCATACGGTACTCCTATGAAGTAACTCATACAGGCAACCGCATCTGCCTGGGTATAAAGTGGGGTCACAGCCGGTAATCCTTTTTTAATCCTTCTCTTGTTAAAGGTTTGAGTATCATGCTCCTGAATGAAACCTGAATCAGCAAGCATTATGGAACAAAGATCACGGGTTGCGTTGGAACATATTACTGATCCTTTGAATCCAAGTTTAAAAATGTATGGGATGAGACCTGAATGATCAATATGAGCATGGGTAAGAATAAGATGATCTATCTCTGAAGGATTGAATCCAAGGTCTCTGTTCATTGAATCTGTCTCAAGACCTTTTCCCTGAAACATTCCACAATCAAGAAGTATTCTTTTTCCCAGAGTAGTTGTCAGAAGATGTTTGCTTCCGGTAACTTCTCTCGCAGCTCCAAGGAATTTTATATTCATAGTTTTGTTGTTAAATATTTATTTTAAAGATTTCTAAATCCTCAATCCTATAATGGTAACATCGTCCACCTGATCAGAAGTACCTTTCCACTTTAGAAATTCATTTTCAATTATCTGCCGCTGCTCACCCATTGGTCTTGTGTATATTTCAGACAGGAGTTTTTTTAGACTTGTTTTCCTGTACTTTCTTCCATCAGGACCTCCGAACTGATCTGACATTCCGTCAGAAAAAATATATATAGTATCACCATCTCCGGTATTAATTTCATAATTTGTAAATGCTGCCTTTTCACCATAATATATTCCGATCGGCATTCTGTCACCCTTGTATTCTTTAAGTTCTCCTCCCTGGAAGATAAAAAGAGGGTTATAAGCACCTGAAAACTCCAAAGTTTTCTTGTCCTTATGAAGAACACAGAATGCAATATCCATTCCATCTGCAGCCTCTCCTTCCTTTCCTGTCTGATGGAGCGACATCTTTGTCTTTTCACGCAACAGGTCGAGCACCTTATTAGCCCGAAGATCACTTTTATTTGCAATGATTTCATTTAGAGTAGAGATACCCATTGTACTCATAAATGCACCTGGTACGCCATGCCCGGTACAATCAGCAACAGTGAAAAAGAAATGGTTATCATCTTCGCCAAACCAGTAAAAATCACCACTCACAATATCTCTTGGTTTGAACAGGATAAAATGATCGGAAAATGCGTTTATGAAATGGTCATTAATGGGGAGCATTGCCATCTGAATCCTGCTTGCATATTCAATGCTGGATGTAATTTCCTGTTTCTGGGCTTCGATCTCTGCTGTACGTGCCCTGACCTTTAATTCAAGGATCTGTTTATCTTTTTTAAGTTTTTTCTCCCTGATAGTGATTATCATTATTACAATTATCATTGCCGCAGCAAAGGCAATGATATAAAAGTAAGTTGTTTGTGTAAACGGCGCCTTGATTGTAAAATTTAGTGATTTAGGTTCACTGATATTACCCCAGATATCTTTTGCACGCACTTTAAGTGTATAATTTCCGGCCGGAGGCATAAGTGTTATGGTTGAGGAGGATGACCACTTCGACCAGTCATTCTTCAGATTTTCAACTATGTACTGATATTGAGTAGAGTTTTGCTTAAGATATCCGGGGGCGACCAGATCAAAATATACTGCATTATCGCCTCGTCGGAATTCAATATTTGATAACTTAAAATAGACTCCCTCATCATTTGAAATACTCCTGATGTACAGATCGAGATCTGGTTTAATTGCGAGTGTCTTATTACGGTCTATTCTGAAAAGCTGATTATCAGCAGTAACCACCAGAATATAATCCTGTGAGGTAAAGATGGAAATAATTTCATTAAAGAAATTGAGAAGAGCTTTATCATTCCTGGCAATTTTTTTATCTGCAGATAATGAGATCCATTCACCTCCCTGATTTAACCATGGAACACCAGGTTGATTATCGATAAAGTTCAATTTTAATTCTTCCTGCAATTCAGATCTTTTATATTTCATAAAAGCATCACCCGCGTTATCATAGTAACTGATTCCCGACTCAGTTATAAGGAATACCGTATCGTTAACAAATTCAACAATGTATCTCTGAGGGAAATCATTTTTGACAGTATATGTAATATATCTGCCGGTTGTGCTGCCCTGATTCCTTGTTATTTTAAATGCCACATTATCTCCTCCGGCCCACAGAAGGTCATTATTAATTGATGTAATTGAATAAAGAGGCTGAATAAAATTTTTATCAGGGAAAACAGCAGACCATGAACCTGAATTATTGACTATATAAAAATAGCCCTCTGAGGTTGCAATATAATACTTGTTGTCACTTGTTATTTCAGATATGAAATTTATGTAGCGATCGTCAACAATAATTTTTGCCGAATGACCTGTAACAATAAATAATCCTTTGTTAGTAGATGCCAGTAATCCTGATGATGTAGGTACCAATTGTTTGCATTTTTCATTAAGCCCTTCTACTTTTTTAAAAACATAATTGACCGACTTTAGTTTTCTTACTCTCTCTTTAACAGCAGGCAATACCGGTACTTTACTCTGAGGTGGCAGATCCGTTACGCCCTTTTGTGCAGTTATAGTTTTTGTTTCTTCGACTTTTGCAGGATTTGTTTTCTTTCCAAAAATTCTTGAGAGCAAGCCTTTTTTTGCTTTTGGTGGCTCCTGAAGCGGCAGGGCATTTAAATTTGGCTTAAGTGAGACACCTGTAATAGCTTTAATCTGTTCATTTTTTACAGGTACTTCTACTTCTGTATATTTCTTTACTTCAGTAAGATAAAAAACACCTTCGCTTGTTGCTACGAATAATTCATTATTATGCCAGACAGCTGTTGTAAGGTTTCCGGAAAGACCCGGATATATGCTGAAATTTCCAAGTGTTATACGTAAATCTGCACGTGTTAATCCAAATTGATGCGATAACCATAATCCATTGGAGTTATCAGAACCCATTGCAAAGATCTCATCATCGGGGAGACCATTCTGATAGTTAATCGTATAAATAAGTTTTCCGCTTTTCCTTTCAACGACAACAGCCCCGCCATCAAGAGTCGAAAATGCATAAAGACTATCCGAAACGGATAATCCTTCCGAAAGGATATTTTGCCTGAGGTAACCATCGTCTTTTATCTGATAATCATATAGTTTGATTCCATCAAAAAGAGAAAGGACTCCTTTACTACGCCCTAGCAAAACATTATCCTTATTATAAGGAAGAGAAAAAAGAATCTCGTCATTTTCAAACAAATATCCGGTAACCAGAGGAAAGAGTGTGTCAGCTTCAAGCCTGAAAAGTCCCCTCGATGTTACATTAATAAATGTGTTCTTCGATGTAATGAACATTCCGGCAAAAGAGTCGTTCCCTTTTGAGTTCAGTCTTAATTCCAGCTTCCCAGTTTTAATATTATGCCGGCTTATACTCGATTCACTATAGAAATAGATTGTAGAATCGGTGTAGATTATCCTCGTAACCAGACCAACTCCTGCTGAATCTCCGGAAAGTGAAACATAACTGTAAAATCCTTTCTCATCCTTTTCCAGGTAACCATAGTTATTATCACATCCTGTATAGACTCTTCTGTTTGCCGTATCGTATTTAAGAGTATAAGGAACAGACTTCGTCTTAATTATATTCCAGTCCTGTCCGTCAAATGTCAGTATCCCCCTTCTGTTCGCAAACATCATTACATTGTTTTCGTCCTGACAAATAGCCCAGCTCTGATTCTCGATTTCCCTTCTTTCTGTGAAATGTGAAAGAAGAGGAACTCCGTTCTGACCTGCCAGTGAATCAAAAACCAGGAAGAAGATTGTAAATTGAAATACCCTTCTTTTTATTCGCATCTCACAGATGGATTAAAATGACATTTTTTCAGAGGAATAAATCTACAAGAATAATTTCAATTTACCAGAAAACCGGAAGGTAGAAATCAAATCGGATGAAAAGACATAATATCTCAGGTTCATATAACAAGACTCAACAATAAAACACCTATTAAGCCGCTTACCCCGATTGATGTCTCCATTATTGTCCATGTTCTCAATGTATCTTTGACAGAGAGGTTGAAATACTCTTTGAAGAGCCAGAAACCGCCATCATTTACATGCCCGAGCATAAGTGATCCCGATCCTATTGCCAGTACCATCAGCTCCGGTTTTACGGAAGTCCCGGAAATCATAGGTAAAACAATTCCTGCAGCTGTGATTCCTGCAACAGTAGCCGAGCCGACACAAAAGCGCAGCACAGTTGCAATAAGCCATCCAAGGAACAGGGGAGAGAGTGTTGACTGGCTCAATAATCCTGCAATATATTTACTTACCCCGCCATCTATCAGTACCTGCTTTAATGCCCCTGCTCCTGCAATGAGGAGCATTATCATTGTGATACTTGTTACGGAATGAGCAACAGAATTCATAATATCCGACAGCTTTCTTCCTCTTGCCAGGCCAAGGGTATAAACAGCAAAGAGAACAGACAAAAGCATAGCAACTACAGGATTTCCCACAAATGCCAGAATCTTTCGTATTTCATTCTCTTCCTTAAAGATAAATCCGGCAATCGTAGACAAACTAATAAGCAAGACAGGCAATAATGAAGAGATCAGGCTCACCCAAAAGCCAGGCATCTCATTGTCATTCAACACTTTCGCGTTTACAAATTCATTGAGGGGTTTAGCTTCTATTCTGCTCAGAACCCTCGACAGGACAGGTCCTGAGATAATAATTGCCGGGATCGCAACGATTGTTCCGTAGACCAGAGTTAATCCCATGTCGGCATGAAACATCCCTGTTATGGCAGTCGGTGCCGGATGAGGTGGAAGGTAACCATGTGTAACAGATAGCGCTGCAAGCATAGGTAAGCCTACATATAATAGAGGCAGGCCTGTTGAAGCCGCCACTGTAAAAATCAATGGGATCATAACAAAGAATCCAACATCATAAAACAGGGATACCCCTACAAAAAATCCGGTGAGCATAAGTGCCAGCTGGATATGCTTTATGCCAAAAGCCTTTACCATCCTTTCTGTAATTCTCTGGGCAGCACCGCTTTCTGAAACAAGTTTTCCCAGCATAGCTCCAAATCCAAGCACCAGTACAATAAATCCCATGGCATTTCCGATTCCGTTTTCAACAGAAGCAACCGCATTATTGATTGTCATTCCCTCTGCGAGTGCGACAGCAAGTGAGACTATTACAAATGAAACAAATGAATTGAATTTGACAACAAGTATCAGAAAGAGAAGGAGGCAGATTCCAAGGACGAAGATGATGATTGGCATGAGGGTTCAGGGTTCAGGGTTCAGGGTTCAGGGTTCAAGGGAAATTTTATTGGTTTGTTATCTCGGGTCGAACGGTAAATTGCCGTAAAAAGTTCGACCGTTTTGCGACCGAATTCTCCGGTTACAAGTGGTTCTGCATTATTCGCTATGGCCATTAGATAATCTTCAATCTGGCATTTCATAAAATAGACAGTAGGATCGCAGCTGTTGAAAGTGTCAGTATCTTCTTTTATCCATTCCTTCAGGAGGTGCTCTTCACCGGGAATGGTCCAAAGGTCGTTTACAGGAGGTTCTGCAATGCCGCTCCTTCCGGCAATGAACATTGCCCCGCCATCGGTCTGGACACCAACTGAGGATCCATTCGCTCCATGTATCTGAACTTTTCCGTGGATCCCTGGTTTCTGCGAATTGCTGACAAGGATATTGCCTATTGCTCCGCTTTTGAACTTAATGATTGCCAGGGCAGTATCCTCGACCTCAATGTAAGGGTGATTCAGGTTTCTCCATATTCCGTATACTTCGTCAATCTCACCCATAAACCATAACATTATGTCAAGCTGGTGTGGCGATTGGTTAACAAGGACTCCACCTCCCTCCTGTTTCCACGATCCCCTCCAGGGATCAGAATCATAGTAAGCTTTGTCTCTCCATCCCAGCATGGTTACAGTTGCCAGAACAGGCTTTCCGATCCTTCCGCTTTCAATGGCATCTTTGACTCTTTTGACGGGAGCATACCATCTGCGCTGGCTAATTACACCCAGTTTAGCACTGTTCTTTTTGCAGGCTGTGATGATATCATCACAAGCCTGAAGACCAGATGCAAGAGGTTTTTCTACGAGCACATTTGATCCTGCCTCTGCTGCCTCAACTGCAGGTTGCTTATGAAACATATGAGGAGTACAAACAATTACGAGATCAGTATTATTTTCCTTAACCATCTGGGAGATAGTCTTATATGGTATAGTGTTATATTTTCCGGCAAAATCTTCTGCCGTTTTGGGTGTTCGGCTCCAGACTCCGGTCAGCCTTGCATTCGGAATACTCTGTACTGCTTTAGCATGAAGGTGAGCAACCTTACCACATCCTGCTATTGAAATATTAAAAATCCTTTCTGGCATAGTTTTAAAATCAGGGTATGAGGATAACTTTATTTAACGCTTCAGTTTTTCGGTATAGTTTGTCGAACCAGATAGCACCTTCAGATAAAGGGGCGATAGCGGAGATCTGATCATCCACACTAATTTTCCCGGAAGCAAGAAGTTCAAGTACCGTTTCATATTCACCGCGGATCGCACAGCTGCCAAGTACTTTCAATTCACGGGTTACAACTTTCTGAAGCGGAAATTCAATACTTGGTGAGGTATTCCCTATAAGAACTGTCTTTCCCCCTTTACGAAGGATATCAATGGCTATATTAACTGACTCGCTTTTACCGGCTGCCTCAAATGATATGTCGGCTCCTCTCAAATTTGTCAGCGCATTTATCTTTTGTTCAAGGTCCATCTCAAATGACAGGAAGGTGTGATCTGCACCCGATTTTTCAGCCCGCTCAAGCTTCCCGGGATTAATATCAATTGCAGCAACCAGAGAAGCCCCGGAAATTTTAAGAAGCTTTATTATGAAAATACCAATCATTCCGGCCCCGACAACAACACATTTATCACCGGTTTGAATGCCTGCAATATTTATTGAATGCAGTGCAACAGCAATTGCCTCAACCATTGCAGCTTGTTCAAATGAAACATTCTCAGGTATTTTGTAAAGAATATGCTGGGGGATCGTGATGTACTCAGCGAATGCACCGTCTCTTTTATACGTTCCCGGAGATACACCGAGCACCTGGCGGTTATCACTCAGGTTATAATGCCCGTTGATGGTATACCAGTCATCCAGGGGATAAACTGTTGAATCAAAAGTTACTCTGTCGCCTGATTTCCAACCTGTTACATTATCACCAGTTTTAACAATAATACCTGAAGCCTCATGACCCATTATCACAGGTGGAATTCTTCGTCCTGTGCTTCCATCCAGACCATGAATATCAGATCCGCATATTCCGCAGGCCATTACCTTTACAAGAACCTCGTTTTCAAGTATTACGGGATCGGGTACGTCTTTATAAATAAGTTTGTTATATTCTTCAAGAACAAGAGCTTTCATCAGAACGATTTAATTTCAATATGACACAGGTTAGACAGCAAAAATAATATACAAAATTAATAATTGCAATTATTCAATTATTGCTATTACGATATCCATCACATTAGTCCCGGTTGGACCGGTTATAATATGTCCGCCGGCTTTTTTGAAAAAATTGTAAGAATCAAATTCGTTAATGTATTTCTCAGGATCAATATTTTTTGACAAAGCGTCTTTAACAGTATAACTATCAACAACTGCACCTGCAGCATCGGTTGGTCCGTCCGTACCATCTGTTCCTGCAGCAAGTACTGTAATGCCAATCTGGGTTTGAATGAGCTTACTGCATAATAATGCAAGATGCTGGTTCCTTCCGCCAATTCCATGGCCGGTCATCCTCAGAGTGGGTTCACCTCCAAATAAAAGGCATGCAGGTTTCAATACATTATCATCATTTTTATACTTTATTGCCATTCCTGTAATATTCTTTGCAACACCATAAATGTCTCCCTGTAACTTGTCATCTATAATGAATGGAGAAAAACCAAGTTGTTCAGCTTTCATCTTCGAGGCCTCAAGTGCAATCCGGTTAGTTCCGATTAAGAGATTAAAGGTCTTTTTAAAAAGCGTATCGCCAGGTTTAGGTGTCTCCTCTATCATGCCTGAACATCCATTTTTAAGATAGCTTAAAATTCCTGCAGGAACAGACCTGGTAAGATTATATTTCTCCAGGACGTTAAAAGCATTCTTATAGGTTGTCGGATCAGGGGTTGTTGGTCCTGAAGCAATTACATCAAGAGGATCGCCAATAACATCTGATAAAATAAGGCTGATGGTGGTACCAGGGGTAACGGCTCTGGCAAGCTGACCTCCCTTGACCAGCGATAAATGTTTACGAACCGTATTAATTTCAGTTATTGAAGCACCACTGTTTATAAGCAGGTTACTCAGAGAGATCATTTCTTCAGGAGAAGACTCTTCAGGAAAATCCGCCAGAAGCGCCGAGCCACCTCCCGATATAAGACATATTACCAGATCATTAATACCAGCTTTCCCGGCAATTTTCAGGATAGCTTTAGTTGCCTGGTACCCCTTTGAATCAGGAACCGGATGTCCGGCTTCTGTAACCTTTATATATTTCAGTTTACAGGAATGTCCGTACTTGACAACAATATGTCCTTCCGTTATCCGGTTGCCAAGGATCTTTTCAACCTCTGCAGCCATCATAGCGCTTGCTTTGCCTGCGCCGATCACAAATATTTTATCAATCGCTTCAAGCGAAAACTCCAGAGATCCAATCAAAAGGCGATTACTCCTGATCATCATCTCTTTGGATATCAGGTTTTCGGGAAGTACTCTCTCCACCCCTGCCAAAAATATTTTTTCCGCTAAAGCCCAGTATTTCATAATCAGCCAAAGAAGAGATAAGCAACCAGAATTGCAGCAGTAAAGCCGGCCAGATCAGCCAGTAATCCGCAACCAATTGCATATCGGGTGTTTTTAATTCCTACAGAACCAAAATAGACTGCAATTATATAGAAAGTTGTATCGGTTGTTCCCTGCATCGCGCATGAAAGTCGTCCTACGAATGAATCAGCACCATAAGTCGTCATTGCATCTATCATCAGGCCTCTTGCGCCGCTTCCGCTTAAAGGTTTCATAAATGCAATGGGAAGCGCTTTTGTAAACTGAGTATCCACACCTATCCAGGCAAAAAAAGCTGTAATTCCGCTGATTATAAAATCCATGGCGCCTGAAGCTCTGAAAATCCCTATTGCCACAAGGATTGCAACAAGGAAAGGGATGATCTTAATGGCTATGTTAAATCCTTCTTTGGCACCCTCTATAAAGGCATCATAAACATTTACTTTTTTAATAACTGCCAGAAGAATAAAGAGAATAATGATGGATATAAGGATAAAATTTGCAGCCAGCGTGGAGAGTGAGGTAATCTGTTCTTTAGGCAAACTGCTGAAATACCAGATCATGCCTGCAATAATTGCTGAAAGTCCCCCGAAGTATGCAAGAATTACTCTATCAAAAATATTGATTTTTTGAACAATAGCTACACTCAGGATCCCTGTCATCGAGGCAAAGAAAGTCGAAATAAGTATTGGTATGAAAATATCTGCAGGATTGGCAGCACCAAGCTGTGTCCGGTAGACAATAATGCTCACAGGGATAATCGTAATACCTGCAGCGTTGATAACCAGGAACATAATCTGCGCATTTGAAGCAGTATCTTTCTTTGGATTTGCCTCCTGCAACTCATTCATTGCCTTCAGACCTACTGGGGTTGAGGCATTATCGAGGCCGAGCATATTTGCAGCAATATTCAGAGTCATGGAACCATAAGCAGGATGCCCTTTGGGGAGTTCAGGGAAAAGCTTTTGAAAAAGGGGCCCCATCATCCGGCCAAGTATGGCAACCACCCCCCCTTTTTCTCCGATTCTAAGTAATCCCATCCATAGTGTCAAAGCTCCGGTAAGCCCCAGTGAAATTTCAAAACCGGTTTTTGCACTTGAGAAGACGGAACTAACCAGCTCATTGAAAATTTGAGTATTTCCGGCAAATATTAATTGCCCAAGTGCAAATAGAAATCCGATAAGAAAAAAAGCTATCCAGATATAATTAAGAACCATATTGTCTGTTTGAATGACGAAGATAAAGATTTTAGATATATTTGTATAAACAACCTGACTACTATGGCAAAATATTCAAGAATAGATGTTATAATAAGGATGCGTGATACAGGGATTGTACCTGTATTTTATCATAAAGACCCCGAAGTTTGCAGAAACGTTATCAAATCGTGTCATAATGGTGGAATAAAAGTTTTTGAATTCACCAACCGTGGTGATTATGCACACGAACTTTTTGGTGAACTGAATAAATGGAGCGAGAAAGAGGTTCCGGGTATAATTTTGGGAACAGGTTCTGTAGTGGACCCTGCCACAGCAGCATTATATATTCAGCTTGGAGCAAATTTCATCGTATCACCCATTTTGAATCCCGATATGGCCAGAGTATGTAACCGGAGGAAGATTTTGTGGGTGCCGGGTTGCGGAACATTATCTGAAATTAGTCAGGCTGAAGAGCTTGGTGCTGAGATAGTTAAAATATTCCCCGGTTCGTCTGTAGGCGGACCTGATTTTGTAAAGTCAATTAAAGGCCCATGCCCCTGGACCAGCATTATGCCAACCGGAGGAGTAGAACCGACAGTTGAAAATCTGAGGGAGTGGTTTGAGGCCGGAGTCACATGTGTTGGGATAGGATCGAACCTGATAACAAAAGAACTAATTCAGAAAAAAGACTGGAAAGGATTAACTAACCGGGTTACCGGAGCAGTTAAAGTAGCCAGAATGTTTCAGATCACTTAATCCTCCCAAATCCGAAGTAATGCTTTCCCTGTCATTCTCCAGGCGCCCTGTACAATTCAACATTCGATATAGCCAGGCATGCTTTTGACTTACTGAAAGTTACCTTTATCCTTGATGTTTTTACTACAGGGAATTTCCTTATCACTTTATATCCGATAGTTGTCCCGTCAATAAGTGGCTTCCATTCACCATTTACAAAAGCTAAAACCTGAAATTCCTGAACTCTCTGTCCAAGCTTTATATATTCCTGAAGTACAATTCTGTTTACTTCTGTTTCAGCACCGAGATCAATGATAATGTCACCGGTTTTCTGATTGTCGTTGGTAGCCCAAAATGTTTCAGTGTTTCCATCAGTTATCATTGAACCATTAAACTTTTGGCCTCTTATTGAAGTGACTGATACCTCTTTCCCTTTTGCCAGGTCTTTCGAAAATTCCTTTAACAGCAATTCCCTGAAACCCATAAGGGCTTTCACATCATTTTCATGGAGCAATCCGCGCCGGTCAGGCGGAACGTTCAGCAGGAGATTACTGTTTCTTCCAACTGATGAATAATATAATCCGAGCAGGTTTTCAGGTGTTCGTACTAGTGAATCCTGTTTCTGATGATAAAACCAGCCCCGCCTTATTGATACATCGACCTCTGCAGGCACCCAGTAATTTCCATCTGTCTGTCCTTCTCCAAGGATCTTGGCAAACTCTCCTCCGGGATACATTTCATCTCTTTTTAGCAGGCACCAGTTAGTAAGGCTGCCCATCCCGCGCTCATTCCCTACCCAACGAATATCCGGGCCGGCATCACTGAACATTACGGCTCCAGGCTGAAGCTTCCTTACAATCTTATGTGTGTTGATCCAGTCGTAATATGTCTTTCTGTCAATAGTTCTCTTTTCTTTTGCTCCTCCATAATAACCATCACCTCCATTGGCGCCGTCGAACCAGACCTCAAAAATATCGCCATAGTTTGTCAGAAGTTCGGTAAGCTGGTTCCTGTAATATGCGATATAATCCGGGGTGCCATACAGGGAACTGTTCCTGTCCCAAGGAGAAAGGTAGACTCCCATTTTAAGGCCATATTCATCACAAGCCTTTCTGAGTTCCCTTAGTACATCTCCTTTGCCCTCCAGCCATTTTGAATTCTTAACTGAATGTTCAGTATACTTTGATGGCCACAGGCAAAAACCGTCGTGATGCTTGGCTGTTATAATTATCCCTTTCATTCCTGCGTCTTTTGCCACTTTGGCCCATTGCCTGCAGTCGAGTTCAGTAGGGTTAAATACTGACTCGTTTTCATCACCATATCCCCACTCTTTATCAGTGAAGGTATTTACAGTAAAATGTACAAACATATAATATTCCATCTGATGCCATGCCAATTGCCTTTCTGAGGGAACAGGACCAAATGGTTCCGGAGGTTTTACCTGGGCAAAGGAATTCAGATAAAGAAAAAAAACTAATAAAATGGATACTCTTTTCATTTTCTGTAAGGTATTTATTAATAGAAAGTTCTTCTGTGCAACACTGTGCCTCCTCTGTGGTTCTCTATGAAATAAAAAAAATGTTTCACAGAGTAGTCACAGAGGTCACAGAGGAGAAATAACTAACTCAAGTTGCTAATTAATATTTAAGTTCAAATAAATTCCCTTCTCCTTAGATATCTTCTGAACCCATCCCCCCATCCCCCTTAATGATATTTGAACCCATCCCCCAACCCCTTCCCTTAAAATTAAGGGAAGGGGAGTAATACACTGTATATTAATTAGTTCCCCCTTCCCTTATCCTTAAGGGAAGGGGGTTAGGGGGTTGGGTTTTCTGTAGGGGGGTTAGAGGGTTGGGTTTTTCTTGATTATTAATTAGATCTCCCTTCCCTTATGCTTAAGGGAAGGGTTGGGGATGGGTTAAGAAATATTTAAGGGAAGAGATTATCATAGTCCAAATTATAATAAATTTTAAAACTAGCAACTTAGGTTAACTAGTTATGTGACAGATCCTTTATTCTGATATTTCTAAACTTCACGAGAGAACCATGGCCAAGAAAACCTATGTGGCCGGTTTTATTCTTTAATCCGGGATGGTCTTTATGGTCCAGAGTCCCGTTATCCCTGGGATTAGCAATGTCACCATCGACGATTACCGTTCCATTAAGAATGATTTTAATCTGAGTTCCTCTTGCAATAACCTCCTCATAGTTCCATTCTCCTATTGGTTTTAGATACCCTGTTTTTGCAGGTATTACCCCATAGACTGAACCATGGTACTGATAAGCTTCCAGATTAGCATATATCGGTGCTGTGTTATCGAGTATCTGGAGCTCCATACCCACATAAGCTGCGTCGCCGGTGAGCGGGGCTCTTATTCCCAGACCATTATTTGCTGCAGGTGTCAGAAGAAATTCAAATCTGATATCGAAATCTGAATATTCATTTTTTGTATAAAGATTCCCGATTGTACCTTTGTCAGGTCTTGTGACGATCATCCCATCTTCCGCACCGTAGGCAAGAGTGTCTCCAATCCAGCCATTCAGGTTCCTGCCATTAAATAGAGCAACGAATCCGGTAGATTTTTCTTCGGGAGTGAGGTTATAATCCTTCTCATTTATCTCTCTCACATAGATATTCCTGAATGCCAGGTCAGTACCATGAGCCTGCAACTCAATAGAACCCTTCGGGAATATCGGAATGGAACGGTCCCAGTAATTCTCCAGTGTTATGTTGTCTACGACAAGAGTACCATTGAGCCATATTGATACTTTTTCACCTATCATTATAATCCTGAAGGAGTTCCAGTCACCTATCGGATTATCGGCAACTTTAAGCGGATTCTTTTCATTTTTTTGATTGTTATAGAGTCCTCCGGAGCCGACCTGTGCTCCAACATCTGCTCTGGAGGTATCCCATATCTGAATCTGAGGTGAGCCTCTGAGATAGATGCCGCTATCTCCTTTTTTTGTGATCTTCCAGTCGACAAGCAGTTCAAAGTCCGCATAATCTTTTATTGAACAAAGGTTGTCGCCGCTTCCATTAAACCAGATTGAACCATCTTTCACACTCCAGTTCACAAGCATCTTTTTATTTGCCTCAACCTGCTTTTTTGCCAGCTCATCAGGTTTCATCTTCGCCCTTGTGAGAGGTGTTCCAACAAGGCCCTGCCATCCCGAAAGATCTTTCCCGTTAAACATAGAGACAAATCCCTCATCCTGAGGCATAGACTGAAGATACTTTGATATTACCTCTTTATCATACTCACTTTCAGGTCCTTTTAACTGGTTAACAGTCTTGCTCAAGATATCTCTTACATTTGCTCCGTACATTCCAGCCTTCGAATCAATATTCGGCAATGCTATATACATTATTGCTTTTGCAGCAGCACTGCTTGTTGTGGGGTCATTCAGATAATCAGCTGTAAAAAACAAAGCCTGATAAGTCCTTATCCTGGATATTTCATTTATTATCTGAATTTTGCGATCCGCACTCCTGGCAAGCGGCATTATCTTCCGGAAAAGTAAAAGTCTCTGCTCATCAGGAACAGGAGCTGACCTGATCTGTCTTACATATCCGTCAAAGGCGGCTCCTTCAAAAGTCTTATTTCCTGATGCACATATCTCATATAATGCTGATGATGCAGAATAATCATTCCATGAGGTTAAAGCTTTAAAGCAGATATCACGTGTCCCGGAATCGCCGTTTTCAAATTCTTTCAATACTGCTGACAATGCCTCTCTTCCGCCAGTCCTTGCAAGGATAGGAATTATTTTAGCTTTTTGTTTAAAAACAGTCAAAGACTTCAGAAGCAAAGATGATCTTTTTTCAGGATCAACTATCTGATTTGCAGCATTTGCAAGAGCCATCTGGACATCAGCAATCAGCAGAGCGTTTTCGGTTTTATCGAGCAACTCAAGCAATTTTTCCTGATCAGCAGGACCGGCCAGATCGCTTAAAGATTTATAAGCAGCATTCTTAACAATCTCCACATCAGAAGAGGTGTAAGGTATTACCTCCGAAAAGTATTCCTCCCCTTTACCCCATGCCAAGAGCTCTATAGTACTTTTTTTAGCAGCAGGGGGTCCGTCCTTTAACACAGGTATGAGTAGAGGCATGCGGCGCCTGTCTGTAATGGTCTTTAATGCCGATTTTGCTGATTCCTGATCATCATTATCAGTAAATTTTATCATATAATCAATCAGGTATGGAATTGCTTCCTGTCCAAGAATTCTTACCATTGCCGTTGCAGCTTCTTTTCTGATGCTAGGGTCATTATCTGATAAAGATGCTGAGATCAGTGGAGCTGCTAGTCTGTCCTTTCTCAAACCGAGCATATTTATGATCTCTGGTTTGGTCGGCTGTAATGCCTTAGGATAGTATTCAATCCATTTTCTGGTTACCGGAGTACCGGAAATTGATAAAGAAAAGCGGTAAGCGGCATTTCTGTAACTTTTATCGGGATGGCGGGCAGCATCAAGAATAAAAGGCATTGCATCATAACCATAATAATTTACGAGTGTTTCAAGAGCAGATGTTTTATATTGAATATTGGTTCTGTCATTACAATTTTCAATAATTGTTTTGCAAATTTTATCCATAGTTTTCTTCTCACCTTTTGAACCAACTGTTTTTGCATATTCCAATAGTGCAGCAGTTGCTTCGGTATACTCCCATTTATATGAGACAGCTTTAGCAGCCTTAGTAAGAACCGGCAATGCAAGGGGGCTGCCACTTTTTGCAAGAGCATTCAAAGCTGAAGCCCGAATCGTCTTGTCGTTGTCAGAGGCCCACATGATAAACTCATTTACAGCCATATCAGATCTGACTAATGCAAGTGCATTCATTATCGAAGCGGCGCAGGGAAGATCTTTATCCTTTAATGCTTCAGAAAGAACTGTTTCCGCTGTTTTTCCACCAGCTGAAGAAATTACTGCCAGTGCTGGTAAACAGATATTCTTATCCATCAGATAGTTTTTCACAGCTTCAATTGAAGCATTGCCACCTACCAGCTGAAGCTGTTTCATAAAAAAATCTTTAACAGAATTGTCCTTCTGACTGGTTGCATAGCTGATACATATCTGTTCCCATGTTGCTTTTTCGGCCTCTTTCCCAAACTGGGAGAGATAACGTGACATACTTTCCACAGCAAAACGCGGACGCGTATCATCACCTGTCCCGATCGGAATTATCTGGTTACATATCCTCTTCATTCCTGCTTCACCAAGTGAAAACATCTCGGACATAAGTTTATTTGTCGTTTGTACATCTGCTGCCGGAAGCCGGGCAAGAAGGTCGGCTACCTTAGTTTCGGTAGTTCTGTTATCCTGCTCATACGATGGTAATGATAGAAGAAGGAATAAGCTAATGAAGATTATTTTCTGAATTTTCATGTTTTCAAATTTATAAATTTAGTTTCTTAAATAAATCAGATTTTCCATGGTCCGCGCATTGGCTGACTGATCAGTCTGTTTGCGCCATTATCGTCGATGAACTGCTGCTTTCCCGGATCGTATTTAAGATTGCGCCCGAGCCTGAGTGCTATTACACCAAGATTCACAATTGAGCAGGAACGATGTCCGTTTTCCTCATTTAGTGCGAACTTTTTTCTTGTCTTAACAGACTCTGAGAAGAGAGTGATCTGTGGTTCGGGGTCAGGCAATGTGGAAATTAATTTTTGTATATCAGGAATATCTGATCTGAAGCCCCGGTAGACCTTTCCAAAGGGCCCTTCAATATAGGCAGCTTCATTATCCCGGTTTTCGCCATCAAGAATGATTTTGCACCCATCTTCATAAGTATAGGTAATACGTCTCCATGAGCCAACTGCATCAAAGTGTTGTTCCGGAGCATCTATTTCAATATAGACGGGACTGGTATTATCTTTCCCCAACATATATTGGACCGGATCGAGATAATGCTGACCCATATCACCGAGACCTCCGCCATCATAGTCCCAGTAACCCCTGAATCTGGTATGAACCCGTTCAGGATTATATGGTTTAAAAGGAGCTGGTCCCAGCCAGAAATCATAATCCAGCTCGGGAGGAACAGGTAGTGGTTTTAGATTGTAAAGCCCTGACCAATAGAACTTCCAGTCGTACCCGGTGACACCGCTTACTGTAACCTTAAGTGGCCAACCCAGAGCGCCACTGCTGATTAATTTTTTTAAAGGTTTTACCGTAGTGCCAAGTCCATAGAACTGATCCTTAAACCTGAACCATGTGTTCAGGCGGAACATGCGTCCATGTTTCTGTACAGCTTCGACTACTTTTATACCTTCACTGATTGTCCGTGTCATTGGCTTCTCGCACCATATATCTTTTCCGGCCTCGGCAGCCATTTTTGAGATAATACCATGCCAGTGAGGAGGTGTTGCAATATGAATCACATCGATATCCGGACGCGATAGCACTTCCCTGAAATCGCTATACCCTGTGATCTTCCCTCCGGCCGCAGCTATTGCCTGGTCAAGGTGATTTTTATCAACATCGCACACAGCAAGAAGTCTGCCTTCATAATCAAAGTGACCCCTTCCCATACCTCCTACACCAATAATAGCCTTTGTGAGCTGATCACTTGGTGCTGTATAACCCTCGCCCCCAAGTACATGCCTTGGAATGATTGTAAAAGCAATGGCAGCAGCACCACTTTTTCGAATAAAATTCCGTCTGTTAAGGGTTTCTTTCTTCATAAAATTTATGTTTGAAACAAATATAATCAAAATGTCTATCCCAAAGAAAATGCCCTCATCAGGTCTGACGTAGATTGTTGCAATCTGTTTGATCAGCTGAAGAGGGCTTGGATAATCCGGGGTTTAAGGGAAAGGGGAAAGGGGACCCCGGAAAATAAAAGGCATGGAATGCCATATAAACTAAAACATAACTATAACATATAAATATTTTTAAGTTAAAGTATCCGGAAATATATTTGCATAAAGTACAGATCGTCTAATTCTTCACTAAAGTATAATGATAAATCATTAAAAGTGAGGCTTTATTAGTGATATGTACGAATCAGAGGATTTATTGTACGAACAGATAGTTTAGGTGGACAAGATGAAATAAAAAAAGGTTAACAGCCCTGCAGGAAAAGTTTATCTGATATAAGCCACCACTAAAACGGCCTGTTTATCAGACAAATTAATGACTCTGTAACCACCAACCGAAGCCGGTATTATAAAAGTCTCGGCATAACTGAATTCAATCCTGCACTTTTGGGGAATGTCAATAACGATTCGCTCACCCTCAACAAGGCTCAATACGTGTAACTTATTCCCCGGCTGAACGTGGATCTCTTTGGAAAAATGGTACCGTAATACATTGTAAAGATGACTCGGATGTGTTGGAAGGTTAAACAACTCCCAGTCAGTACCTTCTTCCAGTAATAAAGGATTGCTCTTAAGTTCCGTGGTCACCCGCTTTCCTTTTCTGTCAAAGAAAAGGTTTTCCATACCTCTTTCAATATTTAACTGTCTTGGTTTTCCATCCAGATCCAGCCGCAGCCAGTCATACATTTTAAAGGTAAAGATGTATGGGGTTGTACTAATCTCGAGGACAAGATTATTTTTACCTGAGCCATGGATGGTGCCATATGGTATAAGAAATAAATCGTGTTTGTTTGAAGGGTGCTTTTGAACAAATCTTTCAATATTCACAGGTTCTTTATACAAAGCGCTTTCAATGAGACTGGCTTTGAATTCTTCTCTGTCAATATCATCCTGAAATCCAAGATAAACAACAGCATTATCCTTTGTATCAAGTATATAATAAGATTCTTCCTGTGTAAAATTTTCACCGTACATCTTTTTAATATATTCGGGCCGTGGATGACATTGAATTGAAAGGTTTCCGCCATCGAATGTATCAAGGAAATCGAACCTGATAGGAAATTCTGTTTCAAATCTTTTATAACAATCTCCAAGAATTGCTTCCGATTCCTGAAACATAAGAAAATCAAAAGAAAACTCCAGCATCAGCCCGGAACTCTCCAAAATCAAACCATTTTCTGGTGCAATGAGCTCGAATGACCAGGCATAATTGGGAACATCATCTCTGATGCCATTTATTTTATCTTTTATCCAGCTTCCACCCCATGCTCCAGGTTCAAACCAGGGCCGTGCTCTCAAAGGTCTCTGGCTCATTTCAAATAATGATCTCCTGAATATTCCCCCTTCAATCCAGGTGATGTCAGTTGTTCTCTGCCCGTCGATAAGAATATCAATCTTTTTCAGAATTTCCTGCTTGTGCCAGCCAAGTACAACCCAATCAACAAAATAATACCTTTTGTACATTGAAACCGGATCATTTTGAAAGCTCGCTCCAAGATTTGTCACACTACCTGCCCTTGACCGGTACTGGACTTCATTTTTTGGGAGATCGATGTAAATCAGGAGCCCTTCATTCCTTATCAGACTTGCCCCAGCGCCATATATTATGTAGTGTTTATCAGTTTCTTCACTGAAAGTCATTTTGAGTTTCTCACTATCAAAGAAATCGATTAATTTGAGGTTGCACCTGGTGCCGAAGAGAGGATCCTCGCCACCCAGAAACGGCATCAGAAATCTATTGATCTCTTCTTCCGGTTTCAGAAAATCCCGTGCATTGATCCATTGTTTTTCAATTCCTAAATGTTTTTGAAGATGGAGATCCAGCTCGAGTTTGAACTGGTCGAAGAAAACCCCTGTAAATCCGTCTATAACAACAATTTTTTCTGCGGCAATCCTTTTTGCCAGCGTATCAAGGCCTCTTAAGATCCTGCCGCAACCTATATTAAATACAGGATAAATGTCATACCTACCCTTTTCTGCCTCCGGTTTAACAGCAGGCATAAGTATTTGTGATGTTTTACGATAAGTCAGAGAAGTCAATTCTTCAAAATAAGTCGAACTAAATTACTTTTTCAGACAATAAACAGATACCAACAACAGATATACCATGCAAATCAGGAGAAGAGACATTCCAATAACAGGACTGGATAATTTACTTATCAGTCCCATAATCAGCGGGATAACTGCACCACCCGAAACGGCCATGATCATTAGTCCGGAAACCTCATTCCCTCTTGTCGGAAATTTTTCGACTGTAATTGAATAAACAAGCGGGAATATATTAGCCACTGCAAAACCAATAACAAAGGCTAACACCCATACAACTGCCTGGGCCGGAACCAGTAGAAAGGCCCCAAAAGAAATTATCCCAAGAATTGTTGTCCACATAAAGAATTTCCGTGAAGATATCCAGGAAAGCATAATAGCTCCAAGGAATGTACCTGCAAGACGCCCCAGGAAATATACGCTCCTTCCGTATGTTGCCTCTTCCATAGGAATACCGAATTTGTTCATAAGAAATTGCCCGGAATGAGCATTAAATCCTACATCAATACCTACAACAAGGAAAATAGAAAGTACCATTAGCACCACAAACCTGTCCCTTATCAATTCAAAAGCTGAAGAGAAGGTTGCTTTGTTTCCCGGATTTTGGGTCTCTTCTATTTTAACTGATGCCAGCCATATTATTGAAACAACGGAGATTATGCCATAAAGAATAAATAAAAGTTTCCAGTCACCGAACTGGGCACCTATCCAGACAGCGATAAAAGGAGAGATCATTGAACCAATCGCTTTAACAAACTGTGAAAAGCTGAGAAAACTGGATATCCTTGTTTCTGGAACAACGTCAATAAGAAGAGGATTTGCCGAGACCTGAACAATTGTATTTCCTATTCCCAGAAGAGCAAATCCGACAAGCATAATTCCGAATGAATCTGAGAAAAAGGGGACAAAAAGCCCTGCAGCCGTTATACCCATGCCAATATTCAGCATATTGCGTTTCCCGATTCTGGATTGCATAATTCCCACAGGTACAGACAAAAGAAAAAACCATATAAAAACAAAAAATGTTATAAACTGCGCCTGAAAATCACTTAACATCAGAACAGGTTTAAGCCTGTCAACACTTAATCCGACCAGATCGCAGAAACTCATTACAAAAAAAGCTAATAGAACTGGAAGGATTTTTGAGAATTTGATTTTCGTATTCATGATCAGATTTATTGGTTTATGATAATTATTTTTTAGTAGGAGCCGGGACTCCTCCTGAAGCCTGAAGCCTGAAGCCTGAAGCCTGAAGCCTGAAGCCTTTCACATTAGCGGTAACGCATGTTGAACTGCCTTCCAGAATTCATCATCGAAAAGATATGCACTGCCAAGAAGAGCAGCATCTTCCTTCAATTCTGAAATTTCAACAATGCAGTTGCATTTTTCCCTTTTCATTCTCTCTTCAAAAACTTTTCCGAACAGGTTATATGCATAGGAAATGTTCCCTCCGATGACAAGCATCTCAGCCTTGAATTTATTTATCCATGGCGAAAGGAAAATTCCCATATTTTCACCATATTCAATAAACAAATCCTTTGCAGCTTTATCTCCAATGGCCAGCTCTGCCAGTTCTTTAACGCCTTTCACCTCACGACCTGTGATCTTTTTATAACTACCTGTGAACCATCTTGTCGAAAATGATTCATCAGCGATATTTCCCTTAAAAGGCAGGTGGTAAACACAACCAAGCTTTGGCACATCCGGGCCATCGACTACAGGTATCCTGTTGCTAATGAAAGCTGAGCCAAAACCGGTACCGAGCGTTATTGATATCGACCGGTTGACTTTTGATGCTTTTCCTGCCCAGGCTTCACCTACTGCGAAAGATGATGCATCATTCATGAAACGGGCATCAAAGTTTTCCGAAACCGCCAGTCTGCTGATTATAGCATCAGCGATATTAAATCCATAAAGATTCTCATATTTGGCTACTCCTCTTATAAGGCAGATACCATGAACATAATCAAAAGGACCTGGCATTGCAAATCCTATTCCTTTAACATCCTCTGCAGGTATCAGGTTTAATACATCTTTCACGCAAGACGCCCATACAGTAATTATTTCATTTGCCGGAGCCTGGTTATTGACGGTTCTTTCAGAAAATGTTTCCCGCATCACTTTTCCATTCGAAAGATCAACGGCAGCGCAGCTGATATGGCTCCCTCCAATATCAGCACCAATAGCAATATTTTGCTTCATAACAGATCAGGGTTATTTTGAAATTCAGGTGTCAGTAATTCAAATACCGTGATGAAAGTATCTAATTTTGTCAATAATCCAAAATTTAAGAATGCAAATTGCCAAATTTTTGCTTTTTAAATCTCTATTCATAATCTATACAAATATAAAGACTGACATAATTCATTTTAAAATTAAATTAATAGTCGTAATTTCGATGTACACAATTATGCAGTATCAAAATTTACTGATAATCAACATATTAAATTTACACAGAATTCATCATATAAACTTAAACTATGTCTAAAGCTACAAAAGAAGATGCCCTGCTTTACCACAGCAGTGGTCGTCAGGGAAAAGTCGAAGTTATTCCCACCAAACCCTATTTTACGCAAAATGATTTAAGTCTTGCTTACACTCCTGGAGTTGCATATCCATGTCTCGAAATTGAAAAAAATCCGGAGGATGCTTATAAGTATACTGCTAAAGGGAATCTGGTTGCGGTAATTTCCAACGGGACTGCTGTTCTTGGACTGGGAGATATCGGCACTCTTGCAGGTAAACCTGTAATGGAAGGGAAAGGTTTGCTTTTTAAAGTTTTTGCAGATGTAGATGTTTTTGATATTGAGGTTGACGAGAAAGATCCTAAAAAACTGATTGAATTCTGCCGGCAGATCGCTCCCACATTTGGAGGAATTAATTTGGAAGACATTAAAGCTCCTGAATGTTTCGAGGTTGAGACTGAGTTGAAAAAGTTGCTTGATATTCCGGTTTTCCATGATGATCAGCACGGAACTGCTATTATTTCAGCGGCGGGCCTTTTGAACTGCCTTGAAATAACCGGAAAAAAGATTGACAATATCAGATTGGTTGTTTGCGGTGCAGGCGCTGCTGCAATTTCCTGTTCAAGATTATATGTCTCTCTGGGAGTAAAGAAAGAGAATATCGTAATGGTCGATTCAAAAGGAGTTATAAACAGAAAGAGAAGTGATCTAAATAAATATAAACAGGAATTTATTACCGGCAGGGATCTGGATACGCTTGAACAGGCAGTAATAGGTTCTGATCTTTTCCTTGGTTTATCTGCTGCAAATATGATGAGTAAAAAAATGCTGGCTTCCATGGCAAAAGATCCGATCGTTTTTGCAATGGCAAATCCCAATCCTGAGATTTCATATGAAGATGCTATGTCGACAAGGAATGATCTCATTTTTGCTACAGGTAGATCTGACTATCCCAACCAGATAAATAATGTACTGGGTTTTCCGTTTATCTTCCGGGGGGCACTCGATGTCAGGGCAACTACTATTAATGAGGAGATGAAACTTGCGGCATCCAGGGCTCTGGCGCAACTGGCAAAAGAGCCTGTTCCGGATGTTGTGGCCAGAGCCTATAATGTGAAGAAACTGGAATTTGGCAGAGACTATATCATTCCAAAACCACTCGATCCGAGGCTGATCTCAAGAGTAGCATCGGCTGTGGCAAAAGCAGCTATTGATACTGGCGTTGCCAAACATATAATAAAAGATTTTAAAGAGTACGAGGCCTGTCTCAACCAGCGAACAGCCGAACATGTCAGGAAGATTGGGGAGATTAGTGCAGCAGGAGACAAGAGATGTGTTTAATCGGGAACTTCCTGTTTAATCCGGAATACTGCTTGCTTCTGATTTGCGGTTGATCTTCTTGTCATACATCAATGTAATTATTTCTGCTATATCATTTATTGTAAATGCATTGCGGTTTATCGTGGCATCAAAGAGGTAATCAATATTGAGTGGTTTTTTATCCATGAAGGTAAGTATCAGGTTAAATCGTTTTTCATCTGTATCCACAACATATTCTTCTGCTGTTGCAATGTCAATGTTCTTTTTCTTCATCACATTTTCGACCCGCCAGTAGAACGGAGCAACAAGACGTATATGCAATGCATTAGTAATGTCCCGGGCTATCGATACTCCGCCTCTGCCAACCAGAACAAGGAAACCCTCCTTGCACATCGAAAGAACTACATCCTTTATAGCTTTTTTTACCCTGAGATCACTTACAAAATTCCCTGAGAAAGCCATTATCATTTCCGAAACATTGGATAATTCGATTCCGCTATAAAAATTCTCAACACGAAGAGCATCAGTGTTCAATTCTGCTGCAATCTTGTAAATTATATCCTTATCTAACCATTTCCATTTTTTTATTCCATATTTCCTGTTGAGATTATCAACCACATTTTCTGCCACCTGTCGGGCATCACAACCTGTCTGTCTGGAAATTGTTATGACCGGTCCATCGTTCTCAGGCGGCTTGCTCAGTATCGATTCCCGGTAGCGGGTATCGAAGTAATCAAAGAATTTTTTCATATAGGTCTTATATAAAAAAAACCGATATAATTTACACAAAAAAACCGAAAAGTGAAAATTTATTTTTCCGTGCGATAGCATGTATTGTTTGATACCGGTATTATCTTTATCCTGTTTCGGTTTTCTAAATGATCAGGTTTTCGTATTTTTGTGGTAATTTATGATTATATGAAGCTGCTGTCTGCGAAATTTTTATCGGTAATTACACTTCTCATTGTATTGAGCAGTTGCCAGAAAACTTATGTGGTAAGCAAATCGCAGGACATACTTTTTCAATATGAGTATATTAATACTACCGGTACTTATTCACACTGGGGAATTTTTGTTGATGCCAGGGGGAACGTTCTCTCCTATGATCTCCCTGAAAAATGGAACTTCCCCAGAGATGATCAGACAATTACACAGAAAGAGCTTCTTGAAAATGTGGCGTTATGCAAATCAACCGGCTTGAAGATCCCTGCTGAAGTGCTTCAGAAACACATCAATAGTATCGACAATATTGCCTCAAGCAAAGTTTCCTCTCCCAAAAGGACCAGTTCGGAGTCCGGGACGGCATATTACTTCTGCTATCAATATTCTGAGAATTCTTCAACCTATAAAAGGACAATTATAAAAACAGAAGGCAATCTGAAATCTGAAAACTTAAATTTCTATTCCAAAAAGATAGTTTCCTGGATGAATGAAATCCGAAGAACTGTATCAAAATAGCTTCTGCAAAAATAGCCAGATTGCTGGTTAATCGTTTGTGTCATAAACTAAAATATCTTCTTTTATTAGCAGATTATAGTTTTTATTATAACTTTACTACATTAATAACCCTAGTGTTAATCATTTAACGATACCATATTTATGAAATCAATTTTCGAACGGCCCGAACTATTATGGTTCCTGATCGGCCTTGTTCTGTTTTTGCTCGAACTTGTAGTCCCGGGATTCATAATATTCTTCTTTGGAGTCGGTGCATGGGTAACGGCGCTTGTCTGTCTGATCGCAAATCCGGGCGCAAATTTACAGATAATAATTTTTGGAATCACCTCGCTCCTTTCACTGATAGCCCTCAGAAGGTTAATTCAGAAAAAATTCTTTTACAGCAGAGGAAACAAGTCGGAAGAGGTTGAGGATGAGTTTACCGGAAAAGAGGGCATTGCCATAACTGATTTTGGAAAGGCAATCAAGGGTAAAGTTGAATTTAAAGGTACCCGTTGGAATGCTGAATCTGAGACTGACATAAAAGAAGGTCAGACAGTTGTCATAACAAGAAAGGAGAATCTAGTTTTAAAAGTTGAACCTAAATAATAATCTAAATGTCAGCATCAAGTAGCACTTTAATTCTTTTGGGGATAATCTTTCTCGGATTCATTCTCCTAATGTCAATGATTAAAATAGTTCCCCAGAGGACTGCAATAATCGTTGAAAGACTCGGAAAGTACAGGGCAACATTTACAGCCGGATTCCAGATCCTTATTCCTTTTATTGATAAAGTAAGGTACAGGCAAACTCTTAAAGAACAGGCAATTGATGTTGCACCTCAGATTTGCATTACACGTGATAATATTGCTGTTGAGGTTGACGGGATCCTTTACCTGCAGGTGCTTGATCCTGAGAAAGCTTCATATGGGATAGATAACTACAAATTCGCATCTATTCAGATCGCCCAGACAACTATGAGGAGCGTTATAGGCCGTCTTGAGCTGGATAAGACTTTTGAAGAACGCGAAACCATAAACGTTTCAATCGTTGAAGCTGTTGATAAGGCTAGTGAGCCCTGGGGTGTAAAGGTTACAAGATATGAGGTAAAGAATATTTCACCACCTCAGAGCATCAGAGATGCAATGGAAAAGCAGATGCGCGCAGAAAGGGAGAAGAGAGCAATAATTGCCGAATCTGAAGGCACAAAACAAGCCAAGATCAACAATGCTGAAGGCGATAAGCAGGAACTGATCAAAAAATCGGAAGGCGAAATGCAGAAACGTATTAATGAAGCTGCCGGACGTTCTTCGGAGATTGAACAAATTGCCAAGGCAACAGCCAATGGTCTGAGGGCAATTGCATCGGCTATTACTGAAGAAAACGGACTAAATGCAGTGAACCTGAGGATAGCTGAACAGTATCTTACTGAATTCGGTAAACTGGCCAAATTGAATAACACGATGATTCTGCCTCAGAATCTTTCAGATGTTGCTGGAATTGTAGCTACTGCTACCTCTGTATTCAGCGAGATGAAAGACAAGAAACCGAAACAATAATAACGCACGTTATAAGTCTGCATGCTCCGTCCTTCTTATGATCTCATTTTGCAGATCTTCACCCAGATCATTAAAATAGTCACTGTAACCTGCGACACGGACTATGAGGTCGCGGTGAAGCTCAGGATGCTTCTGAGCATCTTTTAGTGTTTCAGCGTTTACAACATTGAATTGAATATGATGACCATCAAGGCTGAAATAACTGCGAATCAAGGCAGTAAGATGATCGTAACTATCCTCGTCCTCAAAAAACTGAGGTGAAAACTTCTGATTTAACAATGTGCCGCCTGTGCGCAATTGATCAATTTTAGAGGCTGATTTGATGACAGAAGTGGGACCCTGTCTGTCGACTCCCTGAAAAGGAGATATTCCCTCAGAAAGTGGCAGATGAGCTTTACGGCCGTCAGGTGTCGCCCCGATTACACTTCCAAAATAGACATGAGATGTTGTTGGCAGCATATTTATTCTGTGAGTCCCTCCCCTTGGTGTAGGCCTGCCATTAACAGCGTCGTAATAAATTTCGAACACAGCAACAGCATTTTGATCGGCATAATCATCGTCATTACCATATTTCGGACTATTATAGATCATATCATATTGCATCTGTTCATAACCGGTGAAGTCATTGCTCAGAGCACTCAGGACCTGTTCCCATGTATAATTCCGATGATCGTAAATATGATATTTGAGAGAGGTTAGCATATCGGTGATACTTCCGAGGCCAACACCCTGAATATAAGTTGAATTATATCTTGCTCCGCCGCAATTATAGTCTTTGCCATTAAAAATGCAATCCTCGACAAGTACTGACAGGAAAGGAACAGGAAGATAAGTTGCGAAGGTCTTTTCAATAACATTGTTCCCTCTTACCTTTATATCGATCAGATAATTCAGTTGTTGTCTGAAAGCCTTCATCAGGTCATCAAATGACGTAAATTCAGCGGGATTACCGGTCGGCAGGCCAACCATCTGGTTCGTATAGCTGTCAAATCCATTATTAATTGTAAGCTCAAGAACTTTGGGAAGATTAAAATACCCTGTCAGCCAGTAACATTCGGTACCAAAAGCTCCTGTCTCCACACAACCAGAGCACCCGCCATTCCTGGCGTCAACCAGGGCTTTTCCCTGTCTCAACAGCTCCTGAATTATTGCATCAGTATTGAAACAGGATGGCTGGCCAAACCCCGTTCTAATAATATCAAGAGCTTTATGAATAAACCTGTCCGGATTCTTTTTACTTATCTGCACCATTGACCCTGGCTGAAGTATCCTCATTTCCTTAATTACATCAAGGATAATATAAGACATTTCATTTACCGCATCTGTTCCATCTGGTTTTACGCCGCCCAGGTTGATAAGACAAAAATCAGTATAGGTGTTGCTCTCCTGGGCAGTGATACCCATCTTTGGCGGAGATGGATGATTATTAAATTTGATCCAGAAACAGCATAGCAGCTCGAATACCTCATCCCTGGTAATTGTTCCCGCTTCAATCTCTTTATTGTAAACAGCAAGCAGATGCTGGTCAAGTCTGCCGGGATTAAATGAATCCCAGGGATTGAGCTCAGTAACAACACCCAGATGAATAAACCAGTAGTGCTGAAGCATTTCCTGCACGGTCTCAGGTTTGTTAGCCGGAACTTTCCGGCAAACAGAAGCCATTTTTAATAACTCACTCCGCCTGGTCTCATTCTTTTCAACAGAAGCCAATTTTTCAAGTTCATCAGCATGTCTGGCAGCGTACATAATTATTGCATTACAGGCAATTTCCATTGCCATAAGTTCTTCCTGCTTCTCGAAAGCATGTGGATCATTATAGAAATCCAGAGCCGAAATACTGTTTTTTATCTCTTCCTTAATCTGAATAAACCCTGTTCTGAACATTTTATATCCAAGAACAGTATGCCCCGGGGCTCTTTGTTCCTGGAACTCGGTAAATACTCCTGCTTTGTAGGCCTGGATCCATTCCGGGGTCATTAATCCCATAATCCTGTCCCTGTTACTTTTCCCTTTCCAGAATGGAATTATCTCCTTTGCATAAACACTTCGCACACCCTCATCCACTCTGAAGAAGACCTTTTCTCTTGAATTCAATATATCGAGGTCCTGTAATGAATGAAGGCTTATCTCGGGATAGGTCGGAGTCATTTTTGGTCCTGGTCCGCGTTCTCCAACAATGAGTTCACCATCATTTATGCAAATCTTTTTATTCCTTAAAAGAAATTCAAAAGCTCTGGCTCTTCTGACGGGTGCAGAAAGCTCCCGTGATTCATCACTTTGATAGAACTGTGTAATAAGAACAGCCCTTTCCGCACTTATTGTCTCTACTGAGCTCAGACTCTGTTCTCGCAGCATTCTTACCCGTTCATTCATTTTCATTATTATCCTCCAATTTTTACTCTTACCCCAATATCTGAAAAAAATCCCTTAAGCTCCTTCATTCTTTCCGCTGAAGGTTGTTCCACATTTTCCATCTTATACGGTATGCTGAACTTTTTATATTTTGAAGATCCGATTTTATGATATGGAAGAAGAGATATCATCTTCAGGTTGTCCCTTTTCTGGCTCAAAATGTATTGTTTTAATCTTGCCAGGTGTTCATCATCATCATTGAATCCAGGCACTATTGGGATCCTTACTATTATGCTTTTACCGCTTTCAGCAATAAGCTGGTAATTGCTTAAAATCAGTTCATTTGGAACTCCTGTATATTCTTTATGCTTGTTATTGTCAAGATGCTTAAGATCAAAAAGAAAGATGTCGGTGAATGGAATAATCTTCCTGAACCGATCATTGGTAGAAAATCCTGATGTATCCACAGCTGTATGAAATCCTTTTTCTCCACACGCCATAAGAACTTCCAGAAGAAAATCGAACTGCATCATGGGTTCTCCTCCCGAAAAGGTCACTCCGCCGTTCGACTGATTGAAAAAGACCTTTTCTTTTTCAAGAATAGCCAGGATATCTTCAGAATCGTATAGGTTTCCGACAGTTTCATTTCTTCTAAATTCTTTCTCCCCGATCCTGTCCACCTGCTCCACTGAAGAAGCACAGGGAGATATGCCTTCCGGATTATGACACCAAAGGCAGGAAAGGGGACATCCTTTCATAAAGAATGTAGCCCTGATCCCGGGGCCATCGTGGATTGCATATCGTTTTACACTGAAAATGAGTCCTTTCATTATTGCCAGACTAAAAATAAAATAAGAAAAACGAATGGATGATTCCCTGGTTACGGGAAAAAGATCAAATATCAGAAGCTGTAAAACATTAAGCACTCATAAAGCCTGCGACCAAGGCGACGCATCATAAAAGCATATCTGAGTTTTTGGAGCATCTGAATTTATTAATGGCTGCAAGTTATAAATTTTTTTGATACACTCTTCAACCGAATCGAAAGGATCTCATAAAAATCCAATATGCTGTCACTATGGCGTTAACTATATTAGCTCAAAACATTAACAATACATTAACAAAACTTTTTGCAACATCGGGGATAACACTTCGTCTATTAGTTGAAAAGAACGGACAACGACTAAAATATTTTTGGACAGATCTATTACTAATTTAATTTTCCAAGCCATGAAAAGATTAATTTTAGTTTCTTTATTTATCGCCGCTGTAAGCATTACATCTTTCGCAAGAAAATTTGTAGCTGAAGGCAAAACATATTCCGCACTGGGAGATTACAAAATTGAAATGGCTGACAATCCTGTAACACTTAACGGGAAAGAGCTGAAAGCATTTATAATTTCTTACGCGAACTCGAACATGGAAGTCACTGTTGCATTCAATAAGATTCGAAGCAGCATGAGATACTATGTTCTTTCCACTAGCCTGTCTGTGCAGTACATATGCAAGAGTGGGTATTTTGGAGTTGCAAAACTCGGTAAAGAGCTTGAAAAAGATGGTTATAAAACTTCTGAATCAGCTCTCAACAGAATTGAATATTTCCGACAGAAAGTTATTACGACGGGCAGTGCCTGCGATCTGGATAATTCAAAGCTGATTGCTGCTTTTTTCCCGATGCTGATAAATAACTATGAAAACATAATATCCGCAATGTAAGAACATGATATGTCGTGTCCCTACTCCAAGGCCGTCCGGCCAATTCTACGATCAGGTTTTAGTTTA
This sequence comes from uncultured Bacteroidales bacterium, assembly GCA_963813405.1. Classification (GTDB taxonomy): domain Bacteria; phylum Bacteroidota; class Bacteroidia; order Bacteroidales; family VadinHA17; genus LD21. The sequence continues at coordinate 285,145 of CAWEYU010000014.1, forward strand.
ACTCAGGGGCTTTCCTAAAAGCCCCTTCCTTTTTTACAGCAACCATTGTTTTATGAGATCTCTTTTTGTATTTTGCAGATCAAATTTACACCAACCTTAAATGACATCTATGAAAACCAACTTTATTATTATCCTGCTGACTATTGGCTGCCTTTTGGGCTGTAAAAAAACGGTGAAGAGCGATAATCCGTTTTTCAATAAATATGAAACACCCTTTGAAGTTCCCCCTTTTGACAAGATTAAAATTGCACATTTTATGCCCGCTTATCTGAAAGGATTTGAAGAGCATAACAAAGAGATTGAAGCAATTACAATCAACACTAAGGAGCCGACGTTTGAAAATACGATAAAAGCAATGGAGTACAGCGGAGAGCTGCTTGATAGGGTCTCGGGTGCGTTTGGAATTCTCAACGGAGCGAATATAAGTGATTCTGTTCAGGCATTAAGTAAAGAACTTTCTCCCTTGCAGACCAAACACAGAGACGATATCAATCTGAATGAAAAGCTTTTCCTCAGGGTAAAAAAAGTTTATGAAAACCAGGATAAGTTCAATCTTACAGGCGAAGAAAAGAAACTGCTCGAAGATACCTACAAGGGATTTGTAAGAAATGGTGCAGCGCTGTCACCTGAGGATAAGGAAAAACTCAGGAATATAAATAAGGAACTCTCAATTCTTTCAGTACAGTTCGGCGAAAACGTGCTTGCCGAAACCAATGGCTTTAAACTGGTTATCGATAAAAAAGAGGATCTTACAGGTCTTCCTGAAGGTGTGATAGCCCAGGCTTCTACTATGGCAAAAAACCTTAAGATGGATGGTAAATGGGTCTTTACTCTTCAGGTTCCGAGTATGTATCCGTTTCTGCAATATTCAAATAAAAGAGATCTCAGACAAAAATTATTTACCGGTTATTTTATGAAAGGTGATAATGATAATAACCGTGACAATAAGGCAATAATTGCCAAAATTGCAAAACTCAGAATCGAAAGATCACACCTTCTGGGTTATAAAAGCTATGCTGATTTTGTTCTGGAGAGGAACATGGCAAAAACACCACAGAAAGTTTTTGATTTTCTGAGCCAGGTTTGGGCGGCAGCAACCCCTGTTGCAAAAGCAGAAGCCGCAGCACAACAGGAACTTATCAGGAAAGAGGGTGGTAAATTTAAACTTGAACCATGGGACTGGTGGTATTATACACAAAAAATTATGCAAGAGAAATATAGTCTCAGCGATGAATTAACCAGACCCTATTTTAAAATTGATAATGTGATGGAGGGTATGTTCTACGTGGCAAATCAGCTTTATGGTCTTACATTCACCAGAAGAACAGATATTCCTAAATACCATCCGGATGTAAATACATTTGAAGTTAAACGCAACGATGCTCATGTTGGAATTTTAATGATTGACAATTATCCCAGAGCTTCAAAGCGTGGTGGTGCATGGTGCGGTGCCATAAGAGGTCAAAGCAGAGATGCAAAAGGAAAAATGATTTATCCTGTGGTTACAATGGTAACAAATTCAACACCGCCTTCAGGAGATAAACCTTCACTTCTAACACCTGAAGAAGCCTCAACTCTATTCCATGAGTTTGGTCATGCACTCAATCAGCTTCTTTCAGATATTACATATCCCGGAAGCGCCTCCCTCCCCAGAGATTTCGTTGAACTTCCTTCCCAAATCATGGAGCACTGGGTACTGGAACCTGAAGTCCTGAAAGTTTATGCAAAACATTATCAAACCGGGGAAATTATACCGAAGGATATTGTTGATAAACTTGACAATGCAAGCAAGTTCAATATGGGTTTCATCACAGTTGAATATCTGGCTGCTGCATTACTTGATATGGAATACCATGCTCTTACTGAGCCTGTTGACCTTGATATTCGGTCTTTTGAGAAAAAAGCCATGGATAAATATGGTTTGATCCCTGAAATAAAACCAAGATACAGATCAACGTACTTCAGCCATATATGGAATGGAGGTTATGCTGCGGGTTATTATGGTTATATATGGTGTGAAATTCTCGATGCAGATGCATTTCAGGCATTTAAGGAGACTGGGAATATCTTCAATAAAGAGGTTGCCGCAAAGTTTGAAAAGGAGATTCTCGCAAAGAGAGGAACAGCCGATCCGCTGGCAATGTATATAGCCTTCAGAGGCAAAGAACCCGGCATTGATGCATTACTTAAAAACAGAGGCTTAAAATAAAATATCTTTAATACCAGGGAAGGCTGATTAAAACATGAAATTAAAGACGCTCCTGTTTTTTACTATTATTCTCGTTTCAACTCTCTGTTCTGATCTCCTTTGCCAGAATACTGCAGCAGTTAAAGGAGTTCTTGACCTCAGAGAGATTCAGAACCCTGATAAATTTATATGTAGCCTCAACGGAGAATGGGAGTTCTACTGGAAAAAAATGCTCTATCCGCACAATTTCGATAAACCGAACCATCCAAAACCCGATTTATATGGGAAGGTGCCATCGTACTGGACAGAATATGCAGATAAGAATATCATAACTGAAAAATATGGGTATGCAACTTATCATCTGACCATACTTTTGCCGGGGAAAGTCAATAAAATGCTGGCATTTGATGTTCCTGTTTTCGATTCATCTTTCGACCTCTGGGTAAATGATACTTTACTGGCTTCAAATGGCCAGACCGGTACTACAGAAGAAGATACCAGACCTCAATATGCCCCGGGATTTCATAAATACGTTCCCACCAGTGATACCCTGAGTGTAATAATAAATGTATCAAATTTTCATCACAGGCGGGGAGGTTTCTGGTTAAGTCTTAAACTTGGCACATTGCCGGAAATCAGAAAGAAAACAGCCAATATCTGGGCCGGAGAATACGCTACTATGAGTCTCCTTACCGGTTTTGCCATGTTTTTCCTTATATTTTTCTTTCTCTATCCGAAAGACAGGATTATGGCATTCTTCAGTATGGCCCTTATCGGACTAGCCCTGAGACCTCTCTTCACCTCTCAGTTTTTAATCTATGATTTTTTCTCTTTAGGATGGCAGTGGACTGTCAAACTTGAATATCTTAGTTTGTTTATAATATTGATCGGTCTGGCCTGGTTTGCTGACAGCCTCTATCCATCGAAACTTATCAGAATAACCGCATACATTATAACCATAGTATTCTCGATGTCAGCTGTTGTAACAATTATATTTCCCGTAAAAGTGTTCTCTTATTCTGTCATAGCATATTATCCCACAATGACTATTCTGACTCTTTATACACTTTATATGAGTTTTGCCGGAATGCTGAAGAGAAGAGTAATTGACGCAATATATTTTGCTGCATTTATACTATTTACTATCGGAGCAGTTCATGATACTCTTGTTTCGCTGGGAAAATCGTCGGGCCAGATAGGATATGTGATGTCGTTCGTAGTTGTGATTTTTATTTTCATTCAGGCGGTCCTTCTTCTTTATAAATGGATTTCAGCTTATTATGAAAAAGAAAGACTGCATAATGAGCTGGAGTTTCTGAACAGAAATCTTGAAACATTAGTCAACGAGAGAACTATAGAGCTAAAAAGCAGAAATGAAGAGATAGAAAAACAAAACAACAGGATTGCACTCCAGAATAAGCAGCTTTCTGAAACCCTGCAGCTAAAGAATAAATTATTTTCGGTTATAGCTCATGATCTCAGAAGCCCGGTAGTCAATATTCTTTATATGTTAAATCTTCTCAAGGAAAAAGAATATAAGGAGAAGTATGACACATTTGCTAATTCCAGCATTGAGTATGCGCAGCTGGTTATTAACCTCCTGGAAAATATGCTTGTATGGGGACGTGGCCAGGAAGATAAAATTAACTATTCCCCTGAAAAACACGACCTTGCGAATATTATTCTGACAAACCTGAGCATTTTTAAAGAAACCTCCGACCGCAAAGATATAGCCGTAAATTTCACCCAGATAGGTAATTCAGTTGCCTGGGTTGATAAAGATCTGATAGATATAGTTATCAGGAATCTGTTATCAAATGCAGTAAAATACACAAACCGTGGTGGAAGAATCAGCATTCTGGTAAAAAACAGATCAAATAACGAAGGGGGTTTATTGCTTAAAATCTGCGATAACGGTATCGGAATGCCCGGGTCTATAAAGGATTCCCTTTTCACTGCCGCTGAGATCAAGAGTAGCCAGGGTACTGAGAACGAGAAAGGAACAGGTCTCGGCCTGAAACTTTGCCAGGAACTGGTTAAGATCAATATGGGAACCATCTCTGTTGAAAGCAAAGAAGGAGAAGGAACATGTTTTATGATTACCCTGCCTGAAGAACAACCTCATTTATAATCAAAAGTCATCTCAGTAAGCCCCTTCCTGTTAAGAATTATAATATTCTTCCCATTTGCTTCAAGATATCCTTCTTCCTCCATTTCATTTAATGCCCTTGCTATCGAAGGACGTGCTACACCAAAATAATCAGCAAGATCATTCTGTGTTTTGTTCAGTCTGACTGTGTTATGCTGATTTCCCGCGACGTGCAATATATATTGTGCCAGTTTTGCTTTAATTGTCTTGAAATTCAGAAATTTGATTTTCTCAGAAAGGAATTGAGAACGATTGGAGATCATATCAAGAAAATTTGCCAGAATTATACTATTTGTCATCAGCAACTTCAAAAATTCAGCCTTCTCAATTATTAATAATTCTGAATCAGATAATGATATGACGTTTACCGGAAACCTGTTTTTGTCTCCAAACAAAAAAGCAGGAGCAAGAGCTCCAGGTGCCTGAATATCCTCAATCTTGATCACCCTGCCTGCATAATCAACCATCTCACCTTTGACAACACCTTTAATAACGATCATCAGTGAATGAACCATTTCTCCACTCTGAGCTACCATATATCCTGATCTAAATTTTTTAATCTGGTGAGGAACAACAGTTATAACTGCTGAAATTTCATGGGGAGTAATTCCCCTGAAAAGTGGCGAATGAGATAATTTCGAATAGTCCATATATATTTTCTGTAAAAATAGTGGTTTGTAACATATGTTACAATTTATAACTGAAACAATGCCGAGTTTTGTATCAGAAAATCGTTAAAACATAAAAATATGAAAAGAGATATCTTAAAAATTAATGAAGAGTTGTGTAACGGATGCGGTTTATGTGTACCAAACTGTTATGAAGGAGCTCTCCAGGTTATTGACGGAAAAGTAAGACTGGTAAGTGAGCTGATGTGCGATGGTTTGGAGCATGCATTGGTCATTGTCCCGAAGGTGCAATAACAATTGAAAGCCGGGAGGCTGAACCATACAGCGAAGTAAGAGTAATGGACGAGATGAAAAATAAAGGCAAAAATACAATAATAGCTCATCTAAATCATCTTAAAGATCATGGAGAAACAGATTTCCTTCAGGAGGGTGTTACTTATCTTAAAGAAAAGAGGGCAGAGTTAGAGTTCAATCTGGATGAGGTAATACATGAGGTCCATAATCATGGAATGTCCCCCTCCCTGAAAGCTACCGGTGTAATGACAGCACAGGCAATTCATCAGAATCACCGGGGACATGAAGGCGGAGGATGTCCGGGTTCAAGGACTATGACAATTGACAGACCTGCGGATATAAAGCAGAGTACAGAAAACGCTCAGTCTGAATTGCGTCAGTGGCCGGTGCAGATGCACCTGATAAATCCGAATGCTCAATACTTCAGGAATGCTGATCTTCTGGTGGCTGCAGATTGTGTTGCATATAGTGTTGGCGGATTTCACAGTAAATATCTCAAAGGCAAATCACTGGCTATTGCATGTCCTAAGCTGGATCATGGAACTGAAATTTATGTTGAAAAACTTAAAACCCTTATCGATGTTACCCTGATCAATACAATAACAGTGATGATTATGGAAGTCCCATGTTGCGGGGGCTTACTTCAGATGGTAAAATCTGCAGCATCAACTGCTAAAAGAAAAGTACCAATTAAGCTGATGATCGCAGGCATAACAGGGGATATACTCAGGGAAGAGTGGGTGTGAGATACGATACGACGATAAGATGATATATATCAGCAAATTTCTTATTTAAATTGATTCTAAACTAATAAAACTATACTTTTGAGCCCAAACTTGATAGCTTTCTTTAGATAGTTTTTCAGATTTTTTTCTAAACAAATAATCTTGGTATGGTTTTGAAATCTACTCCTGACTCTCTTAAACAAATTCTCCTGCTTGGTTTTGATATCGGATCAGTTTCGTTGAATACTGTCCTGATGGATATCGATTATAATATCCTTGAGGATTATTATGATTATGTACACGGAAAACCTTTTAATGTTCTGAAGGAAAGACTGATATCTGTACTTGAAAGCCATCCGGCAGAATCTATAAAAGGGATTGCAATTACAGGGACAGGAGGTAAGCTGGCAACAGAGTTCATTGGTGGAATATTTGTAAATGAAATAATAGCCCAGGCAACTTCAACAGGAAAATTATTTCCTGATGCTCAGACAGTTATTGAAATCGGAGGTGAAGATTCAAAGCTTATCCTTCTTGAAAAGGATCCGGCCACAGGTCACTCCAGGCTAGTAGACTTTGAAATGAACAGTATTTGCGCAGCAGGAACAGGATCATTTCTCGACCAGCAGGCACGCCGGATTGGTGTACCGATTGAAAAGGAGTTTGGGGAAATGTCTTTGAAATCAGTCGATCCTCCGCGTATTGCAGGCAGATGCAGCGTATTTGCCAAAAGCGATATGATCCATCATCAGCAGATTGCTACCCCTTTACATGATATTGTTGCAGGATTATGCTTTGCACTGGCCAGAAACTTCCGAAGTAACCTTGCAAGAAGCAAGGAGATCAAAAAGCCGGTAGTTTTCAATGGCGGTGTGGCTGCAAATATAGGTATGGTTAGAGCTTTCAAAGAAGTTTTGAATCTGAATGATAATGAACTTGTTATTTCACCGCATCATGCATCAATGGGGGCAATAGGGGCCGTTATGTATGCTTATTCCAATAAACTGGAGATGAACCATTTTAAAGGAATTCAAAAGCTCGTGGATTATCTCGCAACGGATTCTACATCATTTATAAGTCTTCCCCAGCTTAAAGTATCTGAGGCTGTTTATAACAAAGAAGTCTTTTTTAAAAAGAATGGACAGGAGAAGAAACATGTCTATCTTGGAATTGATGTGGGTTCATTAAGCACAAACGTGGTTCTGATTGATGAACAACATAAGGTTGTTGCAAGACGCTACCTTCCCACAGGCGGAAAACCCCTTGAGGCAATCCAGAAAGGAATTACTGAGATATATGATGAGGTTGGTGAACATGTTGAGGTGATCGGTGCAGGTACTACTGGATCAGGTCGCTATCTGACAGGCGATTTTATAGGTGCTGATACTATCCAGAATGAAATTACAGCGCAAGCCACTGCTGCCATAGATTATGATCCGACAGTAGATACAATTTTCGAGATAGGTGGACAGGATTCAAAATACATCAGCATTGAAAATGGAGTGGTTGTTGACTTTGAGATGAACAAGGTATGTGCTGCGGGTACTGGTTCTTTCCTGGAAGAGCAGGCCGAAAAGCTTGACATTAATATTATTGAAGAGTTCGGTACTATGGCATTAGCGTCCGAGTGTCCTGTAAAACTAGGAGACCGCTGCACTGTTTTTATGGAATCAGACCTGAACTCATTTATGCAGAAAGGTGCGAGAAATGAAAATCTTGTTGGTGGTCTTGCCTACTCCATAGTTTATAACTACCTGCAGAAAGTTGTTGCTGATCGCAAGGTGGGAAATAAGATATTTTTTCAGGGAGGAGTAACTAACAATAAAGCTGTCGTTGCTGCATTTGAGCATGTTACAGGTAAGAAGATCATTATTCCCCCGCACTTTGACGTGACCGGAGCCATAGGCGCTGCCATACTCGCACAACGTTCAATGGCTGATGGACAAAAAACAAGGTTCAAAGGTTTCGGCGTAAGAAATGCCAATTACACAATAAGCAGATTCGTTTGCCAGGAATGTACAAACCATTGCGAAATACGACGGGTTAAAATCGAAGGTTACAAAAAATCACTTTTCTACGGAGGAAGATGTGAGAAATATGAAACTGACGACAGGAAAAAAACACGTACGGATATTCCGAATCTCTTTGAAAAGAGAACCGAGATGCTTATGGAAGGATACACAGAGGCTGAGAAATGGAAATCGACAACAATTGGAATTCCAAGAGCTCTTATGGTCTATTACCAGCAATTTCCGTTCTGGAGGACCTTTTTTGAAGAACTTGGCTTCAGTATCGTGATTTCAAAAGAGTCCGACAAAGAACTTTTAACCAAGTCAATAGAGACAATCACAACTGAAACATGTCTCCCTGTGGAGATTATGCATGGGCATGTTATTGATCTGATGGAAAAAGGAGTAGATTATATTTTTCTTCCTTTCATTGTTAATGCAAAAGAAAAAGCAGGAAACCCGACTTTTAACTGCAACTGTCCGTGGATCCAGACATATCCGTTTATGGTGAAGGCAGCTCTGAAGGGAAAGATAGATGAATCGAAACTGCTTATACCGACGCTTCATTTCAGATTTTTCGAAAGAGCTCTGGTAAAAGAACTTACAGCGTATTTCAGCGATAAATTCGGGATTAAAAAAGATGAAATAAGGAAAGCCATATACAAGGCTGATTCATTTCAGGTTGCTTTTGAAAAAAAGTTAATTGACTACGGTAAGGATATTCTGAAATCTATTCCCAAAAACTGCCGTCCGGTAGTATTACTGGGCCGTCCATATAACAGTACTGATTCTCATCTTAACCTTGATCTTGTTGAGAAGCTGATAGCTCAGAATGTTATGCCAATTCCTCTGGATATGCTTGACCTGTCGGGCTACAGGATTTTTGACGATTACAGGAACATGTACTGGCCCAACGGACAGAAGGTGGTTGCTGCAGCTCAAATGGTGGCAAAGACGGAGGGGCTTTATGCCGTCTATCTGAGCAATTTCAGATGCGGACCCGATTCTTTTATATGGCATTATGTTACCGAAGAGCTTAAAGGAAAACCTTTCCTTCATCTGGAGGTGGATGAGCATTCAGCCGATGCAGGAATGGTAACGAGAATTGAAGCATTTCTTGACAGCCTTAAAGGCTCCGAAAAAAATGAAAAGAAAGATCTGAAGATTATCAGGCCGCGTCCAAGCCCTGCCTCACCACCAAAAGACAGGATACTTTACTTCCCGTATATGAATGACGGAGCTTATATGCTGGCTGCAGCTGCCAGAAGTTGTGGTATCCCATCTGAGGTTTTACCGAAACAGACTGAAGAGGATATAGCCATTGGAAGAAAATATACTTCCTCAAAAGAGTGTTACCCAATGATCTGTACTACCGGATCCTTCATTAAGAAACTTCAGGAACCAGGAACCGATCCAAAAAAAGTGAGCTTCTTCATGCCGGATCATAACGGGCCGTGCAGATTTGGTCAGTACAACCATTTTCACAGAATAATATTCGACAGACTGGGATACGCCGATGCTGAACTTATTACTCCTTCAAATGATACATCTTATGCTGATGTTGCCGGAGAACATGGCCAGAAATTCAGGATAAATGCATGGAGAGGATTTATCGTTGCTGATTATCTCAGAAAGATCCACAGGGAAATAAGACCATATGAAATAAATAAAGGCGAAACTGATATACTTTACCAGGAATCAATTCTAAAGCTGGAAAAATGTATCGAGAATGGTTCAAAAGGCCTTCATAAGGTGCTTACCGGAGTTGCTGAGGAATTCATGGCAATTAAGGTTGACAAGAGTATTAAAAGACCGGTTGTGGCAATAATCGGAGAAATTTTTATGCGCGATAATGCAGGCTGCAACGGGAACATAGCAAACAGACTTGAGGATCTTGGTGCAGAGGTGCTTATTGGACCTTTTTCGGAGTGGATCTATTATTCCACTCACAGATTCACACGCGACAGCAGGTGGAAAAATGATACTAAAGGCGTAATTAAATCTAAAATACAGGGATTTGGCCAGGATGTTATTGCCAACTATCTTTTAAAAGGAATAAAGGAATTTACTGATCATCATAAAGATGTATCACTAAAGGAAATGCTTGATCTCTGCAATCCCTATGTTAATCAGTTTTATGATGGTGATCCGCCAATAGCAATGGGTACAGCTGTTGCACTTACAAAGCGTGGCGTATCAGGAATGGCAGCAATTCTTCCGTTCACATGTATGCCGGGTACACTGGTTGCTTCACTGAGCGACAGCTTCAGGAAAGATCATGACAATATACCTTTCATCAATATAGCATATGATGGACAGGATTCAGTATCGCTCGACACACGGCTCCAGGCATTCGTATTCCAGGTAAAGGAATTTGCTGCTTCAAAGGAACTTATTACAGTAAGTTGAAACCGGTATCTTTAAGCATTTTCTGAACACTGGTTGTTGCGTTCTTAAGGTCAATACAGAATGCGGGAAATTCCCTTCTGACAGGATAATCGCCTCTCTGTTCTTCGAAATCATGCGGTGAGAAACGGAGTTTAATATCATCCTCACTTATATTATAGGTATGAAAAACCGCTTCCCTTAATATATCTTCCGGATCCTTGTTTTTACCATTTATAGTTAACTCAGAGATATGAGGATGAGGAATGACTTCGGGGAACCAGTTTTTGAGAGGAAGCTTGAAGAACTCGCATAAAGCATTCACTATCATTGCCGTACCATTTGCTTTTCCATCAGTGGAATAACCTGCTATATGCGGAGTAGCTATAAACGCTTTATCAAGTAATTCATAGTCAATATCCGGCTCATTCTCCCAGACATCCAGAACCAGACCGGCAAACTTTCCGGAATTTACAGCTTTTATCAGGGCAGAGGTTTCAGCTACTTCACCCCTGGAAGTATTGATCATCCAGAGGTTCTTTTTCATCTTACGGACAGACTTATCGTTAATAAGATGATAGGTATTGTCTTCTCCAACAATGTTTAGTGGTACATGGAGAGTAATGATATCCGATTCATTCAGCAGAGTATCGAGATTCACAAATCTATCATTCCCTTCCTTCCTTGCTCTCGGAGGATCGCTTAAAAGAACATTCATTCCAAGGATCCCAGCAAGTTTCTCGACCTTCGATCCCACATTTCCGACACCAACTATTCCGATTGTTTTATCGCGAAGCCTGAAGTGAAAATCACCGGCAATTTTAAGCAAAGCAGATGCAACATATTGTTGAACTGAAGAAGAATTGCACCCGGGGGCATTGGTCCATGTTATATTATTGTTCTCACAGTACCGCACATCAATATGGTCAAATCCAATTGTAGCTGTGCCGATGAAACTGACCTTTGTCCCTTTGAGGAGATCCTCAGTGCACTTCGTTCTTGTGCGGATGATCAAAGCATTTGTATCCCTAAGCTGTTTATTGCCAATGAGGCTTCCGGGAAGATATGTTATATCGGCAAATGAATCCAGAACACCTTTAAGGAAAGGGATTTTATCATCTGCGAATATATTTATCATGTTGAATGTATTTCTTCTGAAAGTTAAGAAATTCTGACAAACAGACAAGCCCGGAACGTTAGTACCGGGCTTGTCTTCTAATATCTTCCTTAAGTATTTTGATAAACTTTAAAACTAAAGTGGCTTTGTAATTGCATTAGCGTCGAGAACTACTGCAGTCTGAGCGAGGGCCCTGCCATTTATTGATGCTCCGGTTTTAAAAGTAATTGCTGTCATCGACAAAATAATGCCCTTAAACTGAGAGGTTTTTCCCAGGGTAGCTCCACCGGCTACCTGCCAGAAAATGTTCTTGTCGAGAGCGCCTCCGCTAAGGGTAATGATAGCGCCATCAGCTACTGTCAGACCCTGCCCTATCTGGAAAATCCAGACATCAGTTGCACTGCCTGAGAGAGTGACACCAGCAGCAGATATTTGTACTCCGGTACTCCATTTGTAAAGACCAGGGCTGAGCGTCTTGCTTGTGACATCTCCACTGTAAATTTCAGTAAAGTCGGGTAATGATCGTCCGGCAGCATCAATATATGCGGCTTCCATGTTGCTGACAGCTGTTGTCAGATTAGAAGGAGTCGGACTAGCATAGGTTGGAGCGTATATATTTCCAATCACTAATGATGATGAGGAAAATGCACCTCCAGCAGGAAGAATTAACCCAAATCCGGTTATGAAAGTTGCAGCAGCCGGACTAATTCCAACATTTCCAGTAACTAATGTAACTCCCGTGGTAGAAACTCCCGTTTTAGCCAGAATTACATAATTGCCGGCTGTTCCAAGATTTACTACGGCTAAAGTTGAAGTTGTCCCACCTGTCGTAAAACTCCATACTGAATTGGATGCAAGTGAATTCCCACCTAAAGTTTTTGCCCCGGTTGTAACCGTAGCGGTATATAATGTTGAGGCAGCCAGAACATTTGTCGGAGTAAACGTAGCTGTTGTTCCGGAATAGGTAACTGTTCCGGGTACGGATGCCAGGCCATTTGCCAGAGTGAATGTTGAAGAGTTGATAGTCAACGGGTCCATTGCCTCACTGAAAGTAAAAGCAATTGCCTGGTTGCGGGGAACACCTGTTACATTTTGCAAAGGATCTGTGGACGTCCTTGTAGGATGAAGGCCAGGATCATTTTTTTTACAGCCAGCCATTGATGCGAACAATAATAATACTACGATCGAAAACATTTTTCTTAGTTTCATTTTAATTGTTTTAGTTAATATTCATTTTTCATAACATGTAGAATAGCAAAGGTGCGGAGTTGTGGACCAGCAAGTATTATATAACTAAATAAATAAGTTACATAATTCACACATTTAAAATGTGTTACAACGTAAAGACTTTGAATAGATCCGATGAATCCATTAATTATAAAGGGAAAACCTGGCTAAATTTATTGAGTGTATTTCCTAGCGATTGCAGAATCAATATTTCCTAAAAATATTAAAGTATAACGGGAAAGGTTTCCGGCTTTCACTTCGTAAACAGAAGGACACCTAAGCGGCCCGCTCCGGCTGTGATCTATCAAGACCTACAGCCTCTTCGAATATCCTGACGAACCTGACAAAGAAGGTTGAATAATCCTCCTTCGAAACGAAATTGAAAATCTCCTCCGGAGTGGAAGGAATATCTTCGAAATGATTCTTTTTTGAAAAATTCTTTATCTTCCTGGCAGTAAAGTCAAGACGTTCTCCTTCAATACGGTTATAAAAATGCCAGCCTTTCTTCTTATTCGTCTTTAGTATTTCACCGCCGAAGATGTCATAGATCAGCAGAGAAATGACACTATCTTCAATTTTCACTGGTTTATCAGGTGTTAATCCCCTGTTCTCTTCCGACACCCAGGTGCGTCTTAGCGCTTTGCGTACAGCTGATTTTTGTAGCATTATCTTCATTTTGTTTACTATTTCTTATTTGAGACCAAAAAAATTAAGCCGCCTATTCCCATTACAACAATACCGGTGATTGGCGACCAATCCAGACGATGTGGTTTGTCTCTCATGATTTTTACAGATCCGATATCAACAACTTTTTCTCGTGTAAAAAAAGTTATGGTTGTAAATATTGTCAATATCAGACCAAGGATAATAATAACGATACCTGCTTTTTTCATTTAATTCTTATATGTGAATATTCTTCTGTGAAAGTTAGGCTAAGCAGGGTGAAAAACAGTTACATAATTCCTGGTAAGTTTTATATTATTCACACTTTTTATTTTCACTTTCCAGACAGTATGATCTGGAAGTATCAAAAAAAAGAGGGTGTCCTCTTCAGGCACCCCCACTAACTCTAAATGTCTTAAATATATAGATTACGCTATTTTAACATTTACGGCATTTAATCCTTTTTTACCTTCCTGGAGATCAAAACTGACTTCATCATTCTCTTTGATCTGATCAGTCAACCCGGTTACATGTACAAAGTACTCCACACCCGAATCTCCGTCCTTAATAAATCCAAATCCTTTGGAGTCATTAAAAAATTTCACTGTTCCTTTATTCATTATTTCATTTTTATTAATATGGCGCAATGTACGCATAAGTTACCTTATATCGTGCATTATAGTCTATATAGTTCATATTTAAATATTTTGAGTAGCAGAGGTACCCTTATTACAACAACTTTTACTGAGAAAATCCTAGTTTACCGACTATAAATATGTTTTTACTTTCTCCCAGTAATCAAGAGTTTTCTTCCCCCTCCCATTCCAATTTCGGGCGATAGATTCAAAATCATCATGCCCAATTATTCTGGCATAATAGAGAAATATTTCTTTAGAAATTTTGTAATTATAACAATCTTCAGCTATATAATTTGTACCTGTTCTCTGATTATAATCGAGCAGCCTGATAGGTCTGACCTGAAAGGCTCCGATCGCCTCTTCAAAAAGGTTGAATGCCATGGTATCGCCATTACTTTCTACCTGAACCACTGCATATATTAGTCTGTCGAATGGGTTCAAAAGTTCCGGAACCTGGATATAGGTGACTTTTATATCGGGGGCTGCAGCTCTTACTGAAACCAGTAAGAACACCGAAAGGATTAATGCCTTCGGGTAGTAGTTCGTTACAATATATAATAACATTTTCACCACAAAGTCCGAGATTGGTAAATGTTCCCTATCCTCTCCTGCCGACCAATAGCCCCAGCAGAAAGCCCAAACCCAGACTTATCAGAATCTGTGGCCAGTTCCAGCCAGACATTCCTGAAGAGGCGTGTCTGTGCATCATTCCACTCATCCAGGGTCCTCCTCCCAATAGAAAAAATGCTACTATAATAACCACTACAGCTATTATATAGATTGTAGTTCTGTTTGAATTAACTAATCTTGTTCTCATATCTTTATACTTTAACTGTTTAATAATTATATGAAAGAATCATCATGAATTATATCAAAACCGGGTGCAAATACTTCTTTGCAAGTTCACGGGCCTGACCAACCCAGTCATCTTTTTCAATACGACCCGGAATAATTTCGAGTACCTCTGTAATTGTTTCTATATCGGTGTGTGTTAGCTTACTAATCTGTCTGAATGTATATATACCAAGCAGGTTCAGCCGTTCTTCTACCCATAGTCCAAGGCCATCAATCAGGGTCAAATTATTAGCCTCGTGCTTATGGGCAAATCCTAACCTGTCAAAATAAATTCTTCCCTGCCTGTCCCTGATCCGTTTAAGAAGTTCAGATTTCTTGCCTGCAATTCTGACTAATTCCTGAGCTTGTTGAATCCATTCGTCCCGTTCAATTCTTCCGGGAAAATATTCTATTGCTTCAGTTATTGTCTGAACATCCTCCTTAGTAAAATTACTGATCTGCCGGAAGGTGTAGATATCAAGAGCATTGAGTTTCTCATTTATCCATCCTCCTATGCCACTAATTATTGTAAGGTCGTCTGCTTCATCTTTATGTGCAGTACCAATTCTGTCATAATAGATTTTAGTTTTTCTTTCACTAATCCTGTTAAACAGGTCTGTTCTCAGGTCGTTTCTATGAACAAGTTCGATAGCCTGGGCAACCCACTCGTCCCTTTCAATCCTTCCTGAAAAATATTCAATTGCGTCATTTATTGTCTCAATATCCCTGGAAGTGAATTTACTAATCTGGCTAAAAGTAAAAATATCCACTGCATGCAGTCTTTCTTCAATAAAAGGTCCTATCCCGCTAATCATTTTCAGGTCATCCTTTTCTGTTATTGTCGCTGTTCCAAAACTCTTATAATCAAGGAGGTGTTTCCGTTGAGTAATATTAACCAATGCCTCATCTTTCTCGTACAATAATTGTCCGGTTCTATTGTTTTTCAATCTCATATCATCGGTTTCCATAACCGCTTCTGCGTGAAGTCTTTTAAGAGCATTGACCTCCAAAATAAGATGTTCTTTCGTTTTAATATTCTCATCCAGATCTTTATTCAGACTAACTATAATGCCATCCAGATTGACAATACGGTTATTCAATTCATGTTTGTCGGATTGGATTATTTTAATTTTCTTTTCAAAAACCGACCTGGTGTAAAGCCATGCAGTCACGTACCCGATGGTCGCAGCAACCAGTAATAAACCGAGAATCTCGAGAGCAGCTTCGCTTCTCGTTTGTGCCAAAAGAATTATTAAAGTATTCATGATTTATTTTTTTATGGTAATTTGTGTTCTCCTGTTATTTGCTCTTCCTGAAGTTGAATTATTATCATCTAAAGGATACTTCTCTCCCCTGGAACCTATTATTATCTTACCTGCAAGGATCCCCCTGTCCTCGAAATAACTTTGCATACTCTGGGCTCTCCGATACCCCAGGGCCTGATTATATTCCTCTGAACCAATTGCATCAGTAAAACCGATTATACTGAGCCTGGCTTGTGAGTTTTGATTCAGAAATGCTTTTGATTCAATAGAGTACTTTTCAATTTGTGAATCCGGTTGAAATTCAGATTTGTCAAATGCAAAGTGAACAATCACACTATCAGGAATTGATAATTTTTCAGGAATCAGTATATTTTTTGAAATGTCAGCAGTGATTGAATCTTTCTGGCTGACAGGAGTAACTTTCACAAAAAGCGGGTCAGCACACAGTTCTTTTATATTACATACATAGATATGTGTTGATAGTGCTGACCAGCCTAAAAGTGCAAGAATTCCAATTGATAGAATTTTCATTTATCAGATATATATATTTTATAATTCTGAATTAAAGGATTCCCGCAAAAACTACCTTCTCCGGTTGTTATCCTGGCGACCCTGTTTCTGCCAGCGACCCGGTGCCCAGGTTTTACCCTTTGCTGATGCCTGCCAATGACCTGAGACATATGTCTGGTTTGGTCTTGGTTTTTCCCAATATCCGGCTCTCTGGACGTACACATGTGTCTGATTGTTCCATGCATAATCGCCATCTATCCACACGTAGAGAGAACTTGGGCGTGCTGGTCTGGAGTACTCAACATAGGCCGGCTCGGTCGCAACGTAACCACCTACACAAGAGTTTAGAAATAATCCGATCCCTGTCAGACACGTAAAATAAATAATACCCTTTAAGTTCCGGCTGATCCTTCCAATAACACCGGTCTCTGAGCTGTTCAGTGACAACTCCGATTTGATCGGGTACTGAACTTTTTTTTCTGAATTTTCATACTTTTCCATTTTTGAACTATTAGGTGAAAGAAATTTCAATCATCAAAGGTGGGGCAATAAAGGGTGGAAACTCTTACATAACTCTGGAAAAGAGTTACATGATTCACACATGAAAAGAAAGTGCCTAGAGTGCCTAAAGTGCCTAGAGTACTTAGAGTTTTTTAAACTTTAGTCACTCCACACTCTAGTTCACTTTAGGCACTCCAGGCACTCTAGGCACTTTAGGCACTCTAGGCACTTATTTAGAAGGTCTAAATGGCAACAATAATACTAAGGAGCTCCTCTTTGGTTTTCCCGACCTTGTAGCTTAACATTTCTATCATCTCCTTTTCCTTACCCTCATTATATCTTAAGTCTTTTTCGGTTATCCCCGGAAATTTTCTCATCAGTTTTTCCTTTTTACTGTTCCAGTATCCAATTACATTTGTCTTCATATGTTTTATGTATAGGGTTTAACTTGATTTTATGCTGATAAAGGTACTCCCATACCCTATATTGAAGATTACATAATTTCTACAAAAGGTTACATAATTCCCATATTATGAATATAATAAAAGACTGCACTTCAGGATGCTGGCGGGAAAAATAAGAGACAGAAATATTTTAATATTCTATTCTTAAAACCGGGATTATCACATGAAAATCTGAAAATGCCAATTGTAAAAAAAAAGAGGATGCCTTTCCCTGTGGAGACACCCTCTGGTGAAAATAATAAGATATTAATCCTTCCTTTTAACATCTTGCTGAGATCTTGATTTCTTCTTTTGTACAGATTTATTTTTTACCGGAGGTTTGGTATCAGCAGATTGTTTTACTCTTCTGCCATTTTGTGCCGGTATCACATTCTGTTGTTGTTGTTGTTGAGTCGCTTTTATATTACTGTTTTCTTTCTGCGGAATAACAGTATTCTGCCTATCCTGTTGTTGTTGAGTCGCTTTTATATTATTGTTTTCTTTCTGTGGAATAACAGCATTCTGCCTATCCTGTTGTTGTTGAGTCGCTTTTATATTATTGTTTTCTTTCTGTGGAATAACAGCATTCTGCCTGGCCCTGCTTCCTGAACGATTAGCAGGAACTGAATTTTGCTGTTGTATGGCATTTGTTCTATTATTCTCATTCTGCTGATTTACTTTATCCGGTGGAACATCACCTCGTCTATTATTCTGAGTATTCACATTGCCTGATTGAATTGCCTGGTTTCTCTCCGACGGCCGTTTCAGATCCTGTCTTTCACTTATCCTAGCAGGAGCTGGTCTTCGTTCATTATCATTATTTTTGATAACATCAGGTCTGTACATGCTTAACCGGCCATTTCTGAAAGCTTGTCCCGGTTTGTTATTTTCAACTATTACCGCAAGATTGACTCTTCTTCCTGTAGCTCTTTGTACATCTGATATTGCAGGTCCTGAGGCATAATTAATATTCCGCCGGCTATCGGCATATGTATTGTTAATTACACTTGAGTTTCGCGCAATACGGTCATAATTATTCCTGTTAACATAATAGTGATTTATATCAGACCTGTCTATATACCTTTCACTTACAAATATCCAATGACTATTCTCATTGTTGTAAGGTCGTCCAAAACTCATATTGAGGGTAATACCCGGTCCCATAGGTTCCCATCCATAGTAACCATCGGCTCTTCTCCAGCTTACCCAGGCGGGACCCCATTCATTATCTGGTATCCAGAACCATCCAAAATAGCTATCGTAATCCCAACGACCATAATGAAATGGCGCCCATCCCCATTCATAATCAGATACCCAGGTAAATCCATATTCTGTAATTACCCAGTGACCATCTGTTGAATAAGGTGCAAAGTCTGATTCGGCATCCGGCAACCATACATACCCGTAATTCGGATAGTCTATCCATTGTCCATAGGGACTTAACTGGTCGTAGAAAACCTGGAAACTCAGAACAGGTCGCTGTGCTGATGCTTTCTTTGCTGACACGAAAGCAAAGCCGAACATTATTAGTAATATAAGTAACATTTTAATTTTTGTTTTCATGGTGATTAAAATTAAATTAATATATTATCTGTATTCCGTATTGAAAGTGTACATCTCTAAAAAAATCTTTATTACAGCAAAGTTAGGGCTGGTAAGTGCATGAAATGTTACAAAACTTTAGGAAAGAGTTACATCATTCACACATGAAAAGAAAGTGTGGAGTGAGCTAGAGTGTGGAGTGAGCTAAAGTTTAAAAAACTCTAAGTACTCTAGGCACTTTAGGCACTCTAGGCACTCAACAACATTATTGGTATAATGCCTGTCGGGGTTTTCCAATTTCAAAATCCCGAAAGCCAAAATCCGTTGGTCTGACTGAGTTCTTTTTAAAAACATTTTGCCCGGTACCGGGAATGATTGGATAAAAGGAAAGAGATAACTGAAATGTATTGAAGATCAGGTTTTCATTCTTAATTAAGACACCCAGTCCTATCTGGTAATATACTTTGCTGTTTTTGAGTTTTGTACCAGCATTACCAAGCATGCCCATAGAACTGATTAAAAAGGGGCCAAAACGGAATCCTGCTACATGCCATGGCGAATATGACTGGGTTTGTAATGTAAGCAGGAAGCGACTTGTTCCTGACAAGGAGCGACTGTTAAATCCATCAAGCCCATAACCGTCATTTATAGTTAAACTATCGTAGGAAAACCTGTTTATGCCAACGGTGATCTGTGGTTTAATAAATTCCCTGAATTTCCATTTCCGTATTTCAATCAGTCCGGTAAAATAATTTATACCCGCAGTGACTACACCCTGTTCCGGATGCGATGCCCGAAAAAAAGTTCCATATTCGAAATTTGTGCTCAGATATCCCCAATTGTAATAGTTCCCGAAAGAAAACCTCATTCCCAGATAATAGCGTCCTGAATTCGACCTTACCTGATAACCCCCGGTCAGTTCATAAACCTGGCCAACAGGCACATCTTCAATAACCCCATATCTAAATATATATCTGTCCAGCACATATTTACGTGTCGAAATTCCTATTGAAGCCAGATAGAAATTTGAACTTGAATATATATGTAACGGATCATTAAATTCAGAGGGCTTTTCAGAATACCTGACATGCAGATAACGGCCTGTAAATATCAAATTTGTTATCCGGTCGTCTTCTCCCCTGTTTTTTAAAATCCTGTGCGCATAACCTGCCCAGTAATCCTGGGTATTAAAAATTAATTTTATCGGTGCATAAACATTGTTTGAGTTTTTAAGTGAATCACTGTCAAATTGAGAGGTAAACATTACTCCTGCCGCCCATTTTGCCAGTGGAGAATAAAACGGCCGGTCAAATGCCAGGCTTTTGTTGAAATTATTGTTCCCTTCAACCTCATAGTGTAAACGTGTGTTGATATAAGTATTCCTTATATTTGGGATTAAATAGGTGACGTTAAAATCACTTATTCCGGTTGTATCATTTTTCCCTAATCCGCTTTTAAACGTATGACCCAATCCTATAAAGTTGTTGTCGGTTATGCCAACATGGTATGAGTTTTTTGAGAAAGATCCTTCAGGAATAATGCTCCATCTATCCAGTTCACGAATGAAAATATCTACAGAGTCGGATTTAGCTACGGGTGACGATACATAAAAAAACACATCATGAATATATGGCTGGCTACGTACCAGTCGTTCCGATTCCTTTACCAGTAATGAATTGAATGGTTGGTTTTTACGGAATAGCAAAAGGTTACCGATTGTAATATTTTGGCTCTTTACATGCACTGCATTTGCTGATCTGAGTAAAAAGTTTTTTGGAATCAGAGAGGTATCTGTTGCCGAGTAACCAAATGGATCGAGTGTTACTATGGTAATTTTCCTTATGATTTTCCCTTCAAAAGTGCTGTAGGGTTTTTGAATAAGCTTTTTATATCCTTTTTTGGCAACTATTTTCTTTGACCCTGAAGGTACCGGTTTAAAAAAAATTTTGTGCATGAATTTACCAAATCGTGACCGGTTCGAAATAGTTTCAATATTCTTATAAAGACGTGTTGTATCAGCTTTTAAAGTGTCTTGTTGTGCTACAAGAAGACTTTCTATTAAAAATGATATAAGAAGCAGTACTATAATTCTCCTGGCCCACATCCGGAAAGACCCTTCCTGACTATTTAATATTAAGGTATTAGATTCTTCTTCTTCTCAATCTCTTTTTTCATCTCAGCCTTTTTCTCTAAAGTATCTTTCTTTGCTTTATCGGCAGCCTTTGTTTTTCGGTTGAAATATCCTTTTAGAAGGAAATTTTCCTTGGCTGCATTCATATTTTCATTAAGACCTTTACTGCTGCTCTTAAGATTCACGATGGTCTGATTCAGATTTTCTGCAATAGTTGAATCCTGTATTAATCTCCCGAGGGTTCCGTTTCCATGATTTATTTTTACCATTATCTGAGAAAGCTGATGTGCAGTTACCTGCAGACTTGCCAGTATGTTGTCTGTTTCAACCGGTTCTTTTGAATCAATATGCTGACCTTCTTGAGCAAGAGGCGCCTCAAAACTTCCCTGCGTAATGATCAATATGCGGTCTCCTATAATGCCTGAAGATCCGATGGCTGCTTGACAATCTTCTTTAATAAATTGCTGGACACTTTTTGCTATCAACATATCCACCTGTACTGTTGAATCATTAATTATCCTTATATTATCAACAGTGCCTACATTTATTCCTGAGAAACGGATATTATTCCCGACCTGCAATCCACTTACGTTATAAAAGGTTGTAGTAAGTTTATAAACACGAATAAAAAGATTCTTCTGTCTCCCTATCAGAAAAATAGTGATGACAAAAAGCATCAGACCTCCTGCTATGAACAAGCCTAATCTTACCTTGAATTTTTGGGTGTGCGTATCCATATATTGATTTATTAATTACACTAAAAATATTTCTATTTAAAAAATGCTTTAATTTTTGGGTCAGTTGATTCTTCAAACTTTTCCAGATTCCCCTCAGAATAAACTTCACCGTCTAATAACATTATGATCCGGTCAGCTGTAGTTCGTACACATTCGATATCATGGGTTATGATGATTGAGGAAGTTTTATACCGTATTTGGATATCATTGATCAGCGAACTAATTTCGTCAGATGTAACCGGATCCAAGCCTGTTGTCGGTTCATCATAAAGCATTATCAAAGGATCGACAACCAGGGTTCGTGCAAGGCTGATCCGTTTCCGCATTCCGCCGGAAAGTTGTGATGGCATTTTATTTAATGTATCCGGCAGACCAACATTTTCCAGGGCTCCCTTTACACGCTCTTCAATCTCCTTCTCAGAAAGGTCTCTTCTTATCCTTCTTAGCGGAAATTCCAGATTCTGCCTGACAGTCATTGAATCATATAGTGCGCCACTTTGGAAAAGAAAGCCAATTTTCGTTCTCAGTTCATCTAAACCGTCATGTGTCAGATGATTAACGTTTTGTCCGAAAACATTAATAGTTCCTTCATCGGGGCTTAGTAAGTTAACTATACATTTTATCATGACAGATTTACCGGAACCTGATTTACCAAGTACCACAAGGTTTTCACCATCAAAAAGCTGTAAGGAAACATTTTTCAATACTTCCTGAGAGTCAAAGCCTTTCCTGAGGTTATTAATTTCAATAACCGTTTTGGGATTCTTTGTTGTTGTATCAGGTGTTGCCAGATTCATTTCATTCATTACTTTACTGGTTTATATTATGTCAAAGTAAATCAGTGATCTGGACTGCAATAAGGTCAACAATTATAACCAGCAGCGACGATAAAACCACTGCAGAATTTGCCGCAATTCCTACACTTTCCGTTCCGCGGCCCGCAGTATATCCCTTGTAACAACCCACCAGACCGATTACTGCTCCGAAAAAGAAGGTTTTTATTACAGCAGGTAAGAAATCGATTATCCCGATATGGCTGAATGCCTGAGAGAAAAACAGAATAAAAGTTACTTCACCCTTAAGGTTTGCACCTGCCCAGCTTCCGATAATTCCAAGAGCATCGGCATAGATAACCAATAATGGTATCATAAGTGTTGCAGCCATAACCCTTGTAACAACTAAAAATTTCATTGGATTAGTGGATGATACTTCCATTGCATCGATCTGCTCCGTTACTCTCATTGAGCCTAATTCAGCTCCCATGCCGGAAGCTATTTTTCCTGCACATATCAAAGCAGTGATAACCGGTCCCATCTCCCTTATCAGGGATACTGCTACCATTCCCGGAAGCAGGGAGACTGCACCAAATCCTACAAGGGCTGGTCTCGATTGAATAGTCAATACCAGACCCATAATTATTCCGGTTACTGAAATGAGCGGCAAGCTTTTATATCCGATCTTGAAACACTGGCGCAGAAATTCCATGAATTCAAAATTTCGCGAGAAGGTCTCTTTAAGTACTTGAAATATGAACAAGAAACTATCGGCCACATAGGCTAAAAACCCATGTGTGCCGGCAGTTAGCACAATTGCTTTTTCACTGATCAGTATGGAGTGACCGGTTACAATCTGCTTTATTTTTGGGCCAGTATTAAACTTTTTCATAAGACCTTTTAAATGTGCCTGCGAATAATAGAATTCAGCAAAGGTCAGTGACTTTTAAGAAAGAAGTATTACACAACTTTTTCAATATTTTACATCATTCACACATTCCCTGTTTTAGATCTTATCGGTTTTACCTGAAATATCCAATAGTTGAATGATTTCCCTCTCGTACAGCCCTGTAAAACATATGGACACTGTCACCAATACGTATCGTTGCAGGATTCAAAACTGCTTCATTTTCAAAATCAAGGTTGGTCTTACAAAGAAGGATACCTTCTTTTTTTATATTAATCATTTCTTATTTACTTTTTACTTTTTTGAATATAGTTTTAATAGCTATCAGACTGGGCATGGTATCTCCCAGCAAAAATCCCCAGGCTTTCAGCTGTTCGATATTGTCGAAAATTAATTTTATAACAGCAAGGAGCGGAATTGCCAGAAACATACCAGGTATGCCCCATAATGCATTCCCGGCAAGAACTGCTATAATTGAGAAAAGCGCATTGATTTTTACTTTTGAGGCAACTATATAAGGAACTATATAATTATTATCGATCAACTGAATGAAATAATATGCAGCCATTATGTAAAAAGCGAATAATGGTGATGATTTGGTAGCAAGGGCAACCATCATCGGCAAGGAGACAGCAACCAGGCCTCCAACGTATGGGATTACATTTAAGAGCGCCCCTATAATACCCAGAAGAAGAGCATAATCAATGCCAAGGATCAGAAGAGCAGAGGTATCTAATGCCGCTATTATTGCTGCTTCAATAACAAGACCTGCAAGATAGCGTTGAATGACTTTTTTAATCTTTGAAACTATCTCACTTACCTGATTATGATTATCCTTACCAAACAACCTGTGTATAAATTCAATCAGGAGAGGCTGGTAGAATAAAATAAGGAAGATATATACAGGAAGCAAAAGCACTACTACAAGTCCGCCACCGATCATTTTAAGTGTATGCCCTATTGCTGCAGCACTGGAGTTCAGAATTTCTCCCTGGGTTTTTGCTATCCATTCGTGGATCTTCTGAGGATCTCTATTGAAATAATCAGCACCCTCAGAAATAGTCTGGTTAATTATTAAGGTAAATTTATCGACCAGTACCGGCCAGAAATCGGTGAACCTGCTTACCTGGGAGATTAAAAGTGCACTAAAACCTGCAAGGAATAGAAAAGTAATTATTAAAGTAATTGCAATGGCTACTATTCTGTTTATTCTTAACCTTACGAAAAAATTAACTACCGGATGGAGCAGGATAGCCAGAATGGTTGCAAATACCAATGGAATAATTATACCTTTTGCTATATATAATACAGAAAATAGGGCAACCAGCCCTATCAGAAAGATTGTCGCTTTTGCGTAAGATGGTAATTTTAATTCTTCGTTCATCAATGCGAGATTGAATTCCTTTCCTTTTTTTGAATAAGCTTTTGAAATAAATGCTGTCCGATTGACTTAACATTGCCTGAATGCAGGGCAACAACGTTTGTTATACCAAATTGCAGAATGGCGCCTAAAAACTTTCTGATCAGACTCCCGGATGAACCAACAAACACTTTTCTTGTAAGAAAACCTGAAGCCAGGCCAATTCCAGTGCCAATCATATTTTCTATCAGGAATGGAGAGTTGGCTATGTCATTTAATGTTCCCGTAATGAGATTAACAGGTTTAAAGCTTTCAAATACAAGGGAGAGCTGTTCCTTAAGTGCCTTTCCTTTAATATCCTGCTCAGACTCCAGTAAAAGGATTGCATTTTTAAGATCCAATATGGGATTTTCAGATCGCATAATAATTAATTTATAAGCAATTGGATAATATGTGCCCTGATAATCTTTTTAAGCCGGTTGTGTAAAAAGAAATGGACAACTATTCCTGTTAAAGCATAAAAAGCAGTCACAACAAAAAATCCGTAATATATTTTACCAAGGATCTCTCCTATCCAGAATGCTAAACCCAGATTCAGGAAAACAAGGAATGAGGCTATCAGGAAAAAAACAATTGAATGAGGTATAAATGAGGAAATTACATCAGATGTTTTATCAATAGCTTTTAGCTTTAAAAGCTCAACACTTGTTTTCCCAAAATCTGTTGCTTTCTCCAACAGGGATTCTAACTGGTTCACATTGTCTGCCATGGCATCCTGTATTACTGATTTCAATTTTATGGAGAATTTAATTCTCAAAAAGGCTGACTGAATTAGTAGCAATAGTCAGCAGGAATACCGTGTCTTCTGTACTGGTAAGACAATAAGAAACCTTTTCATAAAGAGTAAGCAATTGCCCTTTCTCAAGCCTCAGGTATTCTTTATTTGTTTGAAACATTAAACATCCCTCAATTATTTGCAGGGTAACAGATTCGCCTGACTGATAGGATTGAATTTCCGTTCCGCCATGCAATGCGGTAAGCACGATTTGCTTACCGGGGCTTTTTAAAAGGATCTTCGCATCAAGTTCACCGTGGGCCCAGTTACGACTGCTTTTCAATCTTTCAATTAAAACCGGCAGATCGAAGGCAAGGAGTGAATTATCCGGAATCGTGTTATTCATCGTAAGGTGAGGTTTCACTTTCACTGCTACATTTTCCATCTGAATTTTCCAATTATATTAATAATCTGATCAGTTTGAATGAAATTTAACCTTTGGCAGTTTTCACATTAGTTTTAACATTTTCCACTTTTGACTGCACTTTCTCAGTTAAATCGGATACTTCTTCCTTTACCTCATCAAATTTCTCTGATACGGTATCAAGAAATTCATTGAATTTCTCCTTTAATGATTCAGCGTATTCATCGCTTTTCCGGGATATCTTTTTCCTTGTAACTGATCCCTTATCCGGGGCAAAAAGGATTCCTAACAGTGCACCGGCGGCAACGCCAGCCAGTACGCCCAATAAAATTTTTCCAGAGCTCATAATTCTATTATTAATGGTTTAAAACATGAAATTCAGGCCAATAAATTGTGGTCATCACAATATTCTTCTGCCCTGAATTACTCTTATGATTATTGCAATAATAGCAATGACAAGAAGGATGTGTATGACACTTCCTACGCTATAGGCAAAGAATCCAATGGCCCAGGCAATTAGCAGTATTACTGCGACGATGTAAAGTAAATTTCCCATGATTGATAATTTTTTAAGTTTATAATGAACTATTTCCAGTATAAAGGTATGATTCAGTGATGCCTGAATCTTTACATAATTCAGAGAATATGTTACATTATTCACACTTTGGGGAAGTACTTAGAGTGAGTTGGAGTTTGCCTACATCTTCTCCATATACCAGCTCAGTGCTTTTTCGATTTTCTGATAATGAAAGATGGTGGTAATAGCTTTCTGCAGGCGCAAAAATGCGGTCTCACTTTTGACAATATAATCAAATGCCTGATGCTTCATACAGTTTACGGCTACTTCGATCTTATCCTGTGAGGATAGAATTATTACAGGGATCCTTGAATTTATCCTTTTTATTCTGTCAAGCGTTTCGAGACCATTTATTGCGTCTTTATCAACACCATTCAAATGGTAGTCAAGTATTATTATATCCGGATTTTGTAGTACAGACTCCAGGCATAGTTCGCCTGTAGGAAATGTCATAATTTCAGATTCAGTGTTTTGTCCGAATTCAATTTCCAGAGATCTCAAAAATAAGGCGTCATCATCCACAAGAAAAAGTAATATTTTCTTTTCAGTCGTCATTTTATGGTTTTTTTAATCATATTGTATTCCTCTTTTAATTCATCACATGCCTGGGAACAAACGGTCTCCAGCTTAATTGCAAGGGCTTCAACCTGATCAAGATGTTGCCTTGTACCTGCAAAATCTTTAATCTCTCTTGACATATTTTCAAAATCCTTATGCATACCCATTATAGAAAATGAAGGAATGATTTTATGTGCTGCTGCTGCCACGGAAACCCAGTCATTACCGGCAACTCCCCCCTTAATTTTCTCTATAAGGGTTGGGGTTTGCTCAAGATACAAGGCAATCATCTCCATCATCAATTCAGGATTACCCTTTGTCCGTTTATACAGATATGTCAGATCAACACATTTTGATCTGCTTATTGCCTGGTGTGCCGGTTTATTATATAAATCGATTATTTTCCCATACAACAACCTTTCATCAACAGGTTTCGAGATATAATCATTCATGCCAACAGCCATGCATTTTTCCAGATCAGCTGTGGTTACATCGGCAGTTAATGCAATTATTGGAATATTTAAATTCATTTTATCACGTATATACCTGGTTGCTTCAAAGCCATTCATTTCAGGCATTTGCAGGTCCATCAGGACGATATCATAAGATTCTTTTTTTAGTATTTCTATGGCTATTTTCCCATTGGCTGCAATATCGTGCTTAAATCCGAAGTCATCAAGAAGGGTCTTCATAAGTAACTGATTGAGAACAATATCTTCAACAACAAGTACTTTTATGTTTTTAACTAACGGATCAAGTTCTGTCAATACAGTCTCTAATTCAGCTTCAGCCAGAGTTTTAATAAAAGGCAGTATGAAGCTGAAGGTAGAACCTTTATTCAGTTTACTTTTAACAGTTATTGTTCCACCCTGTGTCTCCACCAATTGTTTCGCGATAGCCAGACCAAGTCCGGTTCCTCCGTATAATCGTGCGGTATCGCTTGATGCCTGCTGAAAGTTTTCAAAAATGTGCTCTTTCTTTTTTTCTGCAATCCCTATCCCGGTATCGGTTATAGCAAACTCTATCATCACTTTCTTCTCATCCTCGCTCAGTAGTTTAACACTCACTGTTATATCTCCCTCGGTTGTAAACTTAACAGCATTGCTCACAAGGTTCAGAATGATCTGGTGAAGACGAACAGGATCGCCGACTAATACTTTAGGAATTCTATTGTCGTATTTTTTAATCAGCCGCAGGTTTTTTTCCTGAATCTTTGTCTCAAAAACATGTATCATGGCAGATATTGAGGAAGCCATTTTAAAAGCAATTTGCTCAAATATCATTTTTCCTGCATCGACTTTTGCCAGATCGAGAATATCATTTATTAAAACTGTTAATGCATCACCACTGATTTTAATAGCTGTCAGATATTCTTTTTGTTTAGCTGTCAGTTCGGTTTTTAACAGAACCTTTGTAAATCCGATAATGGCATTCATCGGTGTACGTATTTCATGGCTCATATTAGACAGGAACTGCTGTTTGGATTTCACAGCATCTTCGGCAATCAGAGTCGCTCTTTCAGCTTTACTTTGAGCCTCCTCGGCAATTTTCGTTGCTGATTCTGCATGCACCTTGGCTTCAATCAGTTCTGATTCAATTCTTTTATGATCTGTCACATCTCTGGCCACCACCACCACTCCAAGAACCATCCCCTGTTCGTCTTTATATACTGATCCGTTAAATAGTACATCCGTAAGCTTACCGTCACGGATGGTTAACGGGAAATCTGCCACAAAACCTTCCGCAAATATTTGCTTGTATATTTCACGGGCTTTCTTAGGTTCAGTAAAATAATCAAAAAAATTCGTACCTATAAGCTTCTCGCGGGTCACTTCCGTAATATTTATCGAAGCATTATTCATATCCGTGATCTTTCCTTCCGGGCTGATTGTGAAAAGCGGATCAAGGCTTGCTTCGATCAGGCTTCTGGCATATCGTGATTGTTGTCTGCTAATTTCTTCCATTGTAGATATTTTAATACTCGTTTTTATAATTTTACATTTTCAGGTTCATGAATAATTATTTATTACTGATCCTGAACATCTTCAATTGCTTCCAGTCTTTTGCCCTTTAATGATTTGAAATGAGAAGGGGTAAGTCCCGTCAGCTTCTTAAACTGATTGGACAGATGTGCCACACTGCTGTAATTCATCTTCCAGGCAATTTCCGAAAGACTGAGTTCATCATATATTATAAGTTCCTTTACTCTTTCGATCTTATGTGAAATAATGAACTTTCCGATGGTAGTACCCTGGACTTCGGAAAAAAGATTTGCCAGATAAGTATAATCGCACTTTAGCTTTGCACTAAGGTAATCAGAGAAATTGATTTTAGTAAGTTCCTCCTTATAGTGAACCATTTCAATAATTACGTTCTTTATTTTTTCTATCAGTACTGCCTTTTTGTCCTCCATCAGTTCGAGTCCGTACAGGCATAATCCATTTCTTATCATCTCCCTTTGCTCCGGAGTAATGTTTTCCATTATATCCACTACCCCCATATCGACAATTATGTAATGAAGTCCAAGTTTCTTAAGCGTTTCCTTCACTACCATTTTACAGCGCATGCTCACCATGTATTTGATATATAGCTTCAAATAGTATGCTTTTAAGTTATGTCTGCAACGATACAATTCAAAAACAGAGCCCTTCCTTTCTCTGATGCTCAGTACTTTATTTTAATACCAGGCAGATTAGAATTCATTTTCTACAACAAAGGAACAGGATTTAATAAGGTGAAGCGTTATATAATTCCGGGAAAAGGTTACATAATTCACATGTTTCCCAGAACACTGCGTCGCTTGTTCTTAAGATGTTTAAAATGAGAGGGCGTGAGACCTGTCATTTTCTTGAATTGGTTTGACAGATGTGCGACGCTGCTGTAGTGCATTTTGAAAGCTATTTCAGTAAGATTGAGCTCGTCATAAACAAGCAGCTCCTTTACTTTTTCAATCTTATTGGAGAGAAAAAAATTTTCAATAGTTGTACCCTTTACTTCGGAAAACAGATTTGCCAGGTAGGTGTAATCGTGATTGAGCTTATCACTCAGATAATCTGAAAGATTTACCTTTATCTGTTCATCATAATTAAAATGGACCAGTTCAATAATTATTGTCTTGATTTTCTCAACCAGGATGCTTTTCTTGTCATCCATAAGTTCGAGCCCTGATTTTCTCAGACCTGAATCAAGCCTTGAAACTTGTTGTGGACTGATATCCTCCATTATCTCAGCCTCACCCAGATCAACTACAATGTAATGCAATCCCAGTTTTTCAAGTTCGGATTTTACAGTCATTTTGCAGCGGAGGCAAACCATATTTTTAATGTAGATCTTCAATCAGTCAAATATTTATCCGAATTAATGCTGGCAATACAAATATATGAAGAAATAAATTGTTGCATTCCAAAACAAAGAATAGTATAATGAATTAACAGTTAAAAATCAATTATGTTAAAGTAGACACTAATGATATCTGGTGGACGTTGAGAAATTTTGCAAATTGTATAAATCCAATTCTAAAATTGAACTACCTTGCGGAATACTAGTTGAACAAAAGTAACCTGTATTTATACCCTGTTGGCAAATAACATTAAAAGACTTAAAATATTAAAAGGGTTTAAATAATTAACTTAAGTTGCTAGTTTTAAAATTTATTATAATTTGGACTATGACCTCTCTTCCCTTAAATATTTCTTAACCCATCCCCCTTCCCTTAAGCATAAGGGAAGGGAGATTTAATTAATAATCATTGGTTTACACCCCCTTCCCTTAACCTTAAGGGAAGGGGGATGGGGGGATGGGTTCAGAAGACATCTAAGGAGAATGGAAGTTATTTGAACTAAAATATTAATTAGCAAGTTGAATTAAATATTAAGATCATGAGAGAAAAACTTATGACAATTGCATTACTGGTAACTCTATTCTGCTCTGTTTCCTCAGGTCAGGTAACCGATGCCGAAAAGAAACTACGGACTCAGATCGTCGATACTACGAAAGGATGGAAAACAGGTGGCGTTTTCGCTTTAAGCCTCGCGCAAACATCACTCAAAAACTGGGCAGCAGGAGGGCAAAACTCCTTTGCTGTAAATGGATTGTTTAACATCTTCGCTAATTATAAAAATGTCAATTCAGCCTGGGATAATTCTCTTGGAATTGGATATGGATTTCTGAAACAGGGGAAAAATTCCACCCCTATGAAGACTGATGACAAAATAGATTTTGTTTCAATATACGGACGAAAAGCAACCAAAAGCCTTTACTATGCTGCTTTGCTTAACTTTAAAGCACAAATGGCCCCGGGATACAATTATCCTAATGACTCTGTAAAAATATCTGATTTTTTTGCACCTGCGTATCTTACGGTAGCTTTAGGAATGGATTATAAACCAAATGCTTATTTCAGTGCTTTCCTTGCTCCCATTACGGGAAAATTCACATTCGTTTCCAATAAAACTCTCTCTGACGCGGGAGCATTCGGAGTAACACCGGGAGAGAATATATTGAGTGAATTCGGGGCATATTTAAGAATCATTTATTCTAAGAATGATTTTAAAAGTGAGTTTTTAAAGAATGTTACATTTACCACAAAGGTTGATCTCTTTTCAAACTATCTCAAAAATCCGCAAAACGTTGTTGTTAACTGGGAGACCCTTCTCGCATTCAAGGTCAATAAATTTATCTCCGTTAACTTCAATACATTGTTAATTTATGATGATAAGATAAAAGTCAAAGTTGACAGAAACAAGGACGGGATTCTTGACGATGTTCCCGGACCAAGAGTACAGTTCAAAGAAATCTTAGGTGTTGGATTTTCTTATAATTTCTGATAATTAACTAAAACCTGACAAAATGAAAATTTTAGATGAATTCAAAGGTTTTGCTATGAAAGGCAACGTTGCCGATATGGCAGTGGGTATCATAATTGGAGCTGCATTTGGAAAAATTATTTCCTCAGTGGTGGGTGATATTATTATGCCTCCGCTTGGTTTACTTATCGGCGGCGTAAACTTTACTGATCTGAAAGTGATCCTTAAAGCAGCATCAGGAGCAAATCCGGCAGTTACATGGAATTATGGTAACTTTCTTCAGGTGACTTTCGACTTCCTGATTGTTGCATTATCGGTATTTCTGGTAATAAAAGCCATAATGATGGCCAAGAAAAGAGAGGAAGCAGCTCCTGCAGCACCCCCTTCACCATCAAAAGAGGAGATACTTTTAACAGAAATTCGTGATCTATTAAAGAAATAAAGTGAAGAATACCGGGAAGCTGACTTTGCTGGCACTCTGTCTGCAAACTATAAATGTTTTAGTAATATCTCAGACTGTTGTAAAGAATCCTGTATTAAATTCTTCCGGTTTTTACAATATATTACAATTTGGTGCTAAAGGAGACAGTACCACCCTGGCCACTGATGCAATTAACAAAGCCATTGAAACCGCCTCAAGGGCCGGAGGAGGGACAATTTATTTTCCTGCCGGTAACTACCTCAGCTTTTCTATTCATCTGAAAAGCAACATCACAATCTTACTTGACAATGGGGCAAATCTTATTGCTGCAGTTCCGGTGCAGGGTCAGGCAGGATATGATGCACCGGAACCAAATCAATGGGACAAGTATCAGGACTTCGGCCACAGCCATTGGAACAACAGTCTTATCTGGGGTGAAGGCCTTGAAAATATTGCAATTACAGGTTATGGCAGGATTATCGGGAATGGACTTACACGTAATTCACGCCCGGGGACCGGACCAGGAAACAAGGCTATTTCTCTTAAATTATGCAGAAATGTAGTAATAAAAGATATTACTGTTCTCAGGGGCGGACACTTTTGTCTGCTCGCCACCGGTGTCGATAATATGACTATCGACAATGTTAAGCTTGATACCAACCGCGACGGATTTGACATTGATTGCTGCAGACATGTACATATTTCAAATTGCAGTGTTAATTCTCCTTTTGATGACGCTATAGTTCTCAAAAGCTCTTATAGTCTTGGTTTTTCAAGAGCAACCGAGGACGTTACAGTTACAAATTGCTCAGTAAGCGGATTTGATATAGGCTCTTTTCTGAACGGGACTTATCTGAAGAATGAGGCCGGACGCGTTCCCGACCGGGGAGTCGTGACCGGAAGAATTAAATTTGGTACTGAATCAAATGGAGGCTTCAAAAACATTACGATCTCCAACTGTACGTTTGAATTCTGCCGCGGACTTGCTCTCGAAACAGTTGACGGTGGAATTCTTGAGGATATAACTATTACTAACGTTACAATGCGGGATATACAGGGAGCACCTTTATTCTTAAGAATTGGATCCAGGATGAGAGGTCCGGAGGGTATTCCTGTAGGTAAACTAAGAAGGGTAAATATAAGTAATGTAGTCGTTTACAGCTCCAACCCTGATTATGCATCTCTTCTCTTTGGAATACCCGGCTATGATATTGAAGATATTAAAATGAGCAACCTGACAATTCTGATTAAAGGCGGGGCACTTAAAGAACAGGCGGAAATCGCTGTTCCGGAGAAAGAAAATGCATATCCTGATCCCCAGGAATTCGGAAAGATACCTGCGTACGGTTTTTATATACGTCATGCCAAAAATATAGAAATGATTAACATCGAGATGAAGCTTGAAAATGAGGATTTCCGTCCACCATTTATCCTTGAAGATGTAAAAGGGGCCTCTTTTATAAATGTAAAAGCTCCTCATAAGGAAGGTGTTCCTTCATTCATCCTTAAGAATGTAACTGACTTTAAAACAATTCAATGCGGCACTTTCCCAGATAAAAAGATTGACAAAGCAGAGAACCTAAAACTTTAATTTATGACCCGTAATTCATTAATAATCATTGCTATGCTTTTCCTTTCAGCAGGTTTTGCCGGTGAAAAACTGGAGAAACCTACTCTCTTCATCATTGGCGATTCAACTGTCAAAAATGGAAGCGGTAAAGGAGCGGATGGTTTGTGGGGCTGGGGCGATTTTATGTACGAACAGTTGGATACGACAAAGATCTCGATAAGAAATTATGCTCTTGGAGGAAGAAGCAGCAGGACATTTATAAGCGAAGGTTTATGGGATAGGGTCCTTGCCAAAGTCAAACAGGGAGATTTTGTTATTATGCAGTTCGGTCATAATGACGGAGGTGCAGTCAATGACAGTTCACGCGCACGAGGAACGATAAGAGGAACAGGAGAAGAGACTCAGGAAATTGATAATATAATCACGAAAAAACATGAAGTCGTACATTCCTTTGGCTGGTACATGCGCAAGTACATAACTGATACCAGGGCAAAAGGTGCCACACCGGTGGTGTGTTCACTAATACCAAGGAACGATTGGGTCGATGGTAAAGTAGTACGTGCAAAAGAAAACTATGGAAAGTGGGCTGCAGAAGCTGCTAAAAGCGCCGGAGCATTCTTTGTCGACCTGAATGAAATAATAGCCGTCCATTATGAGGCAATAGGGCAACAGGAGGTGACATCAAAGTTCTTCCTGAAAGAACATACTCATACAACCGAAGCCGGAGCAAAACTAAATGCTGCTGCGGTGGCTGAGGGAATAAGGAAGCTGAATGGCTGCGGACTTCAGAAGTACCTGAAATAGTAATCAGAAGGACGGCGAAGTCAGGAGACTTCGCCGAGCAGGCAGTGCAAGGAACTTCGACAAGCATGGCGAAGTCTCCTGACTTCGCCACCATCAGATTCTATTCAACTATTGTCATTTCGTTCAGCAGGTACCCGGCGCCTGCAAACTTATCAATAAGAAACAGAGCATACCTTATATCAAGCGATATGTTTCTGCTCTGATCAGGATTAAATGCCATATCACTTGCTACTCCCTCCCATACTCTGTCGAAATTAATACCTATAAGCTGACCTTCGGCATTTATTACGGGGCTGCCGGAATTACCGCCGGTAGTATGGTTGTTTGCAATGAAACATACCGGAACATCTCCTTCCTGGGTATAACGACCGAAGTCTTTTTTTTGATAAAGCTCTTTCAGTCTGGCCGGAACATCGTAATCATATATTTCGGGATTGTCCTTTTCCATTATACCTGTAAGTGTTGTATAATGAGTTAAATAGACTGCGTCTTTTGATTTGTAACCCTTAACCTGTCCATATGTAAGCCGCAAGGTTAAATTTGCATCAGGATAAAACACCTTCTCCTTCTCGAATTCCATCTGGGCGGCCATATATGTCCTGTCAAGCTTCTGAATCTCACCATTTATCCGCATAAGCTCTCCCCTGACATTTTTAGCAATGAAATCATTCGCATCAGTTGCCAGAAGATAGAACTGGTCCTTTTTCAATCTGGAGACTGAAGACTTATTGAACCTGGCAACAAATTCATTGTATTTCGCCTCATCAGTAAAGATTGTCTGATCATAGAGTTTGTCGGCCGCTGTCTGGAAATTCCCTTTGCAAAGCCTCTTAAACCTGATGTATTCCGGCGTCTGCCATTTTTGATCAATATTCTGGCCATACATTGTCATCACTACCACAAAAAGCTTTTTATCGGTCGCCTTGTTATAGTTCCTGAAAAACTCTTTTGCATTCAATTGAATACTTGATTTTGCATCCCTGATTGTCTCCTCAGACGAATTCTTTTCATACAGATCAGCCAGGTTCTTAAGACTTCTGGATATACTGAATACTTCAGCGCCACCAAAAACGTCATTCGTATAACTATTGACCAGCCTGTAATCTCTCAGGCTGGCGTAAAGATCTTTATACATAGGAAGAATTTTACCATATCGTGTCATCCTTGAATTATCTTCAGCAACCCATTTAGTAAATTTGGTTTCATATTCCTGTTTTTTACCGATGGTATTCATCTTGTCGAGACCCTGTATCTCACCTATCCATTTTTTCCAGGAATTGGCTATTCCTGATTTTTTTGCGGAGTACTGAATTCGGATCAGAGGATCTGTAGCCATGGCAGCTTCCATAATTTCAATTTTTTGGGTCTGAATTGCTATCCTTTTAGGATTTATATAGTTCTTAACCATATCTATATAGTAGGAAGGTACATATTCATAAGTGCTTCCGGGGTAACCAAATACCATGGTAAAATCACCCTCTTTCACACCTTTAAGAGATATCGGAAAAAAATAACCGGGTTTGTATGGGATATTGTCTTTGGAATAGTCTGCAGGTTTGTTGTTTTTATCGGCATAGATTCTGAACAATGAAAAGTCTCCTGTATGCCGGGGCCATATCCAGTTGTCGGTTTCACCACCGAATTTGCCAATTGCCGAAGGAGGAGCTCCGACAAGACGCACATCACGGAATGTCTCATTTATGAACAGGAAATACTGGTTCCCCATGTAAAATGGCTCAACATATGCCGAGTATTTAGTGCCTTCTTCAGCCTGCTTTTCGATATCAATGATATTTGCATTTATTATTTTTCCCCGGTCCCCTTCATCCATTCCTTCTGTCACTCCTTTTAACACTTTAACTGTCACATCTTCCATTCTTTTCAGGAAGGTAACTGATAGTCCTGGATTGGATAATTCTTCCTCTTTTGACATTGCCCAGAAACCATTTGTAAGAAAATCATGCTCCAGATTTGAGTGCTTCTGTATCTGGCCGTATCCACAATGATGATTAGTAATTAACAGGCCTTCACCTGAAATAACCTCTCCTGTGCAGCCTCCTCCAAAAAGCAGCACCGCATCTTTCATACTGGCTTTATTGACACTGTAAATATCTTCTGTTGAAAGCTTAAAACCCTTTTCCTTCATAAGCTTAATGTTGTATTTCTCAATCAAAAGCGGGATCCACATCCCCTCGTCGGCTTTCAGAGAAGGAACAAGGATTATTACGAGAAGCAAACAAAGTGCAGAAAGTCTCTTTTTCATTTAAGTTGATTTAATGGTTATCTAGTTTCTTAACAAATCTTTTCAGCTCCTTATAAAGTTTTTGAACCGGCAATCCCATTACATTAAAATACGATCCTTCAACTGAAGTTATTCCGGCCAGTCCTATCCATTCCTGAATTCCATAAGCTCCGGCTTTATCAAATGGTTTGAATTCCTTAACATAAAAATTGATCTCTTCCGCACTCAGGTTATCAAAAGTAACCCTGGTTGTTT
The DNA here is from genome assembly GCA_963813405.1 of uncultured Bacteroidales bacterium. Lineage (GTDB taxonomy): Bacteria > Bacteroidota > Bacteroidia > Bacteroidales > VadinHA17 > LD21. The sequence goes on from CAWEYU010000014.1 coordinate 322,603, forward strand.
CAGAAAAAGTGTATTCGGCACGATTTGAAAAAAATGTGACCCCTGTAATTACTTCGTGCGCTTTCCCTGACATAAAACACAGTATATCAACAGCTTCATTATAATCTGAGGGTTTATCAAGCACTTTATTTCCGCACCACACAATAGTATCTGCCGTAATTAGAATTTCATTCTCAGAAATTTCACCTTTAAACTGCAAAGCTTTTTGCCGGGCAAGATATTCCGCAATACCTATGCCAGATAGGTTATCAGGGTAATCTTCATTATAATCCTTTACCACTATCTTAAAATCCAGGCCAAGTTCGCTGAGCAGCTGCTGCCGTCTTGGTGAACGCGAGGCCAGGATGAAATGCCACTTATCGGGAATTCCAATTACCATACTCAGATTATATTGTAATAGATAATCATTCTTACCACGACTGAGTATAGAATTCCGGCAAGCATGACGATTTTCATCAGTCTGCTTGCGCTATGCAACTGCTTCCTGCTTTTGCTTACAATAATCTGGAATATAACAAAGAGTAAGGGTAATGCTATTGCCACCGAAATATAAAAAAGCGTAATATAATCTCTAATATAGAAATACCACACAATATAAAGCATTAATAATGTGAGAAATACAAGGCAAACTGATACTATTTTGCTAGTAAGTACTCCGATTATTACGGGAACAGTATTTCTTCCGTAAGCTACGTCTCCCTCAAAATCCTCAATATCTTTTATTATCTCCCTTGAGAGTGTTGTCAGAAAAGCGAAGATGGCAAATCCTCCAATCCAATAAAATATTATGCTCAGATCTGGCGTCTTTACTGCATTTACGGCATAATACTGGTACAGAACCGGCGCTTCAAAAATAACAACAAGCATAGGCACCATAGCTGTGAGTGTTGCTACTACGAGGTTGCCGATAAGAAACTGTCTCTTATACGTAGAGGAATAAAAATAGAGTAATCCTGATACGATCAGAAAAAGTAATCCCATCCATACAAATCCGGTTTTAGCTGAAATATAAAATCCGGCTAAAACACCACAGATATTGAAAATATTATGCCACATCATTGCATGCCGTCGGGGGATCTTAGTCCCAACAATAACTTTTCCTCTGTTAATAAGATCAGTCTTAATATCGAAATAATCATTTATGACATAGCCACCTGCAGTGATAAGTACCGTTGCGAGCACCAGGATGAAAAAATCAAACCAGGTTGATTGAAGTGACATCGTTTTTGCATTTCCTGCAATGGAATACATGGAGACATTTATTTTATTAAGAAGAGGTTCAAGAATAGCATATCGCATCAGAACCATCGTCAGAATTACAATCAGGAGGTTAGGCCACCTGATTAGTTTAAAAAATGCTTTCATAATTTACCAGCAAAATGCATCTGAATCCATCCATTTGTTATGAAGTCTCATTACCTGTTCGATAATATCTCTGACACATCCTTCACCTCCCTTTTTGTCAGAAATATATGCTGAGATCTGCTTAATTTCACTATCTGCATCTGCAGGACAAACCGGAACACCGGCAAGTCTCATCACCTCCAGATCCGGAATATCATCGCCCATATACAGAGCTTCAGTTGGGCTCAGCTCATGTTTTTTAAGAAAAGAGTTAAAATGCTCAATCTTTGTACTGCAATGCAGATATATATCTGATACTCCGAGGAGCTTTAATCTTCTTGAGTATTCTTTGCAACTACTTCCGGTAATTACAGCAACGTGGTATCCTTTTTTCACTGCCAGCTGAATGGCGTATCCATCACGAAGATTCACCGTTCTGTTTGGAATCCCAAAAGAATTGAGATTAATGGTCTGGAGCGATAAAACACCATCAAGATCAAAAATAAATGCCTTTATATTTGTAAGATCCTCTTTGAAATTGGTCATCCGTTCACTTCTTTTTGTAATAGCTTATTATTGACCTGGTCATCAGATCATAAATATTTTTTAATTCAGGGGAGTAAGATAATAAATCAAGATGTTTTTCTATGGTATTTAAATCATATCGTACAGCAGGTCCTGTCTGGGAATTCTGCGGTCCGAGTTCCAACGCTTTGACAATTGTTTCATTGATCAGAGGTTGAAGAACCTCAAAAGAGAGACCAGAAAGGGCTGTAATATCCTTACCAATGGTAAGCAGATGGTTTGTAAAATTCGATACAAATACTGCAGCAAGATGCAGTAAGCGCCTGTGATCTGTATCTGTGACATATACCGAACTACTCAATTCTTCTGCCAGATGTTTTAGCTTATCAGTGCATCCGGCATCTGATCCCTCAATGAAGAATGGAACTGAGGAAAGATCAATATTTCTTCCGTTTGAGAAGGTTTGGAGAGGATAAATAACTCCTGTATTATTTAAATGCTTCGGAAATATATCAAGACCAATACTACCGGCAGTATGGGCTATTAAAATTTCCTTTTTGCTTTTTATACGTGCCAGCACCTCGGAAATAGCATCATCAGGAACTGAAACTATAAGGATCTTTGTTTTGTCATCAACTTCAAATTTATCAGACCATTCAGAGTCACAGAACTTTGCAAGTTCCATTCCCGTCGCCGCGTTACGCGAAATAATTGAACTTATGTGATGACCTTTATCAAAAAGACACCTCGCAAGGGCACTGGCAACTTTTCCTGACCCGACAAATGATATATTATAATCTTTCAAATAAATAAATTTCATCTAATATACGAAAAACGGCGAAGTCGGGAGACTTCGCCGTGCAAGAACTTCGCCATGCAAGAACTTCGCCGTGCAAGAACTTCACTCTGCGATGTAGTGTAATGAAAAGACCACAAAAGCAAAGCGAAGTCTCCCGACTTCGCTTCAGCAAATGTCAATTCAAAATTTTTATTTCTTGCTATAATTATTCTCTGCCAGAGAAGTCACATCTATCTGGTATGCAGGTGGAATATAATATCCATAATTGCCACTGTTCATCAGATACGTGCAATCATAATATACTTTGCCTGTAATCAGGAAATCCTGACCCGTTTGAGCAGCCTGGGGATAATTACTCAGGAAGTCACTCCATTTTCCCGGATTGCAAAAAGTATATGAGGAAGCTCCCTGGTAAAAATATGCAGATTTCGAGCCCGGTATATAAATAATGGTGGCAATCGCTCCTTCAGGGAGATCAAATATTACATCTTTTCCACACCCGCATTTTTTTTGCTTTTTACAACCCATATCTAAAATCAGGGGTGTGAGAATTACAAGTAATATTATTGACTTACGTAATATGAATGACTTCATAATAGTTGGCTCTTGAATGGTTACACTACGCCTGTGCAGTTGGACCGCCAAAATTAAGTGGCATCACTGGCCCCGATCCGCTGACATCTTTAATTGCTCCATGCACAGCTTCATATTTATCTATATTATCTTCTAACGCAGCAACAAGTCTTTTAGCATGTTCAGGGGTTAGAATAATTCTCGATTTAACCTGGGCTTTTGGTATCCCCGGCATAATCCTTACAAAATCAATCACAAACTCTGATGCAGAATGAGTAATCACGGCAAGGTTAGAATATGTACCCTGAGCAACTTCCTCATTCAGCTCAATGCTTATCTGGTTTGAATCCTTAGGATCAGTCATGGCATAATTATTTCAGTTACTTTTCAGCTTCAGTTTCAGTTAATTGCTCGGCGCCGACAAAATTTTCGTACTCTTCGAGCGAACCCACAATAATACTACTGTACTCTCTTCCACCGGTTCCTGCCGGAATAAGGTGACCTACTATCACGTTTTCTTTCAAGCCTTCAAGTCTGTCAACCTTTCCTAAAATTGCAGCTTCATTGAGCACTTTTGTTGTCTCCTGGAATGATGCTGCCGAGAAGAAACTATTTGTCTGAAGAGCTGCCCTGGTAATGCCCTGAAGTACCTGACTGGAAGTTGCAGGAACTGCATCTCTTGCGTCAACAACTTTAAGGTCGCGTCGTTTCAGAAGTGAATTTTCGTCACGCAGCTTACGTGCCGTTATAATCATTCCCGGACGAAGAGCCTGTGAATCTCCTGAATCAATAATAACTTTCTTACCATATATCCAGTCGTTTTCATCCATAAACTCAAGTTTATCAACAATTTGACGCTCAAGGAATTTGGTGTCACCCGGGTCAATTATTTCAACTTTGCGCATCATCTGACGAACTATGATCTCAAAGTGCTTATCATTTATCTTAACTCCCTGGAGACGATACACCTCCTGGATCTCATTCACAATATACTCCTGAACCTTTGTGGGTCCTTTGATAGCCAGAATATCCGAAGGAGTAATTGCGCCGTCAGATAATGGAATACCAGCTCTTACATAATCATTCTCCTGGACAAGTATTTGTTTTGAGAGAGGTACTAGGTATTTTTTTACTTCACCTGTTTTAGACTGTATGGTAATTTCCCTGTTGCCTCTCTTGATCTTTCCGAATGTAACTTCACCATCAATTTCTGAAACGGTTGCCGGGTTGGAAGGATTTCTTGCTTCAAAAAGCTCAGTCACCCTGGGAAGACCACCGGTAATATCACCTGATTTTCCAACCGCACGAGGTATTTTGGCAAGAATATCACCTGCTTCAACCAGTTTACCCAGATCTGTAACCAGGTGAGCCCCAACAGGAAGGTTATAACTCCTTAGTTCCACACCTTCTTTGTTTAGTATACGGATGGCCGGGTTCTTGGTCTTATCCCTGCTCTCAATAATTACCTTATCCTTAAATCCGGTCTGTTCATCAGATTCTTCACGGAAAGTTACACCTTCAATAAGGTAATCAAATCCGATCTTCCCGCCTACTTCTGAAATGATAACGGCATTGAATGGGTCCCATTCACAGATAAGTGTCCCCTTTTCTATCTCCTGTCCTGGTTTTATATAAAGTTTTGAACCATAAGGAATTGTATGTGTTGTAAGGGCAATGCCTGTTTTCTTGTCAACAATTCTTAGTTCAGCAAGCCGGCCAATTACGATTTCTATTTTTCCTTTGTCAGGATCATTTTTAGGCACTGTTCTTACTTCTTCAATTTCAGCAATTCCCCCATATCTGGCGACAAGACTTGATTCAGTTGTGATATTGGATGCTGTACCTCCGACATGGAAAGTACGAAGTGTAAGCTGAGTTCCTGGTTCACCGATACTCTGGGCAGCGATTACGCCAGTGGCTTCACCTTTTTGAACCATCAGACCTGTCGAAAGGTTTCGTCCATAACATTTTGCACAGACACCTTTCTTGGATTCACACGTAAGAACGGAACGGATCTCAACCTGCTCGATCGGAGAATCTTCAATCTTTCTTGCGAGGTCTTCATTAAGTTCCTGACCTGATTCTACAATAAGTTCCCCTGTGAGCGGATGATATACATTATGTACTGTTGTACGGCCAAGTATTCTTTCATAAAGTGTCTCAACAACCTCCTCATTCTTCTTTATTGCTGTTGCCACCAGACCTCTGAGAGTGCCACAATCTTCTTCATTAATAATCACATCCTGAGATACATCCACGAGGCGACGTGTCAGGTAACCTGCATCAGCTGTTTTAAGGGCTGTATCGGCAAGGCCTTTACGGGCACCGTGAGTAGAGATAAAATACTCGAGGACTGACAGACCTTCTTTAAAGTTTGACAAAATGGGGTTTTCAATAATTTCGGAACCTGTGGATCCTGATTTCTGAGGTTTAGCCATAAGACCTCTCATACCTGAAAGCTGGCGGATCTGCTCTTTTGAACCTCTTGCTCCTGAATCAAGCATCATATAAACCGAGTTGAAGCCTTGCTTATCGGTTGATAACTGCCTCATAAGTGACTGTGTAAGACGGGCATTAACGTGTGTCCAAATATCAATTATCTGGTTATATCGTTCATTATTGGTAATGAATCCCATGCTATAATTACTCAGTACCTCTTCTACCTGCTCGTATCCTTCAGTAACGAATTTAGTTTTTTCCTCAGGAATTATAACGTCATCAAGGTTGAAGGAAAGACCGCCTTTAAAAGCAGAATAGAATCCCTGGTTCTTAATTGCATCGAGGAAGTCAGCTGTTTTAGCGGTTCCTGCCATTTTGAGAACCCTGCCGATAATATCCCTTAAAGACTTCTTTGTAAGGATTTCATTTATGAATCCAACCTCTTCAGGAACACTCCTGTTAAAAATAACGCGTCCGACTGTGGTCTCTACAAGATGGTTAACAGTTTCACCATCAATCTTATCGTTTACTTTTACCTTGATAATAGCATGAAGATCTACTTTACCTTCATTATATGCTATTGTCACCTCTTCTGGAGAATAGAAAATAATTCCGTCACCCTTTACTTTCTCGGTCTCTGTGCTCTTCTTTCCTTTAGTCATATAGTATAAACCAAGAACCATGTCCTGTGAAGGAACTGTTATTGGTGCACCATTGGCCGGGTTAAGAATATTATGGGAAGCAAGCATTAGCATCTGGGCCTCAAGAACAGCACCATTTCCAAGAGGAAGATGGACAGCCATCTGGTCACCGTCGAAGTCGGCGTTAAATGCTGTACAAACGAGTGGGTGGAGCTGAATAGCTTTACCTTCTATCAGCTTAGGTTGAAATGCCTGGATACCCAGGCGGTGTAGTGTAGGTGCACGGTTCAGCAGAACGGGGTGACCTTTCAGTACATTTTCAAGAATATCCCATACAACCGGATCTTTCCTGTCAACTATTTTCTTTGCAGATTTAACTGTTTTTACTATCCCGCGCTCTATAAGTTTTCGTATAATGAATGGCTTATATAATTCTGCCGCCATATCTTTAGGAATGCCGCATTCGTGAAGGTTAAGTTCCGGACCAACAACGATGACCGAACGTGCCGAATAATCAACCCTCTTACCAAGAAGGTTCTGACGAAAACGTCCTTGTTTTCCTTTAAGACTGTCGCTCAGTGACTTAAGAGGGCGATTTGCATCTGTCTTGACTGCGTTAGCTTTTCTGGAATTATCAAATAGTGAATCTACTGATTCCTGCAGCATTCGCTTTTCATTACGAAGAATAACTTCAGGGGCTTTAATTTCAATAAGTCTCTTAAGACGGTTATTTCTGATTATCACCCTTCTGTAAAGGTCGTTAAGGTCGCTTGTGGCAAACCTGCCTCCATCGAGTGGAACAAGTGGTCTGAGTTCAGGTGGAATAACCGGAACAACCTTAATTATCATCCACTCAGGTTTATTCACATGTTTTGAATCTCTGAAGGCTTCAACTACCTGCAGACGCTTTAGTGCCTCATTTTTACGCTGTTGTGAGGTCTCGGTATTAGCCCTGTGACGAAGTGAAAATGACATATCGTCAAGATCGAGACGGCTCAGAAGCTTATGAAGGGCTTCAGCACCCATGTCGGCAACGAACTTATCAGGATGCGAATCTTCGAGGTACTGGTTGTCTTTTGGAAGAGATTCTGTAATCTCAAGATACTCCTCCTCAGTCAGAAAGTCAAGATATTTAACTCCATCAACAGCTTTAATCCCCGGATTAATAACTACGTATCTCTCGTAATAAATTATTGAATCGAGTTTTTTAGTTGGCAATCCCAGAAGATAACCGATCTTATTCGGTAGTGATCTGAAATACCAGATATGAGCAACCGGAACGACCAGGGATATATGACCCATCCGTTCACGACGGACCTTTTTCTCTGTAACTTCTACACCACAACGGTCGCAAACGATCCCTTTGTAACGGATCCTTTTGTATTTACCGCAATGACACTCATAATCTTTGACCGGGCCGAAAATCCTCTCGCAGAACAAACCGTCGCGTTCGGGTTTATAAGTACGGTAATTTATTGTTTCCGGCTTCAAAACCTCGCCGCTTGAACGGTCGAGAATTTCTTCAGGAGAAGCCAGCCCTATAGAGATCTTTGAGTAACTGGTTTTTGTTTTGTTATCTCTTCTGAATGACATATGCTGATTTTTTAATTCTAAATAAATAAATGATACTGGATCCTGGTACTTAATCAAGCACTATGCTCAGGCCCAGACCTCTTAGTTCATGTAAAAGAACATTAAGTGACTCGGGTATACCCGGAAGTGGCATTGGTTCACCTTTCACAATCGCTTCATAAGCTTTTGCCCTGCCTACGACATCGTCAGACTTAATTGTAAGTATTTCCTGCAGGGTATGAGCAGCTCCGAACGCCTCAAGTGCCCATACTTCCATCTCACCAAAACGCTGCCCACCAAACTGAGCTTTACCGCCCAGTGGCTGCTGTGTTATAAGTGAGTAGGGGCCTATCGAACGTGCATGCATCTTATCATCAACCATATGGCCAAGCTTAAGCATGTAAATCACACCAACAGTTGCAGGCTGGTCGAACCTTTCTCCGGTACCACCATCATACAAATATGTTTTTCCGTATTTTGGAACACCTGCCTGGTCGGTATACTCTGTGATCTGCTGAATAGTAGCACCATCAAAAATCGGAGTCGAAAACCTCATCCCAAGCTTCTGTCCGGCCCATGCAAGTACAGTCTCATAAATCTGACCCAGGTTCATCCTTGATGGAACTCCCAGAGGATTAAGAACTATGTCAACCGGTGTACCATCCTCAAGGAAAGGCATATCTTCAGCCCGTACAATTTTGGCCACAATACCTTTGTTACCATGCCGGCCTGCCATCTTATCGCCAACTTTCACCTTACGCTTTTTGGCAATATAAACCTTGGCAAGACGGACAATGCCTGAAGGAAGTTCATCGCCTATAGTGATATTGTACTTTTTACGCTTGTAAACCCCATCTATCTCCTTGTATTTAATAATGTAGTTATGAAGGAGTTGTTTTATGCTGTCGTTTTTCTTCTTGTCAGTAGTCCACTTATTTGGGTTGGCATTAAGAAAATCAACTTCCTGCAGCTGCTTCAGAGTAAACTTACTTCCCTTGGCAATAACATCAACGTTCAGATAATCTTTAACTCCCTGTGATGTTTTACCATTAACCAGAATGAAAAGTTTATCAACAAGCCTTGCTTTCAGTTCATCAACGCTCCTGTTGAAATCAACTTCAATCTTATCGAGGAGCGGTTTTTCGACTGCTTTTGCCTTACGGTCTTTGATAGCCCTGGTGAATAGTTTCTTATCTATAACAACACCCTCCAGTGACGGACCAGCCTTCAGCGACGCATCCTTCACATCACCTGCTTTATCTCCAAATATTGCGCGGAGCAATTTTTCTTCCGGAGATGGATCTGATTCCCCCTTGGGAGTGATCTTTCCAATAAGAATATCTCCTGGTCTTATATGAGCTCCTATCCTGATGAGGCCATTTTCATCAAGATGTTTAGTTGCCTCTTCACTTACGTTTGGAATATCAGATGTGAGCTCTTCGAGACCGCGTTTTGTATCCCTTACTTCAAGAAGGTATTCATCGATATGAACAGAAGTGAACATATCTTCCTGAACGACTTTCTCAGAAATAACTATTGCATCCTCAAAGTTGTAACCTTTCCATGGCATGAAAGCGACTTTAAGGTTACGGCCAAGGGCAAGTTCTCCGTGTTTTGTTCCATATCCCTCTGTAAGTACCTGTCCTTTGGTTACTTTTTCGCCTTTCTTAACAACAGGTACCAGATTTATACAGGTATTCTGGTTGGTTTTTCTGTATTTAGGAAGGGTATAACGTTTAATATCATCGTCAAAGCTTACGAATTTTTCCTCATCAGTACGGGTATATCGTATTACTATCTCGTTTGCATCGACATACTCGACAATTCCGTCGCCTTCAGCAGCATATAGTATGCGGCTGTCACTTATAACCTGGGCTTCAAGACCTGTACCCACAATTGGAGCTTCAGGACTTATGAGCGGAACTGCCTGACGCATCATGTTGGATCCCATGAGGGCTCTGTTGGCATCATCGTGTTCAAGGAACGGTATTAAAGAAGCAGCTATTGATGCTATCTGGTTTGGAGCGACATCCATAAGGTCAACTTTTGTGTTTTCCTCATTTGGATAATCTGCCTCATATCTGCACTTTACTCTCAGCTCTGAAAACTTGCCATCCTTCATCAGAGGTGCATTTGCCTGTGCTATCATTTTTTCTTCTTCCTCCTCTGCGCTCAGCCAGATCACTCCCTCTTTGCTGAAATCGACAACCGCTTCATGCACTTTTCGATAAGGTGTCTCAATGAATCCGAGGTCGTTTATTTTTGCATATACACAAAGTGATGAGATAAGTCCAATATTTGGACCTTCGGGTGTCTCGATCGGGCATAGACGGCCATAATGTGTATAATGAACGTCGCGTACTTCAAATCCTGCCCTCTCTCTGGAAAGACCACCAGGACCAAGAGCAGACATACGACGCTTGTGAGTCATTTCTGCCAGTGGATTGGTTTGATCCATGAACTGGGAAAGCTGATTTGTTCCAAAGAATGAGTTGATAACAGATGAAAGGGTTTTTGAGTTAATAAGGTCAACCGGTGTGAAGACTTCATTATCTCTGACATTCATTCTTTCACGTATGGTTCGTGCCATACGGGCAAGTCCTACACCAAACTGTGCATATAACTGTTCACCGACTGTACGAACCCTCCTGTTGCTAAGGTGGTCAATATCATCGATATCGGTCTTAGAGTTGATCAGTTCAATGAGGTATCCTATAATTTTAATAATATCTTCTCTGGTAAGGATCTTAACATTTGATTCGGTGTTAAGTCCAAGCTTTTTATTGATCCTGTAGCGGCCCACTTCACCCAGATCGTAGCGTTTATCAGAGAAAAACAGTTTATCAATAACATCTCTGGCTGTTGCCTCATCAGGCGGCTCAGCATTTCTCAGCTGGCGGTAGATGTAAATAACTGCTTCTTTCTCGGAGTTACAAGGATCTTTCTGAAGGGTATTGTAAATGATTGCATAATCAGAAAGGCTGAGATCTTCCTTATGAAGGAGAATTGCCTTAGCGCCCGAATCCACGATCATATCAACATGTTCAGATTCTATAACAGTTTCTCTGTCGAGAATCACTTCATTACGTTCTATGGATACAACTTCTCCTGTGTCTTCATCAACAAAATCTTCAACCCATGTTTTAAGCACTCTTGCTGCAAGTTTTCTGCCAACAAGTTTCTTAACACTCGTTTTTGAGACTTTGTGTTCTTCTGCCAGGTTGAATATCTCAAGGATTTCCTTATCGCTTTCAAAACCGATTGCTCTCAGGAGAGTGGTAACCGGTAGTTTTTTCTTCCTGTCGATGTATGCATACATCACGTTGTTTATATCGGTAGCAAACTCTATCCAGGATCCCTTGAATGGAATAATTCTGGCTGAATAAAGTTTTGTACCGTTGGCATGTACACTCTGTCCGAAAAATACGCCGGGTGATCGGTGAAGCTGTGAAACAACAACTCTTTCCGCACCATTTATGACGAAAGTACCTCTTTCAGTCATGTAAGGTACAGTGCCAAGATATACATCCTGAATTACTGTATCAAAATCCTCGTGTTCAGGATCTGTACAATAAAGTTTCAGTTTGGCTTTCAGTGGTACACTGAATGTAAGGCCCCGTTCAATACATTCTTCGATTGTATAACGTGGTGGATCTATTGAATAATCCAGAAACTCAAGAACAAAATTATTCCTGGTATCAGTTATCGGGAAGTTCTCGGTAAAAACCTGAAAAAGTCCCTCCTTTTTTCTGTTTTCAGGAGTTGTTCCCAGCTGGAAGAACTCGCAGAATGATTTTAACTGAACCTCCAGAAAATCAGGATATTCCAGTTGATCTTTCCTGGATGCAAAACTAATTCTTTCGGTGTTTTTTGAGGACATTTATGATCGGATTAAGTGAACTTATATTTAAATAGACAAAAAGGCCTAGTCCCGAAACATCGGGACTAAACCTATAACCTTTCAATCAGGTGTAACTTATTTAAGTTCAACTTCAGCTCCTGCTTCTACTAATTGATTCTTAATTGCTTCTGCTTCGTCTTTTGAAACACCTTCTTTAACTGGGCCTGGAGCAGCATCAACTACTGCTTTAGCCTCTTTAAGTCCGAGACCGGTGATATCTTTAACCAGTTTTACTATCTGCAGTTTCTGGCCGCCTGCTGCTTTGAGAATAACATCGAATGTTGATTTCTCCACAACTGCTTCTGCATCACCACTACCAGCAGCTGGTCCGGCGAAAGCTACAGCGGCTGCTGCAGGTTCAATGCCATACTCTTCTTTAAGTATTTTAGCAAGTTCGTTTACTTCCTTTACAGATAAGTTAACCAGTTCTTCTGCAAATTTCTTAAGATCTGCCATTTTTATTGATTTTTAAATTGATTACTTTAATTATTCTTCTCTTTTTGATAGTGTTTCAAGAACACCATGTAATTTATTTCCACCTGATTGTAAAGCTGAAATAACGTTTTTGGCCGGAGACTGAAGCAGCATAATAATGTCGCCAATGAGTTCCTGTTTTGTCTTAACGGATATAAGAGCTTCAAGCTGATTTTCTCCAATATAGACAGATTCCTGAACGTATGCACCTTTTAGAACAGGTTTATCATGTTTCTTCCGGAATTCCTTTATCAGTTTTGCAGGGACATTGCCGGATTGAGTGAACATGATGGACGTAGTACCTTTCAGAACCTCATAGAGTTCTTCAAAGTTTCCTTCAGACTTTTCAAGTGCTCTTTTAAGAAGAGTGTTTTTTACAACAACAAGTTTAACGTCGTTTTCGAAACATTTCCTTCTCAGATCACTAGTGTCAGCAGCATTAAGCTGAGCAGTATCAGTCAGATAAAAGTGGTTGTACTCTTTTAATCTTTCAGCGAGGCTGTCTATGATAGCATTTTTTTCTTCCCGTCTCATAATTTCTTTCGAGTTTAACTATAAAGATTATTCATCAAGACCTTTTGGATCGATCTTAATACCCATGCTCATTGTGCTTGACAGGAAGATACTTTTGATATAAGTTCCTTTAGCAGCAGCAGGTTTAAGTTTATTTACCATTGAGATGAACTCTCTGGCATTATCCACGATCTTATGAGGCTCGAATGAGACCTTTCCGATAGAAGCATGAACGATTCCGCTTTTATCAACTTTGAAATCGATCTTCCCTTGCTTCACTTCTTTAACAGCCTTGCCAATTTCCATAGTGACAGTTCCACTTTTCGGGTTTGGCATCAGTCCGCGAGGACCGAGTATTCTACCTAACTGACCGACCTTACCCATTACAGATGGCATGGTTATGATGACATCCACTTCAGTCCATCCTCCCTTGATCTTTTCGACAAAGTCGTCGAGACCAACGAAATCAGCTCCGGCATCTTTTGCTTCAGCTTCCCTATCGGGGGTACAGAGCACGAGAACCCGTGTCTCTTTTCCTGTTCCGTGGGGCAGAGAAACAACGCCGCGAACCATCTGGTTGGATTTCCTTGGATCCACACCTAACCTTACATCCAGGTCGATTGAAGAATCGAACTTGGTCTTGGATATTTCCTTAACCAGTGTCGAAGCCTCAGTCAACGAATAAAGCTTCTCCTTGTTTAGTTTTTCCAGAGCAAGCTTCTGATTCTTGGTAAGTTTAGTCATTTTTTTCTTTATTAATTTTTACCAGGGAATTCACCTTTTACTGTGATTCCCATACTTCTTGCGGTACCAGCTACCATTCTCATAGCGGACTCAACTGTAAAACAGTTCAAATCCTCCATTTTATCCACAGCAATTGTTTTGACCTGGTCCCAGGAAACTGAAGCTACTTTATCCCTGTTAGGTTCTGCTGAACCCTTTTTAGATTTGGAAAGTTCTAAAAGCTGAACTGCCACCGGCGGAGTTTTAGTAACAAAGTCGAATGACTTGTCGCTATATACTGTTATTACTACCGGTATAACTTTTCCAGCTTTGTCCTGGGTCCTCGCATTAAATTGCTTACAGAAATCCATTATATTCACACCCTTGGAACCCAAAGCAGGTCCAACAGGTGGAGATGGATTAGCTCCTCCGCCACGAATCTGTAACTTGATAATTCCAGCAACTTCTTTTGCCATAATTTAAAATTTGCTTGTTTATTGCGAGACCTTGATAGTTATTCAGGAAGCATTATGAATATTACAACTATCAATATCTTCTTTTAATTATCTTTTTCTACTTGCATAAAGCTCAGTTCAAGCGGAGTTTTTCTGCCGAAAATCTTGACCATCACTTTAAGCTTTTTCTTTTCTTCATTTACCTCTTCTATAATTCCGTTAAAACTGTTGAACGGACCATCTATAACTTTTACTGATTCACCAACAAAGAATGGAACATTTAGTTCTTCATCGCTTGCATTGAGTTCGTCAACTTTTCCAAGTATGCGGTTAATCTCTGATCTTCTTAGAGGTACGGGTTCTCCATCGTGTGAACCAAGAAATCCTATAACATTGGGAATATTTCTAAGGAGGTGTGGTATTTCACCAGTAAGTATTGCCTCAACCAGAACATAACCGGGAAAGAAAGTTCTTTCCTTACTTATCTTCTTTCCAGATCGTATCTGATAAACCTTTTCAGTAGGAATAAGTACCTGTGAAATAAGATCTTGCAGTTTAAGACGGGCTACTTCGTTATCGATGTATTCTTTTACCTTCTTTTCCTTACCACCAATAGCACGAAGAACATACCACTTCTTAATATTCTCAGTCATTGAAATTATCTTATGTTTATTAAAACAAACCGTAAATTAATTGCATTATCCTGCTAAAAGCAAAATCCATCGCCGCAACGATAAGTGCAATAATTAACGTGGCAATCATTACCAGGACGGCACTGTTCTGCAGTTCTGCCCAGGTAGGCCAGGTTACTTTATGAACCAGCTCGGTATATGACTCCTGAAAATATCCTTTTATCTTCATTTCTTTAAAATTTTTAGCACGGGAGGAGAGACTCGAACTCCCGACACCTGGTTTTGGAGACCAGTGCTCTACCAACTGAGCTACACCCGTCTTTTTTGTATGGCAGGGTCGCGACCCAGCCATGCATTATATCCAAAATTGCTACTCTAATATTTCTGTAATCTGACCTGCACCAACTGTCCGGCCTCCTTCGCGGATTGCAAAACGCAGACCAACATTTATTGCAACGGGGTATATCAGATCAATTGTTATTGTAACATTATCACCTGGCATAACCATTTCTGTTCCTTCAGGAAGAGTTATCTCACCTGTAATATCAAGTGTCCTAACATAGAACTGAGGACGATATTTATTATGAAAAGGAGTATGACGACCGCCTTCTTCTTTCTTAAGAACGTAAACCTCAGCTTTCACTTTGGTATGAGGTGTGATTGATCCCGGCTTTGCAAGAACCATGCCTCTTTTGATCTCTTTTTTATCAACACCGCGGAGAAGCAGACCGACATTATCGCCGGCTTCACCTCTATCGAGGATTTTACGGAACATCTCAACACCGGTACATACTGATTTACGTTTTAAAGCACCAAGTCCGATAAGTTCAAGTTCGTCACCGGTAAGTACAACACCTGTTTCAATACGACCGGTGGCAACTGTACCGCGTCCTGTTATTGAGAAGACGTCTTCAACAGGCATGAGGAATGGTTTCTCATTTTCACGGGGAGGAATCGGGATAAATGAATCGACTGCATCCATAAGTTGCATAACCTTTTCTTCCCATTTTGCTTCGCCGTGCATTGCACCAAGTGCAGAGCCACGAATGACCGGAGCGTTGTCGCCGTCAAATTTATAGAAGTTCAGAAGATCACGAACCTCCATTTCAACGAGTTCGAGAAGTTCTTCATCATCAACCAGATCAACTTTGTTCATAAACACAAGCACAGTAGGTACATTCACCTGGTGAGCAAGCAGAATATGTTCGCGTGTCTGAGGCATAGGACCGTCATCAGCAGCAACCACAAGTATCGCTCCATCCATCTGTGCAGCACCGGTAACCATATTCTTGATATAGTCAGCGTGGCCCGGACAGTCAACATGGGCATAGTGACGAGTAGCAGTCTGATATTCAACATGAGCTGTGTTAATAGTAATACCTCTTTCTTTTTCTTCAGGGGCATTATCGATAGAGTCAAAATCTCTGATTTCAGAGAGACCCTTCTTGGCAAGGACCATAGTGATAGCAGCGGTCAAAGTGGTCTTACCATGGTCTACGTGACCGATGGTACCAATGTTTACATGCGGTTTCGACCTGTCAAATTTTTCTTTAGCCATAACTCCAAGAGTATTAAATTTAATTTATCTATATTCTGTTCAACAATCAATTTTCCTATTGAGCCGGAGGGGGGAATTGAACCCCCGACCCCTTCCTTACCAAGGAAGTGCTCTACCCCTGAGCTACTCTGGCATCAAAAAGTGAGCGGGAGACGAAATTCGAATTCGCGACCCTTAGCTTGGAAGGCTAATGCTCTACCAACTGAGCTACTCCCGCCTGATATCGTCCAAAGAGAGGCATAATTTTTCTGCTTCTGCAGCTAAAATTCTGCCATCTTTTTCCGTTTTAAGTGGGGAGAGCAGGATTCGAACCTACGAAGGCATTCGCCAGCAGATTTACAGTCTGCCCCAGTTGGCCACTTTGGTATCTCCCCCTTATAACAGAGTCTAACTCCTAAGACACTCATTTACAACTCTTTCAAGAGCCGATGAAGGGATTCGAACCCCCGACCTGCAGATTACAAATCAGCTGCTCTGGCCAACTGAGCTACATCGGCAATTTAAAGAACGTCCCGATTGAGCATAAAATACCCTCAAAAAACGGTTTGCAAATGTATGAATTAAAATTTCATTTCACAAAAATAAATCTGAATATTTTTGCCGGCAATGAGACTACACCCCTTTCATCTTCTCTTTATGTTTGGTAATCTGCTTCTTAAGGGCATCAATTGCCTGATCAGTTGCTTCCTCAAATGACTTACATTGTTTACGAGCAAATAATGGTCCGCGCGGGTACTCTAATTTAATTTCACTGACTTTATTCTCATGTTCCTGATCTTTGTCAAGCCTCAGATAAACTTCTGCACTAACAATATCTTCTCCAAATTGAGATAGCTTGATCAGCTTCTGATTCACAAATTCAACTAATTTTTTATCGGCATCAAACCGAACTGAATGAATTTGAATGTTCATAGTAGTACCTCCTGTTTATTTGGTTTATGCTCTTGGATGAGCTTGTTTGTACACTTTCTTTAATTTCTCAAAGGTATTATGAGTATATATCTGTGTTGCCGAAAGGTTTGCATGACCCAGCAACTCTTTTATTGAGTTAAGATCAGCACCACGGTTTAACATGTGCGTGGCAAATGTATGTCTGAGCACATGAGGGCTTCGTTTTTCTATTGTGGTAACCATAGTCAGATAACACCTTACTGTATTGTAAACATACTTATCGTATAACTTGTTTCCCTTATCTGTAACAAAAAACCAGTCATCACTATGTGATTGGAAGCATTTATCCCTCACACTTATATATTCCAGGAGTTGAGCTGTAAAAGATTTAACAATCGGTATTATCCTCTGTTTGTTTCTTTTACCTGTAACTTTAATAGTAGCGGCTGAAAGATCGACATCACCGTCCTTAAGTCCGATTAGCTCTGCCCTTCGCATCCCTGTCAGATAAAGTATTTCAATAATTGTCCTGTTTCTGACTCCCCGGAAATCACTTCCG
Source organism: uncultured Bacteroidales bacterium (assembly GCA_963813405.1). GTDB lineage: Bacteria > Bacteroidota > Bacteroidia > Bacteroidales > VadinHA17 > LD21. The sequence goes on from CAWEYU010000014.1 coordinate 340,202, forward strand.
AATTCAAATTTATCAAGAAGATTATCCATTGCTCCTTCTCCAACAAATACCGGCAGGCTTTTCTTCCTTTTTGGCAGGACAACCCTATCCATCGGATCATTTTGTATAATACCCTCTTTCCTCAGATATTTAAAGAAAACCCTTAGACATGAAATTTTGCGGTGAACAGATGTTGTAGAAATATTATTGTCAAGCAAGCTCACAATCCATGCTCTCACATTATGAGATGATAATTCAGAAGGAATAATCTCAGAACCAGCTTTTTCCATAAACGCAAAAAACTGATCCAGATCGTTTTGATACGAACGGACTGTATGCGGTGAATACCCCTTCTCGATAAGGATATATGTTAAGAACGATTCCTTATGATTCATAAAGGAACCACTTGTTTGTTAGTTGTTAAATATGATGCCTGTCTAGCGGATTATTCTTCGCTCTGCTGCATCTTCTGCACGTACATAGCCTTCTTGATTTCTTCTCTGCGACGTACTGAAGGCTTCACAAAAGCCTGACGCGAACGTAATTCACGAATCACTCCTGTCTTTTCGAACTTTCTTTTGAACTTTTTTAAAGCTCTTTCAATGTTTTCGCCTTCTTTTAATGGTACAATAATCATAATAGAAATTCAGTTTTAAATCGAGGCGCAAATTTATAAACATTAATATTCTTTCCAAAACTTTTAGGGGAATAAATTATTCATAATGAAAGTTTTTTATTGGATTAACAGAAACCTTGAAAGATAATTTTATAACTTAACTTAGTGAATCTTAGTGACTTTGTGTCTTATTGGCATTGGATTTCTTGCCACAAAGGCACTAAGACACTAAGAAACACGAAGAAGTCATAAATATTTTCACTGTTGAACAACTAAAATTACAAAATTTCCCATTCACTTCCAAAACTTCTTTGAGCATACGGATTCAGTATTTAATATAGGGTGATAACTTTCTCGCCTTCTCCGGCGACAATATTTTGTTGTCTATAAGTTCCGCAATATTTGAAAACCGCCCCTTCAGCTGCTTATATTTAATAATAGATTCGATTTCGTGCCTTGTAAGATAGGGATGCCTTGACAGTTCATTGAAACCAATATCATTGATTTTTATTCCGGTTATGTCAGATGAATCGGCAAATACCCTGTCAGCAAGGTTATTTAATGTCGTTTCGGGCAATCCATATACCTCCTTTAGCTGATCAGGTGATGCAAAGCCTCCAAGGAGTTTTCTGAATTTTATTATGCGCAATGACAAAACCGGACCTAATCCGGGAAGCCTTACAAGTGCAGCAGAATCACATTTGTTAAGGTCCAGTCGTTCCCCGGGGTTTTGCTGAGATTGAGCAACGGGACGATAGTAAATTACCTTTCCGGTATCTTTTTCAATAACAATGTATGGCATAAGCCTCCCTGCAGTATGTTCATCTATTCCATAAATTTTCCTGATATCAGATGCAGCGTGAAATCTGCCTCCTTTATTCCTGTAACTTATAAGGGTCCTGGCCTGTTTTTCAGATAAACCAAGCAAAGTCAGGGTATCATATGGGGCATGGTCTGGATTAAAACTGAATAGTATGGATGTGTCAGGGTCTTCATTCCGAAAACCAGATTGTCCGGTGTCGGCTGAAACCACCAATCCGGATAGATCTTCAATTTCAATTTCTTTTGGCTGAATCAGGCCGCGGGTTCCGATCACAAGGATCAGTAAAATAAAAAGAATGAATGTTGATCTTCTTTCTCTTCTGGAATATCCAAACCATTCCAGTAAATGCTTAATAGAGGAATTCATATTTTCCTAATTGCAATGAGACTATGCAATTTAATAAAATCCAACGGAACAGAGAAAAGTTGTGTGATAATTTTTCAGAACGGATACCCGATACCGAGAACGAAAGCAAGGTTATTGTGATTGATCGGATTTACCTGGTCAAAAAGCCACTTCGGTTCAACAGAGCCATCGGGATTACGAATTTCCCTGGGATTACGGACTTTGAGTCCGATATCCGTACGCAACAATACAAACTTAAAGTCAAAACGCATTCCAAAACCAGAGCCAACAGCAATATCGTTGTAAAATGTATTGAATTTAAACTGAGCTCCCGGTCTGTCACTGTCGTTCCTGATTGCCCATATATTACCTGCGTCAACAAATAATGCCCCTTCCAGTACCCAGAATAATTTAAATCTGTATTCTACATTGGCTTCAAGTTTTATATCTCCTGTCTGATAACTAAAAATTGCCCCGGGTGGATTGTATGAACCGGGGCCGAGTGATCTCACAGGCCATCCGCGGATCCCGTTTGCACCACCTTCATAATACTGCTTCTCGAAAGGCATTGCCAGCGAGTTCCCATATGGGACTCCTACTCCTATAAATCCTCTGTAAACAATTGAACTCACATCATTTATAATTCTGTTGTACCTGACATCAATATCTGAGCGAACAAACTGGGCAAATGGCTGCCTGAATATATTATAATGCTTAAAGTTGGTAGCTGTATCGGTATTAACCGGGGCATTTGTAAGTTTGTCAAATGCCTGCAGCAGATTACCTGCTGCCTCTATATTGAAACGGACAAACCAGCTGTCTCTCGCTTTTTTTATTTTCTGATTGTTAAAAATAAATGAGTAGTTACCCCCGGCGATCAGGACATCTTTATAACTATTCTTAAGGTACGATGATTGCTGAATAACAGCAGCATTATAGGTGCTGTCTATAAGTATTCTTACAAAGCTAAGCTGAAAGGGATTTATAATATGGGTTTGAAATTCACCGGCTTTCCATGAATATCCGAATGCAGCGTTTGCTATTGTACGTGTATACACAGGAAGGTTCTGGTAATTATAGGCTATCTGAATTGCAGTAGTCGGGTTATATTTTTTTACAAATTTTTCCTTATTAATAAAGGGAAGAAAGAAGGAGGGAAGCCTGAGGCTTGTTTCCACACCAAATTGTCTGGTGGTCTTCAAAACCGTACCTGAAGAATCAGATTGTGAAAAGGCCTCATAAGCACCTTTCAGTTTAAGGTTGAACTGCTCAGCGCCATGCAGAAGATTCTTATTCTGGTAAATGAAATTCAGTGCCCCTCCAAGATTTCCTCCGGAATTGGTACCTTCCAATTCTACTGCAAATGACTGTTTTGTCATAGGGGTTAACTGAGTAATACAATCGAGATATCTAAGCTCCCCGGACAAGGAGATATTCGGATCAGGATCATTATATCGTATATTCACAAGACGATATGTCTTAAACGACATTAAATGGGTTTGCGACCTTTCTGTATTGGTCACATTATAGGTTGCTTCCGGCTTTATGTACAAAGCCTGCGTAATAACATCGTAGTTTATATTTGGTCTTTTCAGGTTTGTAATGAAATAGTACCCCTTATAATTTATTGTATCCAGGCTTCTCCGGTAGGCTTCTCCTCCGGCAAGAAAATCCTTTGGAAAATAATCCGGGTAGATATAGATATTCTTTACCTGATATTGACTATTCGGGACAATTACAGGATTATTGTTTGAATCAAATCTCTGGAATTTCTTTATCAAATAATAGATATCAACCTTTCTGTTGCCTATTGTACTATCTATTTTGAAGGAGATATTTTCGACTGAAAAACCAAAGTACCCCATATCGCGAACAGACCTTTCCAGTCTCGAACGCTCTGCCTGGAGAATATCAGCGTCATAGGGTCTTCCTCTTTCAATCAGACAATTAACAGAATCAAACGCAACAATTTTTGTCAGGCCTGTATCAGAAATTTCATAATAAAGATTACGGATTGTATAAGCAGGTTGAGCATATATATTATAATAAACTTTAGTCCTTTTATTAGCTGTCTCTATGGTCTCCATAACCTTGCTGTCAAAATAGCCTTTTGATGATAGATAGCCTTTTATCTGTTCTTTGGATTTGGTTGTGGAATATGGATCAAAAATTACCGGCTCCTCGCCAATGGTTTGCAACCATCCATGTGGCCATCGCGTCTTTTTAATATTTGAAAGATTATATAAGCCAAGATGGAACCTGACCCCTAAAATACGCTTATTGGGTTTCTGCTTGATAAACGGCAGAATTTCCTTTTTCTTTATACTATCAGTGTTAATGATAATTTTGTTTTCAACCAGTAATGATTGATCCTTAAGGACATATTTTGTTGGACTACAGGATAATACAACAATTATCAAAAAAGAGAAAATGAGAAAAATCCTCAGAGATTTTATATTTTTATATAACCTGAAATATTCCAAAATTTGTATCGAAAAGAATTTAACAAATATATCAATAATAATAATTAATAATCATTGATAAACAAACGACAATATGCTCAGTAAAAACAAGATCAGATTTATTGTCTCGCTTCAAAAGAAGAAGATCAGGGAAGAGTATAAATTATATGTGATAGAAGGCGATAAAATTGTAAGAGAATTTATTTCTGCCGGAATTCCTGTCAAATCACTAATAGCAAAACCTGAATTTATAAGCAGCCTGTCGAAAGAGTCTATGAAAGAGGTATCTGAGGTTGAGCCGGTAAGCTATGAAGAACTGAAACAGATAAGTGCATTAAAAACGCCGCACAATGCTCTTGCAGTGGTTTGCATGCCAGACCAGGTATTAAGCCGGGCGAAATTCATTAAGGAACAATGTACTGTACTGGATTGTATTCAGGATCCGGGTAACCTTGGAACAATTATCAGGGCCGCGGTATGGTTTGGAATAAGAAATATTGTCTGTTCCGAAGATTGCGTCGATGTCTATAATCCTAAAGTGATCCAGGCCAGTATGGGTGCAATAATTCATGTCAGGGTTCTTTATACAAATCTGGTAAAGTTCCTTGAGTATACAAAAGGGAAAAAGATTCCTGTATATGGTACTCTCCTGCAGGGTAAATCAATTTATAACCAGGATCTTGATTCTAAAGGAATTATTCTCCTTGGAAACGAATCCAGGGGTATTTCTGAAGAACTTGTAAAGTATATCGACCATAAACTTATGATACCACGGTTCTCGGAAATATCGCCCGGAATAGACTCACTCAATGTGGGAATGGCAGCGTCGGTAGTGTTTTCTGAATTTGCCAGACGGAGGAAGTGATTTGACTTCGTCAAGCTCGCCTTCAGCCCGGTTCGGATTAATGATTTTTGTGTCTGGCAAATATGGCCTCAGCGGCTCGCATCCCATCAACTGCGGAGGATACTATTCCGCCGGCATATCCCGAACCTTCCCCACATGGATAAAGACCTGAAATCCTGATATGTTCCATGCTCTCATTCCTCGGTATCCTCACAGGTGATGATGTTCTTGACTCTACAGCAAGTACAATGGCCTCATTGGTCAGATAGCCTTTCATTAATGTACCAAATTGTTTGAGCCCTTCACGTAGCCTCCTGCCTATGGCTTTTGGCAACCATCCATGCAACGGAGATGACGTAACCCCCGGGGAATATGAAACTTTTGGCAGGGAAGATGAAGTAACTCCGACCACAAAATCCGAAAGTCTCTGGGCAGGTGCCCTCTGAGAGTGACCCCCGTTTTTCCAGGCTTCTCTTTCAAGGTCTTTCTGAAATTCAATGCCTGCAGTCACTTCTGACTTACTGTACTTAAAAAGATCTTCAGGTCTGATCTCGACTACTATGCCAGAATTTGCATATGGAGAATTTCTTTCAGACGGGGACATTCCGTTCACCACTATTTCTTCCTGTGAAGTTGCGGCCGGAACTATAAAACCACCCGGACACATACAGAAAGAATATACTCCTCTCCCATCAATCTGCTTTGCCAGATTATATGAAGCTGCAGGAAGAAATTCGTTCTGTGCGCTGTCATGATACTGTATCCTGTTAATCAGTTCCTGTGGGTGTTCAACTCTTACTCCGGCTGAAAATAACTTCATTTCCAGCTCAATCCTGTTCCGTTGAAGCAATTCATAGATATCTCTTGCCGAATGTCCTGTTGCAAGCACTACCTGTTCCGAATAAAAGTTCTCACCCCCGCTTGTTACTACACCTTTTATAAAATTACCTTCCAATATAAAATCAGTTACCTTTTTCTGCATCAGAAATATGCCGCCGGCACCGGTTATTGAATTCCGGATGTTTGAAATAATTCGTGGCAATTTGTCAGTACCAAGGTGAGGATGAGCCTCGTACATGATGTTTTCGTTTGCTCCATGCAGACAAAGCAGTTCCAGCACTCTTGTATTATCTCCTCTTTTTTTAGACCTGGTATATAGCTTGCCATCAGAATATGTTCCTGCACCTCCTTCTCCGAAACAGTAGTTGCTATCGGGGTCTACAATCTGCTCCCTGCTTATTTTTGCGATATCTTTTTTTCTGGAGGATACATCCCGGCCTCTTTCGAGAACTACCGGGCGCAAGCCAAGTTCGATCAACCTCAGAGCTGCAAACAGTCCGGCCGGCCCTGCTCCTATAATTAATACCTCCCGGCTTTTTGTTACATCTTCTGGCAAAAAGGGAGATACTTTCTCTCCGGGTTCATCATCACCAGTTATAACATCGATGCTCAGATTAATCCTGATGTTCTTCTTTCTTGCATCAACTGACCTTTTGATAATTCGAAGATAAACAATATCTGAAACATTGATTCCTGAAAGAGTTGCCGCGATCTTTTTGATCTGATTCTCATCTACTGAGGCTTCAGGAGAAAGGTTGATCTGAACCTGTTTAATCATCTTTATTCAAAATGAAAAGAAACAATCCAAATCTGAGATTTCATTTTCTCAATAGCATTGCTATATTGTGGATGTCCGGAAGCAGGATCATGGACAAGAATATCGCGCAAACCATTTGACATCTTTATTTCCACGGAAAACTTAAAAAATGGCAGAAAAAAATCCAATCCTGTACCGGCTTCATAATAAAGGTCTGACCTTTTAACTCTCAGATAAATAGGTTTTTCTTCATCATATTGCTTTTTGCCTGCCAGGTCATACCGGTAATTTAGTCCTCCGATCAGATATGGTCTGACATTGTTCAGACGGTCGCCCGAAAACTTCAGAAGCAATGGAAACTCAACAAAAGATGATTCGAGCTTCTGCTGATCGTTTACAAGTACCTTGTTTTTATAAAACCGAACCCCTCTTTGTCCGAATGAAACACCTGGCAGAAATCTGATATCAAAATATTTCGAAGGCTTAAGATCTGATACGATCTGAATATTAATTCCCGGATTAAGAACGCTTACATGGGGATAAAGTGAATCGGCATTCATGTGAACTTTAGACGGGGTAATGTTGAAATCCATTGTATTAAAGCCGACAGTGAAACCAAAATGAAGAACCTTATCGTCATACCATGAAGTATTCTTTGGCTTCTGTTTCTGGGCAGCTAAACAAACTGATAAACACAAAAATAGGATTAACAAAATAGACCTTATGTTCACTTTTTTCACCAGAGCCTGAATATTTAATAAATCTGCTACAATATACTAAACTGTTTTGTATATAGTTTATTGTACTACAGGTTTTGTCCCGGTATAAATGCTTGCAACTCCTCCGGTAAGTTTAACCTGATGTCCGTCCGCAAACCCGGCGTCGGTAACTAGTTTTATAAATGCCTCATTATCAGGAAATTTCATAACCGACTCGGGAAGATAGCTATAGGCTTTCCTATCCCTGGAGAACAACCTCCCAAAAAATGGAAGGATATTCAGGAAATAAAATTTATATAATTGCCTGAAAGGGAATGACAATGGTTTTGAAAATTCAAGAACCATGAGGAGTCCTCCTGGCTTAGCAACACGATACATTTCACGCAATCCTTTTAAGGGATCATTAAAATTCCTGACTCCAAAAGCCACCATCACAACATCAAATATGCTATCCTCAAAATCAAGCTGTTCAGAATTTCCTTTTAATAATTCGATTTTATCAGTCATTCCCATTGCAACAAGCTTTTTCCTCCCTATTTCCAGCATCTTTTCAGATATGTCTATACCTGTAATATGCACTGGTTGGATTCTGAGGGCTGCAATTGCAAGATCTCCAGTTCCGGTAGCTATATCAAGAATCCTGGGATGCTTTTTGTATTTTGAGATTATTTTTATCGCACTTTTTCTCCATCTGTAATCTGTTCCAAATGACAATAAATGGTTAAGAAAATCATACCTCCATGCAATCGAATCGAACATTGATTCAACCTTAACGCTTTTCACATCTTTTTTAACAATGATACCTTTTGATTCCATCTGAAAAATAATGTGCAAAGATAGTTTTAATATGACCGTGAAAGAAGATTAATTCCTACTTTTGAAAGATAATCAAATAAGAGAGGAAATGAACAAAACTATTATGATAACCGGAGCAACTTCAGGTTTCGGAAAGGCAATTGCTATTCGTTTTGCTAAAGATGGATATAACATTATAATAACAGGGAGAAGAAAAGAAAAACTCTATCAAGTTGAAAAAGAACTTCTTAAATATAAGAATATTAAAGTCCTTTCCCTGGATTTTGATGTAAGAAAGAGGAAAGAAGTTGAATCAGTGATCGGAAATCTGTCTGAAGATTGGAAGACTATCGATATTCTTGTAAATAATGCTGGCCTTGCCGTAGGCCTCGATCACATCGACAAGGGGAACATCGATGACTGGGATAGAATGATTGATACAAATGTCAAGGGACTGCTTTATGTGACAAAGGCAGTTGTTCAGCTAATGGTCAAAAGAGACAGCGGACATATTATTAATATTGGCTCGATTGCCGGAAAAGAATCCTACGAAAATGGAAATGTTTACTGTGCTTCAAAATCGGCGGTAGATATGCTCTCAAAATCAATGCGTATTGATCTTCTGAAGAACAATATAAAAGTTACTCATATTGCCCCAGGGATGGCCGAAACTGAATTTTCACTGGTCCGGTTTAAGGGAGATGAGGAAAAGGCAAAAAATGTATACAAGGGAATTGAGGCATTGACAGGTGACGATATAGCGGCAGCAATTTATTATTGTGCAACTCTTCCGGCTCATGTCTGTATAAATGATCTGGTTATTACCTGTACGCAACAAGCAGGTGCGAATCATAATTACAGAAGAGAATAGGCACAGAACTTTATTGGTAAATGGTTAAGATCATATTTTGATAAATATTTTTAATTTCAATATACTCCCAATTTTTATACCTGTTTCTAATTGTTAAAACCATGAAAACAAGATTTAAATCCGCTATTGCATTGATCTTCTTCGTGACCCTTTTGCCAACTATTCTGCTTGGAATAAATACAAAGGATACCAGGATGCTTGCCCAGCCAGCAATAAGTGCAAACCATATTGCATTTATTTATGCAGAGGACCTCTGGAAAGTCAACCCTGATGGTAGTCAACCAGTCAGGCTTACCGTTGATGAGGGAATTGAATCGGATCCCTATTTCTCTCCCGATGGCAGACTCATTGCTTTCAGTGCTCAATATGATGGGAATACAGATGTTTATATTATTCCTGTTGAAGGAGGGATTCCCACAAGACTGACATGGCATCCCGGAGCTGACCTGGTAAGAGGATTCACACCCGACGGGAAAAGAGTCATTTTTGCCTCTCAAGCATCAGTTTTTTCTGCCAGGTATACTCAGTTATATACGGTGGGATTAACGGGAGGATTCCCTGAAAAGATTGAGATCCCAAATGCATGGTCAGCTTCTTACTCTCCCGATGGAAAGAGAATGGCTTATACTCCACTCTCACCTCAATTCTTGCAATGGAAAAACTATAGGGGAGGAACAGAATCGAATATCTGGATTTATTCTTTTTCCGACCAATCAGTTGTAAAAATTCCTCAGCCAAATGGAGGTTGTAACGACGATGATCCTATGTGGTTAAAAGGAAAAATATATTTTAAGAGCGATAGAAACGGAGAGTTCAATTTGTTTTCATATGATCTGGCATCAAAAGAGGTGATTCAATTGACATTCTTTAAAGATTTTCCAATATTAAAAGCAACGGCAGGAGATGGTAAAATTGTTTTTGAGCAGGAAGGCTACCTTCATACTTTTGATATTTCTGCTAACAGCTCAAAAAAAGTGACCATCGGAATTGCGGCTGATCTGCTTGAACTGCGTCCCAGATATGTTCAGGGAAATAATTATATACGGAGCTTAGATCTATCCCCTGCCGGATCGAGAGTTGTCTTTGATTTCAGAGGTGATATAATAACACTTCCTGCTGAAAAAGGGGACCCAAGAAATATTACGCTTACCACCAGTGACCATGAAAAATATCCATCCTGGTCACCTGACGGCAAAACCATAGCCTATTTCTCTGATGCTTCCGGTGAATATGCATTAAATATTAAATCTCAGGACGGAAAGGGAGATCCGAAATCCTTTAAACTTGATGGCACAGGATTCTATGCATATCCCAGATGGTCTCCCGACAGTAAAAAGATTTCTTTTGTTGACAATGGCAGAAATTTATATATGATTGATATTGAATCTTCTGCAATTAAAAAGATTGATTCAGATGAGATTTATTGTCCAGGTACATTCCGCGATATTTTTGGAGACTGGTCGTCTGACTCAAAATGGTTTCTTTATACTAAACTTCTGGGAACAAATTTCAGGAAAGTAAATCTGTTTTCTCTTGATCAGCAAAAGATTTTTCCGGTCACTGATGGTATGAGCGATGCTTCTGAACCGGTTTTTGATCCTAACGGAGAATATATTTATTTCTTCGCTTCGACAGATGCGGGACCAGTTGTGAACTGGTTTGACCTCTCAAATCAGGATATGAGGATGACTAACTCAATCTACCTTGCCACGCTCAGGAAAGATATAATCTCCCCTTTTGCAAAGGAAAGCGATGAAGAAACAATTAAACAGGGAAAAAATGACTCTGAAAAACCTGCCGTCAGCGAAAAGAAAGATTTAAAGTCACCTCCTCCTCCTGCACCCGAGAAATCCAAAGCATTAAAGATTGAGCCTGATGGCATAACTGAAAGAATTGTAAACCTGCCTGTCAGGGCTGGTAGTTATTTTAATCTCGGTGTAGGTGCGACCGGTGAAATTCTATATATAGTACGTCCTCCGGATCCATCAGGTACAGCGATGATGCATAAATATGATCTGAAGGAGCGCAAAGAGAGTGATGTGATGGAGCTGGATTATTACATAGTTTCCGCTGACCGTAAAAAGATGTTTTATATGAAAGGTCAGGTTTATGGTATAACTGCAACGGCCAAAAAACCTGAACCTGGAAAAGGAATCCTGAATACCTCCGTAATTTCTGTCAAAATAGATCCAATGGCAGAATGGCCGGCAATTTTTGATGAAGCCTGGAGAGTTAACCGTGATTATTTTTATGACCCGGGAATGCATGGGGTTGACTGGAAAGCCATGAAGGTCAAATACTCCAAGTTTCTGCCCGATCTGGCCTGCAGAAGCGATCTGAACAGAGTCATCCAGTGGATGTGCAGTGAACTGGGTGTGGGACATCACCGTATTTCATCGGGAGGCGACAGGCTCTATACACCAAAACCTGTTGCAGGCGGATTACTTGGAGCAGATTATGCTGTTTCCAGTAACAGGTACCAGATAAAGAAAATCTATGGCGGTCTGAACTGGAATCCCGATCTAAGATCACCTCTTACAGAACCAGGTCTGAATATTAGACCCGGCGACTATATCCTTGCGGTCAACGGCCAAGATCTCACTTCAGATAAAGACTTCTTCAGCTTCTTTGAAAATACCAGCGGGAAAATTGTTGAACTCACTATCAATGACAAACCGGATTATGCCGGATCCAGAGTCGTTAAAGTGGTTCCTGTCGGAAGTGAATACGGCTTACGGAACCGCGACTGGGTTGAAGGAAACCTGAAAAGAGTAACAGAGGCCACAAACGGACAGGTTGCCTATGTTTATGTGCCCAATACTTCGTCTGCGGGATATGAATATTTCAAGAGATATTTCTTTCCTCAGGCAAACAGGAAGGCAATAATAGTTGATGAAAGATTTAATGGAGGAGGCTCACTGGCTGATTATTATATAGATATACTTCAGCGCCCCCTGCAGGCTTACTGGAATATGAGATATGGAATGGACCTTAAATCGCCTAGCGCTTCTATTCAGGGTCCAAAGGTTATGATCATCGATGAGACTGCCGGTTCAGGAGGGGATTTTCTGCCATGGATGTTTAAAAAGTTTAAAGTTGGAACTCTTGTCGGAAAGCGTACCTGGGGAGGGCTCGTAGGTATACTGGGATTCCCTGAATTTATAGATGGAGGATCTGTTACGGCTCCAAATGTAGCAATATGGACAAAGGATGGTTTTGTAGTTGAAAATGTTGGCGTTGCACCGGATATTGAAGTGGAACAATGGCCGGCTGAAATAATTAATGGAAAAGATCCTCAACTCGAGAAAGCTATTGAAGTTGCACTTGAACAGTTGAAAAAAAATCCGCCGGAAACTCCTGTACGTCCCCCTTATCCCGCAAAAATGAAGAAGTAATGTATAAATACGAATACCTGCTTGATTTTACCAGGAATGTTTTCATGAGGATGGGTTGCTGCGTGGAAGATGCAGCAGTAATAGCTGATGTTTTTCTTGCAGCCGAATTAAGAGATCATGCTTCGCATGGAATGATCAGAATAAAAGACTATTTCCAGTTGTGGAAAGCAAAGAGGATAAATGTCAATCCCGATATCAGGATAGTACATGAGTCACCAAGTACGGCTGTTGTTGATGGAGATAATGCTGTCGGAATGGTTGCGGCAAGGAAGTCTATGCAGATTGCGATTGAAAAGGCAAAAAAGGCAGGAACGGGATGGGTTGCAACCAGGGATTCAAATCATTTCGGCATAGCCGGCTATTATTCAATGATGGCGCTGGAAAATGATATGATAGGTATTTGTCTTACAAATGCAAATCCGCTGGTTGCTCCGACTTTTTCTGTATCAAGGATGATGGGAACCAATCCGATAGCTGTTGCAGTTCCTGCAAACAGACAACCTCCTTTTGTTGCCGACTTTGCTACAACCCCGATTGCGAGAGGAAAATTAGCGATTGCTGAAAAGAAAGGAGAAAAAGTTGCTTTTGGATTCCTGCAGGATGAAAAAGGAAATCCATCTGATGATCCTGCTATTCTTAAAGCCGGAGGGTCGATGCTGACACTGGGAGGGGACCGGCTTCATGGGAGCCATAAAGGCTTCTGCCTTTCTGCGCTTGTCGATATATTTTCAGCACTGTTCAGTGGAGCTAATTTCGGACCGTTTGTTCCGCCAAGTGTGGCCTACCTGCCGGTTCTTGAAAAGAACGTTGGCAAGGGTACCGGTCATTTTTTCGGGGCCATGAGAATTGATGCTTTCCAGCCTGCCGCTGATTTTAAGGCAAAAATGGATGAGTGGATTGAAACATTCAGATTGGCAAAACCTTCCACGGACGAGACGCATATTGTAATTCCCGGGGATCCGGAAAGAATTGCCACTGAAAGAAATATAAGGGAGGGGATAAATCTTATTCCGGAAGTAAGTAAGGATCTGATTGATGTCGCTTCACAGCTTGGATTGAAATTCTCCTGATTTCGTACAATTGTCAACTGATTTTATCCATTGGTCAAATTCAGACTAAAAAATATTTCCATTTTTTACAGGTGTGTTAAAAACACTTATCTTTAAAAAGTTATATTTAATGAAAAGGGGACCTCTAAAATTTCTTTATTTAAAAACCTAAAATTAAAATCTATGAAATCGAAAATCAGAACAATGTGCATTGCTTTCATTTTTATCGGAATGGCTGTTGCTTTTTCCTCAAGCTGCAAAAAGGTGGTTGAAGATGCAACCACTGTTTGTAATACTCTTACAAACCTGTGTGCCGGTAAGTCTGTTAAATATTGTGTTAATGCTATCGGCACCGGATATTATGAGTATAACAGTGTTAAGTACAATTTTACTGCAGCAACTGTTTCTACGGCAGCTACTAACGTAGTTCATGCAATGGGCTGCAAATAATTATATATTAGTTACTTTAACTGATCAATAAAAAAAGGGGCTGTCTCAAAAGCCCCTTTTTTATGATCTACCCCTATCCCGAAAGCTTTCGGGACTCCCAAGGGGGACTTTCTGATTTACTGATATTTAGAAGCCCCCCCTGCCTACCGGCAGGCAGGCTTGGGGGGGTTGGGGGGTAAAACTAAACTTTTGAGAAAGCCTCTTTTTTTGCAGCATTATAGGTTTTTAGTATCTTGTTCATTGCTCCATAAATCCCTGGTCTTTAAGAACCTGAAGAAAAGTCCCGGAGAAATATACATTATCTTCTTTTTTATATCTTACATCAGTAAATACCTGAGCTAACGTCTCCTTTTTGTTTTCGGTTACAAATTGTTTTGAATCATCTCTGGCTTCTTTCGCAAAGTAGTATTTGTCGATACTTGACTTTGTGTAATCTTCATATGTCTCCGAATGACAGATTGCTTCAAGAGCCAATCTGTCGACCTGTTCAGGAATCTTCGAAGGCCAGCCAATGGTTACCGTTGTAACAGGAACCACTCCCCTTGGAAGCTTCAGGACCTCAATTATCTTATGAGCCATATAAGTAGTTGTTCCAAGATAACAAATCCCAAGCCCTCTTGATTCGCTGGCAATACAGACAGTCTGAGCAACCAGCAGTGCATCTATAGCTGCAGTCATAAATGAAAGGAAATTATCGTAACCCGGAAGAGCATTTCTGCTTTTGCACCACAAATTAAAACGGTTAAAGTCTGCACAAAATGTAAGCACCACAGGCGCTTCGGTAATCATCCTCTGGTTAAAATGCAAAGGTGCCAGTTCTTTCTTTTTTTCATCGTCTCTGGTAATCACGATGCTGTATACCTGCATATTACCTGTAGTTGATGCCCTGCAGCCTGCTTTCAGAATTTCATTCAAAAGAGTTTCGGGAACAGGCTTTGAATTATATTCTCTTATGGTCCTCCTGTTCAGGAAGAGATCAAAATTGTTCATTATAGGTTAGTCTTGATTACAATATGTAAAGAAAGCAAATTTCAGAACCTCTTCGTATAAACATGGCAATATGGCATCTTGCCATTTTTAAAATAGTAATCCTGATGGTAATCTTCTGCGGCATAAAATTCTGATGCTTTTGTAACAGCGGTTGTTGTTTTAAAACCCTTGTCATTCAGGATTTTCAGATCTTTTTCGGCAATCAATTTCTGTTCCTCATTCAGATAGAATATTTCTGAACGGTATTGTTCTCCTAAATCAGGCCCTTGTCCTCCGGCCTGGGTCGGATCATGAATCTCAAGAAAAAGTTTTAATAGCTTTTCGTATGAAGTTTTACCAGGGTCATAAACGATCTTAACTGCTTCTGCATGACCGGTTTTACCTGTACAAACCTCCTTGTATGATGGATTCTTAACCCAGCCTCCTGTATAACCGGATGTTACTGAAATGACACCGGGTGCTTTCTTCATGAAATAATCGACACCCCAGAAACAGCCGCCAGCAAAAATGGCAGTTCCATATCTTCCTGCATTCAAATGTGCGGGAATAAAGTCAAGTGATACGGAATTTACACAGTGCCTGGTATTTTTTGCAGTCATCATTTCCCCGGTAAATACGTGTCCAAGGTGTGCACCGCAATTTGCACAGATAATCTCAGTTCTGGATCCATCGGGATCGGGAATGTGTTTCACTGCCCCTGCTATCTCATCATCAAAGCTTGGCCACCCGCAATTAGCGTCAAACTTACTGTCTGAATAGTAGAGTGCTGCACCACATTTTTTACATACATATGTCCCTTTTTCATAAAACTTGTCGAATTTCCCGGTAAAGGGACGCTCAGTGCCTTTCTTGTTTATCACCTGCGATTCTTCCTTATTAAGATCATTAAATCCAAGCTTTTCCTGTGCAAATAGATTATTGTCCATATTAATTAAATAAAAAGTCATAAATATTATAAACACTTTTTTTTTCATTTCCAATAAATGTTATTGTTACGCCGTTATAACAAATGGACGACGGAAAAGTTGGATTTCATACCTGATTTTGGCTGAAGCAGATAATTAACCTAAGTTGCTAGTTTTAAAATTTATTATAATTTGGACTATGATAATCTCTTCCCTTAATTATTTCTTAACCCATCCCCAACCCTTCCCTTAAGCATAAGGGAAGGGAGATCTAATTAATAATCAAGGAAAACCCAACCCTCTAACCCCCCTACAGAAAACCCAACCCCCTAACCCTCTTCCCTTAAGGATAAGGGAAGGGGGAACTAATTAATATACAGTGTATTACTCCCCTTCCCTTAATTTTAAGGGAAGGGGTTGGGGGATGGGTTCAAATATCATTAAGGGGGATGGGGGGGATGGGTTCAGAAGATATCTAAGGAGAATGGAATTTATTTGAACTTAAATATTAATTAGCAACTTGAGTTAATTATTAATTACCGTCTGCAATATGAATGAACATCTTAACAATTCAAATCTTTTTTCTCCGGGTATTACCATTATTGGGTTTTTCTTTGAATTGTTTGCATTAATTTAATTTTTATTTGTTGTACAAAGTTTGTTTTCTCTTTGAAAAGTTTATTTTTGTGATTGAATTAATATGGTTTTGTATGAAAAAATTTGCTGTTATCCTTTTGATCGCTTTTGTAATGGTACTGGTAGGTAGTGCATGCAATAAGTCAACCTGCCCGGCTTACAGCAAGGGCGAGACAAAGCATACAAAGCGACTGGGCTGATCTCAGCAGAGCTCTTTAATTCCATCATTTTATAAGTTAGCATAGATTATGAAAAAGCTGCTTATAATAGCGGTCATGTTTAACTTTGGTGCTCAATCACTTTTTGGGCAGGGGGAATTAAATCAGGAGCAAAAAATCTTTTTCCGTAATGAAAGGACTTTTGCCATACTTCTGAATACTGATGGCTTTGGTCTTAGCTACCGTGAGGGCAAGAGGATAAACTTCCTGAACAAAAAACTACTTGAAATTGATTTCACCACATTAAGGCATCCAAAAGAAGTCAAGCTTTCAAACCCCTTGTATGATACACCCGGAACATTTGTTTTTGGAAAGGTGAACTCTGTTTTCTTGATCAGGGGAGGCATTGGCAGGCAGCATGAAATTTACAGGAAAGAAGATCTCGGAGGTGTTGCAGTCAGATATTTTTACTCCGGAGGACCGGTTATAGCTTTCGCAAAACCAATATATTATAAGATTCTTGAAATAGTCAGTCAGAATTCCTATGAGATCAAAGAAGAAAAGTTTGATATAAAAACTCTTACACCCGATCGGATCTACAGCAGATCTGCTTTTACCAAAGGTCTCAGCGAAACAAAACTGCTTCCTGGACTCTATGCGAAAGGAGGATTTAATTTTGAATACAGCAAAAAGGATAAAATCATTCATGCCATAGAAATCGGTGGACAAATTAATATCTTTCCCAAAAAGATAGAAATTATGGCCACATCCAGCAATAAAGCTATATTCTTCTCATTATTTGCAAGTTACAGGTTTGGGGTGGTCCTCGATCCTCTTAATCCCGAGTCAAACACAGTCTCAAATGCTCTATCAAGAAAAAGACAATAATTCCGGGATATTTCAATTTTTTTAATCAGATAATTCTTATTTTTGTCAGTTCACATTCTTAAACTTTTAATAATATAATTATGTCAAAGATTAAAGTAGGTATCAACGGTTTTGGCAGGATCGGTAGACTTGCATTCAGGGCCGCTTTAAAAAGAAACGATTTGGAAATTGTTGGGATCAACGACATCCTTGAAGTTGAATATATAGCTTATATGCTTAAGTATGACTCTGTTCACGGCAGGTTTGACGGCAAGGTTGAGGTAAAAGACGGGAAGCTTGTAGTAGACGGACATGCTATTCGTGTTACGGCGGAGAAGGATCCGGCAAATCTTAAATGGAATGAGGTAGGGGCTGAATATGTTATCGAGTCGACGGGTTTATTCCTTACTAAAGAAACTGCAATGGGTCATATTACAGCAGGTGCTAAACGTGTCGTGATGTCAGCTCCTTCAAAAGATGATACCCCAATGTTTGTTATGGGTGTTAACAATAACAAGTACAAGGCAGATATGCAGTTTGTATCTAACGCTTCATGTACCACAAATTGTCTTGCTCCTATCGCAAAAGTTCTGAACGACAATTTCGGAATTGTTGAAGGCCTGATGACAACTGTTCATGCGACCACGGCAACTCAGAAGACCGTAGATGGTCCATCCAAGAAAGATTGGAGAGGTGGACGCGCAGCATCCGGTAACATTATTCCATCTTCAACCGGTGCTGCAAAAGCTGTTACCAAAGTTATACCCGAACTAAAGGGCAAACTCACCGGTATGTCATTCAGGGTGCCGACTCTCAATGTTTCAGTTGTTGACCTCACCTGCCGGCTTGAGAAGGCTGCCAGTTATGATGCAATAAAGAAAGCTATGAAGGATGCTTCTGAAGGTCCTCTTAAGGGAATACTTGGATATACAGAAGATGCTGTTGTTTCCAGCGACTTTAACGGCGATCCGCGTACATCCATCTTTGATGCTGGGGCAGGAATTTCGCTTAACGATAACTTTGTAAAGGTAGTGGCATGGTACGATAATGAGTGGGGATATTCCTGCAAGTTAATCGACCTTATTGCCCATATGAATACAATAAAATAGCAATTTATAAAATATAATGCCGCAGGGATGTTGCATGCAACGTCCCTGCATTTTATTATACGATCATTTCTATTATCAGCGGAATACCTGCAGTATCACGGTAATGCTCTCCCAGCTCCAGCATTGCCTCATCATCCTCCTCGTACAACCATTTTAACGATACTTTTTTGTCTGCCCTGGAATAAGAGGTCAGTTTCTTCAGAATCTCATAAAGGTACTTTGAAGATCCACTGTTGATATATTCCAGGAGGATATTTACATCCAGGGAATTGTTCTTTTCAAAATGGAGGGTGATCCATTCGTCTAAACGTCTGAATATCATTTCAGGATTTTCGGGAATCGATCTTCCTGAAATCTCAAGAGTATTATTATCAGTAAAATAGACAATTCCTGGACAATTTTTTAGGGCTTCCTGAATGATTAACTTTTCCATGATATAAGAGGGTTTATTCGTATCTTAAAGCTTCTATCGGGTTTATTTTAGCAGCCTTAACTGCCGGTGCATAACCAGAAACAACACCAACTATAAAACAGACAAAGATACCGGTTATGACCCAGATCCATGGAACTATGAAGCTCGACTTAAGCAGGGATGAAACCGTATTTCCGATCAGTATTCCAAGAATGATACCCAGAAGGCCTCCCATTTGTCCGATCATAATCGATTCAAAAAGAAACTGATACTTAATTGTCTGTGTTTTTGCTCCGATAGCTTTTCGGGTTCCGATTTCACGTGTTCTCTCTGTTACAGAAACAAGCATAATGTTCATCAAACCGACTGCGGCTCCGAAGAGTGTCACTATTCCTATTATCGTTGCTGCCAGTGTAACGTACCTGATATTCTTAAGCAAAAGCTCCACAATGTTATCACTCTTTGAAATGTTAAAGTCAGATTCATCCCTTGGATTAAGATTCCTGATAGTCCTGAAAATTCCTTCAGCTTCACCGGTCAGAACTTCAAGATTTAAGGGCTTGAAAGGCATTACAGAAATATTGAACGTCATATTAGGTTGTGAAAAATACTGCCTTGCGGTAGTTAAAGGCATTAAACAAACATTGTCACTGCTGGTGATACTGGCTCCCTTGCTCTTAAGAACTCCTGTTACCGTCAGTTTCAATCCGGCAACAGTTATCTCCTTGCCCAGAGGATCTGTACCTCCCGGAAAAAGTTTCGTAACAATATCTGTGCCTATAATTACATTATGCCTTGTAAGCTGAATCTCATCTATGCTGAAGTTTCTCCCCGATTCAATCTCATATCCCGAGACTGACAGGTAGTTTTCGTCAATACCTGTCAGACCAACATTTGGGTTGGTCTTTTCACTTCCATATTTTACGGTAGCATATCCGCTTGCTCTAAAGGATATAGACACCCAGGCAGGCTCTTTAAATCTATCCTTAAATTCATTGGCTTCCCTGTATGAAATTCTTGAATAGTTCCTTGTCCTGGTACTGGAGTTGCCAATCTGAATATTCATTCCACGTGAAGTAATTGTAAATGAATTGGCCCCCATCATGGTGAACTGATTGGTCAGAGAAGACTTTATTGCGTCAATTGCTGTAAGAATTCCGACAAGGGCCATGATACCAAATGCTATGATGCACATTGTCAGAATAGCCCTTACTTTGTTCGACCTTATTGCCCTGAATGAGATTCTCAGATTCTCTCTGAAAATCCCTATCTTCTTCATCCAAACCCTTATATTTAACATCAAAAAACCTTCTTTTACAATTAGGGAATAAAATTACACTTTTTTTCCTTTCTACCGAAGATGAACCTGTTTATAAGTCGTTTTTAAAAATAAATAGCAATTCAGTTGCGTAACTAAGGATTTCGTTGTAAATTTGGCTTAACTGGACCCTCCATAGGGCAAGGGCGCAAAACGTTGGGAAAGTATTAAAATAATATTATTTACTATGCGAGAACTAACTAGAGCTGAAGAAGAGGTGATGCAGGTCCTCTGGAAAATCGAAAAGGGATTTGTAAAAGAGATACTTGAACATTTCAATGAGCCAAAACCTGCTTACAATACAGTTAGCACTATTGTACGGATCCTCCAGGAAAAAGGATTTGTAAGCCATAAAGCCTATGGGCGTACTCATGAGTATTATCCTGTCATTTCAAAGGATGAATATTCAAAAATGCACCTGAAGAATTTTGTTAAGGATTATTTCTCAAACTCTTTCGAAAAGATGGTCAGCTTTTTTGCGAGGGAAAAAGGAATTTCAATAAAAGAGATGGGAGAAATTATGAAACTTATGGAAGGGGAGATGAATAAGCAAAAACTGAAAAAATGAGCGTACTATTAATATATATGATAAAAACTGCAATCTATCTTGCAGGTTTCTATATAATCTATTCCATTTTTCTCAGCAGGGATACCCAATACGCCAGAAACAGACTTTTCATTCTCCTGTCAGTTCTTGCTGCTTTCATCCTGCCGTCCATCACTGTTAATATCAGGGAACAAAGTTCAATGTACTACTTTGGCAAAACTCTTTCAGAAGTATTTGTCACAGGCAGTAAAACTAATAACCAGATTGTTACAGATTCAGGAAACATCCTGAACATTGCAGATATATTGTTTAGAATTTATCTTGCAGGAGTTCTAATTTTCAGCGTAAAGCTACTGATAGATATTCTCAGCCTCGTCCTCTTGATTTCCAGAAATAAAAAGATAGATGAGCATATCATATATTTTAAAGGATTCAACACACCCGGGTTTTCTGCAATGGGTAGCATCTTTATTAACTGTGCACTTGGAAAAGCAGAGGCTGATGAAGTAATCAGGCATGAGCAAAACCATATCGATAACCGACATTTTCTGGATATACTGTTAATAGAGGTTACCCTCGTTTTACAGTGGTTCAATCCGTTTATTTATCTTATTAACAGATCTTTACGGGCAATCCATGAGTATCAGGCTGACCGGGGTTACCTGAGGTCCGGAATGACTATCATAAACTATCAGAAACTTCTGCTAAATCATGTTTTCAGATCCAGGAGGATTAATATATATAATAGCTTTTCAAATACCTCGCTGATAAAGAAAAGAATGATAATGATGTCTAAAAAACCTTCTGGAGGCTTCTCCGACCTGAAGATATTTCTTGTAATTCCTGTTGTTACACTTTTTCTTTCAGCTTTTTCTTCATATGAGAAAAACCTCAGCTTCGCCAGATCGGATGTTGAGTCAGTATTGCCGGAATCACCTGCAGATAAGCCAATTGAGATCAACTTGGCACCGGTTTACACTAAGCCTCTGATCAAACAGGAAATTCTGCCACCTCCACCACCTCCACCCCCGTCAATTGACAGGAGTAATCAGAATGCCGATGGACACAAGGAGGTAGTTGAAAAGCCGGCTGATATAATTAATGAGGAGGAGATTCCATCAGAGATATTTGTTGTGGTTGAGCAGATGCCTGTCTTTCCCGGAGGTGATAAGGAATTAATGAATTATATCAATTCTAAGATCATCTACCCTGAAACTGCAAAAGCCGGAAACATACAGGGTAAAGTAATCTTGAGGTTTGCTGTTACGGCCACAGGGAAGGTCGGCAGTGTTTCAGTGTTAAAGGGTGTTGATCCTTCCCTCGATAATGAGGCCAAGAGGGTGGTAGCATCTTTACCCGACTGGAACCCTGGAAGACAGGGAGGAAGACCGGTGAATGTATGGTATAGCGTACCTGTTACATTTCAGCTTAAATAGTCTTTAATCCCAATAAATAAAGGAATGACCATGATTATTAATAAACTAATCAATAGAAGTGCACGAATTAAACTGATGATTGTAATCTCTCTTTCAGCAGCTCTCTTCATCGCAATAGCTTCCTGTGCTGTAAGTAAAAAGACTGCCAAAACACAGAGAGAAATATCCCCGCCCCCACCACCTCCCCCACCTAAAGTTGAAACTGGTGCAAAGCAGGATGTAATTAATGCCCGTCCGAAGAGTATCCTGCCATTCTCTGTTTCAGGTACAGACACTATCTATTGGATCACCACTGAAAGGGCAATGTTCCCGGGTGGCACTGATGCCCTGACAAAATTCAAAAGCAAAAACCTGAAGTATCCCAAAGCAGCCAAATCTAATAATTTGGGAGGCACTGTTATAGTACAGTTCGTTATAAATGAGAACGGTTCATTATCCAACATTTTGATTTCATCCGGAGTCTCACCTTCTCTAGATGCTGAGGCTCTCAGGGTTACAAGACTTATGCCTCCGTGGATTCCTGGCAAAGAAAATGGGAAGAGTGGTGAAAGTCAGAGGTGCCACTTCCTACAATTTCGACTTGCCTGCCACCAGTGTCTCCGGATCTGCACCAGTTGAAGTTTTTGTTGTAGTCGAAGAAATGCCAAAGTTCCCGGGTGGAGATACAGCTTTAATGAACTTTATTTACAGGAATATTCAATACCCCAAAAATGCAAAAGAAAAGAAAATCCAGGGAAGGGTCATATTAAGATTTTGCGTTACTTCTGAAGGCAATGTCGATCAGGTTTCTGTCCTCAAAGGAGTAGATCCTGAACTTGATGCGGAGGCTGTAAGAGTAATCAAGATGCTTCCAAAATGGCAGCCTGGCAAACAGGGTGGCAAAGCGGTAAATGTCTGGTATTCAGTACCGGTTGTATTTAAACTGGATGGTCAGCCATCAGATGTCATTACTAAACCTGTTGAAAACAGACCGGTACAACCTTTAAAAATGGTAATGCCGACTGGTTATGATCAACCACCCGTTTTTAAAGGTGGTGAATCTGCTTTGTTTAAATTTATCCGGAAAAATATAGTGTATCCACAGGCTGCTAAAGAAAGGGTGTTACAGGAAAGGTTATGATCCGCTTCACAATTACAGAATCAGGAGCAGTTGAAAATGTTTTTGTAAGAGGCAGGTCAGAACCGTTACTTGACTCCGAAGCACTCAGAGTGGTAAAGCTTATTCCTGCCTGGCAACCTGCAAAATTCAAAGGCGTTCCTGTAAAAGTATCCTATACCATACCAATTGATTTTGCAATTAAATAATTAATTTTTCTGATAATTAACCTAAGTTGCTAGTTTTAAAATTTATTATAATTTGGACTATGATAATCTCTTCCCTTAAATATTTCTTAACCCATCCCCAACCCTTCCCTTAAGCATAAGGGAAGGGAGATCTAATTAATAATCAAGAAAAACCCAACCCTCTAACCCCCCTACAGAAAACCCAACCCCCTAACCCCCTTCCCTTAAGGATAAGGGAAGGGGGAACTAATTAATATACAGTGTATTACTCCCCTTCCCTTAATTTTAAGGGAAGGGGTTGGGGGATGGGTTCAAATATCATTAAGGGGGATGGGGGGATGGGTTCAGAAGATATCTAAGGAGAATGGAATTTATTTGAACTTAAATATTAATTAGCAACTTGAGTTAATTATCAATCTTTATACAGATAGCCATGAAAAAAGATCGACTTAATCTAACATTTTCTGGTTCATGTTTCAACCAGATCAGGTTTATTGCCTTCGCTGCTTTTACTTTTGTATGTTTATTCGGACCTGATTCTTCTATAATTGGACAGACCGATCAAGGTCAGCCCCACTTAATGGTTGAAAAGATGCCTCTTTTTAATGGGAAAGATGCAGGAACATTTTCAACCTGGGCCGAAAAAGAGATTAAGTATCCAGCTGAGGCTTTAAAGCAGAAAATCACTGGAAAAGTCTATGTATCCTTCGTTGTTGAAAGAGACGGAACTGTTTCAAGCGTAAAAGTCATTAAAGGTGTTCCAACACTCAATGAAGAGGCCGTCAGGGTTGTAAAAAGTTCTCCAAAATGGACGCCGGGAGAAGCAAACAATGTTCCGGTAAGGGTTAAGTTTACACTTCCTGTTGAGTTTAAGACGACTTTTCCCAGCGATGCAAAATTGAAAGAAAGTCAATAGCCTGTTTAAGGAATTCTGGCTTGCAGGTTTTTTAAGTACTTTATTTTTTGGGGGGCCGCCTCAAAAGCCATAATCGTGTCTCAAATTCAGTAAATTTGCATTCTGTTAAAATGCAAGTATGAATTTAGAAGAAAGGATTGATTCATTTTCTGATCTGGGCAGGATACTTCGTGATTCGATTGAGGGCAAAAGCAACTTCTATTCGGATCAGCTTAACAAACTGATTGACAGTCAGGAAAAGCACAATCAATTCTTCACTCCCGAAAATGTCAGGATGGCTATTAAAGCCATCGCCGATGAACTTACATTTGAAAATCTTTTAAAGTGGACAGAGAATTATCCTGAGCTTAAGATAAAACATAATCCTCTGAGAGTTGGAGTTGTAATGGCGGGAAATATACCGCTGGCTGGTTTTCACGACTTACTTACGGTTCTCATAAGCGGTAACAATATTATCGCTAAAACCAGCTCTAAAGATTCTGAACTCATAATGCAAATAAGTGAGATTCTATGCTCTGTTTGTCCGTATTTCAGTACCAAAATAGTGTTCACTGATGGTTTACTTAAAAACTTCGACGCAGTAATTGCCACTGGCAGCGACAACAGCTCAAGATACTTTGAATACTATTTTGGCAAATATCCTCATGTAATCAGAAAAAACAGAAACAGCATCGCTATTATAGATGGTTATGAGACCGATCAGGAACTGGAAAATCTTGGCATCGACATATTTTCATATTTTGGCCTGGGGTGCAGAAATGTTTCAAAAATTTATCTTCCCGGAGGTTACGATTTGCATAATGCAATAAAAACCTGGAGCCGATTCTCTTATGTTAGAAATCATAATAAATATGCCAATAATTATGATTACAACATGGCTATTTACCTGGTCAGCAAAGAAAAATTTCTCGATACAGGATTTTTGCTGCTAAAAGAGAACAAAAATCTTTCCTCTCCTGTTGCGGTTCTCTATTATGAGTATTACAGTTCTTTGGAAAAGTTATCAGCCGGAATAGATAATATTCGTCAAAAGATACAATGTATTGCCGGTAAAAAAAATATTCCATTTGGAAAAACACAGTTTCCAAAGTTGTGGGATTATGCTGATAATTTTGATACTTTAGATTTTCTTCTAAAAAAAAACATGCCTGGAATATTGTAATATAAAAAATATTATATTGCACAGGTCGAATTGATACAAAATATGGTCTACAAATTTGTCGTGTTATCAGATGAGGATGAGTCGTTTGTCAGGGAGTTTGAGTTTCTTGACCGGCACACATTGTTTGATTTTCATACCCAGATTCAGGAGGAATTGGAGTTTGACAAATCTCAGCTGGCATCATTTTTTCTTGCAACTGACAACTGGGAAAAGGAAGAAGAGTTTACTCTGTTCGATATGGGAACCGGGTCATCAACAATGGAAGATGCAATACTCGAGGATATTATCTTCAGAAAGAACCAGAAGCTTCTTTATGTGTTTGATTTTTTCAATGACAGGGCCTTCTTCATTGAATATACAGGTGAGACTGACGAGGTTGATAGCCGTGAGTATCCAAGCTGTACCAATTCAAAAGGTGTTCCTCCCAAACAGGTAGTTTTTGGTGGTACCGCGCGTAAGTCTTTTAATAATATTGTTGTGTCGGATGAAGAAGAAGATGAGACTGAAGTTGATGATGATCTCTTTTTCAATGACGAGGATGATGAAAACCTTTCCGACTTTGAAAACATAGAACCCCCTCTTGAAGACGAAGAATGATTCTCTTCAGCGTTAGGAATCAATGCAAAATACCTTACTTGTACTTCTTGGGCCTACCGGTATAGGCAAAACAGATGTTTCTATAGAAATTGCCAGTCATTTCGGCATTGAGATAATTTCATGCGACTCCCGACAGTTTTATTTTGAGATGACAATCGGAACTGCTGTACCATCAGAAGAGCTGCTGAATAAAATAAGACATCATTTCATTAAATTCCTTTCAGTAAAAGAATATTACAGTGCAAGTCTTTTCGAAAGGGATGTTCTGAAAGTTTTACCTGGTCTTTTCAGCCAGAATAATATGGTGCTTATGACAGGCGGTTCAGGGATGTACATTGACGCAGTTTGCATCGGTATTGATGAAATTCCTGATGTCGATCCCTCAGCAAGACAAAAATATGCAGTAAAATACAAAGATGAAGGGATTGAGAGTCTTAGAGTCAGTCTTAAACTGCTGGATCCGGAGCATTACAGCAATGTAGATCTGAAGAATCCCAAGAGAATAATAAGAGCACTGGAGATATGCGAGACAACGGGACGTCCTTATTCCGCATTTCTAAAAAAAGAAAAGAGAAAGAGGGACTTCAGGGTGGTGAAGATCGGACTTAAAAGGCCCAGGGAAGAACTATATGAAAGAATTAACGAGAGGGTAGACAGGATGATCAGCGCTGGTCTTGAGGCGGAGGCAAGAGCTCTCCTTGAATATAAAAACCTAAATGCCCTTAATACGGTGGGATACAAAGAATTCTTCAACTGCTTTGAAGATAACATTTCAAGAGAGAAAACAATCGAACTTATCAAACGAAACAGCCGCCGGTATGCTAAGCGTCAGATGACATGGTGGGCGAAGGACAAGGATATCGCATGGTTTCATCCGGATCAGAAGATGGAGATAATTGAATACATTAAGGAGAATATTAATGCAGGAAGTTAGGATTATTTCGGATATGACTTCGTCGAGTTCACCTTCTCCGTCTATCCTCCTCACTCTATGATCATCCCAATCCTTTCAGTTTGGCAATAGTCCCCATAGGATCCTCTGAGCCGAATACAGTATTGCCTGCAACCAGAACATCTACGCCTGAAGCAACAAGTTCCGGTGCATTTTTCAGATCAACTCCCCCATCTACCTCTATAAGAACATCATAAGCTCCTTCTTCGATAATGTTTTTAAGTTCAGCAATCTTTCTGTAGCTCTCCATTATAAATGTCTGTCCGCCAAAACCCGGATTGACAGTCATGATCAAAACCATATCAATATATGGAAGTATGTTTTTCAGAAGAGATACAGGAGTATGAGGGTTAACAGTTACTGCTGCTTTCATTCCTAATTTTCTGATCTCGTTCACTGTTCTGTGCAAATGAGTGCAAGCTTCATAGTGAACATTTAGAATAGAGGCACCGGCATCCCTGAATTGTGTAAGGTATCGGTCGGGATCAATAATCATGAGGTGTACATCAAGAGGTTTTTGAGCTATTTTTTTGATCTTCTCAACAACGGTAAATCCGAATGAGATATTTGGGACAAAAACCCCATCCATAATATCGCAGTGAATCCAGTCTGCTTTACTGTTGTTCAGCATCAGTATCTCTTTTTCAAGATTTCCGAAATCCGCAGTCAATATTGAAGGAGAAACAAGGTGGGACATTTGAAAGAGTTTTAAGACAGGTTAAAGCATATTATTATCCAAGATACGTTTTTAGAATTCTGCACCGGGTGGTATACTGAATTCTTTTAATAGCTTTTTCCTTGATCTGCCTCACTCTTTCTCTTGTAAGTGCCAGTTCTTCGCCGATCTCTTCCAGCGTGAATGGGTGCTTCATGTTAATGCCAAAATATAGCTTAAGTACTTTGGCTTCACGAGGTGAAAGAGTGCTTAATGCTCTTTCTATTTCATAAGCAAGGGATTCATTAATTAGGTTTTTATCCGGACTGGGAGTATCAACGCTCTGCAAAACATCATACATATTATTATCCTCCTCGGAGCTAATAGGAGCATCCATACTAACAGTCCGCCCGTTTGTTTTAAGTGAATCTTTAACCTCATCCGAAGCCATTTCCAGCATATCAGCAATTTCCTGCGAGGAAGGTTCCCGTTCATACTCCTGTTCAAGGCGGGAAAAAGCTCTATTGATCCGGTTAATTGACCCTATTTTATTTACCGGAAGACGCACAATTCTGGCCTGTTCAGCGAGTGACTGAAGGATTGCCTGCCTTATCCACCATACTGCATAGGAAATAAATTTGAAACCACGTGTTTCATCAAAACGCTGTGCAGCCTTCATGAGTCCAAGGTTTCCTTCATTAATGAGGTCCGGAAGACTCATACCCTGGTTCTGGTATTGTTTGGCCACTGAAACTACAAATCTCAGGTTTGCTTTAACAAGCTTGGAAAGAGCATCTGAATCACCTGCTTTTATTCGCCTTGCAAGGATTACCTCATCTTCCGGTGATATTAGGTCAACTTTGCCAATTTCCTGCAAATACTTATCAAGTGAGGGAGTATCACGATTAGTAACCTGCTTGGTTATTTTTAGCTGACGCATATCACACCCTATTAAGGTTTTTTTCAGGAATCAGGGGCATCCGGTACAATTTTAATAAAAAATTGTTCTTCTTCAACAAATTACATCAAAAAAATTTTTGAAAACATTTGTTTTTTATTATCTTGCGCACGTATTTTACTTGATTGAATATCAATTTTTTGATTTGAATTGATAAAATCCCGGTACAATTTTTACATCATTTGCTTGGAATTATATTGGCAATTTTATTTAATATTGCATCGGTTTTTGGATTAGTAAGGTACAGTTGAGTATTCCAATGGGTCGAATTATCTCTTTCTGACCCTGGTCTCCGCAAAATTCTTTAAATCATTAATTTTTTCCAATTTATTATTGCATTATGTACGACATTCTTGAGTTGAGTAAGAAGCTGGTTCCTGAACTACGGGATATAGCAAGGGCGTTAAAAATCAATAAGGCTGATACACTTAAAAAGCAGGATCTTATTTATAAAATCCTCGATCAGCAGGTTATTGAAACGGCAGGTCCCCTGACAACTTTAAAAAAAGATGAAGAAAAACCTGAAAATAACGTAGAGAGTCAGCACCAGGATCAGTCATTTAGACGCGGTAAAAGACCCAGGTTTATAAAGAATGGCGGCTCTGCGCCAAAAGAATCTGTTATATCAGTTTCGCCTGATGATCTCTCCAGACCGGAGACTAGATCAAGGGAATGGCATGAGCAGAATCGCAAACCGGATTCCAGGAGTGAAGAAAAACCAGATCTGTTCAAAAAACAGGAACCATCAGGTGATGAACGTAATGATGCACCCTGGAGACAGGACCAGAGGGCGGATTACAGGAAGGAAATGGCCCCCAGGTTCAAAAAGGAACTCTTTGAGAAAAAAGACCCGATCAAAACCGAACCTGTTTTTGATCCTCTTCCCAATGGCAATGGAGATTTGCTGGATGAAGAGATCAAGCCGGTTGAAGCATCTCCACTGGAGCCAATTACGGAAACTGTTTTTAAAGAACATGTTAATGAGGTAGTTGAAGTTAAGGAAAAGGATGAAAGGAAAGAAAAACCCTACGATTTTGAAGGAATTATCTTTAATACAGGCGTTCTGGAAATTATGCCTGACGGTTATGGTTTCCTCAGATCGGCTGATTATAATTATTTAAGTTCGCCTGATGATATTTATGTGTCACAATCACAGATAAAACTTTTCGGACTTAAAACCGGTGATACAATCAAAGGCTCAATAAGGCCTCCAAAGGAAGGAGAAAAATATTTCCCGCTTATCAAAGTCGATGAGATAAACGGTAGAAGTGCTGATTTTATACGAGACAGGGTTCCTTTCGACTTTCTGACTCCTCTCTTCCCCAATGAAAAATTTACACTTTGCACACCTGGTGAAGGCTCATTATCAGTAAGAGTTATTGATATGTTCGCTCCAATAGGAAAAGGACAGCGGGGACTTATAGTAGCCCAGCCCAAGACTGGTAAGACAATTCTGCTTCAGGAAATAGCCAATGCCATCGCCAAGTACCATCCTGAAGTCTATCTGATGATATTGCTTGTTGATGAAAGACCTGAAGAGGTAACTGATATGGCAAGAAATGTGAAGGCAGAGGTTATTGCATCAACTTTTGACGAACCCGCCGAACGACATTGCAGAGTTGCAAATATTGTTCTCGAAAAAGCTAAGAGGCTGGTCGAATGCGGCCATGATGTTGTTATATTGCTCGATTCAATTACAAGGCTTGCAAGAGCTTTCAATACAACTGCTCCTGCATCGGGTAAAGTACTTTCAGGAGGTGTCGACTCCAATGCATTGCATAAGCCAAAACGTTTCTTCGGAGCTGCACGCAATATCGAGAATGGAGGTTCACTTACAATAATTGCTACTGCTCTTACAGAAACCGGATCCAAAATGGACGATGTGATATTCGAAGAGTTCAAAGGTACCGGTAATATGGAACTTCAGCTTGACAGGAAGTTGTCGAACAGAAGGATCTATCCTTCTATCGATATTCCGGCATCAAGTACAAGGAGGGAAGATCTGCTTCTCAATAAAAACATCCTTCAGAAGATATGGGTGCTTCGAAATTACCTGTCAGATATGAATTCCATTGAAGCTATGGAATTCCTGAGAGACAGGCTTCTTCAGGCAAAATCCAATGAAGAATTCCTGATTTCAATGCACGGTGGGTAAACCGACACAGATTTTTTTGTACTTTTGCTGTTAATTTTTTCACAAATATTACTAAATCTAATTTTACTAATTTAAAATGGGAACAAAGAAATTTATAACATGCGATGGTAACCAGGCTGCATCTCATGTTGCTTATATGTTCAGCGAGGTCGCATGTATATATCCTATTACACCATCATCAACCATGGCAGAATTCATTGACGAATGGGCTGCCTCAGGATTAAAGAACATTTTCGGAGAACAGGTTAAAGTTGTTGAGTTACAATCTGAAGCCGGAGCTGCTGGAGCGGTCCACGGAGCCCTTCAGGCAGGTGCTTTGTGCTCTACATTCACCTGTTCGCAGGGATTGCTTCTTATGATACCAAATATGTACAAGATAGCCGGTGAACTTCTTCCCGGTGTATTTCATGTCAGTGCACGCGCAGTAGCAGCTCATGCCCTTTCAATTTTTGGAGATCATAGCGATGTATACGCAACACGCCAGACAGGTTTTGCAATGCTCGCAAGCGGGAGCGTTCAGGAAATTATGGATTTAGCAGGTGTCGCTCACCTATCAGCAATAAAATCAAGAATTCCGTTCCTTCACTTCTTTGACGGATTCCGGTCATCTGCTGAAGTACAGAAGATTGAATATCTTGAAATGGATGACCTGAAAAAACTTATTGATGTTGAAGCTCTGACAAAATTCAGGAATAATGCACTCAACCCTGATCATCCGGTAACAAGAGGAACAGCTCAGAACCCCGATATTTTCTTCCAGGCAAAAGAAGCCATTAATAAATTCTATGAACCTGTCCCGGATATCGTTGCATCCTACATGAAAGAGATTACGAAAATAACAGGAAGGGAATACAAACCATTTAATTATTATGGGGCACCCGATGCTGAAAATATAATTGTTGCTATCGGTTCTATAACTGAAACTATCCAGGAAACTATTGATTATCTGACAGAAAAGGGCGAAAAACTTGGTCTCATAAGTGTACATCTTTATCGCCCGTTCTCCGCAAAATATTTCTTCGAAGTGCTTCCCGGCTCAGTTAAAAAGATTACTGTTCTCGACAGGGCCAAAGAATCGGGATCAAATGGTGACCCGCTTTTCCTTGACATTAAGGAGCTATTTTATGACAGAAATGAAAAGCCTGTTATTA
Organism: uncultured Bacteroidales bacterium; assembly: GCA_963813405.1. Classification (GTDB taxonomy): domain Bacteria; phylum Bacteroidota; class Bacteroidia; order Bacteroidales; family VadinHA17; genus LD21. Next base: position 372,355 of record CAWEYU010000014.1, read on the forward strand.
TTGGCGGCCGTTATGGTCTTAGCTCAAAAGATACTACTCCGTCAATGATGATGTCGGTTTTTGAGAACATGAAACTCAGGGAGCCTAAAAATCAATTTACAGTAGGAATTGTTGATGATGTTACTTTCAGATCTTTGCCACTGCTGCCGGAGATAAATGTCAGCCGTCCCGGAACATACTCGGCTAAATTTTATGGTCTTGGTTCTGACGGAACAGTAGGTGCTAACAAAAATTCAATAAAAATTATTGGTGATTCAACTGATAAATATTGCCAGGCATACTTTGCTTACGACTCTAAAAAATCAGGTGGAATCACTGTTTCACATCTGAGGTTTGGTGATCAGCCCATTCGTTCACCATACCTTGTTAATACACCTGACTTTGTTGCATGCCATGTACCGGCATATCTGGAAAAATACGATATGCTAAAAGGCCTTAAAAAGAATGGTACTTTCCTCCTTAACTCTATATGGGATACTGAGGAGACAAAAAAAAGGCTTCCTGCCCATATGAAGAAATATATGGCCGCAAATAGCATTAATTTTTTCATTATAAATGCTACCCAGATTGCGGAAGAACTTGGACTTGGGAACAGGACCAACACAATAATGCAGGCAGCATTCTTCAAAGTAGCAGAGGTCATACCTTATGATAAGGCTGTTAGCGAGATGAAATATGCCATCCATAAATCATACGGCAAAAAAGGTGAAGAAGTTGTCAATATGAACAATAATGCCATTGATAAGGGTGGCGAAGTACATAAGGTCCTGATTCCTGCCGAATGGGCTTCAATAACAGTTGAAAAACCTACAGATAATCGAAATATTCCTGATTTTATCCGGAATGTTATGGAACCGATCAATAGAATGAAAGGCGATGACCTCCCGGTAAGTGCATTTGTAGGAAGAGAAGATGGAACTTTCCCATCAGGGACAAGCGCTTATGAAAAACGCGGAATTGCGGTTAATGTTCCTGAATGGCAACCGGATGAGTGCATCCAGTGTAATCAGTGTTCCTATATTTGCCCTCATGCTGTAATACGTCCTTTCCTTTTGACAGAAGAGGAAGTAAAAAATGCACCAGCCGGGACAAAAGTTCTTCAGGGCATCCCTAAAAGTCTGGGAGCTTATAAATTCAAAATCCAGGTCAGCGTTTACGACTGCACCGGTTGCGGTAACTGTGCCGATATATGTCCTTCAAAAAACAAAGCTCTCATAATGAAGCCGTTCGAGACTCAGTTAGAAGAGGCAGCTCGCTGGACTTATATGCATGAAAAAGTTGGTTACAAGGATACTGTTGTTGACAAATTTGTAAATGTCAAAAACAGCCAGTTCTCACAACCATTATTTGAGTTTTCCGGAGCGTGTGCAGGTTGCGGCGAGACACCTTATATTAAGGCTGTTACGCAACTTTTTGGTGACAGAATGATCGTTTCAAATGCAACGGGTTGTTCTTCAATATATGGAGGTTCTGCTCCCTGTACACCTTATACTCATAATAAAAATGGTCAGGGTCCGGCATGGGCCAACTCGTTGTTTGAAGACAATGCTGAATATGGTTTAGGCCTGTCGCTTGGGGCAAATAAACTAAGAGACCGAATTGCACTCAGAATGAATGAAGCTATTTCAAAGAATATGGTTACTGGTGATATAAAAGCTGCATTTGAAGAATGGCTTGTCGCAAAAGATAAAGCTGAAGGATCCAGAGTTGCTTCAGAAAAGGTTATTACATTATGCTCAACAGATAAGTCAGATGTTGCAAAAGAGATATTGAGCCTTAAACAATATCTTGTTAAAAAATCGCATTGGATATTCGGAGGTGATGGATGGGCTTATGATATCGGTTTCGGTGGCCTCGACCACGTGCTCGCGTCTGGCGAAGATGTAAATGTCCTTGTTCTTGATACCGAGGTTTATTCAAACACAGGCGGTCAGGCTTCAAAATCAACACCGGCTGGTGCAGTGGCAAAATTTGCGGCATCGGGTAAGAAAATAAGAAAAAAAGATCTTGGACTGATGGCAGTAAGCTATGGCTATGTCTATGTTGCTCAGGTTGCAATGGGTGCAAGCAATTCGCAATATCTGAAAGCTATCAGAGAAGCTGAAGCATATCCCGGACCGTCGCTTATTATTGCATATTCACCATGTATAAATCATGGCCTCAGGGATGGCATGGGTAAGTCACAGGAACAGATGGAAAACGCCGTAAAGGCAGGATACTGGCATCTTTACAGGTATAATCCTCTTCTCGAGGCTGAAGGCAAGAACCCGTTTACTCTTGACTCAAAGGAACCAGACTGGACAAAATTCCTGGAGTTCCTTAAGTCAGAAGTACGCTATACTTCATTGGAAAAGTCATTCCCAAAGGAGGCTGAAATACTCTTCAAAGCGGCTGAGGAAAATGCTAAATGGAGATACAAGACTTATCAGCGGCTTGCCGCAATGGAGTTCGCACCTCAGAAAGAAACTCAAAAAGTAGAAGAAAACTAAGAAACAAGCCACTCTTCTGGGTGGCTTTTTTTAGTATGGGCAGGATACTGGCATTTGATTATGGCAAAAAGAGGATAGGTCTCGCAGTTACAGATCCGATGCAGATTATTGCAACGCCCCTGACTACTGTCAATCCGTCTGAAATAGAAGACTTTCTTCTTGATTATCTGAAAAAAGAAATCGTCGAAGAATTTGTTGTTGGTTATCCTGTACAATTGAACAATAAGCCTAGTGAATCGGTTAAATACATAAATCCGTTCATTAAAAGACTTGCAAAGCTATTTCCGGAAAAACCCGTGCATCTTGTAGATGAAAGGTTCACGTCAAAAATAGCAATGCAGTCAATAATTGACGGAGGGGTGAAAAAGAAAGCTCGAAGAGACAAAGCACTTGTTGATAAAATAAGTGCTTCGTTGATACTTCAGACTTTCCTGGAAAAGAGGGCTTTTAATTTTAATAATGACAACAAATAATGACTTACCCGATAATTGTTTATGGTCATCCACTTTTAAGAAAAGTAGCTGAAGATATTGATAAAGATTATCCCCATCTGCAGACTCTTATTGATGATCTTTTTGATACTATGTATCATTCCGAGGGATTGGGTCTGGCTGCTCCACAGATAGGTAAATCAATAAGGATTTTCGTCATAGATGGAGCTCCAGTCGGAGAAGACGAACCGGAATTGGCGAATTTCAAAAAAGTCTTTATAAATGCTCATCTTGTGGAAAAAAATGGCGAACAAGTTCCCATGAATGAGGGTTGTCTCAGCATACCGAATCTCCGTGAAGAAGTGAAAAGAGAATCTCATATCCGTATACGATATTTTGATGAAAGCTGGATATATCACGATGACGTCTTTGACGGTTATAAGGCAAGAATAATCCAACACGAATATGATCACCTCGACGGAATCCTTTTTGTTGACAGAATAAATCCCCTCAGGAAAAGGCTTCTGAAAAGTAAGCTAAGGGATATCAGCATTGGAAATTTCGAGGCTGACTATAAGACTATACTTGCAGGACAGAAGAAACGATAACACCCTGCACCACTTGGAATATCAACCTTTGCTCGGCGAAGTCTCCTGACTTCGCCGTTTGACTCAGGAGACTTCATTTTATATCAAGCGAAGTCGGGAGACTTCGCTTTGCACAGGATGTAAGTGCCTGGAATGACTAAAGTTATGTTCTTCCAGCTTTAGTCACTCCAAACTTTAGTCACTCCAAACTTTTTATTAACTTTACATAGTCTCAAACGCTGCGACTGTGCTTTCTAAAGAAATTCCATTTCTACGGATAATTGTACCGTTGTGTTCCGGTATCATTTACGGTATGTTATGGTCACCCCGTTCTATTTTTGCTATTTCGTTGATTATACTTACAATTACAGGGCTTATCTTTTCAATAAAATACAACAATCGTTTCACCAACCATGTTTTCGGCATTTCAATATTCGTAGCTTTCTTTTCATGCGGATTACTCCTTCTCAGGGAGCAAAAAAACAGTATCAGTAAATTAGAATCTGAGCTTACTATATTTGCAGCTACCCTTTCAGACTTTCCTGTTGAGAAAGCGAACACATTTATGATGACCGTGAAGCTTCATCAAATTATCTCCGGCGAACTGAAAAAAAGTATCAGGGGTTCACTTTTGCTTTACCATAGGAAAGATTCAATAATAAATAAATTGGTTCCGGGAGACATTCTTATTATAAAGTGTCAGCCTCAGGAAATAATCAACAGAGGAAATCCGGATGAATTTGATTATAAATCTTTTATGGCGTCAAAAGGCATTAAATACTATGCTTTTACCGGGAAACAGAATATTCTGGGTCACTCAATTCCGGCTCATAGAAAGTTGGTGCACACTGCATTGATTTTCAGGGAGAAAATAATTAGTATGTACAAGGAACGAGGAGTAACAGCAGAAAGATTACCTCTTGTTTCAGCAATTATCCTTGGACAAAAGAATCTTCTTGAACCTGAAACAAAACAAATTTTTATTAACGCCGGAATAATGCACATTATGGCCGTTTCAGGTTTGCATGCTGTTATTCTCAGTCTTTTTGTTTTTAACGTCCTATTCTTCCTAAAGGGAAAATTCAATATACTGAGAATAACTATTACTCTTTTGATCTTATGGGCTTTTGCATTTGTTACCGGATTAACTCCTTCAGTTCTGAGAGCAACACTTATGTTCACCTTTCTTCAGGCCGGTAACCTGTTGAACCGCAGGGTTAACGGCATTAACTCTGTTTTGGCATCAGCATTTGTCCTTATAATTTTACAGCCATCAATAATAACTGATGCCGGATTTTTGTTATCCTATGCGGCAGTAATATATATCATTGCATTCTTTCATGACTTTTACCTTAAACTTCAATTCTCCAGCAGGCTCCCTGACATAGTTTGGCAGTCTGTTGTGGTTACTCTTGTTGCACAGGTGGGTACCCTCCCATTGACTATAATGTTGTTCAATAGATTTCCCGTATATTTTATTGTAACAAATGTGATTATTGTTCCCCTCTCAAATCTGTTGATCATTCTCGGATGTCTGGTCCCGCTGACATTTAGAATTGTTCCTGTTTCTGAAATCCTCGCATTTTTGCTGGACAAGTTGACCGGACTTATAGAGAATCTTACAGGTTTCGCTGCCTCATTACCCAATGCAACAATAGACAGGATAGGTATTACAACAATTGAATGCATTTTCCTTTCTTTAGCCCTTTCATTCCTTATGGTTTATATTGTAAAAAAACAACAAATCAATATTAAATATCCCATAGTGGCCTTCATTTTGCTTGCCTTTTCAACTTATATTAAAAAACTGGAGAATGGAAAAACAAATGAACTTATTGTATATAATAACCCCGCATTCTCCACAACTGGTTTAAGAACAGGTAATACTCTGCATCTGTTATCTTTCAAAGATTCCATACCCGGAGAAGTTATAAGACAATCAGCAACAAGATCTTTGAAAATAAAACCTGTAACACATGGTAACCTCCCTGTACTTATGAAGGCAAATAACCTTAAAATAATGATTACAGATTCTTTGAAGGGCTGTTGGCTGAGAGATACTGATCCGGATATTTTAATACTTACCGGCAGGAAACCATGGTTTGAAAAGAACATTCCACCTGAATATCTTCCGCGGACTATTATAATTTCTTCAGAAACAGCAGCAAGCTACCGTCTGCCATTTTCTTTCAGCGAGATGACGGGCAGGATGGTCTGGAATGTAAGAAAATCAGGAGCCTATATCTGCAGGCTCTAAATACCTGAAAATAAATGTATGAAAAAACTTGAGTATTACACTATTTATGTCTTATTTTGCCATGTTTTTTCACAAAAAAATCTATGAGAATTATTATTGCGGGTGCCGGAGAAGTAGGGACACATCTGGCAAAGATGTTGTCGAATGAAAATCATGAAATTCTTCTTATCGACACCGAAGAGGAGAGATTAAAACCAATTGACTCATCTCTTGATGTTCTGACATATCAAGGCTCCGCCACTTCGGGTGAGCTTCTTCAGAATGTTCTCAAGAAAAAAACTGATCTTTTCATTGCTGTCACACATTCTGAAGATACAAATATCATTTCATCAATTCTGGCCAAAAGGCTTGGAGCAGTGAAAACTATCGCAAGAATTGATAACATAGAATACCTTGAACATTCAACAGAGGAGTTTTTCAAATCGCTTGGAATAGACTCACTGATATATCCGGAATTGATCGCTGCAAGAGAGGTTCTGGGACTGCTGCATGAGACCGGCACAACTGAATTCATGGAATTTTCAGCTGGTACCCTCGCAATGTATGTGATGAAGCTTGATGAAAATGCGCCAATCCTGAACAAAACACTGGAAGAGACCGCAATTGCCTTTAAAACAGATAAATACAGGGCTGTTGCGATAAAAAGATCTGATAAGACCATAATTCCAAGAGGAAGTGAGCAATTCAGCCTGGGAGATCTTGTTTACGTCATCTCTACACATGAAGGTATAGAAGAAATGATGAAAACCTCAGGAAAAGAGAACTTCGAGGCTAAAAGCATTATGATATTGGGCGGAAGCAGAATTGGCAAGCATGTTGCGCTTTATATGCAGAAGACAAGTGAGGTAAAACTGATAGATTCAAACCTTGAACGATGTGAAGAACTTGCTGATATCCTTGAACATACCTTGATAATAAATGGCGATTGCCGGAATGTCGATCTTCTTACGCAGGAGGGGTTGAAACAGATGGATGCATTTGTTGCGGTAACCGGGAATTCAGAAACAAATATACTTTCATGTCTGCTTGCGAAAAAAATGGGAGTCAAAAGGACTATAGCCGAGGTCGAGAATATGGAATATATTAATCTTGCAGAGAATACCGGAATTGATACTATCATAAACAAGAAAATATCTGCGGCAAGCAGGATTTTCCGCCATACCACCAACCCTAATGTAACACAGGTTAAGTATCTTACCGGCGCAGATGCTGAAATACTCGAGTTCAATGTTCCTGCAAATGCGAAGATTACAAAGGGTACACTCAGAAGCATGGAGTTTCCTGATGATGCTATTGTTGGTGGAGGTACCCGTGATGGTGTGCCTTTCATAGCAACAGGCGATACTATTATTAAGGCTAACGACAAGGTAGTGGTATTTACTCTTCCCGCAGCTTACGAAAAAATATCAAAATTCTTTACCTGATCATATATGATCAATTTTAGAATTATTGCCAGAGTATTCAGTCTTCTGCTGATTATAGAAGGATTATGCATGTTTTTTTGCTCCCTGGTTTCAATTATTTATCAGGAGTCATTTGCAAAAGCATTCATTTACCCTGGTCTGATAACCACTATAACCGGTATTATCGTTTTTTCTCCCTTGCGTAATGAAGAAAGGATCTATGGAAAGCGTGAAGGCTATATAATCGTTACTGGTATCTGGGTGATTTTCTCATTGTTTGCAACTCTCCCATTTCTTCTTAGCGGAGCAATTAAAGGTTTTAGCGAAGCATTTTTTGAATCAATTTCAGGGTTTACAACTACCGGAGCTACAATACTCACAGATATAGAAAGTTTACCAAAAGGGATACTTTTCTGGAGAGCACTGACACAATGGCTGGGTGGAATAGGCATAATTGTCCTTTCGCTTTCTGTTCTGCCTGTTGTGAAAACAATAAATATCCAGATCTCGACCACAGAATTTACCGGCCAGTCATCCAGTAAAATCCATCCAAAAATAAAGGAGACAGGGAAAAGACTTGTGATGATCTATATTCTTCTGACAGTGGCTGAGGCAATTATTCTTACTGCCGGCGGAATGTCAGTCTTCGACGCAATATGTCATTCCTTCAGCACATTATCAACCGGCGGATTCACAACTCATAATGAGGGGTTAGCAGCATTTTCATCTCCCTTTATCAAAGTGACAATAACCATTTTTATGTTCATCGCCGGGACAAACATGACAATAATATATTTCTGGTTTAAACGTAACATAAGGAAAGTGTTCAGCAATCACGAATACGTATATTATTTGATTATCTGTTTTGTTTTCAGTATTGCTGTTTCAATCGTACTTCAAAATAAAACAGGGCTGACCGGAAAATCAATATTAGATGGCACATTCCATGTTGTTTCAATCATTACTACAACAGGATTTTATACAAGTGACTATGGTTTATGGGGCAGTCTTCTGGTCTTGATATTGTTCATTCTTATGTTTACCGGCGGTATTGCAGGGTCAACCAGCGGAGGAATAAAGATTGTCAGGTTGATGATAATGACAAAAAACAGCCGATTGGAGCTGAGAAGGCTTCTCCATCCTAATGCCTATATACCGGTAAGGCTTAACCATAAAACCGTCCCGCAAAGCATTGTATACAATGTACTTGTCTTTGTGACAATTTACTTTTTTATTATAATTCTTAGTGCCATAATAATCTCGTTTATGGGATATGACCTGATAACCTCTTTTGGCACATCTGCCTCAATGCTTGCCAACATTGGTCCGGGACTCGGTAAGCTCGGACCTTTTTCAGATTATTCATCTGTCCCGGTTGCAGGTAAATGGTTTATGACTTTATTAATGCTTATTGGCAGGCTTGAACTGATTACTGTGCTTATACTTTTTTCAAAGAGCTTTTACAGGAAATGAATACGACACACCGCTCACGACTCCCGGCTCACGATTTATTGTTTACAACGGTGCGTACTGAGTCGCGCGTCGAGCGCCCTTCTTTAAAGTTCCAGTACTCCAAGTCCCTGTCGTAAAATAACAATCTCGTCGCCTGTACAATCAACAATTGTGGAGGCCTCAAGCTTACCACAACCGCCATCAATAACCACATCTGCAAACTCCTTGTACTTTTCATGAATTAACTCCGGATCAGTGGTATATTCAATCACCTCATCCTGATCATGAATTGAAGTGGTAATTATCGGAGTGTCGAGCTCCCGTACAATCTCCAGAATAATGTCATTATCAGGGATTCTTATCCCAACGGTCTTCTTCTTATTCCTGAATAACCTGGGTATTTGACTATTGGCACGTATAATAAATGTAAAAGGCCCGGGGAGATTCCTCTTAAGAAGTTTAAATATATTATTATCATGAATCACAGTGTACTCTGAAAGCTGACTCATATCATGAAATATGATTGAAAGATCGGGATTAAGGGGATTCAGACCTTTAAACTGCGCAATTTTTTCGATTGCTTTGGAAGCTTTCACACTGCAACCCATTGCGTAGACTGTATCTGTGGGATAAATAATAATACCGCCCAATTCGAGAATTCGTGCAATTTTTCTGATCTGAATAGGGTTAGGATTTTCAGGATAGATCTTTATCAACATAAGTGGTAAAAATTTCTGCAAATATATCAGAAAAGTGTGGAGTGAGCTAAAGTTTGGAGTGACTAAAGTTAAAAAGCTCTAAGTACTCTAGGCACTCTAGGCACTTTAGGCACTAAAAAAAAGGGTAAGCTACTTATATCGCACCGCTACAACCACCTACCCTTGCTACCTTCCGGTCCTGGGGGAGTTCAGCAGGAGCTGGTCGTATAAGACTTACCCGTTACAAAAGTACGATTTTTTAAAGAACCGACAAAATCAGACTGGATATAATCTCATTTAAAGATAAATTTCTATATTTGTTAATAAACTAAAAGTTAGATCAATGGAAAACAAAACATCGGATTTTTTAAAAAGTGCATTGAATTATGGTTTAATATTCGGAGTTATTCTGATAATAATTCAGCTTGCATTCTGGATGTTCAACATTATGCCTGTAGGGATCGGAAAGAGCTTGTTATTGTTACTCTTCAATCTTGCGATCTATACCTTTGGTCTTTGGTGGTTTACGAAAAGTTACAGAGATGGAGTGCTTGGTGGTAATATTAAGTACGGACAAGCCTTCCTGTTTGGTTTAACAGTTTGCATTTTTTCCACAATTCTCGTGATAATTTACAACTTGATCTTCAATAAATTCATAGATCCTGAATATACTTCCAGGATGTTAAAAGCGACCGCCGACTGGACTGAAGAGTTTATGAGAGGTAAAGGTGTTAGTAACGATCAGATTTCAGCATCAGTTGATAAAATAATGTCCAAAGCTCATCCCTCAGCTGTCAGTACAGCAATTAAAACTCTTATCGGAGGAGCTATTATGGGTGCAATAGTCTCGTTGATTTCTTCAGCATTTGCTAAGAAAGGAGAAGATCCTTTCAAAGAGATTTAGAGCTACATTACAATGGATCTTTCTGTTGTAGTCCCGGTCTATAATGAAGAGGAATCTATTCCTGAGTTAACATCATGGATTGAAAACGTGTGTTTCAATGCAAAGATCTCCTTTGAGCTGATTTATATTGATGACGGCAGCAGCGATTCATCATGGAAAATCATTGATAAATTAAGCCGGGAAAAAAGCTTTGTCAAAGGCCTCAGATTCAGAAGAAACTATGGCAAGGCTGCCGCGCTTCACACAGGCTTCCATGAAGCATCAGGAGATGTGGTTATTACCATGGACTCGGACCTTCAGGATAGTCCCGATGAAATACCTGAACTAATCCGGATGGTAAGAGAGGACGGTTATGATCTGGTTTCCGGCTGGAAAAAGAAAAGATATGATCCATTTATTAAGAGAATTACAAGCAAGCTTTATAACCGGACGGCCAGATTATCCTCAGGGATCAGGCTGCATGATTTCAACTGCGGACTGAAGGCTTACAGGCAAGAAGTAGTTAAGAGCATTGAGGTTTTTGGTGAAATGCACCGGTATATCCCTATGCTGGCAAAAGAAGCAGGGTTCAGGAATATAGGGGAAAAGGTTGTTGAGCACAGGGCCAGAAAATACGGGATGACGAAATATGGTTTTGACCGGTTTCTAAAGGGTTATCTCGATCTTCTGACAATTGGCTTTATCACCAGGTTTGGTAAAAATCCTATGCACCTATTCGGTTCTCTTGGTACTTTGATGTTTTTAATAGGATTTATCATGGCCGGGTTCCTGGGTTGCAGGAAACTCTGGTATGTTTCAAATAACCTTAGGGCACCTCTTGTTACAGAAAGCCCTTTTTTCTTTATAGCCCTTACAGTTATGGTTATAGGCACTTTACTTTTCCTGACAGGATTTCTGGGTGAGCTTATCAACAGGAACTCATCTGAAAGGAATAATTATCTTATAAAAGAAAAAGTTAATCTGTGACCCCCCTGGGGAGGTCTGATACTCCAGGGGACAAGGGGCCAATCAATCGTGGTAACTCCTCAGAAGCCCTCAAATAATCTTCAGGAACTCCGATATCTATAAAATAACCATCGGATATATAATGTGTTATTTCCTCAGAGTTTACAAATTTCTCAAGGATATCTTTCTCCATAGAGAATACTTTTTCAGTTGCTTTTTCTTTAAGCCAATTTTTATATATCAGATAGATTCCTCCGTTAATCAGCCCTTGCTTGCAAAACTTCTTTTCATTAAACGAAATTACTCTTTCACCATACGTGACAACAGCTCCATACCTCTCAAAATTCACCATTGGTTTAAGGGCTAACATTAATCCAGATCTGGATGTTAAAAACAGCTCTTCCATTCTTTTGAAATCGACATCGAAAAATGTATCCCCATTGATAACAAAGAAATAATCAGATTCAATCAAGCGGGAAGCTTTAAGAATTGCCCCGCCGGTTCCAAGAGGCTCCTTTTCAACAGAATAAGCAAGTTTTATTCCTTTATATGAGGATCCAAAATAGGATTTCATTACCTCATATTTGTATCCGGCTGCCAAAATAATCCTGTCAAATTTATATCTGTGAAGCTGTTCAAGAATGAAAGACAAAAACGGAACGTTATTAATGGGGGCCATTGGCTTTGGCAGATCAGCAACCACGCTCTTCAGCCTTGTACCTAAGCCTCCGGAAAGTATAACAGCTCCTCTTTTCATGTGGTGTCAATAAGTCCAGGTCTCAAGTCCTTGTTTAGTAAATTCATATCTTCTTGCCTGGCCGAATTGTTCAAGGGCATTAATTACTTTATATCGTGTTATACCGGGACAATAGAAAAACATAAATCCACCTCCACCTGCACCGCTAATTTTTCCACCGGTTGAACCTGCTTCAATTGCGACCTGATATATTTTGTCAATCTGGCTGTTGGTTATGCCGTCGGCCATCTGCTTCTTGTATTCCCATGAGAGATTCAGCAACTCTCCCATCCTGTCGAGTTTCCCTTTCAGAATAGCCTCCTTCATTTTAACTGCTAGGTCCTTTATCTTATGCATCGCTTCCACCGATACAACTGCCCCATTATTGACATTTCGTTGCTGAGTCTCAATTATTTCAGAAGATATTCTGCTGGTTCGGGTATAAAACAGTATAATATTATTTGATAGCTCATTCAATACCTGATCCTTAATTCTCAGGGGATTCACTATAACTTTACCATTGTCATAAAATTCCATAAAATTAACACCGCCGAAGGTGGCAGCATACTGGTCCTGCTTTCCTCCTGCCATACCAAGATCTGTACGCTCTATATCATAAGCTAGTTTTGCAAGATCATATTCTCCCAATGGAAGCTTCAGCCACTCTGAAAAAGCTCCCAGTACCGCAGTAACCATAGTAGAGGATGTACCAAGACCCGAACCGGCTGGTGCATCAACATAGGTTGTAATATTAAAGGAGAGCGGTTTAAGCTTATAATCTTTTATAATCCTGTTATATACACCTTTTATGAGATCGAGTTGTCCGTCAATTGCCAGATATTCAGATGAAGCCAATTCTATGGAAGTATTCTTATCTATTGACTTGATAATGATCATATTATCATTACCTGGTTCGATATTGGCATATGCATAGAGGGAGATAGTTGCATTAAGAACAGCGCCACCAAAAATGTCGGAATAAGGTGAGACATCTGTTCCACCTCCCGCGAGACCAAGTCTGAGAGGAGCTTTACTTCTTATTATCATTATCTACAATATTATTATAAACTTCCATAATTGAGCCTGTCATCTTACTCCAGGAATATTTTTTCTTCTCCTCCCTGACGTTTCTGATGAACTCCTCTTTCCTGTTATTTTCAAAAAAGTCAGCAATTGCATCTGCTATCTCATTCGGTTCAGTATTAACGACGTAACCACATCTGCCATGCGGAACAATTTCCTTTAAACCTCCTACATTTGTCACCAGCATTGGTTTTTCAAAATGATAGGCAATCTGGGTCACGCCGCTTTGAGTAGCGCTTTTGTAGGGTTGAACTATGAGATCGGCAACTGAGAAAAACAGGTTGACTTCGCTGTCATTAATAAAGCGATCGAACAAAATAATATCATTTTCAAGTTTGTATTTTCTTATTGACTCCATGTAGGGTGTGGGATCTTCATAGAACTCCCCGGCAATTATAAGTTTGAGTTTCTTCTCCCGGAATCTGCTGTCAGAAAATGCTTTGATAATAAGGTCAAGTCCCTTATACGCTCTGATAAACCCAAAAAAGAGAAGATATTTTAAATCCGGTTCAAGTCCGAGTTTTAGAAGCGCCGATGCTCTGGGAGCGGGAGATCCGAAGTTGTCGAAAAGAGGATGAGGATTAAGTTTCACAGGTATATCTTTACGGAAAAGCTTAAGATCGCTCAGAACTGATTGTGACATTGCAATAGCACCGTCGATGCAGGTAGTAAAATATCGTGTCAGAATTTTGTCGCCTGGTCTGTTTTCATGGGGAATTACATTATCGAGTATGCATAGCACTTTAGTCTGGCCATTGGATTTTGCTATCCTGGCTATTGTTCCGAAGCATGGTGCCATGAAGGGGATCCAGTATTTAAAGATCAGAAGATCAGGTCTCTTTCGTTTTATTTCATAACCTACTGACATCCAGTTAATAGGATTAACTGAATTAACTTTCCTTTCAATCGCTGGTACTGACGGGGAGGCACCTTCCATGAATTGTGACTTTCCGGGAAACAGGAAACCGGGATATTGCAGAGTAAAAGTCAGAATGGTAACATTGTGTCCTTCATTAAGCAGCTGTTTTGCAAGCCTTTCGTTATAGGCAGCCAGTCCTCCTCTGTAAGGATAAGCAGTACCAATGATAGAGATATTCATTATGTAAAAATACAAAACTCTATGCAACAAAAAGAAGTTTCATGGAGATTCTCCCTGCATCTGCAAAATGTAATCTGTAGTGGTGAGTATGATATTAAAGTATGTCTTTTCGAAAACTGTCTTCGCACCTTTATCTACTAAAATCCCCTCCCTGGATAGGATGGGGGCATAGCCGTCAAATTAAGGAATCTGGTATGAAGTTGCAGAGAGTAAAACACTGTAAACACCAGATTATCAGTACTTACAGTTTCCCCTCCTTTTCATCAAGGAGGGAAAACTTACTATACTATCCTTCTCTTAGGTTGACGGCTTTGGGGTTGGGGGGTCTACCTCCGAGGGGGGTTGGGGGTGAAATTATTTCCCCGCTTTCATATTCTCAAATTTTGCTTTGAAGCGCCTGTACAACTGTTTGTGTTTGTTATCAAGGTTTATATTCCTTCCTGTTATATAGGCAAGTTCTATATTATTCGTTGACATATCGAGAATATCTCCTGTAGATACCACTATATTAGCATCTTTCCCAACTTCTATAGATCCGGTCTTATCGTCGATACCCAGAATTTTTGCACTGTTAAGTGTAACGGTCTGAAGCGCTTCTTCCTTCGTAAGACCATATGCTACAGTCTCACCGGCAGCAAACGGGAGGTTGCCATAAGCCTGTGAGGAATATGTAAGGCCTACAAGGATCCCCTCTTTTTTGAACATAGCCGCCAGTTTGAAAGGAAGTTTTGTATCGCTGTAATCAAACTTGGGAAGGCTGAGTGGATTGGAAAGGAGAACCGGAATATTGTTCTCTTTAAGAAAATCCTTTACCGCCCATGCTGATTCGTCAGCACCAACAAGCACCATCTTCATTACACCATATCTTTTCCCGAAAGAGATTGCAGCAATAATACCTTTTGGCTCTGTGGTACTGATGAAGAGCGTCTTGGTACCATCGAACAGTCCTCTCAGTGCTTCAAGTCTGAGATTAAAGTCTTTAGGATTTTCAACTGCAGCATATGCCACAGCATCTGAAAAGATTTTTTCAAGTAATTCGACGTTTCTGTCGTACGCACCTGTTACGGCTGTTGCTGCCATTGCAAATTCTCCGCCTCCTCTTCTGCCTCCGCCAGCAGCTTTTCTTGGCCAGCCCATCTGTATACCATTGTCAATTTTGTATGCAGCATCTTCCCAGTTCCATGCATCGAGCTGTACAACGCTTGACGTTCCGGGAAGAAGTGTGCCAGTAGGTACGATCTGAGCCAGCAGAATACCATTCGACCTGATGACCGGGAGAACCTGAGAATCGGTATTATAGGCTGCAATTGCACGGACATTCGGATTAAGATCTCCTATTTCCCTGTTATCTGTAGCAACATCAACTCCGCTGCCAATTTCGACAAGGCCTAAGCTTGTATTCGGAAATATTAATCCGGGATAAATCTGTTTCCCGGTAACATCTATTACCTCATATCCGGCTTTATCAACTTTGAGATCAGCGGATTTACCAACAGAAGTGATCTTACCGCCGGTAAAAACTACAATTCCATTTTCTATAACATCACCTGTACCAGTATGGATTGTCCCACCGGTGAGCATTATTGGTTTCTTCTGTGCCGGAGCTACAACCGGACTTTGAGCTGTTGCCTGAACAAAGCAGGCAATTATCAGCATTACTGATATATATATTTTATTCTTCATCGTCTTGGAAAATTTGGTGCTGTTGTACCTGCTGCAGGAGTTTCCCGCAGAATGTTAGTAATTATTCGATTTCGCTCACCGTCAATCTGCTCCTTCATCTTTGTATCCTCCTCTTCATCGAAATAAAAAGTTCCATCAACCATTGTCTTACTGGCACGGGCATAAATAGAAAGAGGATAGTCTGTCCAGAGCACCAGGTCAGCATCTTTACCCGCCTTGATACTTCCGGTCCTGTCTGCAAGGTGCAATATAGTAGCAGGATTTATAGTAACTAGCTTGAGAGCATCGGTTTCACTTATGCCACCATATTTCATAACTTTTGCTGCCTCCTGGTTAAGTCTTCTTCCCATTTCAGCATCATCTGAATGAATACAGGTAAGAACTCCCTGACTTACCAGCAAAGAGGCATTATAAGCAATACCCTCGTACACCTCATATTTATAATCCCACCAGTCAGAGAAAACAGATGCATTAGCACCGTGTTCAACAATCTGATCAGCAATTTTATAACCTTCATTAAAATGGATAAGTGAGTTAACTTTTACGCCAAAATCCTTTGCCAGGTTCATTATCATTGTACCTTCAGATTGTTCGTATGTGTGGCATACTATGAAACTCCTCTTTTCGAGAACATCAACAATTGCATCCAGTTCAAGATCATGTCTGGGTGGAATTTTGCCAATTCTGTCTGCCGGCTTAAGTGCATTCCATTTTTTCCATTCTGCATTATAATCCACAGCCCGCTGATAGGCATCTCTGATGATCTGTTCCACACCCATCCTGGTATTCGGATAACGGCTGGTTGACCGTTTTACATTCTCTCCAAGAGCATGTTTCAGGAATCCAACCTGGTTTTCAACTTTTAATTCGTCGGCATTATGTCCCCAGCGTTCCTTTATTAAAACAGACTGTCCTCCGATTGGATTTGCAGATCCATGGAGGGTATGCGATAAGGTTACGCCTCCTGCAAGCTGACGATATATTGTCTGGTCTTCAGGATCCACAACATCACCTGCACGCACTTCGGAAGTAATTGCCTGTCCCATTTCATTGGTAGCATCAAGTGCAAGATGCGAATGCTCATCAATTAAACCAGGAGTGAGGTGCATTCCGGTAGCATCAATTGTTCGGACACCTTCAGGTGCAGCAAGATTCTTACCAATTTTTGCGATTTTACCTTTCTGAACAAGAACATCGGTACCAAGCAATTTACCCTCTTTTTCACTAGTCCATACAGTAGCATTCTTAAACAGTACGTCCTCCTGTTTCGGAAGATCCTGACGGCCATATGCTGTAAATGGATATATGACCTTTCCAGGCTCAGGTAGTGGAGTTTGTCTTCTTTGTCTTGCTTCCGTTGCGGGTGAGGTTCCTGTGTATGTGGCCTTCCAGGAGAACCATTTACCACCGTCCATCTGACCTTTACCTTCCAGGTCTTTTCCGGCAGTATATCCGGATAACCTGTACCGGACCCGTGATCTGTCAAAAGTAATATTGACAATTTCTTTTTCCTGGGTGAAAGTTGCACCTCTTACTGTAGTCGTATCCAGAGATAACTTTATTGCAGGTTTATCGAAGGTGCCCGAAAGAACCAGCTTAAATCTCGCGGTGTCGACATTAAGATCATAGGTACCTCTAAGGTCTTTGATTCTCAGATCTATAAACCTGTACGGAGTTCCCTGCACCCAGTTTTCATAGAGCACACAATCATCGGTAAAGATATTACCTGATGTGATAAGAAGGTTGGCAATCATGTTCTTCTTTACGGCACCAATCAGGTCTGCCGCGCCAATCATATTTGCCGGGGTAAAGGTGAGAGCTTTCAGTGCTTCTGCTTCAGGGAGGCCACATTTAATTGCTTTCCTGAGATTTGTAAGAAAACTGGTACGCGTTCTCAGGTCAGAAGATGTTATTGCAAATGTCAGACCCGCTCCTGATACCTTTGCAAGGTTATATGGGGCAAGCTCATAATGCTTAAGAGCAGTAAATGTTATAGAAGCGGCATCATATGGATCTTTTACATCCGGTACTTCAGGGAAATTGATGGGTATGATTAGTTTATTTCCGGACTTCTTTATGTCAATTAATGTCTGATACTCATCCCCACCACCTTTTATTATATAATTGATACCAAATTCTTTTCCTATTTTATCAGCTCTGAGAATCTCCAGTTTATTTGTTACTTCGAAGATCTGTGGCAGTGCAAGATTGGCAGTATAGGCCTCAATGCTGTTATCGTGAAAATAGCCTGCAGGAAGTTGTTTATACCATTGAGCATCGTAGTTTACCTGCCTGAGAAGTGCAATTATACCAAATTGAGATGCTGGATAGGGGTCGGCTGAACGACTCCGTGACATTGAGTAATTGGCAGAAGCCTTGTTTTTCAATAAGACATTATTAGCTTTCCCATCCCCCGTGCTGACTAGTGCTGACGTACCTTTTGCAATTCCGTCATTTTTAAAGGCAACGACGGATCCAAAACCTATCTGACGATACTCACCTGCGATTCTTGTGTCGGGAATAAATTCAGTTGAGATGTCGTATGAAGCATTTATACCATCATTCCAGTAATCAGCAATCCTGGCTTCCGGGGTAGTCGCAGATGAAGCGCCCCGTCCTGTCTGCGGAGGATTCATAAAAGCAGCATACGGATTAGCATCTGCTGCCGGTGTCTGGACTTTAATACCATAGTTTCCTGCATAAACATCAACAAATGAAGGATATACAGTTTTCCCTGTAAGATCATAAATAATTGTACCTTTCGGGAAGGTCAGGTTTGTACCAATGGCTTCGATCCTTCCGTTAGAAATGAGAATATCCGTATTCTCAAGCGTAGTTTGGTAATCGACTACAACCCGGGCATTTTTCAACCCATACACTTCTACTCTCTTATCACTCACCCCAACTACAGGAAAATTATCCTGTTGACCTGAGATTCTAAGTGGTAAAAGGAGAAGAAGAAGATAAAATGTTTTTCTCATAGTAAATTAATATTTGGTAAATTAATTGTTGCATGTTGCATGTTGCAGGGTCTGGGGTGTTATATATTTGAGTTAATGGTAATTGTTTCTTTGGGTTTCAGGTATATTTTTCTTACCTCCCCGTTATAAACCAGGTTAGTTGAACCTCCCTTTTCAGAATGAACTTTTATTTCTTCAGGTTTTTCATTTTTCCATTTCATATCCACAACAAAGCCTCCCCTGGCGCATAGACCCTTTACTTCTCCCGTGCTCCACTCCTTTGGAATTGCCGGCAATAGCCGTATAAAACCATTATGAGACTGCATGAGCATTTCAGCAATTCCCGCCGTCCCTCCGAAATTACCATCAATCTGGAATGGAGGATGCGTATCGAAAAGGTTGTTTAAAGTGGATTTACGGAACAGTGCCATCAGATTTTCAAAGGCTTTTTCACCATTCTGAAGACGGGCGAAAAAGTTTATAATCCAGGCTCTGCTCCATCCTGTGTGTCCGCCACCGGAGGAGAGCCGCCGGTCAATTGTCACTTCAGCTGCTTTAAACAGCTCAGGTGTTTCCGGAGTGATCTGGGCAAGCGGATAAAGCGCAAGCAGGTGCGACATATGCCTGTGACCTGGTTCGGCTTCTTCATAGTCCTTTATCCACTCCTGTATGGCGCCTTTCGAATTAATTATCACCGGAGCAACTCTTTTTTTCACAGATTCAAGCCTGGTTATAAATTCGCTATCAACTCTGAGTGTAGTAGCAGCTTCGATACAATTATCGAATAATTGGTTAATTATCTCTATATCAATGGTTGCAGAGTAGGTTAACTTTGACTTTTCTCCGGTTTTATTGACCAGAAAGCTATTTTCCGGAGAATTGGAAGGATTAGAGACCAGGTATCCTTCAGGTGATTCGACAAGGAAACCAAGGACAAATTCTGCAGAACCCTTCATTATTGGGTATGCGACGCTTTTTAAGAATGATGTATCCCTGGTAAAAAGAAAATGTTCATAAACAGGGAAGGTCATCCACGGACCATTCATGGGACCGATGCCCTGTGGGCCATCTGCAACACCTGTTCGGCCAAAAGGATCAGTAAGATGATGGATCACCCAGCCATTCGTCCCATACATCTCTTTTGCTGTTTTTGCACCTGGAATCGTAAGCTTTTCCATGAAGGAAGCAAGTACTTCAGAAGTCTCCGGAAGGTTACAGACTTCTGCGGGCCAGTAATTCATCTGAAGGTTAATGTTAGTATGAAAATCGGAATTCCATGGCGCCTTTAAATCTTTATTCCAGATACCCTGAAGATTAGCAGGCAGAACGGCCGGCTTCCTCGATGACGACATCAACAGGTAACGTCCATACTGAAAATACAGTGCAACCAGGCCATTATCAATTCCGCCATTTTTGACTGACAATAACCGTTTATCTGTCGGTACGGAATTCAGAGTGTCATTCCCGAAAGAAAGACTGACCCGGTTAAACATTGGCTGATATTCATTAAGATGTCTTTGTTTCAGCTCACTTATGGAGGAGTTTTCAGACATGTCAAGTATTTTTTTACAAGTCACGGAAGGATCTAAAGAATTGTCAGCATCAAGAAGATTTACGTTATAATCCGTGGCTGCAGTGAGACGAAGAGTAATTTCCCCTGCATTTTTTAAAGTGACTTTATCATTATCTGAGGCTGATTCTCCTTTTTGTGAGGCGATCCTTAATTCACCTGCAAACCGCATGTGTGCTCCTCCGGGTCCGGTTTTTGTATCCTCCTCATCAATTATCTGTCCAGTAAGCAGGATGGAACTATTTTCAGCCTTAATAATTGCATCCTTTTCACGTTTCATGCTGAAAGAAGCGTTTATCAGGCCTCCATTCGGTGATTTTAAATGCACAACAACAATATTATCGGGTGCGGAGACAAATATTTCTTCGATATACTGCTTCCCGCCCGAAGTAAAATATGTTGATGCAATCCCGGTGTTCAGATCAAGTTCTCTTCTGTAGTCTTTCGGTTCGCTGGTCCATTCATAATCAATCAACAAATCGCCCAATGGCTGGTATGAACGAATCCTGGGAGGTGTACCAAGAAAATTTTCAGTTGCCAGCTTTAATGCATCCGTAAAACGATTCTCGAAAAGCGCTTTCTGCAATTTTGGAAGTGTTTTCAGGGCATTTGGATTATTGTTATTGATCTTACTTCCTGCCCAGATACTCTCTTCATTTAATTGTATTCTCTCATGAACAGGATTGCCGAATACCATACCTCCGAGACGACCATTGCCTATAGGTAACGCTTCCACCCATTCAACAGCAGGCTGTGCATACCAGAGTTTCAATGACGTACTGGGATTTTCTGATGGATTCCTGCAACTATTAAAAGATAAACAAAAACAGAATATCAAAGTTAAGAAAGAAGAGTTCTTCATTTAGGTTTAGGATTTATCATTAAGATAGTCTGAGAGATATGAAAACTTTGGCATTAGTTTTCCATCTTTTAGAATTGTAGCTCTTTCGACAAGGGGACTTTCAGTTCTTGTAAGAATATCATCCAGTACGCTTTTCATCAGCATTTTTCCAAAATCAAGAGATGCCTCACGAGGAAGCTCACCGGGCAGATTATCAGTTGCCATTACAGTGATGTTAGAAGGATGAGTAAAAGCAGGTTCTTCTATTCCAAGCTGAGGATTGTAACTGTAAAAAGGATCTGCGATAGTGGTTGGTCTGATTGTTGAAGGGATAGGCCCGTTAATATCGCAGCTGATATCGGCAATTATTGAAATTCTGAAATCGGGTTTCATCATATCGTCCCTCGTGAAAAAGACCGGAGCCTTCGGAGCCCAGAAATGTCCGGTCATAAGAATATCGGTTACTTTTGTAAAAGGAAGAAATGCAGACTCATAATCTCCCGGATTCTTTACAAAATCATTAAAACTGAAAGGCATTCCATCCTTTCTTCTTGTATAATCCTCAGGTCCGATCTGGCATACTACAGGAATATTGAATTTTCTTTTAAGATAGTCTTTTGAAGATATTTGAACAATATGCAGAATGCTTAGGGTCTCCATTATGCCGCTTGAAACCCGTCCATGACCGGTTACCAGTATCTTAAGTCCGGGTCTAAGCTGAATAAGTCTGAGCCCTGCCCACATCTCCTCGAGGTCTCTGCACTGGTAGGCAGGTTTAAGTTTGAAATTATTTGTTTTTATACCCCTTGCCCTCAAACCATTGTATGCACCTACAATGCCTGCATGCCGTCCGAAAGCCACGAGCCTTTGACCTTCTTCCGTTGTAAGGTATTCAAAATCGATCAGGCGGATCTTTTTATCAGCCATTTCTCTGAACATCTCATGGTTATGAGGTTGTTTTTTGGCGACATGAGCAAAAAACATATATGTTTTGCCGGGAATAAATGTTCTTTTATCAACTTCTTTCACTCCAAGAAGGATATCGCACTCCTTAAGATCTTCCTTCAGGGGAATATTGAGGTAGTCATATTCTTCGTCGGAATAGCATCTATTATCACTGGGCTGGACAACGAATTCAACCTCGGGGTACTGTTCTTCGAGTGCAATTATCTGGGGCGGTGTTAACGGGACCCTTCTGTCAGGAGGGTTTTTTGTTTCGCGCAGTATACCAATCTTTAATCTCTTTTCCATGGCTTTGCCATATAACTGGTAAAGCGGTGAAGATACAAACTCCGGTCTGATTTTTGCAATAGTAGAAGCTGTTTGGGAACATATATTGTATCCTTGATGAGAACAATAGCTTAAGTTAATAATAAATAGTATTCTATTTAAAAAGTAATGGGGCAAATTCTGACAGGTAAATGCGCCAGTTTGTCCATGTATGGCCACCCTCACTTTCGCGGTATATATACCTGAAGTTGTGTTTATCCAGGATAGTACGCATTGTGATCACGTCCTGATACAGGAAATCGTCTTTACCAACTCCAATCCAGTACAATTTATATCTGCTGCTCTTTAATGCTTCAATCTTTACATCCCGTTCCTGTCTTATTTTTGCTGTATCCTGATTCTGAGGACCAGTGTTTCTGATACCCATGCTGAATACCCCTATATAGCTGAACATGCCCGGGTTATTGAAGGTGATGGTCTGCGTGTGACCTCCCCCCATCGATAATCCGGCGATCGCGCGATGATCTTTGTCTTTATAGATACGGAAATGAGCCTCCATAAACGGTACTACATCCTTTACCAGATGCTCTTCAAATCTTCCGGCAGCAGGTCTGGCAGCTGCAGATCCTGGCTGAGGTTGAGCCTGAGGTAGAAAAGGAGCAGAAGAGGCATCGTTCTGTGATGCAGTCTGGTTAGCATTCCCATTTGTCATTACCACTATCATTGGCTTAGCTTTGCCTTGAGCTATCAGGTTATCAAGAATCTGGGCTTCCCGACCCATGTTAGTCCAGGCATCTTCATCACCACCGGCACCATGCAAGAGGAAAAATACCGGGTATCTGGTTTTATTCAATTCGTATCCGGCAGGTGTGTAAACATACATCCTGCGCTGCATCCCAAGGACTTTCGACTCATACCAGATTTTTGTTATTGTTCCATGAAGTACGTCATTTTTATGTACATATAAATCTGATTCAGCTCCGGGAACAATAAAAAAGCTTTGATAATTAACTCCGTCACGTCTCATCTGTACATTTGCCGGATCCGTAATCCTGACTCCGTCAACAGTGAAGGCATAACTGTACAATTCAGGATTCAGGGGGCCCACAGTAACTGAGAATAAACCTGAATCCGATTTAGCGAGTGCCTCACTGGCACCGGGTCCAGTCATCCATTCACCTGTCAAAACAACCTCGGCAGCTCTGGGTGCCATCAACCTGAAAGTCACCCTGTTGTCCGGAAGAATTTCAGGAGAAATGATACGCTGCCTTCTTACAACCGGCCTTGCAGTTGGTGGTCTTGCAGGTTCCTGGGCGGAAACCGTTACCAATGAAGAGGTCATTAATATGCATGTAACAATTGCTGCAAAAAACTTTCTGCTGTCGTTTTTCATAATAGTATTTCAGGTTAGTAAAATAAATATATTTTATAATTGCGGCAGAGCTTTGCGGGCTTCCCTGTCCGGGTCATTTTTTACAACACTCACATCATCAAGTATCATTGTCTCGCCATTCTGTGTACCGTATTTTGGCCATACTGGTAATCCAGCGCCGTTAGGATTCCCTGTTTTCATGAAATTTAAAAGTGTACCTGCCATTTTATCTGATAGTTTTCTTGGCCTGACGCCACCTCCGGTATGAGTAAGCATAAGATCGGTATTATAAAACCAGAAGCATATATCGGAACAGTGAAATGAACGCATCCTGTTGTCAAACAAAGGTGGTTGCCAGCAAAACCAGGCAATGTACACTGGTGAAGGTTGTTTGGATTTTGCATCAGCCAGTGCTATGAGACTCTGCCGGTTACTACTGATCATCGACCATATCTCAACCGGTCTTTTATCGGGGAAGGCTTTCGCATAAGCGTCAACAACCTCAGCTGCTTTATTTCCAACACCCGAGCTGAATCCTGATCTGTTCTTGATATTCTCTTTCACCTGGTCAAATGTCACATTCTCCAGGGCTGCATCTGTACGGCTTGGTGACGACTCATTCAACGTGGAGCAAATGATCATCGGTACATCAGCGGCCAACGGAGTCGGATCAGGAAAATAGGGATGACGGGGCAAAATCACACCATCGACAACCGGGCTGAAACCTCTGCGCATGCCTGTTACGCCCGGACCTGAATCCTGAGCAAGTTTTGCAACGGCTCTGTTGGCGAACTGATAGTACTGCATCCATGTCAGATCCTGCAGCCTGTCGATCCTATCGGCAGTTAAACCGGCTTCCTGCACGACGTAAGCACCAAGTTTCTCGGAGTATTCCTTTTCCCCCGATTTGACTCCTGCTCCACTGAGAACAATGGCTTTATGGAACAGACCTTTTGCAGCAGGCATTGCTGTGAGTGTGGTAACTTTTGCTCCACCTCCCGACTGGCCAATTATTGTCACATTTCCCGGATCACCACCGAAATTAGATATGTTATCACGAACCCACTCGAGGGCTGCAACTAGATCGAGCATTCCAACATTTCCGGAAGCTGCGTATTTCTGTCCTCCGACAGCAGCCAGATTGGTAAATCCAAGCGGTCCCAGCCGGTGGTTAACAGAGCAGAAGACGATATCTCCCTTCCTTGCAAGATTCTCACCATTGTATCCATCCTGTTCTATTCCATTTCCATTTGTAAAACCTCCACCATGAAGCCACACGATTACGGCTCTTTTTTTTCCGTCTTTTAAAGAAGGAGTGAAAACATTTAACCTGAGACACTCTTCACCAACATCATCATAATTCCAATGGTCTGCAAACGAACCATAGGAATTTGCATATCGTCTTTCCATATTCTGAGGGGCTGAATTACCCCACCATACTGCAGGGAAGATATCTGTCCAGGGTTTGGGTTTCTGAGGCAGCATAAAGCGGTTGGTTCCGGATGTATCTGCAGCATATGGTATTCCAAGAAAGTAATATATTCCTCTTAGCATATACCCTTTGACCTTTCCATATTGGGTATCGGTGAGGGCAATATTGTCACCTATAAATAATACCTGTCCATCCTTCTCCTCTTTTGCTGCAATAAAAGGGGCGCCGGATGTTGCTGCTGTAAGTGAAGCAGGGCCAAGTGAAAGTCCGGCTGCGCCAATCCCTGCTGTCCGGATGAATTTGCGTCGGTTTGATTTCATTGTATTAGGTTTTTGTTAATTTATTGATTCATACAGAGACTTAAAGTTACAAATATCCTGTAAACTCGTCAAGATTCTTTTGTATCTTTGCAGAGATCATTTACCGGGGCTGACCTGGTTTTGACAGCATGAGAGGTGTTATGTAAGCATGCAGCGTGTGGTGGCGCGTCGCTTAAACAGTGTCACAAAACAACAAAAGGCGAAACTAATTACGCTCTCGCAGCATAAGCGAATAACAGTAGCTTAGGCACTTTCCGCTGAAAGGTGGAATCTCCCGGCACATGTGTTGGGACGAGACGTCTCCCGGGCGGTCAAGCCCTGATCCAACCCGACACGGAGGCGCACGCAATCCGGGGCTAGCCAGAAGATTGTTCCGGTCGGATGGCGAAGCAAACAGGAACTAAGGATCGGTTAGGTTGTTCTGCGGCTGACAGATCCCGACAAACAAGCAGAACTAAGCATGAAGAAAGCATATGGTCTCCTTGACTGGACCGGGGTTCGACTCCCCGCAGCTCCACAAACAAGCAGAAAACAACTACCCCGAAAGGGGTTTTTGTTTTTCCGGATACCGTTGCAAGCTTGCTTGCATAAGGTAGACGAAAAACAAAAAAACCATGCGCAGCATGGTAGTTGTTTTCTATTTGCAAAACGGGAGCAAGGGGACGGTGAGCGAAGCGAACACCCCCGCAGCTCCTAAAGCCACTCCGTGCTTGCACCTTCGCTGCCACCTTCACTACGTTTCGGTGGCTGAAAAAAGCTTCGGTGCACGAACTCGGTGGACGCAGTCCACAAGAATTTATTATCTTTGATTCCAGTCTTGCTTATTCAATTCAATTTATCAGAAGATGTGGTTTGTCTATCAATGATCAATACGATCAGTTAATGAATGTTCTTGATAAGCCTAAGCCGGTTGAGGTTGTGAAAGAAAAAGCCACTGTTTCAGAGAAAATCAAGGAACTTAAGGAAAATATAAATCCGGAGGGTTTACATCTTGAGATCTGTGGAAGCTGGTTATGGTGTACGGGTAAGACATACCAGGTCAAGGATGCCTTGAAAGAACTCGGGTTCAGGTACAGCGCTAATAAACTTAGCTGGTATTATCGTCAGAGCGAACACAGATCTGGTAATCAGGAACCCGTTCCTCTTGAAATGATCAGAGAGAAATATGGGACTAGTGAAGTTGCTCTCAGGTAGTAGAAAAAAAGGAAGCTGTAATTTGGCTTCCTTTTTTTTCATAGGTCCCCTATTTAGCCAAACCTTATTCCAAAATATTCGAAAAATGCCAGATAAAAATGGAATCTCATTTTTGGATATTAAAATTGAACTCTTGGTCATAAGCAAAATCCTGTTTTAAATATTCTTTATATTTCTCATCCTCCGGTGATAGATTCTTCCACATAATTACATTAAAATTCAAATCTGCGTATTTATCGATGACTACTTCACATCTCCCCTTTTCATAATCCATTGATTTAACCTTTATTGAGAAAATTCTTTCAAGTCTCATATTATTGTCAACAAAATTAGGGTGAATAGCCATATTGATGGACTTTAATCCAGTTCTGATACTAGGATAAATAAAGATATCAGCTGCATAATTATGTGGTGCATAAAGAATACTATGCGCTAATGTTGCTGACAAAGAATAGTTTTCAGTTACAAAAGTAGAGGCCAGAAAGGCTAGATAAGCTTTTTGTCCCTCAATCTGGGAATCACTAAGTTTTCCTTTAAAAAGAGTATGTATTCTGTCAATTGCCCATTTCCCAAACAGATGGTATTGGTTCTGATCAGGTAAATCAGAATATAAATATGGGACAATCTTAGTGTCTTTTTGTGAAATTATTGACCAGATAGAAACGAGATATTTTCTTTCTGAAATTGTATTGGTCTCCTTAATAACCTCTCCCAATGCAGTTCCTATATCGGAAGAACAGTAAAAGACTGGTTTAGAAGGAAAATTTCCTCTTTGTAGTGTTGTAGTAAGATGAATAGGTTTATAAGAATACTCACAAATAAGCGAAGTATCAGAAAATGTGTCAAATGGTCTGGCTCTGAAAAATTTTAATGGAAGTTCATTATCTCCTGAATGGATATATAATAAGTTTGGGAATGTGGAGAATTGTTCGCAAAGTATCTTTATAATTTCCTCAAGATGATATTCAATCCCTGTTGTTATGGAAAATTGTGGCCATTTGAATTCTTTCAGTTTATTGATCTTATTTTGTACTGTTTCAAGATCAGGAAAATTATTATAATCTAATTGTTTCATTAATACTCTCCTAAAATTGCTTTCTGTCTTGAAATGTTCCTTAATTTATTATCCTAGATGGATTTTAAAAACTCCCTTAAGCATCTTCCCATATTCTTCGGATTTCTGAAAATTCATTCTGTTCTAAACATAATGTTTTCCAAGTATTTATGTATTCAGGTACTTTTATTTTTTTTGCTCTATAATAGATATTCAAAACTACAGTCAAGTAAGCTGTTTCTCGTTTAATAGATAGTTTATTATCTACATCTCCAGGAGTATCATCGGACAAAATTTTAGTCTCATTTTGTAGATATGTTAAACCAAGTTTCAAGTCTGAAAGAACTTTACTGTTTATCAATTTAGGGTATTTTTTTATCACAAATGAAATTATTTTAATGAAGGAGACCAGTGCCGTTCCCGTTCTGCTTCTTATGTGTTCCGAAATAACACTCATTATATTTTCATGACCGAAAGCAGACAATTTTAATAAAGTTTTAAAACCATTAAGAGCATCTATTATTTTCTCCCTTTCTTTTGAAAACATATTTTCAAAGATATTCCTAGTGATCTTTTCCTGATCATTAGGTAATAAACGATAAAATGAAACTTTTGCAGCTAGATTGATCATTTTATAGTGTTCAAATTCATTAAGAATTCTTATTATCTCATCTTTTTCAGAATCCTCAATCAGATGGTCATTCGGGGATAAAATATCTGTGAATATTGAAATCAAATTGCTAAATCGTGCTTTAAATTCACTTGGAATTGAGCCAAAGGAATCAGGTTTATCATCTACTTCCAAATATTTCTTGTCAGAATCCCACCATTCTATCAATTTCTTCAACAATGAACTAATGTCGGTTTTACTCCAGGAATACTTTGCTGGAGAGTTTGAGGTTCCGATTATCTCTTGAAAAATAGGAATATGGCCGCCCGTCATGGGAACACCTTTATCCACTTTAAGTGCTTGAATTGGAAACGCAGATGCAGCAAGATAATCCTTCAATAATTTTTCCGGATTAATATTCTTTGGATGGGGAAGAATTAAATATGAATATAAATAGTAGATAGAATCACTAGGGAATCCATTATTACTGTCAATATTAAGCCATAATGAATTAGCTAACTGTTCTATCTGTTTTTTGGATAATAGATTAAGTTTCCATAAGTAGATTAATCGCCTTAAAGCATTCTGCTTTTCCCGAGTTGATTTTTTTGTATAATCAAATAGTTCATTAATTTTCTCATTACCAATTTTAATCTTAGAAACTTTGTTGATAATTTCTTTATCTATTTCGATATAGCAAAATGGGTCAAAATACTCGTTGTCGATGAGATGATTTAATTCCGGTAAAACCTGAAATTCAAGAAAAACAGGAATTAACTTATACTGATCTGATTCACAAAATGAGTTTATTAAACGTTTAGTTAGATCTCCAATTCCTCTATATCTATCTCGAATATTCGATGAAAAAACATCTTTCAAAAAATTTATGAGTTTCAACTTAATATCATAACTGCTTTTAACACATAATCTTGATAATATTTCTGGTAGTACCCAAGATAAGGAACTTGCGAAATTACTGTTTTGAAATGAATCGCTATTTTTAATTTCTAGTTTAGCGTTTTCTAAGACAGAAAGATATCTAATAATTAAATTATCAATTTGCTCAGAATCCATTTTCGAAATAGATTTTCGGTCAAAAATTGAATTGGTGAGTTCTGAGTCACCAATTCTTACTAACGTTGCAAATGCCCAATATGGAGAATACTTAGCTATGTGCTTAATTGCTCCCTTTGCGGATTCTTTCCCAAAAGTCATCCATGGTAAATGGTAAGGAATACCAATTTCCTCAACAAATCTTAGATAGGTATATGCTTGTGCAGCATATTTATCATAACCACTAAGATTGTAAGAGTTAGATAGTTGACCTATATCAAAACCATACTTTGTTTCTTTATCCTTGACTTGTACAGGTTCCCTATCTAATGAAATTTTAAACAGATTTATTTCAGCCCATGGATCACATTTATATTGGACTAATACATCCCATCGGT
The DNA here is from genome assembly GCA_963813405.1 of uncultured Bacteroidales bacterium. Classification (GTDB taxonomy): domain Bacteria; phylum Bacteroidota; class Bacteroidia; order Bacteroidales; family VadinHA17; genus LD21. The sequence continues at coordinate 402,156 of CAWEYU010000014.1, forward strand.
CTATAAAATTAGATGAATCATCCTTAGCCAATGTTTTTCTTTTTTTATTGAAATATGCAGCTTGTTTTATATAATTTAAAAGTTGCATGACATAAGCTTCCTGAGAAACATAAGAATAATCATTTATTATTGGATTCAAGTTTAACTCTTTACGTATAAATTTTAGTGAGTCCTCTAAAATTTTTTCTGCTTCAACAACATCACCAAGTTCAGCTATTAATCCGGCACGCTTGGCCTCCCAGAAAGGAAGAGTTTTATTTGAAAGCCATATTTCCAATTCTTTTTTAGTTTCAGTAATATTAAGAGAAAACATGCTATAAAGACACCGCTCATAATAATATCGTTCTTGAAGTTCAGGCTTAAGGTATTCAATAATTGTTTTTAACCGAGTTGATACAGTCTGCCATTGTGAATGAAATCCCTCTTCCCGATAAACCCTCATTAGTGAAAGTTGAATTTCTAACCATTTTGGACCTAAATCTTTCCAATCTAATGATTTATATTGCTCATTATCAGGGGTGATCGAATTCTCAATATTAATTAGAGTTGGATAAGGATTATACTTTTCAATTATGCTTTCATAATACTTAATCACATCATTTGATATAGGAAGCAAGCATTTTTCAATTCGCCAATTATATTCATAAAGAAATTGAATATCAATTGGGGTATCAACTTTTGATAACTGGTAAATAAATGAGATTGAATCTTCAGTATTGGTATTCAATACTTTCCTTCGATCTTCTGGGACAATTATCCAATTTGGGTATTTTTGCCTTAACATTCGCCAGTTATCTAAAATTGGAGTTAGCTGAGGCATTACTTCTTTTTCACGATCAAAAAAGTATTTCAGATTAATATCAGGCCAACCTAATCTGTTTCTTAATTTACCTTCGTTACTTAGATAATCCAGAAAAATTGTAAATGCCTTTTCTTGGTTGCCTTTAACATCTTCACAATATGATAAATCTATAGTAGTAATATTTCGTCTTTCGAGTAATTTGATCTGACCAATGGATAACTTTAAAATGCCAATTAAATAAATTTTAGGAGAGTTTTCTTTACCTAGATTATCGTGTATCCATCCGACCCATTTTAAAAAGTTTGGATCGTCACCCGAGAATCCGATTAAGCAAAGAGTGTTTTCAATCAACGATTGTTGAACCGTATTAACAAAAGGAGCGAATTTTTTTGGGTATTGCCTGTAATCTTCTTCAGTAATAATAAAAGGCCTTTTTGAAGGAAAACTACCATGTAATTTAATAATTCTTGGTTTCTTTGAGTAAACCAAATCATCTTTATTTGTTACTATATCAAATCTTTGTGATGTGACATTCTCAGAAGCTCTTTCAAGTAATGTATCGTAATTTGTCGTAAAAATATCTGTCCAGGGCAAGCTAAGAAGTTTCTCATGTAGTACTGATGGCTGGTGGTCTTTATCAGGAATTTCATCCCTTAACATTTGGTCCAATACTGCTCTTCCAAATGTAGCCTCAATTTCTTCAGCAAGCTTAAGAACGTTTAAATAACACTGATCTTTTGGTATTTTCCCATAAGCTTTTTGATAAAAAATATCCCCTAACTGATTCCAATTTGGGAAGTGCTTTTTAGTAGTATTACTACTTAATGCATTTTTACTAAAACCTGCTCCAACCATAACTGTGGCATGCCCAGACCACAACCTATTAGCTATTTCCAAAAAATAAGGTAGGATTTCAGTTGGTATTGCATAGTCTTTCATAGTTCGAAAAATTTGTTGCCAAAATCATTTAATTGGATAATTTTTCAATATTAATTATGAATTAATCACCCTTTTTTATAAGTGCTCTCTACAATTCTAATTTCCTCTTCAGTCAATCCATACAACTCATAAACCAACCGGTCAATCTCTGCTTCAAGAATACTTGTGTCAGCAGCGAAATCAGATTTTTTGTAAAAGAGGATTTGAGTAACCAGGTTTTCAATCAATTCTTTTTGTCGATCATTCGGTAATGGAATTCTTATTTGACGAATGTCATTTAAAGTTAACTGGGTAAAATCATCTTTTTTAGCAGTAGTTGACCCTTTCGTATTAATAAATGAAATCAGCTTGGAATTAATTATTGACAACAAATATTTACTGCTAATTTCAGAAGTGTTTAGTTTAATTGTATAAACGTCTTTTTTAGTGACAAATCGGGAAGAAGTGATACTCGCCATTATTCTGAATTGACGGTTGACAATTCTTCTGACTAACAATCTTTCACCTTCGAAGTAATCAAAAGCAGAAGGTTTCTCTTGAAGATTGTCACCATATTTTATATATTGAAAAGCACTATCGTAAAAGTATCGGTCAAGTTTTCCAACAAATATTGGTTCGTATTTTTCATTAATTTTTGAAATAGAGTAGTCTTCTTTTTTTGCTAAAATGCCTCGAATTGAGAAAGTAACATCAGACACTTTAAATCTTAATTTTTTGAACTTTTTTGATAAAGAGCGAGAAATTGGATTAAATACAATTTTAAGATCTTCAGAATTATTCCAGTCATTCTGTTCTATTTTGCTAAATGTCAATGAATTCAATATATAATAATTGATTCTATCTTTTGGTTCAAATTCATAGACAAGTGAACTAATTGATTTTTTATTATTTGAAAATAGGAAAATACCAGTATCAATATAAGCATCAATAAAAATATTATATGGCAAAATAATACCGGTTTCTATATGAGCAAGATTAGAAATTAGTTTTCTTGTAAGAAAATATTTATCACCAGTTAACCAGAATATCGGCAGTATAAAGTTTATTAAACCGTCGGATTTTGATAATCTGAGACCTTTCTCAATAAAAATTGCATAAATATCATCCCTAGTGAAATATTCGTTTGAAAAAAGTCGCTTCTCATTTGAATCAAAATCAATTCCATACGGTGGATTTCCAATCACGATATCAAATCCCACAAAATCGCCATCATTATTCAGCACCTCTGGAAACTCAAACCGCCATTCAAAAGCATTTTCATAGATCTTATTGCTTTTAATATCTTCAATCTCTGTTTCATACTTTTTTATCTCCTCAGTAAGCTTCTTTACTTTTTTATTCCATTCTTCTTTTTGTGTTTTAGTCAGTTCAAACAGACTTGACTGGCCGGTGAGACTTAAAAGTTCTCCATTGAGTTTATTGAGTTTAAGAAATCGCTTATCACTTTTTGATACCTCGCTTTCAAAATCATTTTTGATCTTGCTGATAAGTTGTTCCATACTTCGCTTCACATCTTTCGACTGAGCATTCCGGTAATTCATTACAGCTTCCCGGTAATTATCGACATTCCATTTACTTGATTTTAAGGCTTTCTTGATATCAGCATCAAGAGGATACCTGCTTATCAGAGAGTTGCCACACTTTATGTTTATATCAATGTTAGGAAGAGTTTCGAGTTTCCGGTTCAAAGTTCCGGGTTTGTAAAAAGCATTTTTCAACAGTTCGATCCATAACCTGAGTCTGCATATTTTTACCGAGTTGGGATTAATGTCAACACCAAACAGACAATTTTCAATTATTATCTGTTTTTCCTTAAAGAGGGTCTCCTGAACTCTCTGGCTTTCCTTATTCCCGGGATTATATTCGAAGAAGTTACCATGTTCATCCATTGTAACAAGTTCATCATTTATTACTTCTACGTTGTAGTTTTTTAGCCGTTTTCCCTCACTGTCGGCAAGAATCTCGAGCTCCGATTTGATAGCTATTATTTCATTAAGCGCAGATACAAGGAAATGTCCGGAACCTACAGCCGGATCGCATATTCTGAGGCCATTGATTATATGATTTGCCTCATTAATATCTTCAATTTTGTTATAAACATCACTAATCGTTTCACATTTCCATCCTTTGATTTCATTGAACTTCTGTAAAACTGCTCTCCTGATTGTCTCATGGCACATGTACATTGTAATGAAACCCGGTGTAAAGAATGAACCGTCTTTATAGCCGTTTATCTTTTCGAAGATCAGGCCAAGTACAGAAGCATTTATAAGAGTTTTGTTTTCTTCCTGGATATCTTCTGCACCTTCACTGGAGAAATCATAGGCATCGAGAAATCCAAAAAGATATTCGAGCGGTTCAAGATCACCTGTCCGTTTTTTACCGGTTTTATCTTTCAGGATAGTATTAGTTAATATTGGTAGTTTGATATGATCGTCGAGGTTGCTGATTCTGATAGTCTTATGCTCAAGTTCAGATGGTTCGAAAAGGGAGCTGTTCAGATATGGAATGTTGGCATATTTTTGTTTTACCAATCCATTCCTTTCAGATTCCTTAACTGCCAGAACCTGGAAATATAGTTTGTTCAGCTCGTCGAGATCGTGAACTTTTTCAATGTTCAGGAACCGGAATGCTTTATCTCCGGAATTATATTTTACTAGCTGTCCTTCGAGCAGTTTAAGAAAGAGGATCCTGTTTATCCATGTGATCGATAATTCGAGCGCCGCATTGAAAAGCTGTTCATCAGGAGTGCTTCCAAAATCAGAACGTTTAGGGATCTGGGAGAGACAATCCTCAGATTTTAGTATAGTGATGGCATTTTCTATTAAGGAACCCTGATTCCGCTTTTCTTCTTTTTTCCTTCCAATTACCTTTTTGCTTCCCTCTTTTGTCTCCTCAAGACCGATGATATGAAGTAACTCAGTGTAGAATGTCTTATCAAGTGTGTTGCTGTCGTTTGCAAAGGACAACTTTAACAAGTGTTCAGGTGAGAATGTCTTATAAAGGGCAATAAGTTTGTTATCGTCTTGTTTATCAGCATTCTTAATAAGAGATTCAAATTCTCTGATATCAAAATGAGTAAAGGATATTTGTGATCCAATTTTGTCAACAAACGGACCGGCTACATTATTATAGAAGAAATCTGTTGTATTCCCTGCCAGGCGACCCTCTTCAAAGTCGTTGAACTGCTTTATAAAAGTTTTGTCATTTGCAAACAGCCTTTCAAAATCGTTGGCGGAAAAGATGAACCATTCGTAAATATTTGTGGTAATCAGGAATTTAATATCGATGTTCTTATTAACGAACCTTTCGCGGAGGTAATATAATATCAACTCATAAAAAGCTTTTGAATTCAGATTATCGATTGTCGGTATCTCAGACCTGCTGCCCGGCTTTTTTGTTTCAAATAAAACACCAACAGGAGTGGCAGTATCTTTGCCGGTATGGATCACGAGGTCGGCACGGCCTTTAGTATTAATGTAATAGTGTGGTGAGTAATATGTGTTCTTCAAAAACTCTGAAATGATATTCTTATGAAACTCCTCCGATTCCGATTCATTAATCTGGTCGAAAAGATGAATGATGTTTTTCTTGAACGCCTCAATTTGTGTACGATTGGGTTTTACTTTCAGGAAAGCTTTATTAATCGAATTTCTTAAGTTTAAAAGATGAATATCCATTTATCAAACAGGATTAAAAACATTAAAGTTACATAATAGGTTGTACATAAATATTCTTCGCTTCAAAAAATATGTACCATATTTTGAATACTTCTTTTGGTCATATGATTGATTTTCTTCAAAATTTGATAATCACTTTTCATTTTACAATCAATTCTAAATCCGGTTTTGTCATTTATTTCAAATATGATTTTTCAAATGATCTTGGACTTCTTATCCTTTGAATTCCCCTCAATACATAATTTTACGCCAACTGAAATATTTTTCATAATTTTAGCATAACTAATTTTGTAAAACGAACCAGAAGATTAAAGACGTAAATAAATAGATATTAGCGGCGTAAGCTGTTATTCTTGTTCTGAAAAACCTCCAGTTTATTCGCATCCACAGGAATGATAGGCAATACGCTCACGGTCGACGTGGGCTTTGCTTATTGTGGATGGGGTGCCTGGAGGTACCTTCAGAACAGTAAGATTTAGGTCCACGTCCTTTTTATATTTTCTTAAGCATAATAGTTAATAACCCTATAAATAACAAAACCATTTAATGAATCTTATAATGAATCGGGTATTAAGCCTAATAGTAAGTCTATTAATGGCCTCAGTCGGATACAGCCAGACGACAAATGTCTTTTTTTTCATGGGAAATGAAAAGTATAAAAATCAAGATTTTAAGGGTGCAATAGCCGACTATAATAAGTCCGCCGACCTCAATCCTGATTTTCCTGGTGTCTATTATAACAGAGGGTTGGCAAAAATTGGTTTAAAAGATTATTCAGGAGCGCTTGCAGATTTTAGTAAGACCATCGTTATTAGTCCTGCAGATACAAGCGCTTATATTAACAGAGGAAATGTACAGATCGACCTTCAAGATTTCTTAGGAGCTATTTCTGACTTTAACAATGCTATTGAGCTCGATAAGTACTCTACAGCTTATTTCAATAGAGCAAATGCAAAAGTCTCCCTTAAAGATTTTAGAGGAGCGATAGGAGACTATAGCAAAACTATAGAATTATACCCTGAGTTCATTGGTGCTTATATTAATAGGGGTAATGCAAAGAGAGATCTGAAAGATTTCCCAGGGGCCATAGCAAATTATTCAAAGGTAATAGGTCTTGATCCTAAGAATGCTGAAGCTTATTTTAGTAGTGGCTTGGCTAAGATTCTAATAGGTCAGAAAAATAGTGGGTGTTTAGATTTAAGCAAAGCAGGTGAATTGGGCATATTAGAAGCTTATGAGGTAATAAAGAAATACTGCCAATAAAAGAATGGAGAAAATAGTTCTGAGTCGGAAGGAATTTTATGATTTAGTCTGGTCAACACCTTTACTTACTCTCTCGAAGAAATATCTAATTTCTGACAATGGAATAAGGAAGATATGTAAAAGAATGAATATCCCTCTCCCACCCCTTGGTTACTGGCAGAAAAAAGCATACGGGAAAAGTATATTAAAAAAGAAAATGCCAAAAGTCAATCCTGGGGAACCTGAAATTGCATTTGAAATAAGATGTGCTGGTGATGAATTTAAAATTCACCCTCTTACAGAGCTTGCTGTATTAGAGAAGGAAATAATTAATGATCCAAAACTTCGGTTGAAAGTTCCTCAAAAACTATCCAAGCCTGATAAACTTATTATTGAGGCAAATAAGGACTTAATAAAGGACAAAAGTTACTTTAGCCAATACCATAGGATAATTCATACCCATGTTGGAAAGATTGATATTAAAGTATCACCAAAAAATTTGAGTAGAGCTTTACTCATTATGGATACTTTGATAAAACTACTCAGAGCCAGGGGCCATGATATTAGTGTCGGAGATCGTAAAACCTTTGCAAAAATTAAAGGAGAGTATATTGAATTCCATTTGAGGGAAAAAATTACTATTAGCGACATGACTGATAAGTGGGGAAGTAAACTATATGAACCAACCGGAATCTTAGGAATTATTTATGGTGAAAGTTATAATTGGAAAGAAATTAAGGATGGCAATCAATGCCTGGAAGAAAAAATGGCTAAAGTTCTGGCTTTACTTGAATTAAAAGGTCTGAAGGAAAAAGCTGCACGAATTAAACGGGAAAACTATTGGCGAGAACAGGAAGAAAAAGAGAGAATTATCAGAGAAAAAAAAGAACGAATGGAAAAAGAAAATAATGATTTTAAAGACCTTCTGCATCAAGCTGAAAGATGGAACCAGTCTCAGTTCTTGCGATCTTACATAAAAAAAGTTGAAGAAACAGTAAGATTAACTACTGGAGAATTGCCTGAGGAATTTAAAGTCTGGATTGGCTGGGCAAGTGATATGGCTGATTGGTATGATCCTCTGATTAATAAACCAGATGACTATCTATTAGATTCTGATAAATGAAATCCACAGCTTTTAAGTAATAAAAATATAAATTTAGTCAGAAACCATTTATGCTGTCTTACTTCTTGTTGTTCAATTCGGTAATTACTGCTTTGAAGTTTTTCATAATGTAAGAATCAGCAGCATTTTTCAAAAGCTTGCTCGGATTCTTCAAGTTTCTTGATATTGAATATATCCTTATTTTATCGATGGAAAATTTAATAAACAGTAATAAATATGCAAACCCTGAAAGAAGTAAGCTGGATAATACCGAAGTTTTTTGAATTATCGTTTGGTTATGAAGGTAGAAGCCCTTTGCAACAGAGCTATATTCATAGATTATAAGTGAGATATGGTATAAAAGGATAATAGAAATTAAGAAGATCAAAATGTGGATAACTTTAAGTCTTTTTTCTACATGTGTTGAAAAACTTCTTGCGAATAAAATAGCAAAGAAAACTAAGGTCCCAAAGTTAATCATAATCACCGGAAAATACCAAAAATCAAATATTGAACTTTCCACTCCCATTATAATTAATAATACTAAAAGGTAAAGACCATTAGTAAGAAATAAGTCTCTAAGGCAGGGTAATTTTGTCGAATAGACATTATTTAAACCTAAAAGCTTTTTTTTAGTTTTATCAAGATTATCATTTATATGAGATCCAATCTCTACCTCATTTATTTTGCCTTTATAATATTGCATAATAGCTATATAGCTTAAAGAGGAGTCTTTGTCAGCATTATCATAATCCCGTGAAACATATCCCAAAAACCTTGTTAAGATAGGGTCAAAACCCGTCAATGCTACATAGAAAGCAGCCATTAACTGAAAAAAAGAGGAAAAGTTATTTAGTTCGTAGAACATTAAGCAGCAACCTTATTAAAAAGTAAATCAAAAGCTTTTATAAGGTTACACACGATTTCCCTATTATTGAACGACCCATATGCTTTGTACTCTCTTGTGTCATACTCAAGTCTGAAAATCATTTCATCACTAAAGCAGAAATGAACTTCCTTGTTTTGAAAAATGGCTTCATAAATATGCTTAGTATCAGCATCAAGAATTTTTATCTCAGCATTTTCATACTTTTCCAATAATTTATGAGCTTCACTCTTCTCCTTAGTGGAATTTTGGGCTACAAGAATCACCTTTATTTTTACTCCACGCTCCATCATTTTTTTGAATGATTCAACATATTTAGACCTATTGGTAAGAGTTTCGCTCAGTGCACCAGATAAAATAGAAATTTCACGTCGAGTTGCATCAAAAATATTTGACATCAAGATCTCGGCATGTTCAATCCCGCTATTCGGGAAAACAAAGCTACTGCAAGACTCTCTTAAATGTTTGAGATGCTGATCGTATTCTAAGTTGTTCATATAAAATTAATTGCAAACTGAAAAATTGCTCTAAAATCACATTAAATGCAAGTTAAATATTCTTTTTTAATTACTGTAACATTTTTTGGGAAAAATATCGAAAATAAAATTAAATAGATAAGATTATTTCGTTACTTAAAAGGATACCTGCAGAATTCAGAATAAGGTAATCTACTTATTACCTGCTACATGGAAAGTTATGTTCGACTCCCCGCAGCTCCACAAACAAGCAGAAAACAACTACCCCGAAAGGGGTTTTTGTTTTTCCGGATACCGTTGCAAGCTTGCTTGCATAAGGTAGACGAAAAACAAAAAAACCATGCGCAGCATGGTAGTTGTTTTCTATTTGCAAAACGGGAGCAAGGGGATCGCGAGGCCGCCCTTGCGGCCGAGCACCCCCTGCAGCTTATAAAGCTACTCCGGGCTACGGTGGACGAAGTCCACAAGATTTTATTATCTTTGATTCCAGTCTCGCTTATTCAATTCAATTTATCAGTCAAATGGCAGCGACCAATTACAATCAGATATTCTTAATAATCCTTTTAGGTATAAAGAAATCCTCTTTCCTGAGGTTGCATTTTTTTGCAACATACTTGCAGTAATCCAGTCTTCCGGCTTTTTGATCTCTTGTATCGGAACCAAATACAAATTTCAGACCTTGTTCCTTTGCCATAGTAATAAATTTCTCATGAGGAGTGTGGGCTAAATCATTTATCTCAATTTTAAGATTTTTCTTTTTTGCCGCAGAAATTATTTGCTGCATGCGTTCTTCAGTCCATAATGTATAATAATCACGAGCTATACAAACCGGCAGAAAGAGCGGCCAACCAAGAGTAGTCAGGGGTTCATTATTATTAATGACTTCCATGGTATGTGCCATATACGTATCCATAAACTTATCGGCATTATCAATATAGGTGTCAAAATTCCAAATTCGAAGGGTTTCATCATAACCATTTCCTGATGGTATCGTCTGGGCATCCATCAATACATAATCTAGTCTGGCCAAAACCTCGGGAGAAAAGTTTTTGGACCATCCCGGACTCATAGGTTGTAAACCAATATAAACAGGATAAGGAAGGAGCATTTCAATGAAGTTTTTCAGGCTGGCATCATCACTGACTCCATAACCTGGATTTACCACAATACCAAATTGGACTCCGGTTTTTTTGCTAATTTCCATCAGTCGGTCAATAGTAAAAGTGTTGGTAAGGTGAACGTGAAGGTCTAACAAAGGGAAATCAATTTCACTTGATTTACCCATGCTAAATGATAGAGGTGATACAGCCAGTAAACTACCTGCAATACCAGCATTTCTTATAAAAGTCCTTCTTTGCATTTTCTTGATTTTTAATTGATTACTAATCTATAATAAGGAAATTATAATTATGTAAAAATTAGAGTATTTCGGTCCGGGTCCTTTTATCCTTTAACAATCTTTCCCGGAGAATTGGTATTGGTGGCATACCGTTATCTAATATAAGGTCATGGAACTTTTGTAATGAGAAATTATCTCCTTCCTGTCTTTTATAGTCCTCCCTAAGCTTAAGCATCATCAACTTTCCAAGTGTGTAATAAAGATACCCTGGATCAAATGTACCTCGAATTGCTTCCTGTCGTGAAGGTTTTTCGCCCTGATACCAGTTATCCATAAAGAACTTTGTTGCCTCATCCACTGACATACCCTCGCAGTGCATTTTAACGGAAACACATAAACGGCATAACCGTAGCAGCGCTTCGCCGGATTGAGCCAGATGAAATTTAGCGGTTCTGATTGGATCATCTGTGCTTCCAAAACCTTCGTCAAGCATCATTTTTTCTGCATAATGAGCCCATCCTTCCACGAAAGCATAACTATAGAAAATCTTTCCAATTTTTGTGGCGGAAGATGCTCTAAGGTGTATAAATTGAGTGTAGTGGCCAGGATATACTTCGTGGATTGTCAGGAAATCATTTGTATAGGGATCAAACATGGAAAGCCAGTCTTCTTTTTGTTTCGCGCTCCAGCCCGGATCAACCGGTGTAATGTAATAATATCCTTCAGTTGCTTTTTTTTCGAAAGGGCCGGGTGGATTCATAGAGGCTGTACTTGTGGATCTAGCGAATTTGGGAGTTTCTTCAATCCTGATGCCAGCCTCAGCAGGAATTGTTACTATTTTATGATCCAAGAGAAACTGACGTATAGATTCTACATTTTTTTTAATCACAGGAATCAGGCTGTCAGACGCAGGATGTTCCTTACAGATGGCCTCTAATACATCCACCGATCTTTTAGTGGGGTCAATAATCTTAGCCATCGCATTAAATACATCCTGTTCTCTTTTTAGCTCTGAAAGTCCAATCTCCAGTATCTTTTCGGTAGGCAGGGTGATATTTTCGCTATTAAGCAACATTTGCCTGTATTTCTTGCTGCCAAGTGCAAAATTATTATTGGCTTTCGGAAGTTTCTCCTTCTCAAGATACACCGCAAATGCTTTCAATTCGGAAATGGCCTTATTATTGGCAGTTTTGAACACTGTCATCAAAGAATCATTCTTAACTTCTTCCAGTGCAATGATTAGATCACTTCCCAAAAATTCCGCAGATCCATTGGCCATCTGAATAGCAGTTTCAATAAATGGTTTTGCGAGAGAATCGTCCAGATTAGACTTCGCAACAGAAAAGAATGAAGTTGCCTGTCCCTCAATAGCAATTATAGATTTCAGCCGCTCTTCAAGCGGGGCGAAATTACGTTTAATATAAATACTTAAATCAATGAACGAGGCATATATCATAGGATTTTTTGTATAGGATTCCATTCCTTCAAAATTGAAAATTTCATTTTTAACTGCACATTGTAAAATGCGAAAATCAAAGTACATTCCGGGACTAAGTCTGGCTGTGTCAAGTCCGTTAAGCATCTGATCATACTTTTTAAGCCGGGTCAGTTCATTTTCAATGGATTTCCTGCTTAAGTCCGGTGTTTTACCATCGTACTCATGGAATCCCCAGGTGACTGAAAATTCCGGTCTCCATGCCAGATAGTCTTCTATGAATTCTTCTGAAAGCTGTTGAAATTTAGCGTCACCTTTTGCCGTGGAGGTTGATTTTACATTGTCTTTGCAGCTTAGGATCAGGGTAGTTATAACCAAAAAGAGGTAAATGGACTTTTTCATAATTATCAGGTGTAAGTTTGTCTCATAAGTGTGTTTAAAGTTCTGACTAAAATCAAAATTAAACCAAATTAGTTATAGCGCGTGTTTTTGCCAAAGTATTGGAAGTTATTTGAGTTATAGGTGTCTCGGAGTACAAAGTGGAACTGAGCCAGTTAACTTACCTTTTTTGTCAAATGGCATGTTTATGATTCTCTTTGTCATTATAGTTTCCTTGATGAGGCAATAAAGCGTGCAAAAGATAATAGTCCTTCAACCTGCCTGAACTAAATGATTGTCGGTTTAGAAATCATCTTGTTACTGTAATTTCAACCGAAACATCCTTCATACCTGCAGATGAAGCTGTAAGAGTAGTTTTCCCGGGGGATTTTCCGGCCTGAACGATTGCGAGCCCCATACCATTAAATACTTTCCTTTTGCCTGATTGATAAAGCTCGTGATCAGAGGGATCGCCGTTTTCAAGTCCAAGCAATTTTACATTACCTGATACTTTAAACTGTATCAAATTATCTGCAGTCGGTACCCTTCTGCCCTTGTCATCGATTACTTCAATTTTAACATGAGCCACATCCTGATTATCGGCTTTAAGTTCATTGCTGTCAACAGTTAATCTTATTCCAGCCGGTTTTCCTGTTGTCTCAATAATCTCCGTACAGACGACCTTACCGTTCTTTTTACCAATGGCTTTTACAGTTCCTGATTCAAAAGGCACATCCCACGATAAGTGAAGATCTGCGGTTGTCGCATTAACCGGAGGGGAAGCATAGCTGTTCCAGCCGCCCGAATTGCCTTGCCGGGGAAATTCAAGCCGCTTCTCTCCGTATGATTTTCCGTTGACAAACAATTCGACTGCATCGCAGTTTGAGTAAACAAGAACAGGAATCACCTGCCCTTCAATTCCTGTCCAGTTCCAATGGGGGAATATATGGATCATCGGTTTTTTGGTCCACTGGCTCTGATAAAAATAATATCCATCTTTCGGAAAGCCGCAGAGGTCAATGACGCCGCTTGATGAACTCTTTGCCGGCCATCGCGACTCCCCAAGATAATCGATGCCTGTCCACATGAAATCTCCGACAACATATGAATTGACAGAAACAAATTTCCAGAGTTGTTCAGCTCTTATCATCCTTGAGTTGTAGTTCGGATTTAAGGCTCCCGAAGCGGAATTGAGGGTATAGCTTCCTCTAACGCCACCGGCCGAACTGCTCTCAGTTCCTATCATCTTCCAGTCGGGATGGTCATGCCGGTCAATACTGTAAAATAGTTCGCGCCTCTCGTGCCATCTGTCAACGTAATTATACCCGACAATATCAAGGAGGTTAAGAAATTCTATTTTCGCTGGTCTGCCATCAGCTGCAATATTATCGCAGGCAACAGTAACTGGCCGGGTTGGATCTTCTTTATGAAAAATATCAATCAGGCGCTTGAGCATCTCAGATCCGTTATCTGATGATTGTTCCGGTATCTCATTCCCAGCGCTCCACAACACTATCGAAGGATGATTTCTGTCTCTGCGAACCATTGCAACAATATCTTTCTCAGACCAGTCATCAAAGTATTTATTGTATGCAAATTCTCTCTTCGGGATCTTCCACTCATCAAATACCTCATCCATTACCAGAAATCCCATTCTGTCACAGAGGTCGAGGAACTCACTTGCAACAGGATTATGTGATCCTCTTATTGCATTGCAGCCCATATCTTTAAGGACCTGAAGTCGCCTTTCCCAGACTTTTATGGGTACTGCTGCTCCAAGGCAACCGGCATCATGATGGAGGCATACACCATTCATCCTGACATGAACGCCATTGAGAAAGAATCCCTTATCAACGTCATACTTTATGGTACGGAAACCAAAAGGTGTCCTGACCTCGTCAACAATTTTTCCATCCACCATAATTGTACTGGTAAGTGTATATAAAACAGGCGATTCAAGAGACCATAATTTTGGTGAAGTAACTTCAATATTGACAGAAACTGACTGTTCCTTCCCGGGTTGAACCTGGAAAGATGATTCACCCGATCCGGCCTGGTTTCCCTTTTCATCGGCAATCTTCAAAATTAGCGACGCAGTTGTTCCTTTTGTCAATTTATTTTCAAAACGGATATCGGCCTTTACTTTCGCATTCTGATCTGTAATTTCAGGGGTTGTAACGTATACTCCCCAGGGTGCTATATGCAGGTTACCTGTCCGGACCATCCAGACGTGCCTGTAAATGCCTGACCCCGAATACCACCTGGAATTGGGTTGTTTAGAATTATCCACCCTGACGGCCAAAATATTCTCGCCTGCTTTGAGAAAACTATTAATGTTATAATAAAAGCTATTGTATCCATAGGGCCAATTACCCAGGTGCTGACCATTCAGCCAGACATCACTGTTCATATAGACCCCTTCAAATAATATCAGGTTATTTTTATTCAGATCATCTTTTGTTACAGAAAAATGTTTCCTGTACCATCCGATACCAGTAGGATAATAACCGCCCGAACCTCCTGCCGGTTCATTCTCGCTTACAATTCCCTCAATACTCCAGTCATGAGGAAGATCGACCATGCGCCATGTCTTATCATTAAGGGCAGGATCCTGTGCGTTCTGAGAATCACCCTTGAAAAACTTCCAGCCTTCATCAAAATTAATGGTAGTTCTGGGCGCAGACTGACAAAAAACTGCTGTGACTAACTGACACAGAATAAGAGATGTAATTAAGAGCCCTCTGGTTTTTCTCATAAGTTACCAATTTTCAAAGTTTATTATCAGCAAAATCGCCATCTTTGGAACTTCTGTATTCTTTTTCTTTGAAGTACTCGAGAGTGGCGACTGAGCAATCTGTAAAATTGACCGCAGTGACTTTATCTGATACCAAAGAACAGACTTGTATTACAAAGATAAGAAAATGCTGCCAACCCCTTAAGGGATAGTAGTATTTAAGGGTCCAAACTCTGCTGGAAGCCATCTTATGAAAATAAAAATTCTTCCAACCACCTAAAATTCTTCTTCGTAAACGAAGATAATCTTATTGGAGAATTCGGAGGATATTGACCCCTGAAAACGGAATAATTAATTAGTATTGAATTATTTAGATATCTGTTATGGTATAATTGTTTTAAGGAATGATTTCAAATCAGGGTAGTTTTCAACACTTCGATAAACATCACATTCCCTGCAATTAGTATTCCTGCAGAGTGTTCCCTTTTCAGATGCTTCCCAGCAGGGAATAGTTTCACTAATGTAAGCCTGACATTTTTCACGTTCCTTATCGGAGCATTGCCTTATTGCCCAGCAGGGAATAAGAGCCAGTAAGGTCCTTATACCTGCAATGTTTAAACCATCTTTCTCCAGTAGTTTATGAATATATTTTAGTCTTAAAATATCCACCTGGGAAAATAAGTTTCGGCTTGATTCTTTCTTGAAAGGAATCATCAATCCCTTATCAATGTATTGCCTTATTGAATGAGCAGGGATTTCAGAAAGATTTGATGCAACACTTAGGGTATAAACTGGAGTAGTACTTACAACTGAGTTATTTTCCATGATTTTATATAGTTGTCAAAGTTATTTTTCATTTATAAATGGAATATTCCGGTGCTCTATGGAATTACAAAATAAAAACACTGGTATTATTTTTCCTATTTAAAAGTACTTATCTGTAGCAATCTAAACAGTTACTTCAAACTTAATAAACAAAGATTACTTCTTCATTTTGATTGTTAATCTATTAACAGCATGATTTTTCAGAAAAATATATTGATAAATGTAGTTTAAACAGAAAATAATAATTTACATTTACAAATATATGATTTTGCCAATACAGGTAATATGATTCGGTCAATTCTTTTTTGTGTATTAGCATTTTCCCAGGACAATATTATACAATAAGAAGAATCACTACAAGGAAGTATCTGAAAATCCTTTATTAGAGTAGGAAATCTATTTGATTAATAACTATTTATCATGAAAAAAACTATTTCTTTTGTTCTGGTGGCATTCCTGATTGTACTGGGATGCTCAAAATCTAATGATTTAACGGTTAATCCTGATGGAAATCAGTTGAAATCGGCAAGAATAGCATCGCCAATTGCACAATGGACGAAACCTGCAATCTGGGATAACAATAGTTTGCTGCAAACGGCTTTATGGCTTCCACCATCAGCAGGTATAGCATTGCCAAATTATAGTTTTACTCAATTTCCGCTTTATGACTTTTCTCCTTACTATTTAAATGGTGAGACAGAATACAATCCTGCTAATTATGATGTGATGACTCATTTCGGCTACACAAGTCCTGAAGCCGTTACTGGTGCTGTTGTTGAATTTACATTCCCACATATTCAATATTTCCTTCCCCATATGAATAATGTAAATCAACAAAGGATTTATACCGTCAACAATGCAAATAATATTACAGTGATAACTTGTACCACAAATTTGGTTAAGGGAACGAATCCCATGTTTTGTTTTTTAGTTAAAATAGATTGTAGTAAAGGAAACAGCGGTTATGTTACTTTTTGGACAGATATGAAAGTTAATGGTGTCTCGGTTAAAGGAGCAATTAAAAACAAGGTTTTTGCTTGTAATTAAAGACACTTTAGTCTTTTAGCATTCATAAAACACTTTTTTGAATTAAATTTTAATTTGTCCTTCACTGATATTGCCCAGATTCCGAAAAACAAACCATTGGTTACTCATCTTGCAAGAAAGACATTTGCAACCACCATTGCACTAACTAATGGTTTGAACATCGGGGTTCTCTCAAAAATACCTGGGCACAATTCAATCAAGGTGATACCTGATTCCTATGGACCAATCATTGACGAGTTGATGATTCAAAATGTTTATGAACTCAAAGAAAAACTGTCACTGAAGAAGCAACAGGGAAATATAACCGACAAAGACAGTATGTCCAATGCACAGGAAGATTTAATAAGCATGGCAAAGAAGACAAGCAAGAATTAATTGGAACTGCACCATAGCTGTCAACCTAAGGATTAGGAATCTGGGAAATAGGGATGGATTTTAGCCGGAAACTGAATATAAAGTTCAGAAATTAAGTCTGTTACATGAGGGTGTCTCAAAAGGGCACCCTTTTGTATTTATTATAATTAAGTTCATTTGGCTTCGCCGAGATCGCCTTTGGCTCGATTCTTTTGCTACTCCAAAGAATATGTTCTTTTTTCCCTTGATAAAATTATTTGTTTTCTTTCTTAACTTTCTTTTTTACACCAAAACCTGTTCCTTTCTTTTCCTTGATGAAAATATTTGTTTTCTTTCTTTACTTTCTTTTGTACGCCAAAAGAAAGTAACAAAGAAAAGGCGCCGGAAATGATAACTTTGCCCTTCCACTGCGCCCGCTACACAAGCCTTTCCGCTCTACGCTCCAGGGCAAAGTTCGCGCCATTTCCGGATTGCCTACGCACTCTTATTTACACACTTAAATAGTTTTAAATAGATATATTATTGGATTTCAAATGACCTCAGAACAGTTGCCCCAAAAGCTTCTGAAGCCTTGATTTTTACTCACTTCGTTCGTGAGCTTACCCCTCCGGCGTTTCGGTTCTTTGGTTACTTTCTTTTGATCAAGGAGTCCACTCTAAAAAGGTAAAAAATTATTTATATATTTGATATACAATTGTTTAAGTGATTTATTTTGATTATATTGCAGAATAATAAGTCACTCCATGTTCAAGAAAAACGAATCGTATAAACAATATGGTCTTTTTGGTATAACTGACTCATTGTCTGACAGTCAACTTTCCATGATGGAGACCTCTATAGAGCATAGTTTTTTCGTTAACATCTTCTCTAAGATTAATGAGAAGGAATTCGATGTATTATACTCAACTAAGAAAAGCAGACCTAATGTTCCTGTTAATCAATTGGTTGGTGCATTGATACTAAAACATCTCTATAACTGGACCTACCAGCAGTTGTTTATGAACTTGAATTTTAATCTTTTGACAAGGCATGCTATTGGTGTGCAAAATCTTGGTGGTAGTGTTTTTGCTGAAGCAAGCATCTTTAATTTCCAGAAAAAAGTAATAGAATATTATATTCAGACAGGCAGGGACTTGTTAACGGAGGTGTTTGATAGTTTAACCTCAACTCAATTAAAAGAATTTGGAATAAAGACTGATATACAGCGAGGAGATAGCTTCTTATTAGGCTCTAACATATTTGATTTCACACGTTTACAATTATTGATAGAGGTATTACTCCGTTTTTACCGTATTTTAGATACTGAAGATAAAGAAGCTTATATGGAGTTGTTAGCTGCTTACTCCAGACAAACTGCAGGTCAATATATATACAAGATCGAAAAGGATGAGTTGCCAAAAGAGATCAAGCAGTTGGCAGACGTTTATCACAAGCTGTATATCCAGTTAGGTGATAAGTATAAGGATGCTGCTGGTTTTTCAATATTTAATCGTGTTTATAACGAACATTTCGTAGTAGCAGAAAGCAAAGTAGAGGTTATACCCTCCAATGAATTACATAGTAGTATACTACTTTCTCCCGACGATACAGAAGCCACATTTAGGAATAAAGGAAGGGCGAATGGCAAAGGTTTTAATGGGCATATATCAGAGACTGCAAATCCAGGGAATAAGTTTAATTTGATAACAGATGTAACGGTGACTCCTAACAATGAAGATGATGCGAATATATTAGCACAAAGGTTACCATCCATGGTGGAGAAGACACCTGATTTGTCTGAATATCATGCAGATGGGAATTATGGCAACCCAACTGTAGATGTCATTACACAGAATAACTCAATAATGCTTATTCAAACCGCGGTGAGAGGAAGAAAATCTCAAACGAAATTAAAGATAGAAGAGGACGAGGCTGGATATTTATGGGTAAGTTGCAGTCAAGGTCAAAGGGTAAAAGGAGAGATTACAAACAATAAAGAAGGTGCGAGGATTGGGAAAGCTGTTTTTGATAATGAACGATGCCAATTATGTCCATATCAGGACAAATGTATAGCAAAGGCAGCAGGAGGAAAAAGGACAGAAAAAAAGCACATATGGTACTTTAATGAGATGAGAATATTATCCCATAAACGTTTGCATAACATTTATAAGATACCAGAGGAAAGAAGAAAGTTAAGAGCAAATGTAGAAGCAACGATTAAGGAGGTAAAACGGGGGATTAAGAATGGAAAATCAAGATTAAGAGGACTTGTAAGAAATAGGTTTTATTTAACTCTTACCTCGATTTCAGTAAATCTAACCAGAATACATAAATACGAGATTAATAAAGGCTTGTTTGACCATTTTTGTCACATAATGAAGGATCTCTTACCGAAAACAGAACTAATTTTAATAGCCTATGATGCATTTTCTGTAAAAGAGACACGCAAAACCAATTTGCTGATGAAATTGTGATACTGTTTTTAGAGTGGACTCATCAAGCAAAAGAAAGTAAGAATAAGTAGTGAAAATCAACCACCCCGGTCGGGAAAGTAAATTTGGTGCAACTTTCATCATATAATTGACATACAGCTATTTTAATTTTATCTATTAACCAATTCCTGATTAAATGAAAGCAAAACTAATTTTTCTGCTTATCCTTATTGTCTGCATCTCATGTGGAACTAATAATAAGCCTTAATCTGATGCTCAAAAAGAGAAAACAAAAGGAGAAGTAAAAGAAGACCATCAATACATCTGTGATAATTCTATTGTCCACTAATTCCGGCAAAACCCAATTTTCCGAAAAGACACTGCCGGGATCACATACCCTTCTACATAAAAATATTTTGTTTTATTTTGCTGTTTAATTTATATGTCGTATGTTTGCGTCATTAGATATAATACTATGAACAAAGCTGAAAAATTCGATGTAACACTACAGGAAATTGCAAGATTTTCAAAAGTCCTGTCGCATCCTGCCCGTCTTGCTATTCTGAAATACCTTGCAGAAACCAAAACTTGTGTCTCTGGTGATATTTCGGATTATTTACCTCTTGGTCGCACTACAGTTTCCCAGCATCTGAAAGAACTGAGAGATTCCGGACTGATAAAAGGGGAAATTGAGGGCCTGAAGATTAATTATTGTCTTAGCAGCAGCAAGATTCAAATGTATATCAAGATGTTTGATGAATTCTTTCAGGCGATAAAGAGATTTGATGTGTCGTGTGAATGTTAAATCAGAATATTCTCAATTTTATGAAAATACTAATTCTTTGCACAGGGAACAGTTGCCGTAGCCAGATTGCTCAAGGTTTTTTAGAGTCATTTGATAAAAGTCTTGATGTTCATTCTGCTGGAACTGAACCGGCTAAAAGGGTTAATCAAACTGCAATTAAAGTGATGAAAGAGGCCGGAATTGATATCAGTCAAAATCAACCAAAGAATGTTGAAATCTATTTGAATGATGTTTGGGATTATGTGATTACAGTATGTGATAATGCTAATGAGACATGTCCCCATTTCTCAGGTAAGGTAAAGAATCGCATTCATATGGGTTTTGAAGATCCATCTCATTTCAAAGGGACAGAAGAACAGATTATTAATGAGTTCCGTAAAGTGAGGGACGAAATAAAAATCGCATTTCAAAAATTTTATATTGAAAATTTAAAATGAATAATACTTTTACAATTGGAACTGTTGAGATACTTGATACTCCTTTCCCCAAAATATCAACCGAACTAAAGCCTTTGGATTTACTGGGCGCAATTATGGTTCGTTGGGGAATTAACCGGGATAATTACAGGGTCAGCCCTGGGCTTTATGCAATAGGTACTCCCTCCCGGGACTCGGATGTATTTGTAACCGCAAACTACAAACTCACTTTTGATAATCTTCGTAAAAACCTTTCAAATATTAATGGATGGATATTGGTACTCGATACAAAAGGAGTCAATGTCTGGTGCGCTGCAGGCAAAGGTACTTTCGGAACCAGGGAACTTGTTAACAGGATAAAGCAGATCCCGCTTGAGAAAATTGTAAATCATAAACGGTTGATACTTCCTCAACTGGGAGCTACAGGCGTGGCTGCACATAAAGTTAAAGAAGAAACTGGCTTTAATGTCCATTATGGACCGGTTCGTGCCTCAGATTTAAAAAAGTTTATCAGTGACGGGTACCGGGCTGACAAGGAAATGAGGAAAGTTAAATTTGGATTAAAAGATAGATTGAAACTCATTCCAAATGATTTTATATATGGTAAATTCTACCTCCTGGGAGCAATAGCAGTTCTCTTTTTATTATCCGGATTGAGTGGCAATGGTGTGTCATACCGAGATTTTTCAGGGGAAGGGGGTCCTGCTATTCTAAATGTATTTCTTGCATATTGCACGGGTATTATCATCACTCCAATGTTACTTCCCTATATTCCCGGAAGGCTTTTTTCGTTGAAGGGTTTTTTCTCAGGAGTAATGGTTTTTCTCATTATTATTCTGTTAAAACATTCTGAAGATAATGTTATAGAAACCTTGTCCTGGTTTTTCATTATTACAGCGATCTCCTCATTCCTGGCTATGAATTTTACCGGTTCATCAACCTATACTTCACTGTCAGGAGTCAAAAAAGAGATGAAGATTTCTATCCCTTTTCAGATAGGTTTTGCCGCAATTGGTATTATTTTACAGGTGGTTGGGAAATTTATTTAATAATTCATATGAAAGACTTATTATATCTTAATGATGTGGTGACACTTAGCCTATGTGAAGACACATGCAACGGGTGCGGAATGTGTTTAAAAGTTTGTCCTCATGATGTTTTTGAACTTTCCGGCAGGAAGGCTCATATTATGAGAAGAGATTATTGTATGGAATGTGGAGCATGTGCAATAAATTGTCCTGTACAGGCAATTTCAGTTAATTCAGGAGTAGGTTGTGCTGCCGGAATAATTAATGGGATACTAAGGAACACTGAACCATCCTGCGGCTGTTCTGATTCCTGATCAAATTGCTGTTAAAGAACCTGATTATTAACTGTATTTTATGTCTGCATAAGGTAATCATTTTTGAAGAGGTAAGAGTAATTTGACGCTCAAAGAGAACAATCCTTAAACTGGAAATGCTGTAAATTATATATCCGACATCTTCAATATCTCCCCATACAGATCTTTAAAACACTTCACGGGAGAATTAGTCTGATTGTCTGGCCTTATTCCATAAAAATTATCCATGAACTGCCTGGCGCCTGACCATATTGTCTGTACCATTCCACTGAAACGGAGAGCCAGGGCAGGCGTGGAGGAATTCCTGAACCGCACCATGTCATTAACCTGGTCCACAGCGCACTGAGAATTTCTCCATGGACAGGTCACAACATTGAAACCGTTCAATGCAAACCAGACTGCAGTCTGGACGGGACTCTCATAATGCCAGTCACATATCATTACATCTTTCGGGATCATATTAATTGCCCGGAAAGTAGTGCTAAAGCTTGCTTCCCATTCCCCCAGACCGCTTGTTTTACCATCGAGAAGCCGGTCACCCCATATCCACAACTCACGACCTTTAACTGAAAGGTGATCATGAATTGCAGTAACTTCTCCTGCGAAAAGCAATGCTTTATCTTTCCCGGAACATCGGGGACATTGATCTTCACCAATATAAAATACCTCATCCATGCCAGCATGAAAAGCATCAGTCTCAAATACATCACAGATTTCATCTATCAATGAAAACACCACTTCATGAACTTTCGGATGCAACGGACAGTAGCTCTTGCAGTATAACTTATCGGGATTCGGCCAGACATATTTTTCCGGCATTTTAACATTGGGCGTTTCATCAAATTCGGGATAGACCCTCAACAGATTGCCAGTCCTGCTGGCCCATGACTGATGACCGAGGAGATTTATCTGGGGAATGATCCTGATCCTGAACTCTCTGCAAACCTTTACCAGTTTCCCCACATCCTCCTTTGAAAGAGCATCTGAGTCTCTCAATTCAGGATGGCTTGCAAACATATAATTAAAATCAACTCTCAAGATCAGGGTGTTAACCTTTCGGGGAGCCAGCTCCTCCTTAATGAACCCGATAAAATCATTGAGATCACCCGGCTTCGGAGCTGAGATACAAAAACCCCTGACGGGAATCAGATTATCGATCTTTTCCATGGAATTGACAATCCCGCCTGAAGCTAGCATCAGGCAAATGGCAATAAATTCTCTAATCATATTTTAGCATTTTTTTTAATTTTATTAATTCACTTTTTTTGTTTTTGCGTCAGGAATAGTTATATAAATATTTTCGACAGCTCCGGATAAAACTGAAAATTAATAAAAAAAATATTAAAATATTTCATGTTTTGAAATTTGCATTTTGTAAATTGCATTTTGTAAATTGCATTTTGTAAATTATTTGGTTATGAAAAAGCCATCAACTCCGTTTCCGATTACAGGATATTATGGTCACGCATATTTTTGCGACCGCGAAGAAGAAACAAAGATATTATTAAATAATATAGAAGGCGGGATGGCGACAGTCCTCACTGCGCAGAGGAGGATCGGAAAAACATCGCTTATCCGGCATGTTCTTGCAAAGCTTCCAAAGGATTTCAGAGGTGTCTACCTTGACATTCTTCCAACCGAGAATATGAGCGATTTCTTAAATGAATTTGCAACCGCAGTAATCAGAAATGTTTCAGAAAAAAAGGGAATCGGACACAAATTATGGGATTTCATCAAGTCTCTCAGGCCTACGTTAAGTTTCGATATACTGACAGGTTCACCACAGATTTCATTTATGCTGAAGGAAAACGAAATACACAATCAGATTGAGACCATTCTGACTTACCTTGATAGACAGAATGAAAAGTTCGTAATAGCCATTGATGAGTTCCAGCAAATACTCAGGTACCCGGAAAAGAATACTGATGCCTGGTTAAGAACAATTATTCAGAAGCTGAAGAATGTGGTTTTCATATTTTCCGGGAGCCAGCAGCATCTTATGAACGAACTTTTTACTATCCCTTCACGTCCTTTTTATAAAAGTGCAGGTATGTTGAAAATTGACAGGATTGCCCGTGACACTTACGTTGCATTTATTAGAAAGAAATTTGTGGAGAATAAGACTATTATAAAGGATCAGGTAGTCGATCAGATAATGAATTGGACCGATGGCCATACATATTACGTACAGTTATTGTGTCAGAGGATATTTCTTACTGGCACTAAAGAAATTAGTGAAATGACCTGGAAAGAAGAGGCTCATAAGCTATTGATAGAGCAGGAGCCCGTCTTTTTCAATTACCGGGGAATGCTTACTTTTCCACAATGGCAATCGCTTAAGGCTATTGCACTTGAAGGGGAATTATTCGAACCTACAGGAAATGAATTTATTGTAAAGCATGCACTTGGGAGCCCTTCCACGGTGTTAAGGTCCCTGCAATCCCTTCTGCGAATGGAACTGATATACTTTGACTATACTTCTGAGGGGAAACGCTTCTTTAAAATTAACGACCTGCTTTTCCGTAGGTGGGTTGAGAGCAGAGACTAGTATTTTAAAAAGAGATCCTGTTGGTCAGCCTGTTCTTGCCCGTGGGCTCTTTATCACGACAAGGGTAATTACTGCTGAAAGGAAAAGAGATCCTGCCATAAAAATATAAGATGCTCCGAATCCCCCGGTAATGCCATTTAAATACCCGACAAGATAGGCTCCGGCAAATGATCCAAGTGCCCCAAAGCTGTTGATCAGTGCCACAGCCCCTGCCGAGACATTGCGGGGTAAAATCTCTGTGATAACTGCAAAGAAGGGTCCATATGGCACATACATTGCGGCGCCTGCTATTACCAGCAAAATAATTGATACCAGGAAATTGGTCGTCCCCACAAGGTATGACCCATAGAAGGCAATAGCTCCGATTAAAAGAAAAGGCCATATAAACGCTTTTCTGTTCAATGTTTTATCTGAGTAGTATGACGCGGCCAGCATTCCAATTGCAGCAAAGACATAGGGAATGGAAGACAACCAGCCTGTTCTTACCATACTCATTTCAGGTGCTGCTTTAATTATTGAAGGCAGCCACATCACGAAGCCATATACACCGATACTCCATAGTGCATACTGAAGACATAATAAAATAACCGTCCACGACCTGAATGCTTCAGCGTAATTTTTAACGGGTTTTATAGATAGCTGCTCTTCCTGAAGCCTCTCTGTCAGATCGTTTTTCTCAGGCTCTGTAAGCCATCTGGCATTTCGCGGAGTGTCGTCCACCAGCTTCCACCAGAAGAAAGCCCAGATAATTGCTGGCAATCCTTCGAGGATAAACATCCAGCGCCAGCCTACAGATTTTATTAAATAACCTGAGAGAATAGACATCCAGACGATTGTTACAGGATTTCCAAGGATCAAAAAAGTATTTGCCCTGGAACGTTCAGATTTTGTGAACCACCTGCTTAAAAAAACAATCATTGAAGGCATTACTGCACTTTCCACTACTCCCAGCATGAACCGTATCACTACCAGAAAATTTGCATTGCTTACAAGACCGGTAGCCATCGCCAATCCACCCCACAGTAGTAAAGACCAGAATATTAATTTTTTAGCACTTTTATTGGCAGCATAAAGGGTGCCCGGAATCTGGAAGAAGAAATAGCCAAGGAAAAAAAGTGATCCCAACAGAGATGACATTGAAGCCGTCAGGTTCAGATCCCTCCCCATGCCTCCTGCAGTAGCAAATCCGAAGTTGGCACGGTCAAGATAGGCAAGACTATATGTAATGAAAGCTATCGGTATAAGCCGAAGCCAGCGTTTTCCGGAAAGTGGATTCCCCATGATCAGTCAGTGAAATTTATTTGGTTCTCTCTTTATCTTATTATTAATATTCTGATGCAAACTCATCTGCAAGATTGCCAATTTCTTTTTCAGTTAAAAATGAACCTGAATTGATGATCACTCTGTACCTGAATGTTGTTGATTTTCGGGGTTTAAGTTTAAAATTCAGTTTCTCCTTTCCATTCGTAAAATCCTTCCAACCGAGCGGATTGGCAGCGAACAGACCGTATCCGCGTGCATGCCAGTAGGTTGGGTAGCTCTGGTTCTTCGGATGATCGCATATTACCAGTGATATTTTTTCATTTCCTATAATTCCGTCAAGGTCCATCCACTTAGCGCGGGTACCCCATACAGCTTCACCTGATATTCCTTCACTGCTACGATAATTGCCGGTTACTCCATTGCTCGCAGGAATTTTTTCTTTTGAGGGAATGCCTTTTGAATCAAGGAGTCTAACAGATTCATTAACTGGTAATTCAAGCTGCCGGGCAACCCTGATGCCAAACATTCCTTCTTTGGTATCTTTAAAGTAAACAGCTGTATCACCAGCTGTT
This sequence comes from uncultured Bacteroidales bacterium, assembly GCA_963813405.1. Lineage (GTDB taxonomy): Bacteria > Bacteroidota > Bacteroidia > Bacteroidales > VadinHA17 > LD21. Next base: position 428,752 of record CAWEYU010000014.1, read on the forward strand.
AAGGTGGTGATTCTATCAATTATTCTTACATTTCCTTTGTCAATGAAGTGATATTCAGTTTTTTCTGCAAGCAGTTCCATACCGGCCGGATCGATCCAGCTTTCTCTTGTAATAAGGATACCCTCTCCGGCTCCACCAGCTGATTTTTCAACTGACAGATGCTTTATGATTCCGCCATTTGGTTCCCTGAATCCTCTGGAACCATTTCCCCAGAAATCGTGACCATTTACCATCCCGTAATTCATCCAGATTCCGACCTGGTGAATATGATCATCTCTTTCTCCTTCTCTTGGTTTAAGAGGGAAGCCCCTGGTGACCTCGGTTCCTGCAGAAGTAATTACCGGGTAAAGAATTGGTTTATAGACATTTTCAGGCCAGCAGTAAGATGTGAAAAGCTTGCCGTTCATCAATACATCAATTCTTCTTTCCGGTTCGTGACTTACAAATTCTACTTTGGAATTGTTCTGATTATTACTTCCTTTCTGCCCGCTGAGAGAAGCTGAGGTGAGGAAAAATAATAGAAAATATATGCCAATGCTTTTTATCATATTTGTTCATAATTTGCTAACTACACCCCCCTGCCCCCCTGAAGGGGGGTGAATCCACACTGAATTATCTGATTTGCAGGTATTCACCCCCCTTCAGGGGGGCAGGGGGGTGAACTCTAAAATAGATATTTTTCTTACTAAACAACCTGTGGAACCACATACGGTTTGCGGTAATCCCTTGTCAGAAGCTTGTCGGCTTCCGGATCATTCACAAACTTTTCCTTTGCCCCGTCGAAATGCAGTTCGCGTCCAACACGGTAAGAGATGTTTGCAAGAGCAGGAAGGCAGGCAGACATGTATCCTTCATATATCTGGCAATGCAGGTCTTCATCTTTACCTGAACGTATTGCATTAATAAAGTTGTTGAAATGGCCGCCATCTCCGGGAGGTGTCATGAAATCGGTTGGCTTTTCGCCAACACCTGAACCTGCGAAAGGTTTGTTTTCCCTTTTTCTGAAGGCCTGCCAGCTGCTTCCATTGATTTCAAGGTATCCTTCTGTTCCATAAAATGTATTCCCAATACTTATTCCAAGCCCACCTTCCTCGTTGGTGTATCTTCCGCGGGTTTCGAACTCAAGCATCTTGCCATCTTTATATTTGAACACAGAAGTCTGCGTGTTTGGCGTCTCCTGTTCGCACTCAGCAGGGTTTATTCCATAGAGTCCACCCATTGAGTAGATTGTAACAGGGTGTTCATCCTTATTAAGGCCCCATCGTGCAATATCGAACTGATGAGGTCCCTGATTCGCTGTATCACCACCTCCAGTCGGCCAGAACCAGTGCCAGTTATAATGCACATGTTTTTCATTATAAGGCCTAAATGGAGCAGGTCCGAGCCACATATCATAATGCAGGGAGGCCGGCGGTTCGCTGTCCTTTGCAATTCCAAATGATTCACGCGGTTTATAGCACATTCCTTTCGCCATAAAAACATCTCCGATACCACCATCGTGGAGGAATTTTATTGCCTGCATAACATTTGGGATCGACCTGTTCTGGGTCCCGGTCTGAACTCTGACTTTGTATTTTTTTGCAGCTTCAACCATCTTTCTTCCCTCAAAAACACCATATGTTGCAGGTTTTTCGACATAAACATGTTTGCCGGCCTGGCAGGCCCAAATAGTCCCTAAAGCATGCCAATGGTTGGGGACAGCAAATGAAACAGCATGTATATCTTTGTCCTCAAAGACTTTGCGCATATCCCATGCTGTTTTCGGTGTTACACCGGTTCTGTCAGTGACAGTTTTTGATCTTGCAGCAAAAAATTGCTCATCCACATCACAAAGTGTCATCAACTGGACATTCTTGTCCTTCATACCGCAGAAACTGTTGATATGAGTATTACCCTGTGATTTTATCCCGCATACAGCCACATTAAGGCGTTCATTAGAACCGATGATCTGATTATAGGCTTTGCGACTGAATCCCATCCCTCCGATGGCAATACCCGCGGTACCTAAAAGGCTTTTCTTGATGAATTCTCTTCGTTTTGTCATATGATTATGATTTTGAGTTGGTTATCGGATAGAAAGAAAAATTATGAGAATACCTTTTTTTTGATAATTTAAAAATACAATTTTTTATCACTTAAAGTAAAAGGTACAAGGTTAAAGAAGGTTAATTAACCTAAGTTGCTATTTAATATTTTAGTTCAAATAAATTGCATTCTCCTTAGAAATCTTCTGAACCCATCCCCCTGTCCCCCTTAATGATATTTGAACCCATCCCCCAACCCCTTCCCTTAAAATTAAGGGAAGGGGAGTAATACACTGTATATTAATTAGTTCCCCCTTCCCTTATCCTTAAGGGAAGGGGGTTAGGGGGTTGGGTTTTCTGTAGGGGGGTTAGAGGGTTGGGTTTTTCTTGATTATTAATTAGATCTCCCTTCCCTTATGCTTAAGGGAAGGGTTGGGGATGGGTTAAGAAATATTTAAAGGAAGAGAGGTCACAGTCCATATTATAATAAATTTTAAAACTAGCAACTTGAGTTAATTGCTAAAATCATCCAAAAAAGAGATTTAAAGTATTTCATCCAAAATCAATAGAATTTGATCATAAATAATCTGATTTTAATAATTCAAAAAAGTATTTAATTTGATACCGGTAAAAAGTAACAATTATTCCAGGATTCCGTTTAACTTTAGTCATTGTAATTTGTTTTCATTACTAACAAACCTGTAAACAATATGAATCAGCCAGGACTGAGATTTGTAATTGTAGCAGCAATTGTTGCTCTGCAGGCAACATTGGCAACCGGGCAGACAGCAATTCCAGAGATTCTTACGAATGGTACACTGCCGGAACAGATGAACTATATAGAGACCAAGACATTGATTTATGAGAATTATCGGGCTATACGTGAAGACATGTTCCAGAAGCTTAAGAATAATGCAATTGATTCGCTTCGGAAGGCGAAAACGAATATTGCGGGGTTTGTTGCACTGACCGGTACTCTCAATTTACGTATAGATACTCTCAACAATAACCTGAATGTCACAAAGGAACAGGTTAAGGAGCTGACAAGAACGAAAAACAGCATACGTGTGGTTGGTATTGAGATTAACAAGACCTCATATAATTCGTTGATGTGGACGATAGTTGCAGTACTTGCAGCTTTGCTGGGCATAGGCTTTTTAGCCTTTAAAAGAAACATAACGATAACATCGGAAACCAAAAAGGAACTGAAAGAGCTCAAGACAGAATTCGAGGCATACAGGCAAAAAACCCGTCTCGAACGGGAAAAGGAAAGTATGGATCATTTCAATGAGATCAGGAAACTTAAAGGAAGGTAGTTTACCCGTATATTGAATTCTACTTCTCCATTTCCTTAATTAATGGAACAATGCTCTCTTTCCTGTCAGGTTTCAAAATCTGTTTTGTTGTCCCTTGAAGATGGCTGAATTTCCAATTGTTTCAAGATGCCCGTCATATATCAGCCGCCCTCTTGTCAATCCTGTTATCGTTGCCCTGGCATAAGTATCAGCACCAAGATCCAGGAATACATCATAGATACCTATATTCGTTGCTAAAGAAAATCTGACTGTGTAACTCAGACTTTTTAAATTTTTGGTTACTGACCAGCGGTCTATGGTGCCTTCTGCGGTCGAACCTCCCACACCATTATAACCCGGACCATAATTTGATCCGGTTTGTAAAACAGCATTTGGACCATCTACCTTGATGAAGTTCAGCATGTTCGGGACAACAATCCTGTCTCCGTACCCATTCTCAAGATAGTCAGCAACTATAACAAAAGTCTTGTTCTGGAGTAATGTATCCAACACCTGGAAATTTGCAAGTAATTCAGCTCTCCTGGCTTCCTTTTTATCTTTCCTGGTAGCTTTTGAACCAGAACTGTAGCTGTTATTGGCGATCATACATAATCCAATTGTCAGAATCATTCCCAACCTGTTTAACGCTAACTTTTTCATGACATTCAGAATTTTTATTACAAATAATTTAATTCAAAATCCATGCCAGATTCGCTTATTTAGACTAAATTAACACAGCTGATCAAAAAAAGGATAAATCATAAAAAAGGGGCTTTTCAGACAGCCCCTTTTATTTATTCATTTTTGCAGAACTTAAATCAACTATGATTCCCCTGTAGGTTTAGTTTCTGTGGTAATAAATATCGTATGCAATCCAGTCGACCACGTAAGCTGCAAAATATACTGAATGCAGGGATGTAAAAAGAGTTTTTATATTATCCACTGATTTTCCTATCAAAGCTGACAGAGTCGTGGTTGTACCGTCCTCAAATGTAATCTGGATGTCGCGGTGTTCGGCAACTGATGGTTCCGAATCCTCTTCCTTATCGACTATAGTGACAGTTGCATTTGGTTGCAAAACTTCATTCACATAAATATCAGGCTTTTTAATCCCTGACTTCCTTACAATCTCTACATTACCAACTGTAAGAATATACTGATGTTCACGTCCAAATCTTGCAGTATCTATCTTAATGGTAAGAAGTTTTTCCTGATACAACAGATTTGTCCCCTTCAGAATAGTAAAGCTTGAAACAGTTGTGTCTCCGGAGTTATATTTATACTGTGCAGTATAACCTCCGGCAAAAGCGTACTGAGAAGCATATTGAATATTATGTTTTGGACTGACAATCGATTGTATGTTCAGATTGCCTGCTACAGCATTGTCAATACTGATTTCCGAAGCCAGCAAATAGTCATAATCCCAATAACTATTATAATTATTATGGTAGGCTGAAACGGCGATCGAAAAATTATTTTTAAGAGAAGAATCAGCAGCTACATAATGCCAAAGTGATCTTGGGTGGCTTACCTTTTGCAATGGCATCCGGACCAGCATCTGCGAGTTATTTGCTGTTTTGGTGAAAAACTTAATTAGCGACCAGCCCCATCTGTCGGGCTTGTTAATTGGTTTATAATCGTACGTTCCCTTTATTGAATCGAGTGGAATATACACCCTGTATGCAGCATCAGCCATGGTTGTTGATTTCAGGGTTCCGTCATTGACAGTCAGAATACTGTACGCTTTGGTGGAACTAATTGTGGCCATAGCAGAATTTAAATTCAGAGCACTCTGATTTAATGATTGTTTCAGAGAAAGGTTATTGTCAGCATTATTGTTCCTGGTGCAACTCCATAGTAGTGCACTTAAAAGAAACACCCCTAAAATTATCCTACCTTGTCTTTTCATATTCATATGGATTTTATTTAAGTATACAAACATTAACGTTACAACATCAAAAATAGATATGTAACAAGACAAAAAAAAATCTTTTCAATGAATGGCTGTATCACTTCAGCGAATTGACCTTTTTCACGGGTTTTTAAGGATGCCCCTGACTTTAGAGTTCTATTCTCAGGAATACTGAATATATCTCGTTCTGATCTTGTATGATCAATTCATGGCGTTTCGGGTATAAGAGTTCAAGTCGTCTTGAAGCATTTGTCAAACCAATTCCATTGCCTTCACCATCATTTTTATGACATTTGCTATTGGATACAGAAAAGCTAAGTGTCCTTTCATTAATTTTGGCATTGATCTTTATCCACGCTTTGCCTGAAACGTTTTCAGCACCATGTTTGAAACTGTTTTCAATGAAAGTGTGCAAAATCATGGGGGCTATTTGCAGGTTATCCGTATTACCGGTGACTTTCATCGATATCGAACATGAATCATACCTGATGCTTTGAAGATCAAGATAGTTGTTTACAAACTGGATATCTTTAGTTAAGTCTACTCTGTCTGAATTACAGTCGTATGTAAGAAAACTGAACATATCAGCCAGCTTGATAATGACATCAGCAGTTTTATCTGATTTTTCAATGGCAAGTGAATAGGCATTGTTCAGGGTATTGAAAAGAAAATGCGGATGGATCTGTCCCTTAAGAAGCTTCAGCTCTGCCTCCCTTAGTTTTAATTCTGCCTCTATCTTCTCCTTCTCAACTGCTTCATGATGCCTGGCTTCTTTCTTTATCAGCTGGGCAATTTTAAATCCGGCAACGGGAACCGCTCCGAAACCAAAAATCATTATCGCCATCAAAAAATTATAAAGGGAATATTGTATTCTGTCATCATAAACATATGGTTCAAAAATATATCTCCTTTCAAGGTAGGCAATAAAAGGATAAATAATAAGTACAGCTAACAAAGAGGCAAGGAAATTAAAGAGCTTTCTGTTTTGAAAATAGCGAGGAATGACAATTTCCGTAACAAAATATGTAAACATAAGCAATACAGGAAGATAGGCTAATATTAATTTTAATGATGGAAGAAAGTTTTCATTACCATAAAAAGCAAATCTCTGGGTTGTAAAATAAAGGGTATTGAATATCCAGTAAAGGACATGGAAGTAAATATAACGTTCCTTTAAAACTCTTTTAGCTGTAGCTAATTTAATCACCATCTATCTTTTTTATCAAATATAGTAAGTAAGTTCAGTATGAGTTCAAAGCCATCAGACAATCGAGTACGTCAGAGAACAACATAAATTTCATTATTCCATTTTACTGCCTGATTTTAAAATGCTCATTACATTATCATGATAAATTCTTCCAATCGGCAACTGTATACTTTTAAGAATTACATGCAATGAGCTGAAACCTGATATTTTCGGTACATTCACAATATATGATTTATGAATTCTCAGAAAGTCACTGTCAGACAGTTTATTCTGAAACTCAGCCAGTGAGTTTCTTACAAGATGGTTTTTATTTTGTGTAATGACTTTGACATATTCTCCATAACCCTCGAGATATAAAATATCATCTAGCAGAAGCTTGATTATTGTTTTGCCATCGTGTATATGGATGTATTTCTTGTCATGATTAGGAATTGACTTGTTACCATTCTCATTCTGAAAAGGTTTAGTACGGTTTATAAATCTATTGATTGCCTTCAGGAATCGCTCAAAAGATATTGGTTTAAGAAGGAAGTCAACAACATCCAGGTCGTATCCTTCGATCGCATACTCTCTGAAAGCTGTTGTTATGATCACGTACGGTGGATTTGGAATTGTCTTGAGGAAATCAATACCTGTGATTTCAGGCATGTTGATATCGAGGAACATCAGGTCGATCTTCTCTCTTTTAAGCACCTCCACAGCCTGCAGGGCATTCCTGCATTCGCCTGCAACCTCGAACGTGGATAATCTGTTCAAATGACTTTTAATCAGCTTTATTGCCAATGGTTCATCATCAATTATCAGACATCTTGTTTTATTGCTCATGTTTAAGTAAATCAAGTTTTAAAAATACAGAATATTTGTTACCGGTGTTATTGATTACCAGATCATGACGTTCAGGATAGATCAGTTGAAGTCGTTTCATGGCATTGCTGATCCCAATCCCGGTTATTTTATCCAGAACTAAATCATCATTCCGGGTACTGTTTAAAACTAAAAAGTAAAGCAATCCGGCTTTGGAAGTAACTGAAATTTTTATCCACGGGCTCTTTGCATCTTTGTCCGCTCCATGTTTAAATGCATTATCAACAAAGGTGTGAAGTATCATAGGGGCTATCTGAAGGGTATTCGCTTCAACGTTTACCTTCAGTGAAATATTACAGTTGTAATATCTGATCCTCTGAAGTTCGATGTAGCTTCTAATAAATTCAATCTCTTTGGCAAGGGATACTCTTTCAGTATTGCAATCATAGATAATATAACTCAGCATATCGGCTAATCTGATAAGCAGGTCGGAGGTCTTATCGGATTTTTCAAGTGAAAGGGAATAGATATTATTCAGTGTATTAAACAGAAAGTGAGGATGGATCTGGGCTTTCAGGAGCTTCAATTCAGCTTCTTTTAGTCTGAGCTCAGTGGCAGTTTTTTCATTTTCCGCTCTCTGTCGTGCTACTGCATCTGCTTTGAACTTGTTTAAAACTATCACTCCCGCCAAAGGAAAGATATCAAAAACAAGAATAAGGATGATCGACAGGTATCCGTAGTAAAACAAATATTTCGGTTCAATTCCAAGAAGAACAGGTGAAATAAAGTACGCACTCACAAGGTTTGAAATAACAGGATATAAAAGCAAAACCAGGAGCTGTAAGATTATGTAGAGAAATATCCTGTTCCTGAAAAAGAATTTAGGGATCAGATAATAAACACTAAAATAAGTAAATATCATACCACCAGGAAGATAAGCAGCGTTCTCCTGAAGATAAAGTAAGAAATATTTATAATCATTCCGTGACCACCATATAACTGTGAAAAATACAACATTTAACAACCAGTAAAGTGCATGGAAGTATATTGTTGGCTTCTGAAATATGTTTTTCCCCCTGCGCATCAGATTGTCTGAATCGGATTTTCTAATCAAATATAATCTCTTAAGATTAAAGAATTTATCTCGCAATCCGTAAATGCTATGAAAGGCAAATTTTTACCTCCCAACAACTTAAAATCACTTATGAATTACTGATATCCATTCAGGATTTAATTTTTGAATCATTCCGGTGGATATTATAACCATTCATAAATAAAATCCTGTCGTTTACAATATTTCTTTTTGTACCTGGATGTTACTTTATAAATTTATTTTCCAGGCTGAACAATCCCCGCAGACAGGTTATAGACATATCTGTATTTTGTCTGTAAGGAATAAGAGCTATACTTCTGCTTAATTAAGAACTTATAAATGAAGGCTATAAGGAAATATTTAACTTTTAAATCTGAAATTATGAAACCGCTGAAATTTATGTTATTAGTCTGGATAGCTGCCGGAAGTCATTCTGCCATTTCACAGCCCCCTCCTCCTCCCGGTCAGGGAAGCCGGGCTGACAGTCTAAAAAACGAAGGGAATATTCTCGGAGCTTTGACAGAATACCGCAAGATATACCTGGTAAATCCAAAAGACAGAAGGAATGTATATAATTATTCATGTGCCCTCTCTATCAACAGGCAAATCGACAGCTGCTTTAAGTACCTGAATATTGCCGTTAAAATGGACACATCGATAAACGCATTGACTGACCCTGATTTTCTCACAGCAAGGAAAGACAAACGCTGGGGGGATTTTGAGAATAATCTGATTTTGATGTTAAATATCAGGTTAAAAAATCCCTACAGGGATATTGAATATGCTAAAGCATTATGGAAACTTTACGCTTTTGATCAGGCTCTTTTTGGCGAGGTAGTGATCGCATTCAGAAAAACAGGAAAGAGTTCTTCTGTTGTAGAAGCATTACGTGATTACCAGTCAATGATCAATGAAATGAACCTGAAGGAGCTTGAACCACTGATAGCTGCCAAAGGATGGCCAAGAATCAAGGATGTTGGAAGAGAGGCTGCAATGGCGGCATATCTCGTAATTCAGCATTCAAATAGCGAAATACAGAATAAATATCTGCCAACAGTAAAAAAGATATGTGAAGAAAAGGAACTACCGTGGGAAAGATATGCCATGATGTATGACAGGAGCCTGTTCAATGAGAACAAACCTCAAAGGTTCGGCACACATACAAAATATAACGAGAAGACTAATTCCGAAGATCTTTATCCGTTGGAGGATGAAACTAAAGTTGATGAATGGAGAAAAGAAATAGGACTGGTACCACTGGCAGAATACCTCGCAAGATTTGGGATAAAATATCAACCTAAAACTAAATAAATATCTTTGTGTAACCAACCCGATTACCATGAAAAACAATTACCCAAGCTTAAAATCAGTTTTAATTCCTTTGTTTTTTTTAATCAATCACGGGCTTTTTAGTCAGGATGGTATCTCGGAACCCTGGGAGAAAAGAATTAACGACCGCCAGCCACCGGAAAAGGTGATGAAAGCAATAGGTGTCAAACCAGGAATGATAATTGGTGAGGTAGGCTCTGGTCGAGGCAGGATCACTGTTTATCTTGCCAGGGAAACTGGCCCTGCAGGAAAAGTTTTTGCCAATGATATTGATGAAGCTTCCCTTGCTTATCTCAAGGGACGATGCAAGAGATTGGGAATCAACAATGTGGAAACTATCGTCGGTGAAATGAACGACCCTCTTTTTTCTGAAAGATCTCTTGACATGGTAATTATGGTCCTGGTTTATCATATGATTGAAAGTCCGGATAGCCTTCTCAGAAAGATTAAATACAGCCTCAAGCCTGGTGCACCACTTATAATAGTCGACCCCAGAGACAAATATATCGACGAAGAGTTTGGTATCGACAGATCCAAACCCGGAGTAAATGTGCCTGTAATAACTGCCCGTATCGAAAAAAGTGCTAAAGTGGCAGGATATCTGGTGACTAAAGTGGATACAATGCTGGCTGGTGATTATATTTTTACATTAATGCCCGTTGTGCCAATTCAAAAAAAATCATTCGGAGAACTCCTTCGGAATACAATAGCTCTGAAAGGAATTGAAGCTTCAATAAAGGAATTCGGCCGTATTAAAAAAGATTCTGCCCTGTACGACCTTTCGGAAAGAGTATTCAGGAACCTGGGCTATGAATACATTGGAAGCAGATCATACCCGGAGGCAATTGCAGTGCTGAATATGGGTACAGAATTATTTCCAAAATCCTCAGTACTATATGGTGAACTTGGAGAAGCATATGCATTAAACGGGGAAAAGGAAAATGCAAGATCATGTTTTAAGCTTTACCTCCAAAATAATCCGGAAATAACAAATGCAGAGGAGATGATGAAGAATTTTGATATAATGTATGAGGAGATGCGTCCGAGGAATAAATAAAGAGTCAGAGATTGATCTCAATTTCAAGCTGTCAAAACGGGTGGAATACTTAAAGCATATTCAGGAGTCAAAATCAACTGTGCCAATATAGTGGTTGAAAATGTCATATCACTATCCTCTATGCGCTTTACTGCCTGATTTAATCCGTTCATCTACATTTACTGGTAGTTTGCAGATTATATTTTTTTGATAAAAGAATATATTGAAAATTTGTTAAAGCAATGAGATTATTTAAAATGGACAGTAAATAAAATCATTCGGACAGTATAAACAATAATTTAATTATTACAGCCATGAAAAGAATTGTTTTTATTTTAGTATTAATCTTTGCTGCAAGCCTGGGTACATTTGCCAGGAAATTTGTGGCTGAAGGAAAGACCTGGTCATCTCTCGGAAATTACAAAATTGAGATGGCTGATAATCCCGTTACTTTGAACGGGAGAGAGCTCAAAGCATTTATAGTATCTTACGAAAACTCCAAAATGGAGGTTACTATAGCTTTTGATAAAGACCGTAAGGGTATGAAATATTATGTACTTTCAGACCCTCTCCACATTATGTATGTTTGCAACGGAACCTATTTCGGTGTAGCTAAACTCAACAACGAGCTCGATAAGGATGGCTACAGAACTTCAGATGCTGCTCTCAACAGGAGTGAGTATTTCCATCAGAAAGTCATTACGACAGGAGGAAGCTGCGATCTTGAGAATTCAAAGTTGATCGCAGCTTATTTCCCGATGCTCATAAACAATTTTGAGAACATACTTTCCTCAATTTAGGCCGTCCGGCCACTTCTACGATCAGGTTTTAGTTTAACAAATGAAAGACATCTCCAATGATGTCTTTCTCTTTTCAATTCCTTTGTAGTTATTTAATTACTTCTGTCCAGGCTTCAGCCATAAGCTGTGCCCCTGCAAGAGACGGATGAACCCCATCCCCTGTCCAGTAAGAACCCGGGGCTTGCTTAATAGCTTCGTCAAAAATCTTTTGTAATGGAATAAATATGGCATTGAATTTACCGGCTATTTCCCTGGCCGCCTTCTGGTATCCATAGAAATCGGGATACCATTTCTGATCCACTGCCTTAACTCCCGGAACTGCAAAAGGTTCACATATAATAAGCTTTACATCAGGAAGTGCTTTCAATGTCCTTTCAAGAAGAGCAATGTAATCATTACTGTAGATTTCTACAGTCCCGTTATAATTGCCATTCAGTTTATGCCAGAAGTCATTTACTCCAATAAGGATACTAAGAATGTCGGGTTTTAAGTCGAGGCAGTCTTTATCCCATCTTTCGGCCAGCTGATAAACCTTGTTTCCGGAAATGCCCTTATTATAGATTTTAAGGTTCAGCTTTGCAGATTCCTCAAGAAGGTTAGCTGCAGCAAGCATGGCATATCCCGATCCCAATACTCTCGCATTATTGTAACTCATATCCTCTTTATTTCTCCCGGCATCAGTTATTGAATCGCCCTGGAACAGTATTACATTATTCTTTTGTAACTGAATTTTCCGTGGACCTTTTTCTGCCATTGCTGCGGAGACGATTTCAGGAATGCTTATTGTCATTAATCCTCCCAGTGCAGCTTTTTTTATAAAACTGCGTCGTGAATTATTCAGATCTTCCATATAAATAAATTTAATTTTAAATTCCTTTTAACTGGTTTATTAATTTGATTATCACATTCACTCCTTATTTTCCTTTCCTGATTCCATAATTCTTGCCTTTGTTTCCATGGCAAGTTTTTCGCTTTCAGACAATATATCCTCCATCAATATTTGTTTTGCCCTTTTTTCCTGAGGCGGATTAAGTTTTTCAGACTTTTCAAATTCCACAACAGATCTGTAAATGTCTTCAGGTAAACTTATATTGCACTTTGAAATAATATCAAGAAACTGAAAAGAAAAGAAGTAGTCGATCATGATTTTTCTTTTCGCCGTATGCGCAAATTTTCCGATAATACGGCAAATATTTTCCCTTTCATCGGGAGTAAGTTGTTCTGCAAACTCATAATCCTCTATTTTCTTGAGAGACAGTATTATGGGCTCCAGTGCATCGATGGTTACAATATAAACATTGTAATCGGCCATTTTATATGCGAACTGTGTAATAACTTCTGTTGTATTTGAGGGTATAACCAGGAAAATATCGCTCTTTACATTCTCCTGCTTAATATATTTAGTTACACTTTCGGTCTGTATTTTAAGGTACTTCGGAAAGTTTTCAAGGTCATCGCCGGCAGGACTCTTGGCATCAAAGATCACATACTCACCGGCGATACTAATAGTATTATCTGGCTTACCTTTAAAGGGCACATCCCTGACATATTCAATAAGCTGTGACTGACAAATCTTTTTAATAGTGGTTTTAACGGCTTCCTCATGGTTACGCCATGTCTGCTTCATCTTTTCAAACGCCTCATCTTTTTCCCTGAGCCTCTCTTCATTTATCTTTTGTCTCTCGTTCTCAAGTCCAGCCCTTATCGCATTTACTCCAGATACGTTTTTCTGATAATCTTCCTGACGAGATTGTTCTGTCTGTTCAAATCTTGTAACCTTACCAGCCATTTCAGCTTTCTCGTAATTAATCCGCTTAATATCGATTTCGAGATTTGATATACGGTTTTCAAGTTTCTGATTTGAAGTTGTCAGGTCAGAAACTCTTGCAGTAAGGATCTGAATGTTTTTTTCGTGTTCACTGATTCTTCCATCCTTTTCAGTAACCAGCTGATTAAGAGCTACCTATGTTATCAGCAAGGCTTTTAAATTCATCATAAGCTTCATAGCTAAGAGCTTTTAAAGTACTCCAGAAGAAAACCCTTTGCCAGAATGTAAGTGACTTGATCCTTTCAAAAAAGGCCTTCAGGTTATCGAAATCTCTGGTCATATCCATGAACTGATTTAAATCACAGAAACAGGAAGTTTATACCACTTGATGGCATTTTTATGATATATCTTATCAATAACCTCTTTCGGCAGCTGGAGTCCTTTAAATGTTCCCCGGAATTTATCCGATTTCATCTCCTCGTTTGTGGCAAAATATTTCCAGTCATCAATCCAGGTCCCGTGTATTCCTTTTGCAACTCTTTCACCATTACTGTTTCCATTATCCCCGCTATCGGTTCCATACAACAGTCTGTCCTGATATTTTATGCAGAAATTACGGACACGTTCGCGATCCTTTGCTGACTGGTATTGAAGATGGCATATCCTTGCAGACACATCGACCGCCATATTCGGAAACTTATCCAGCCTCTTGGCCAGTTCATCGACATTCCATTCCAGGCTGGCCAGATGGCAGCCGATAAAGACCAGATCAGGATGTTTCTCCAGCATATGATCACGTGCATTTATCTGATCTTCATAAGAGGGATAATCAGGGTGAAGGAACATATGATACTGTGGATTGCGTGCAAAATAGCTACTGTCGCTGCTCACTGTCATTTCAGACAAAGGGAGCCAGCAGTTTCTTGGTTCACCCAGGTGACCGGTCAGGGGAAGACCTTTTTTGACAATGTAATCAATTACCGGATCTATTTTCGGATCATCAATCATTATAAATTTACCTCTTCTGTCTCTGACAGTCATCCCTATATTTTTCCAGACCTTAACAGAAGTCGCACCTCCTGATATATTTCTTTCAATCTGTTTAATCGCCATATTACTCCAGCTATCAGAATCCCATCCTGTGGTGTCGAAAAAGAAGGTCGCACTGTAAAAGACATCCTTTGGGAACCTTTGCTTTAATAAAAGTGAAAGTCTCAGCTGTTCTTTAACTGAAGCCGAATCAGAATGATCCACATTAATTGTGATCAGCTTGAATTTATCCTTTAATGCCTGATCTTCAAAAAATGTCTTTTCATTGTTCAGATGCACATGGGCATCGATTTTAAGTACTTTTGGAAAATCTTCCAAAGCATAATAAGTGTTTCCGCAGCCTGAAATCACTATTGAGATCAGCAGGAGTATAAACCAGTACCTATTCATGTTTATCTTGTTTTATTATCAAAGATAATTAATTATTGAAATAATATTTTTCGTTTTCTCATGGGATTGAAAATAATAGTTGTAATTTAATATCTTAAAATTTAACCATTAAACTGACTACTATGAAACACATTAAAGTCATCAATCCAATGAAGAGAAGAACTGTTTTCCTTGCAGCTTTTTTCTTAACTCTTTTTTTCCTGACCGGCTCCTCAACATTTGCACAAACAGGAAGTGTAAATTTTACAGGAACATGGGCACTTAATGAAGCGAAAAGTGCTTCTCCACAAGGAGGTATGCGTTTTGCAGCCACAATGATGGTAATTAAACAGGAAGGTAATAACCTCACAGTTGAAAGTACCAGAAAAGGGCAGGACAATGAGGATATCAAAACCACATATAAATACACTCTGGATGGTAAGGTATCATCAAATCCAAGTTTCAATAACAACACAAGAATATCCAATGTGACCTGGTCAGCTGACAGGAAAACGCTCAATTTTATCCACTCGACGAAGTTCGATAACAATGGAGAATCCCAGGAATTCAAATACACTGAAATCTGGAAATTAACAGCAGATAATACCCTATCTGATGAAACCACAATGAGCTTTCAGGGAGAGGAGAATAAAATTAACAATGTTTACGATAAGAAATAATAAGGAGAAAATAACATCCCCCCTTGAGGAACTAAGTAACGAATTCCCCCCTTCAGGGGGGCTGGGGGGTGTTCTTTCTCATTTACAACACATTGCGCTCTTCAGTAAGGATAATAAAATTAATTTACGAAGGGTATATAATTGAGATACAACACCCCCCTGCCCCCCTGAAGGGGGGAATTTCCCACGCGAGATTCTTCTGAAAAAGAATGATTATTATTTTTTCATCTGGTTACATCAATCCTGACCTCTGCTCCCTTCAATCCCGGAGAAGATAAGGTGATTGTTCCCTTCCCGGTTTTATCCAGAGCCTGGATATAGATCAGCAATCTTCCATGAAAGGCTTTTTGCTTATTATCCTTATAATCCTCAATGTTTCTGGGATTGGAATCCTCCATTCCGATAAGTCTCACAGGACCTGTAATATTGCAGGTTATTTCATTTTCAGCATTATAGACAGTATTTCCTGAATCATCGTTTATACTGACAGATATCCTTGCTATATCCTGCCTGTCTGCTTTCAGGGCTGATGCATCACATTTTGCTGAGATAATAGTTGGTGTTGCTGTAGTTTTAAGTTCACAGGAGGCGACTTCCCTCCCACTATTTCTGGCAATGGCTTTCAGTGTACCGGACTCAAAGGGGACATCCCATGCGATCACCCTGTTTTTAAAATCTTTCAGATTTTTTGATCCCAGGGATTTGGCGTTAATAAAGAGTTCTACTTCTTCACAATTAGTAAAGGCATTTATGCTGATTGTTTGCCCTGCATTCCAGTTCCATACCGGTTCGACTCTTTTGTGCGCCCACAGATTGGCAGGGCCTGTGCTTGTTACCCTGTCAGTAGTGCCTAGCCAAACCATTGGTTTACTGCTCCATAGACTCTGTCTGAAATAAAACTCCTGTTTCTTATTTCCGGCCAGATCGATTATCCCTGAGGTACTTGACCGGCTGGGGTATCTCCCGGCCTCGCCAAGATATTCAAATCCTGTCCAGAGAAACTGGCCAATAACATAGTCATTATCCGCCACAGCATTCCAGGCTTCTAAGGTCATTCCGTTTTCGCTTCCATAGAGCGGTCTTTTTGGATATTTCTGATGATCACGGGCATAAAGAGACTCCTGGTAATTATAACCTACAACGTCAAGCGCATCTGCATAACCTACTTCATTCGACATAACGGCAGATGCCAGACCGGCTGTAACAGGCCGTGATGGATCAAGCTTTTTCACAACTGCAACAAGTTCTCGTGCTATCTCACCCAACCTTTGAGCATCCGGTAATTTTTCATCATACTTTGCAAATGTCTGTGGGTTTGCTTCAGTATTAAGAATTTTGTGAGTATAAGGGTCATTTGGATAGTCAACTTCGTTCCCGATACTCCACATCATGACTGAAGGATGATTACGGTCACGCAGAATAAAGTCTGTGAGGTCGGTTTTTGCCCATTCCTTGAAAACTGAAGAATAACCATCTTTTCCAGGAGTTCCGGCATTCCATCCTTCAATCCATTTCTTTTTAGGAAGCTCCCACTCATCAAATGCCTCGTCTAATACAACGAATCCCTTAATATCGCAAAGCTCCAGAAAGTCCGAGGAGAACGGATTGTGGCTGGTCCGTATAGCATTACAGCCCAGCTCTTTCAGCAGATCAAGTCTTCTTTCAATCTCTTTACGAGGGACTGCGGAACCCAGGGTTCCGGCATCGTGATGAAGGCAGATTCCCTTAAGTTTAATATTTTCCCCATTAAGAAAAAATCCTTTATCTGCATCAAACCTGAAACTCCGGAAACCAACTCCGGTCGTAATATTGTCCTTTATGTTTTTCCCAACCAGAACTGTAACCAATGAATAAAGATTCGGATTATCAACATCCCACAGCTTCGGTTTTACGACTTCAAGATTCTGATTAACAATTTTTTCACCCGATGCTTCGACTGATATTTTCTGCGACGTTTTCCCTATAGTATCTTTTCCTGAAATAAGGTAATTCCATATTAAGAAGGATGCAGATGCGTCAAGTTCATTCCTTACTTTAACTTCAATATTCAGTTTTGCTTTTTCTGAAGAAACTTCAGGAGTTGAATAATTTATTCCCCATAATTTAATATAGGCAGGAGATGTCGATATTAGTTTAACATCACGATATATTCCTGAACCAGTGTACCATCGGGAGTCTCCAAATCTAGTATGGTCGACTTTGACAGCTATTACATTCTCTTTTCCATAATTGAGATACGGAGAAAGATCGTATTGAAATGAAATATAACCGTTTGGTCGTTTCCCAAGATATGTACTATTGATCCAAACCTCACTGTTGTTGTAAACCCCGTCAAAATAAATAAATGTCTTCCGGCCCCTGAATTCTGCCGGAACAGTAAATGTTTTCCTGTACCATCCGATTCCGGCAGGAAGAAATCCAGTTCCACTTGCCCATTCCTTGCTGAACGGTCCTTCTATGCTCCAGTCATGAGGCAAATCCAGCATCCTCCATCCGGAATCGTCAAAGACACTTTTTTCGGCACCAGGGTGATCACCTTTTATAAATTTCCAGTTAAAATTAAAGTTTTGGATTTCACGTCCGGCGGGCTGTCCGTTGGATACCGGAAAAACGAAAAGTAATAAAACCAGAACGGCAATTATACTTTTGAAGTCACTTATTCTCATGGATAAAATTTTTGTTTATTGGTTTTTATATAATCTGGTTCAAAAATACAAAACAGAACTTGCTTTTTAGCATAAAGTTTTATACACTTGTTAGAAATTGATTATTCACAAAATTAAGACCTTCTTTTAGATTCAAAACTAATTTATTAAAACTTATAAAATGAATAGACCAGTCACACTTTTTACGGGCCAGTGGGCCGATTTGCCTCTCGAGACGCTTTGCAAGAAGGCGAAGGAATTTGGTTATGATGGTTTGGAACTTGCCTGCTGGGGTGATCATTTTGAGGTTGCCAAAGCAGATGAAAAATATTGCAGGGCCAAGAAAGATCTTCTTGCACGTTATGGGCTTAAAGTATATGCTTTATCCAACCACCTGGTTGGGCAGGCAGTATGTGACCGTATCGATCAGCGTCACAAAGGTATTCTGCCGGACTATGTCTGGGCAGACGGTTATCCTGAGAGCGTTCGTGAGCGGGCAGCACAGGAAATGATAAAAACCGCTGAAGCTGCAGCCAGGTTTGGGGTTCCGGTAGTTAACGGATTTACTGGCAGCCCGATATGGCACCTGTTATACTCTTTTCCTCCAGTTTCGCAGACAATGATCGATGAAGGTTATAGTGAATTTGCCACAAGATGGAAACCTATTCTTGACAGGTTTCAAAAGGTCGGTGTAAAATTCTGTCTTGAAGCCCATCCCACCGAAATAGCTTTCGATATTGTTTCTGCGCAGAGAGCCTTGAAAGCCATAGATAACCATCCCGCCTTCGGATTTAATTATGATCCTTCACACTTTGGCTACCAGGGGGTTGACTACGTTAAATTCATTTACACTTTTGCAGATAAGATCCATCATGTTCATATGAAAGATTCATGGTGGTCAGATGTCCTTACTGACGCAGGAGTATTCGGAGGGCATACGGATTTCGGAACAAAAGGCCGTTACTGGGATTTCAGAAGTCTTGGACATGGAAAGGTAAATTTTGAAGAGATAATTAGGGCTCTCAACAGGATAGGTTATAAAGGGCCTCTTTCAGTTGAATGGGAAGATAGCGGCATGGACAGGGAACATGGGGCAAAAGAGGCACTTGAGTTTGTTCGCAAGGTAGATTTTCCTCCATCCACTGTAGCCTTTGATGCTGCTTTTGAAAAGAAGTAATTTTTTAAAGCAGGAATTTAAAAAACCGTAATCACATAACCTGATATAGCATGGAAGCAGTAAACAAAACGCGTTTATTTAATGCCAGTTGTGTTGCATTGGTAGTTACAGCACTGGCCTTTGCAACAAGAGGTTCCTTTGTAGAATCATGGGCATCAGAGTTTAATCTTAATCACACACAGGTCGGATGGATTGTAGGCACAGCCTTCTGGGGCTTCACCCTGGCGATGGTATTTGGTGGCCCACTAGTTGATATTATTGGCATCGGTCGTATACTTGCAGTTGCATTCTTCTGTCATGTAGTTGGAATAGTTTTTACAATTATTGCAACAGGTTTCTGGTCACTTTTCATCTCAACACTTTTTATCGGAATAGCCAATGGAAGTGTGGAGGCAGCGTGTAATCCGCTGATTACAAGCATGTACACAGATGAAAAGACACGCCGTCTAAACAGATTTCATGCCTGGTTCCCGACGGGCATTGTCATAGGTGGACTTGTTGTGTTTCTTTTTAACAAGATTGGTTTCTCCGACTGGAGATATTCTATGGGAATAATGCTATTGCCCACATTTATCTATGGATATATGTTCCTCAACAAGCAATTCCCAAAGACAGAACGTGTTGTTTCAGGCTTCTCATACAATGATATGTTGAAAGCCTGTGTAAGCCCGCTATTCATTTTCATGGCCTTAACAATGATTCTTACAGCCTCAACTGAACTTGGAACTAATCAGTGGATTGCTGCTCTGATGGCTAATGTATCGGATAACCCTATACTCCTGCTCGTTTGGATTTCAGGTATAATGGCTATTGCACGTCAATTTGGCGGAACCCTGATCCATAACCTTAAATCAACAGTTGTATTACTCACATCTGCAATACTGGCTTTTGCCGGACTTCTTTTACTAGGGTACACAAATGGAGTAATGATTTTTGCAGCTGCTGCAATCTTTGCCCTGGGTGTCGCATTCTTCTGGCCTTCGATGCTTGGATTTGTTTCCGAGAATATACCTCAAAGCGGAGCTCTCGGTCTCGCGATTATGGGAGGCATTGGATTCCTTGGCGGTGCTATTGCTCAGCCAGTTCTGGGTGCAATATTTGATGCGCAGACCGCAGTTTCAGTCCCGGCAGGACAGACTCTTGAAGTTCTGAAAGCTGCTGCAGCCGGAACAGCTGATGCCTCCACATGGGCGCAAGTGAAACTTGCGGGCGGGGCTCACACGTTAAGATATGTGGCAATTGTTCCTGCTATATTAATTGTAGCATTCAGCTACCTGTTTATTTTAAAAAGAAAGAAAGTATGAAAAAGATAAAATTTGGAATGATTGGCGGTGGTATCGGGGCATTTATCGGAGATGCTCATCGACGGGCTTCACGTATATGCAATGATTTTGAATTAGTCGGGGGTGTTTTCGATCCCGATCACGTGAAAAACCGGGAATTCGCAAGCCAGCAAGGTCTGGAAATGACACGTTGTTACGAAAATGTTGAATCGCTCATAAAAAGTGAACTTGCTCTTCCTGCAGCTGAGAGAATGGAAATGGTGACTATTGTAACACCTAATTATCTTCATCATCCGTTTGCAAAAATGCTGCTGGAAAACAGGTTCCATGTAATGTGCGAAAAACCCATGACGATTACTGTTGATGAAGCTGTTGAGCTTGAGAATCTGGTCAAAAAAAACAAGCTGACTTTCGCGCTGACTCATACCTATACAGGTTACCCGATGGTAAGACAAATGCGGGAATTAATTTCGAAAGGTACACTTGGAACTATTCAACGGATTGATGCACAATATTATCAGGGTTGGGTAAACTCAATTATTCATGGATCAGACAGCAGGATAACAGGCGTATGGAGATTCGATCCCTCCCAATCCGGCGCCAGCAGCTGCATGGGTGATATAGGTGTTCATGCCTTCAACCTGATAGAGTATACGACAGGACTCGAAATCAAAGAGGTTCTTTCTGATCTGAACTCTATAAAGGAAGGCTTTAAGCTGGATCTCGACGGAACTGTGATGCTTCGCTTTAATGAGGGTCTTAAAGGAGTGATCCGTTCCTGTCAGGTAGCTACAGGCGAGGAGAATAACCTTAGAATAGCTGTTTACGGATCGGATGCGAGTTTAAAATGGGAACAGGAAAATCCAAACTACCTGTATTTGCTAAGTGATTCTGAACCAATGAAAACACTTAAACCGGCGCATGGCTATAATTCAGGATTTGCAGAAAAGAGCCATACAATGCCCGCTGGTCACCCTGAAGGGATCTATGAAGCTGTAGCCAATATATATAAAGGTATGGCAAAATCGATCAGAGGTGAAGCGTTCATTCATGGAGAATTCCCGACTGTTCATGACGGAGTACGCGGTATGAAGTTCATACATGCAGTTGTTAACTCAAATAAAAACGGAAATATATGGGTAAAAATTTAAGTAATCAGGTTTCCAGAAGAAGGTTCCTGGAACTTACTGCAGGGGCAGCTGCCTTTTCAATCCTGCCTTCATACATGGGTATCAGTGATCTGAGTTACCAGAAGCAGAAAAAACCAAACTCTAAATTCGGCGGGGTACAGATTGGAGCAATTACTTATAGCTGGCGCAACATGCCCGGCAGTGCGGAAGAAATCCTCCAGTATTGCCTGCAAACAGGTATAAGCTCAATCGAGCTTATGGGTGATGTCGCTGAGAATTATGCAGGACTTCCTAAGAGTCCGGCCAGGCCGCCGCGCGGTACTGAACTTACTGATGCCGATAAAGCTAAACTTGCACAGGCAGCAAAAGATGCCACAGAAGCACAGCGTAAATGGCGTATTACCACTCCCATGACAAAATTTACTGAACTGCGTAAGATGTTCAATAAAGCGGGTGTTAAGATTCATATCACAAAATTCTCGCCTGAAAACTGGTCGGATGAGGAGATAGATTATTCATTCAAAGCCGCAAAAGCCCTTGGATCGATAGGTGTCTGCAATGAGATCGGGGATAATGCCTGCAAACGTATGGGCCCGATAGCACAGAAGAACAAAATGTACGCGATATTTCATCAGCATATGCAGCCCGGCCAACCCGGGTGGACATTTGATAAATTCCTGGACTATTCCCCTGCCAATATGTTGAATTTTGACGCTGGCCATTATTTTGGTGCGACCGGTCTTCATCCCAACGGAATCCTCGAAAGACTTCACTCCCGTATTGTAAGTGTTCATATGAAGGACAAAACAGGACCAAAAGGAACACCGCCCAATACCAACATGGCATGGGGAAAAGGTGAAACACCCATTTCAGATATACTGCTTCTGATTAAAAAGAACAGATGGCCAATCTACGTCGATATCGAACTGGAATACCCTGTTCCTGAAGGTTCTGATGCTGTGAAGGAAGTTAAAAAGTGTGTTGATTATTGCAAAGCTATTCTTGCTTAACTTTTCTTCTTCTTCATCACGTAGAATACGGATATCCAGATCGGCGAAATCTCTGCTAAGCGAAGTCTCTGTTCGGCGAAGTCTCCTGACTTCGTCGTTTGCCGCCTTCATTTTACCTCTGCTCGGCGAAGTCTCCTGACTTCGTCGCGATCAAGGCAAGACGATTTCTGAAGAGGCTGAATTATCGAGTACAAACTATTTTAATGGCAGAGGCTTTGGAAGGTTTACTATTGTATCTGTACTTCGGCAGATTGCAAATATGCCATTGCCGTTTTTAATGTTTCCATTAAGATAGACCGGTTCTGAGAAAGGATCTGAAACATTCCTGCTGTAGGTATAAAGGCTTTTTTCAAAAAGAAATAAATCTTGTGGAATGGAGAGTATCTTTAATCTTATCTTCTTTCTCTCTTTATAAGTAACATAATCCAGGAAGACTGTTGAGACCTTTAATATACATTTATTACCGGGTATCTTACTGCCTTCAATAAAATAAGATGTCAAAGGTGACATTATAGTATCAATTTGATTTTCGAGGCAACGGTATTGAAATTGGGTATATCCCCACACGGGTGCAAAAAAACCTGAAGAATTGGATTCCATTACTTCAAAGCTCCTGGTTTCAAAGGCTGGTGACGGATCCCAGGACCCCCACCAGCTATTAAGCCAGACACCCTCCATAAGTATAGCATAGTAAAGGTTTTGTCCGGGATCATTCTCAAACGAGAATTCAATGCTTGCAAGTCTATGATTTTGGTTTTGCATACAGGGCATGGGTACTTTTATCACTTTCTCATATTTAATTGAAATTATGAGAGGTTTTGATGGGGGGTAAGGAACAGTTGTGCTAACTGATATTGGGGAAGTCGAATTTTCCTGTGCACTGATATAATATTTTTCACCCGTTCTGAAATTGATACTGGTAGGAATTTTAAATTCTTTAAGTTTTTTTATGGAGGTATCGCTATGATAATTAAATAATTCTTTCTCTGTGGAGGAAATTGAGAATGAGAAGTTCCTTAAGGAATCATTTAATTCACCCGGGTATTCCGATTGGAATGACTTTTCAAATGATATATGATGACATGTTGTGTCATCAACGTCAATAATGCCGATGCAAGTAAGCTGTTCAGGCAGATTTGGCCGATAGAACCTGTCTTTACTTTCGCATCCGCAATGGAAAAACGCAGTCGTAAGTAAAATTGAAACCGGAATCAACATTTGAAAAGAGCTTCTCTTTTGATTTATAATTGGCTTACTCATATATATGTAGGTCTAAGATCGTTGTTTTAAAGAACGTCTCATAAGTTATCTAATACTTTATTGTCACTGTCAGTGAAGGCATGATCGGAAAAAGTGACATATTTTTAAAATAGTATCTCTTCCCTGTCTCATCGTATGTCTTCTTAAAATAGAAGGTGTTCTTATGGTTATAGACATTATACACGTCGGCATCAATAAAGAAGGTAAATTTCTTCTTAAAGACAATCTGCCTTAGCGAGAGGTCCAGACGGTGGTAATCGTAATACCTTATGTTGTTCTTCGTTTCGAAAAACTCGCCATAAGAGGTTTCGTGCATGTATATTGTTGCCGGCGCCCCTGACTGGTAGACCCAGTTCAGCCCGAAACTTGTACCTGTTTTGAAGTAATACTTCGCGGCTATATTAAAATTATGTGGCCTGTCTGCAGTCGAAGGTATCCATGTAAACCCTTCAGGCGAGCCCCATTCCCTTCGTGACCTTGAATAGGTGTAACTTACACTCCCGGTTAAATTACCTTTTCTCTTTATTATCCCAGCTTCCAGGCCGTGGGACCGTCCCCTTACAACATCCACGATATCCACAAATGAAGAGTCAAAGATGAAACTTGCCCCAGGTTTGTAATCTGTCATACCATCAGTGGTTTTATAATAGCCGTCAAGAGTCCAGACAAAATCATTGGTAATCTCTCCCTGAAACCCTGCTGAATAGACATTTGATATTTCCGGTCCGAACTCCTTTGATACGGGCAACCACAGCATTGTTCTTAGTCCGGCATTTGATCCTTCTATTGAATGATCGAACTGGCTCAGACGAACAAAAGTAATATGTGGCGAGATCGCTCCACCCGTATTAAAAGCCAGTCTTACCCTTGGCTCGGGAACAATGAAATTTGCATCCCCGGTAAATCCGCCTGAAACTCTTACCCCGGCATCAAGCTGAATTTTTTCTGCAAGTTGTAAGGTTGAAGAAATAAATATCGCAGATTCAAATGTGGCGGAAGATTCGCCAAAATCGTTTTTAACCTCTGAACTGTCTGAAATCAGCGAAGAAATAATATTTGGCGAAAAATATCTGTATCTCTCTGACAAACCAGCCGACCAGCTGAATTTATCCCCTGTTCCACCAACAACAGCCTTCATTCCGGCGCTATTTATCGTCGGGGCAAATGAATAGGATGTCTTGTAATGATCAAATAGTGACCCGTTAACAAGCTTTTCCGTTTCCATGTACTGGTCGCGGCCAATAGAAACCCTGTTAAAGTTCAGGTTGAATTTCCATTTGAGCCTGTTCCTTACAGCAGGCTCCCACTGAATAGCATGAACCATATTGTTCCATCCTGTTGAAAAACCATCTGCGAAATTGATTACCGTATCAGCGCTCTGGCTCCTGGTACTGCTCCCAGTTTTTCCCCTGTCATAATTTCCAAAGAAGAGGTAGCTGAAATTTCCCCACTTGGGTGACGAATGGGAAAGTCTCAGGAACCCGTCATAAAATGAATAATTGTCCGATGGAAGGGAGCTGGCAACATCGGAAGCGACTATTTTCTTAAGGATCGGTGCATAAATAGAATAATTACCTCTTTTAATTCCTGCCGTCAGATCCCAGTTACTCTTTTTAAAAGGTAATTCGAGGGTTAATCCCGATGAGAGCAAGCCCAGTCTCAGCTGAGTCCTTAATGAATCGGACTGTGTTTTTTTGAAGTCGAGAGCGATGACTGATGAAGCTCCTCCTCCAAGCTCAGCCGGGAAATAATCTTTATAAAGCTCCGCGCTCTCAAGAAAATCGAGATCATAGGGCGACATAATTCCAAGAAGATGGCCGGGTAGGAAGAAATAACAGCCATTGGCAAGAATAATATTTTGTCCGGCGCCACCGCCCCTGACATAGATATCTGACGATCCGTCTTTTCCTGACACCACCCCCGGAAGAAGCTGGAATGATTTCAAAAGATCAGGTTCGCTGAATAACCTGGGAGTCTCTCTCAAAGCGGCAGGGGTCATGATAAAACTACCGCGGGAGGTGATTTCAACATTTTTTATTGAATCGGCAGTAATAGTGATCTCGCGAAGTTCAAACGGGGATACCTGAACATAAAGATTGATAACAGTATCAGCGCTGGCACTGAACCTTATGGAGAGGGGTTTGAAACCCATTACCTGCGTTGTAATATGCTTCAGGCCGGGGGTAGTGATAAAAGAGTATTCTCCATATGAATTAGTGGTGGTTGCACTATTTCCCGGATTAAGGAATATTACTCCGCTATTAATTGTATTGCCATCATCCCTGTTGACCAGCCGACCACTAATCTTAATTTTTTGAGCTGGGGCAAGCGAGCTGACAGATAGCAGCACGATCATTAAACCTGTTCCAATCTTATTTATCAAATTAAAAAATTTGAATAGAATTTATCTTTGGATCATTTAGTAACTCATATTTACAATGGATGACAAAAGGTAGCATTTTGTAACACAAAAGAGAAATTATTTTTCGACAATTTTATTATGCGCACAAAATCAGGTGGTTATAAATTCAGGTTTCTGCCTTTAAGGCTTTTTAAAGAGAAGTCGGGAGACTTCATTCTATTTCAAGCGAAGTCGGGAGACTTCGCTTAGCATCTATAAAGTCATGCCTCGCTCCGTGAAGTCTCCTGACTTTGCCGGGATCAACGCAAGACTTCTTCTGAAGAGGCTGTCTCAAAAGTTGGGTTTTACCCCCCAACCCCCCAAGGGGGGCTTCGTAACTCTATGTAGTACAGAAAGTCCCCCCTGGGGGATTTAGGGGTAAATAATAAAGAATGGACTTTTGATACAGCCTCTTTGCAGGGCGATCCTGGC
>CAWEYU010000015.1:0-129110 GCA_963813405.1 uncultured Bacteroidales bacterium
AACCACAGTGCTTATCGATGATGGTGAGCTGGAATTAAAAGTTATCCGCAAAATCGGCAATTGCGTTGAATGTTCTGTTGAAAATGACGGCATTCTTGGATCAAGGAAGAGCGTTAATATTCCCGGGGCAAAGATAACTCTTCCTTCACTAACTGATAAAGACCGCTTATTCATTAAAATGGCAATCGAGCAGAATATCGATTTTATTGCTCATTCCTTCGTGAGGTCCAGGCAAGATGTTCTTGATGTTCAGGCAATTTTAGATGAAGCCGGAAGTGAAATAAAAATTATAGCCAAAATCGAAAACCAGGAAGGTTTCGATAATATTGATGAAATTCTGGAAAATGTATATGGTATAATGGTAGCCAGGGGAGACCTGGCAATTGAAATTCCTTATGAAAAGATCCCGGGTGTACAGCGAATGATAATAGGAAAATGCATTAAAATGAGAAAGCCGGTAATTGTTGCCACTCAGATGCTCCATTCAATGATAACAAATCCGAGACCAACCAGGGCCGAAGTAAGTGATGTGGCCAACGCTATTTATTCACAAACCGATGCCATAATGCTAAGTGGTGAAACTGCCAGCGGGAAATATCCTGTGGAGGCTGTTAAAACTATGACAAAAGTAGCTCTGGAGGTTGAGAAAGATAAAGAAAAATATCTTGAGATACCTTCCATAGATTATACCGGAGAGGTCTCGTCATATCTTTCAAAAGTTGCAGTAAAAACTTCAATCAGGATTGGTGCCAGGGGTATAATAGCCGATACGGTACATGGCAGATCTATACGCGATATGGCCTCATACAGGGGAATCAACCTTATTCTTGCACAATGTTATGAAAGTCATACAATGAGGGAACTTGCACTTTCATACGGTGTTTATGCAAGCTTTGTGGAAAGAAAAAAATCAATGGACGAATTTATCCATGTTGCCCTGAAAAACCTTACTGTAGCTAACGACCTCCGGGGTGACGATATTATAGTTGTGCTTGCCGGAAACTTCTCAGGAGGATCAGGATTTTCATTTATTGAGGTCGGATCAGTAAATTATCTCAAAGACCGGGTAAATATTACTGAATAAATGGTATTGTGGTCTGATTTTTGATGTTAAATTTACACTTCATAAATCCTGAAAAGATTGAATATTCATTAAATGTTATAGAAAACCATTGTTTCTAAAAAAAATATGAAGAAATACCTGATCCTGATCTTGTTCTCTTTCTTTTCTATCAATCTGACTGCTACCCATAACAGGGCAGGAGAAATTACATATGTGCAGATATCTGACCTTACATACAGAGTTACAGTTACCACGTTCACCTATACCCTCAGTTATGCTGACAGACCGCAGCTAACGGTGGACTGGGGTGATAATACATCATCAGTAGTCAATAGAATTCCGGACTCTATTCGTTTTCTGCCGAACTATTATAAAAAGAATGTCTATACCTCCGATCACACATATCCGGGTCCGGGAATCTATAAGATTTCCATGCAGGACCCCAACAGGAACTTTGGAATAAGGAATATTCCCAATTCGGTGAATGTTGTTTTTTCAATCTGGACCATACTGACCATTAATCCGGTCATGGGCCGCGATGCCACCCCCCTTCTTTTAAATCCTCCTTATGATAAAGCAGCAAAGGGCCATATTTTTATTCATAATCCTTCAGCATTTGATCCTGATGGAGATAGCCTTTCCTATCAACTCACCATATGCACCAGGGATGATGCCAAACCTATCGAAGGCTATACATACCCTCAGGCTTCAAATAAATTCTATGTTGATTCAATAAGTGGTGACCTGGTTTGGGATGCACCCATAGATACCGGTAAATATAATGTGGCAATGCAGATACAGGAATGGAGGAATGGCAGAAAGATAGGAATAGTGGAAAGGGATATGCAGATAGAGGTCTATAATACAAAAAATAATCCTCCGGTAATCCGTCCTGTTAAAGATTTATGTATTGAAGCCGGTAAGAGTGTTAATATTCCTGTTTACGCTACGGATATTAATAATGACAACATTACTCTGAAGTCAACCTCAGGGGTATATACTCTTGCGGGATGCAGTGCGCAATTTACTCAGTCAAGGGTAGTAAGGGGAGCAGATACCGCACTGTTCAAATGGGTACCTTGTTATAAGGCTGTCAGAAATCAGCCGTATGATGTAATAATAAAAGCAGAAGATGATAATCCAGATCTGAGGCTATTCGATATTAAACATTTTAAGATTAAGGTTTTAGGACCATCACCATTGCTTAGCACAGCAGTGCCTGAAGGGAAATCCATAAGATTAAACTGGCAAAACTATGGAACTCCGGAAATATCAGGCTTCAACATCTACAGGAGGGAAGGTACTTACACATTTAATCCCGATTCTTGTACTGCCGGTTTACCGGGTTCGACCGGATATGTTAAGGTTGGATTCATCCCTGGAAGCCTGTCAGTTACATTTGTCGATTCGGATAATGGACAAGGGTTGCAGTTAGGGAAGGAATACTCCTATCGCATAGTAGCTGTTTTTTCAAACGGAGCCGAGAGCAAAGCTTCAAAAGAGGTAACGGCATCGCTTGTATCAGGGCTGGTCAAAATAAAAAAAGTAAGTGTAAGAAATACTCATCCTGTTAATGGTTCCATCTACCTTGAATGGGCAAAACCCGACACAATCCTTACAGGAGGTCCTTTTAAATATATGATTTCAAGAGCTGAAGGAATTACAGGTACAGTGTACCAGCTGATCGATTCAATACCGACAGTGAATTTTAATGACACAATATTTATTGATACACTTATTAATACTCAAACCAGGGCATATATTTACAGGGTTGAGATAAAAAACAATAATTCAATTGTTCCAAAACCTTCATTTGCCTCCTCATTGTTCCTTTCGGTTGCTCCGGGTGATCGTAAATCCAGGCTTTCCTTCATAAGAAATGTCCCGTGGATAAACAGCAGATATGACATCTTCAGATATAATGAAGCTACACTCCGTTATGATTCTGTCGGAAATACAAATCTTCTTAACTATACCGACGCTGGATTGACCAACGGAACCTCTTACAGGTACTATATAAGATCCCTGGGGGATTACCAAAATCCCGGTCTTCCAAAAAACCTTATCAATCTTTCCGAAACCGCCTCCACTGTTCCGGTTGACAATGAACCTCCCTGTACTCCTGCATTGAAAGTAACGTCCCAGTGCGATATTCCTTCAATTACATTGAACTGGATTGTTAATGACCCAGTCTGTCTTGCAGATATTTCCGGATATAATATATTTTACCGGCCTGTTAACAGTGAGAAGGATTCAATTATTAACATAGCCGACAAAAGTACTTTTGATTATCTTCATCAGCATGTGGCTTCAGGGTGCTATTCAATATCTGCCTATGATCTGGCAGGAAATGTGAGTCCGAGGTCAGCGGAGATTTGTGTTATCGACTCTTGTAACTTTTATGAGATTCCGAATGTTTTTACACCAAACAATGATACATTTAATGACAGGCTTGTTGCGAAAACATCGGGGATTGTCGAAAAGGTTGATTTTAAGTTATTCAACAGGGGAGGACTTCTTTTGTTCCATACAAGCAATCCAAGAATAGACTGGGATGGAACCTATAAAGGGAAAATTGTATCACCGGGTGTATATTTTTATACATGTGATGTATGGGAGAATAGGGTGAACCGGCTGGAATTAATCCACCTTTCCGGTTTTGTCCATGTGATCACTGAAATAGGAGCGAAGCCTTCTAAACAAGTAGGTAAATAAGATTATCATACCCGTCATGAAAAGATTTTTGGTTTTGATCAGTTCATTTTTTATTTCAGCTTCATTACTCGCCCAGCAGCCTGTCGACTATCTTATGAGTGCAAAGGCATTGATCGAATCAGGTAAGTACAGGGAAGCAATTGCCCTGTTGTCTGACGGAATATCGAAAAATAAGGACTATAGATTTTTTCTTGAAAGGGCTGAGGCAGATTTAGCAGGAGGAAACTACAGCACTGCAGCTACCGATTACCAGTCGGCCAACTCTCTGGCATCCTCATCAGGGGAATACGGACTCGCAAGGATCTCAGCTATTAAGGGTGATCCTGTAAATTCTCTGAAGCACCTTGAAAACAGCATTAATTCACCCTTTAAAAAAAGTGAAAAGGAAATTATGCTCGATGCAGCATTTTCCACAATTGAAAATACGCCTGAATGGAGACTATTCTGGAAAACAGATAGATATGGCATTCTGGAAACAAAAATGTCGGAGATCGAGTATTATGTTTCAATAGGTAAAATAGATGAAGCGGGCAATTTACTGGCCGAGATATCATCTGATTACCGTGAAGCACCGGATGTGCAATATGCGCAAGCTCTTATTCAGTTTTCTAAAGGAAAGTACAAAGAGAGTATCACAGAATTGACGAAACTCCCGGACACAGAGAAAAAGAGTGAGAGATATTTACGATTGCTGGCAAAGGCGCAGTTGTCGTCTGGAAATCCGTCGGGGTCTTCTCAATCTTATAGCGATCTTATTAATATGGGGATTGTTGATGCCGGTTTATTCGTTTTGCGGGCAGAATGTTATAATAAGACCGGGGAGAGAGATAAGGCTTTGAAAGATATCTCAAGATTTCTGGACCTGTACCCGGAAAACAAGAGTGCATTAAGTTTCGCAGGTAAAGTTGAAGCTCAATCAGGAGATAATCTTAAAGCAATAGAATATTTTTCAAAGAACCTCAAACTTCATCCAAATGATCCTGAATGTTATATCGACAGGGCAAATTCATATTTTATCTCCGGGACCTGGGTTTCTGCTATCGAAGATTACAGCATGGCTCTTGATTTTCAGCCCTCAAATTCAGATACCTGGCTTAACAAAGGTATTTCACTTCTGAATTCCGGAAAAATAGAAGATGCCTGTCACGATTTCAATGCAGCGCTTAAACTGGGGAATAAGAAGGCAACGGGTTACGTAAGCAAATACTGTATAAAATAATACGCCTTTATCTAATATGCTTTAGTATTCGTTCGTACAGATCCTGTGGCTTAAATGGTTTAAGAACATAGTCATTTATATTCAGATCTTCTATCTTGTCGTGGCTCTCAGACATTATTGCTGCAGTAAGTGCAATTATCGGGATATCTTTTATTTTAGGATTTGCTGAATTTCTGATTATTCTTGTTGCTTCGATTCCGTCAAGA
The DNA here is from genome assembly GCA_963813405.1 of uncultured Bacteroidales bacterium. Taxonomy (GTDB): domain Bacteria; phylum Bacteroidota; class Bacteroidia; order Bacteroidales; family VadinHA17; genus LD21. The sequence continues at coordinate 5,204 of CAWEYU010000015.1, forward strand.
ATCGGCATATGAAGGTCCATCAATACCAAATCAAATTCTTCTTTTTCTATCATTTCAAGTGCTAACTGGCCATTCTCTGCCTGAGAGACGATCATTCCCCATCCGATGAGAAACTTATTGGCAACGAAGAAGTTGATCTTATTATCTTCCGCGACCAGGATTCTTTTTCCTTCCAGACCCTTAAAAGTTTCAGCTGCTCCAGTCAGTTTGCCTGAAACCTGTTGATCAGGAACCCCGAAATAGAGGTTGAATATGAATCTGGAGCCTTTTTCAGGTTCACTTTCAACTCTTATTTCTCCTCCCTGTAATTCAATAAGTTTCTTACAGATTGCCAGACCAAGTCCTGTACCCCCGAAAAGTCTGGTTGTTTCTGTTGATGCCTGGGTGAAGCTATCAAAGATAGTTAAGTGTTTATCCTTTGGAATGCCAATCCCGGTGTCGGAGATTATGAATTCAATATTTGACTGATTACCAGTTCTTCCTATCTCGGATACAAAAACCTTTATTTCTCCTTTGATGGTGAATTTCAAAGCATTAGAAAACAGGTTGGATAGAATCTGGTTGAGTCTGATCTGATCACCGGTCACCACGACGGGTAGATTGTCGCTCTTAATAATTTCAAAGTTTAATGCCTTCTCTTTTGCCCTGAATGCATACGATCTCTTTATTTCATCGAGAAAATCCGGAAGATTGAAATTTGTCTGTTCAAATTCAATCTTGCCGGAATCCATTTTATTATAGTCAAGTACATCATTTACCAGTGTCATCAGATGGTCGCCCGAGAATCTCAGAGTTTTTATTAGATCCATCTGGTCTTCCCTTGGATTGGCTTGCATAAGAAGATTGGATATGCCGATTACCTCATTTAACGGTGTTCTTATCTCATGACTCATAGTTGACATAAATGACTGTTTAGACTGAGCAGCTTCCTCTGCTCTTTGCCGTGCCGCTATCAGATTATCGAGCATAACTCTTCTCTGGATTGCAGTGGCTATCTGGTTAGCAATAAAATCGAGGACATTAAGATCTTCAGATGAAAACTTATCTTCCGAATGGTAATCCTGAAGAACGATTACCCCGATTATCTCTCTTTCAACTCTAAGAGGTACTCCCATCCAGACTTTACATGGCGTGCCAACCATTTCAATGGCTCCACTTTCTTCCATCTTTAACAGTTCCTTCTCTTTCAGGAGAACTGGCTTATTATTATTTATAACCCATGCTGTTATTGTGCCTTTGGCCGGGATCTCATTGAAATTATCTTTTTCATCCGAGAAAAAAGGGAGGGATAAGGTCTGTGACACCTTGTCATACAGTGCAATATAAAAGTTATTTGTATCCCATATTTTGCTGAGTTCGGCAACAATTGTGGGATATATGTCTTTTATGTCAACCTGTTTTAAAGCCGCAGTGGAGATATTAAAAAGAATATCCTGGATTTGCTGTTTTTTCCTTTCGGTGGTATTGTCCCTGTATATACCAAGGTGAGCTACTGTCACGTTACCGATCACCACAGATGAAGCAATAAGTGAAACATGGATTTTATTCCCCAGTTTATCTTTTCTGATTGTCTCTCTTACCTCTTTTCTTTTCTGAAGTGCCAGTTCGTCAATCTGAATTGCCTCATCTTTGAGCTCATCCGGAACTACCAGATCATCAATATAGTTATCTATAGCCTCTTCAGAGGTATAGCCAAAGAGATTTGTAAACTCCCTGTTTATCATTGTTATTTTCCCCGGGATATCAGTAATAACAATTGCTTCAGGAGTAGATTCTATAAGGTTTTCAAGAAATGCTTTTTCCCTCACAATCTGTTCCTCAAAATTCCGCTTATCGCTTATGTCTGTTGCTACACCTCTGTAACCTGTCAGTCTCCCATTCTGAAAGATGCCAAAAGTCCTGACGATAATTGGAACCACGGTCCTGTCTTTTCTCCAGGCAAAATATCTGTTATTTGTAGTTGTTCCGGGAACTAATAGAGTCTCCAGATTCTTCCGGACATACAGGAGCTCGTCGGGAGGAAAAAAATCTGCAATTGTCATATTTCTTTCAAGATCCTCTTCACTGTATCCGAAAAATTTAATTCCCTGAGGATTTGCATAGGTTATTTTCCCGTCAGGATCCAGCTCAAAGACCATTTCAGGCAGAGTATCTGAGAACCTCTCAAAAACACTCCCGTGCTTAATGATCTCCATTTCCCTTGCTTTCTGTAATTGTCCTGGTTCCCAGGTAATTACAAAATCGTCGTTTGAAAGTATGAAACCCATATAATATCCTTCAGAATCATCACCATCGGGGGAAGCAGAAAGTTTGTGAACTTCACCTGTTATCCTTAGATGATTCAATAATTCGATCAGTTTGGTTCGATTTGAAAGACCGGTCTCAGTTATAGGTTTACCGACAACGTCAGATTTGCGGATGTGCTCAATCTCTTCAACTTTGTGATTCAGGTTTTGAATTATGAACTTATTATCTGAAGAGAGAGCGTAAACCGATATATAACTGCTTATAGTTTCAACTATCTCATCTATTATTAATCTGTTTCCATTAAACTGAGAATTGTCGTTTATCTTCTCTGCCTTCGAATAGGTGGTAAGCAGATACACCTCATTTCCCATTTTAATTGTCTCTGAAGAAAAGAGGAATGATTTGGTCTCACCGTTCTTCTTCCTTAGATTCACAGGAAAATCGACTACTTTATTGAAATTTGAAAGAAGCCGGATGTATTTACTACTCTCTACGATGTCGGCAAAAACCTGTATATCATCTGAAGTATGGCCTATTATTTCCTTCTTTTTATATCCCAGAACCTTCAGGAAAGCATTATTTACATCAACATAAATTCCTGAATCCAGATTACTTATCGCCATTGGCAGGGTAGACATTGAGAATGTCAGAAAAACCATCTCTTTTGCCTTATAATTCTTTCTTCCCAATGTGGTATGCACGGAATCACTAACCTTGCGTACCATCGTACCAAGATCAGATAAAGTTGATAATTTTCTGTTCCGGACCATTAATGAGGAATTATATTGCGGATTAAAAATAACATTTTACGGTCAATTTTGTATCAAAGCGTTCATGCATTATTTTTATAGTATTTACAAAACTCTGTCAATCCGCATTGGTTACACAAAGGCTTTCTTGCCTTACAGATATATCTGCCATGAAGAATTAGCCAGTGGTGTGCATTACGAATTAACCCGGCAGGAATATTACCTGAAAGTTGCAGTTCAACATCCAGTGGCGTTTTTGCCCTATCTGCAAGTCCGATTCGCTTTGCCACCCTGAAAACATGAGTATCGACTGCGATAACCGGCTTCCTGAAAACTACTGAGGCAACAACATTTGCTGTTTTTCTGCCAACCCCTGGTAATTGCTGTAATAATTCAGGTTCTTCAGGGACTGTACCATTGAATTTATCAATCAACATTCTGGCCATCCCAACCAGGTGCTTTGATTTATTATTTGGATAAGTACAGGATTTAATGTATTCAAATATTTCGGAGGGAGCTGCTGTTGCCATAGATTCAGCATCCGGGAAAGCTTTGAGAAGAGCGGGAGTTATCATGTTCACTCTCTTGTCAGTACATTGGGCTGACAGAATTACTGCTACTAAAAGCTCAAAAGGATCTCTGTATTCAAGTTCCGTTTCAGGATCCGGATCATTCTTAAGAAAATATTCAATTGTTCTCCTGTATCTCTCCTTTAGTTTCATGCTCCAGCTGATTATTGATGCAAGTAAGGTAACACTTTTTATCTTTGCATTTTAAATCAAATTATGATTAGTTATCTGCAGGCAAATAGAATTTCGAGAAGAATTGGCGAAATTCTGTTATTTGAAAATATTGATCTGAATATCAATAACGGTGATAAAATTGCCCTGATTGCAGTAAATGGAGCCGGTAAATCATCAATGCTCGATATTCTTTATGGCAAGGAATCGCCTGATGAAGGAAGCGTTAATCTACGGCGTGGTCTAAGAATATCTTACCTTGAACAGTCTCCGCTGCTGGAAGATTCAAATTCAATTCTCGACGAACTCTTCAGTACAGGAAGCGATCTTGTCAATGTTATCAGAGATTATGAAGAAAGCCTGTTTTCGGGTGATGACAAGCTCATACAGAAGATGATCAGCAAGATGGATGATTATAAAGCCTGGGACTATGAACTTCAGGTCAAACAGATACTTTTCAGACTTAAGCTTCCGGATCTCAACGCCTTGATTGGCAATTTATCGGGAGGTCAGAAGAAAAGAGTAGCTCTTGCAAAGGTACTTGTTACTGACTGTGACTTGCTGATCCTTGACGAACCCACTAATCATCTTGACCTTGATATGATTGAATGGCTTGAGGACTATCTTTCAGGATCGCGTAAAACTCTGCTGATGGTTACTCATGACCGTTATTTCCTTGACCGGGTCTGCAATGTGATTTTCGAATTGTCCGACGGGGAGCTTTACAGATATGAAGGAAATTATGAATATTTTCTTGAAAAGAAACAGGAAAGGGAAACTTCTGCTAAGGCAAATGCCGATAAAGCGAGGAACATCTTAAGAACTGAGCTTGAATGGATGAGACGGATGCCAAAAGCCAGGCGACATAAAGCGAAGTCAAGAATTGAATCATTTTATGACCTGAAGGAAAGAGCAGCAGGCAGGACAGAAGATAAAGCAATTAATATAAATGTGAACATTTCGAGGATGGGTAATAAAATCCTGGAGATTAAAAATATTACTAAAGCCTTTGGAGATAAGACACTTATCAAAAATTTCTCCTATAGTTTTATGAGGTTTGAAAAGGTTGGTCTGGTCGGAAGGAACGGAACAGGCAAGACAACGCTTCTGAATATAATATCGGGGTTGATGGTTCCTGACTCGGGTACCATAGATATAGGAGCAACAGTAAAGTTTGGTTTATACAAACAGGAGGGAATTCAATTCGATGATGAAATGACAGTTATTGATGCGGTGAGGAAAATTGCAGAAAATGTAACAGTTGGCAATGGTACCATACTTTCGATAACCCAATTCATGAATTACTTCCTTTTCCCACCTGAAAAACAATATACATTTATTAAGAAACTCTCCGGAGGTGAAAAACGCCGGCTCTATCTCCTTACAGTACTGATGCAAAATCCGAATTTTCTGATGCTCGATGAACCTACAAATGATCTTGATATACTTACACTTAATGTACTTGAGGAATATCTTGCCGGCTTCAGGGGTTGTTTAATAGTAGTTTCGCACGACAGATATTTTATGGACAAAGTTGTGGATCACATCTTTGAGTACAGGGGAGAAGGTGTAATAAAAGATTTTCCGGGGAATTATACCCAGATGCGAAATAAACAGGAGGAGGATAGAATTATTGCTGAAGGGAAAATGAAAAAGATTGTCAGGTCGCCGGGTTATGAAAAGGATTCCATTAAACGTGAACCGAGACAGGGTCTTTCATTTAAGGAGAAACGTGAGCTGGAAACCCTGGAAAATGAGATTAAGGAGCTGGAGTCAGAAAAGAATCTGATTGAAGCAGAGATGAATAGCGGATCATTAAAGCCCGATGACCTGTACCTTAAATCTGACAGACTGGGCAAACTACTGGCATTGCTGGATGAAAAAGAGATGCGCTGGTTCGATCTTAGCGAAAAGTAAAATATGTACCTTTAAAACAAAATTAGTATTTGGAAGAGGTCAACATTGATACCGCCAGTCATAAGTCAGTAATTCTTATCGGGACGAAATGGAATAATTTCGTTAAATATGTTCCTGTTGAAAATGCTGTGATTATAACCGACAACAATTTACTGAGATTGTATGGAAAAAAGTTTCCTCTCTTTCCAATTGTGTCGATAACTCCTGGCGAAAAGAGCAAAAAACTGGACGTAATAAATGACCTTACTGTTCAGCTCCTTGACCTCGGAATTGACCGGAAGGGATTTATTATTGGTTTTGGAGGCGGGGTGGTTTGCGATATTGCCGGTTTTCTTGCTTCAATCTATATGCGTGGTATTGGATTTGGCTTTGTTTCAACAAGTTTACTGTCGCAGGTAGATGCCAGTGTTGGTGGTAAAAATGGGGTAAATGTTGGTTCTGTAAAGAACATTCTGGGCAATTTCACTCAGCCTGAGTTTGTGATATGCGATACCGCAATGCTGAAAACACTTCCTGAAGATGAATATCTGTCAGGCCTTGCAGAACTTATTAAAACAGGAACAACTCTGGATGCCGGGCTCATTGAAACAGTTGAACAGAATATTGATCCAATTCTCAACAGGGATTCAAGGCTAATGACCAGACTTATTGCCAAATGTGTAAATATTAAAGCTTCTGTTGTCAGAGAAGATGAAATGGAGAGAGGATTAAGAATGGTACTGAATTTTGGTCATACATTCGGGCATGCTATTGAGGCACAGACAGGGCTCAGCCATGGATTTGCTGTTGCAGCAGGTATGATGATCTCAGCTGATATATCAGTCGGGCTTGGATTTCTGAAACCTGAAGAAAGAGAAAGATTAAAAATCATTCTGGAAAAATTTAAACTGCTTAAAGAGTATTGTATTACAGATCAGCAGTTTAAAGATTATATTTCCAAGGATAAGAAGAAATCAGGTGAAACTGTTAATTTCGTAATGCTTGAAAAAACAGGAAAAGCAATTGTACATAATATAGGTGTGGCAAACCTGCTTGACTATTATAAAAAAATGAGCAGCAGATAATGAGGATAGAAGCCAAATGTTCAGCAATATCGGGTACAGTGAATGCGCCATCATCAAAAAGTGCAATGCAGAGGTACATCGCGGGTGCTCTTCTTGCTGAAGGTGTGACGACTATATATTCGCCATCATTCTGTGATGACTCGATGGCTGCTATTGCCATTGCTGAGAGTCTTGGTGCGAAAGTTAAAATTTCCACAGAATCTGTGGTTGTCAGAGGCGGTTTCAATCCTGTTCAGGACCATATCTCCTGTGGTGAATCGGGTCTTGCAACCCGGATGTTCACTCCGATTGCCGCACTTCATTCAGGCGAAATAACAGTCAATGGTAAAGGATCGGTGCTTAACCGGCCGTTAAAAATGATGGAGATGCCGATGGCAGAGCTTGGTGTTAATATTTCTACCAATAACGGATTCCTCCCGATTCAAATAATAGGACCTTTAAAAGGCGGAGATGTACACACCGATGGTTCGGTAAGCTCCCAGTTTATTACAGGTTTACTGATGGCATTACCTGTCGTCGGGATTGACAGCACTGTATTTGTTACTAACCTGGTTAGCAGACCATATATTGACCTTACTATAGAGATATTAGAAAAGTTTGGAATAAAAGTTCAGAATCACGGATATGAGAGATTTGAAATAGAAGGACGTCAAAAATACTCCCCTGGTGATTATAGCGTTGAGGGTGATTGGAGTGGTGCAGCCTTTCTCCTTGTTATGGCGGCCATTAAGGGTGAAGCTAAAGTCAGGAACCTGGATTTTCATTCCCGGCAGGCTGATAAAGCAATTTTTGAAATCATATCGAGTGCAGGTGCAAAGATTTCGTTATCAGACGATTCTGTCATTGTCTCCAAAGGCGATCTGCGTGGATTCTCATTTGATATTTCTGATTGTCCCGATCTGGCGCCACCACTTGTTGTATTAGCGCTTGCATGCAGAGGTAAAAGTATTATTACTGGTACCAGCAGGCTGACTTCAAAGGAATCTGACCGTGGCAAAATCCTGGAATCAACCATTTCAAAGCTCGGCGGGAAAATCAGGAACTACGGTAACAGGATTGAAATTGACGGTGGTTTGTCTTTAAAAGGAGGGGTGGCTAGTGCAAATGGCGATCACAGGATTGCAATGGCCCTGACTTCTGTTTCATTATTATCCAGTTCACCGGTTATTATTGATGGATTTGATTGCGTAAATAAATCTTACCCTCAGTTTCCTGATGATTTCCGAAAGCTTGGGGGTGAGATTAAATTGATGTAATTTAATGTGTTATGAATACTTTTGGTGTTATTTTCAGAGTTTCCCTCTTTGGAGAATCACATGGTCAGGCAGTAGGGGTGATCGTTGACGGCTGTCCGTCGGGTATACCTTTGAAAACTGCTGACTTCTCACCAGACCTTATGCGCAGGAAGAGCGGAAGGAAAGGGACCACTCCCAGGACCGAAGGTGATCTTCCTGAGATTCTTTCCGGTGTTAAGGATGGATATACAACCGGAGCGCCGGTTACAGTGATTACACGAAATGCTGAAATGGATTCATCTGTTTATAATGATGTATTCACGATTCCACGCCCGGGGCATGCTGATTTTGTATCAAAGGTAAAGTATGGAGGCTTTTCAGACTACCGTGGAGGTGGTCATTTTTCCGGAAGAATAACCTGGGGACTTGTTGTAGCGGGAGTTATTGCAAAAAAAATACTCCATCCGGCAAGAATCGGGGCAGATGTAATAGAAGCAGGCGGCTCAAGAGATATTGACTCTGCAGTTGAAGCTGCTTTAAAATCGGGTGATACTATCGGAGGAATAATTGAATGTAAAGTTGAAAATCCCCCACTTGCACTTGGAGAACCCTTCTTTTATTCAACCGAGTCATCGATAAGCCACCTGGTCTTTTCAATACCTGCTGTGAAAGGTATTGAGTTTGGATCAGGTTTTGCTTCTGCAAAAATGAAGGGATCAGAACACAATGATCCGATTATTGATGAAACCGGAAAAACATCCTCCAATAATGCCGGTGGTATAAATGGAGGAATTACGAATGGTAATGAATTGATATTCAGGATAGTTGTTAAACCAACTTCATCCACAGGAATTGAGCAGAAATCTTATGATTTCAAAAAGAAAGAGATAGTTTCTCTTAAGGTTACCGGACGTCACGATACATGCATTGCTTTGCGAATACCCCCAATTGTTGAGGCAGCTGTAGCAATTGCTTTGGCAGATCTCCTGATGATTGACAGGGGTATTAACGGGGTTCGTGGTTAATCATCATCTCCGGAACCCTTTACCTCAATAATCAAAGCTTTTTTTGTACGGGATGTGATCTTAAACCGGTTATCTATCCTGTCATTGATTATCCACACTATCTTACCATCCGATTCAAGAATCCTGCAAGATTCTTTAGCCATAATTGAATATTTTTTGTCGATAAAATAGTCACTTAGTTTCTTCTTCTGCTTCATACCCAGGGGATAAAAACAATCACCATGTTTCCATTTTCTGATTATCATTGGAAAAGAAATCCTGTCTGCATCAAGGCAGGCAATGTTTGATGTTTCCGGAATAGTAAATCCGGGCTTTATGCTTTTTTTTTCAGCAGAAACGCAACCCGGATATTTTATGAGATCCTGTACCGATCCAATTTCAAAATTCTCATCAGAGTCATCCTCATTCTTCGAAACAACCAATTCTTTCCTGTTCTTTAACAATCTATAGCCTGAGGTGATCAACTGATTTCCCGTTTTGCCATCAATCAGCCTGATTAGATCCTCAATCTGTCCTTTACCAATGCCATATGGCCTGAACAATTCAAACAGAATAGTACGTTTTGGTGACAGGCTTTGTAATAGATTGATCCTGAATACTATTGTACCTGATCCAGAAACGGATACTTTCCCCCTTATTTCAGAAATGTGGTCAGTAACCAATTCATTGATCTCATTTAATCTTTCTGCCGTTTCGGTAATTGCTGTTTCAAAAGATGGATTAATCTCTCTGAATTGAGGCATAATTATATGCCTGATTTTATTCCTGGTATATTTAGTCTCGGAATTTGACTGGTCTTCCCTATAGTCAATGTTATAATGGTTACTGTACTCAATAATTGCATTACGGGTGGCAAACAGCAACGGACGTATGATGTTACGGTGCCCGGGTTTCATGCCTGTCAGGCCGGCAATTCCTGTACCACGTGTAAGATTAATAAGAAATGTTTCAACATTATCATTAAGATTATGCGCTACAGATACAGAGCTATAATTGTGCTTAAGTCTGATCTCTTCAAACCACCTGTAGCGTAAATCCCTGGCTGCCATTTGAATAGAGATCCCTTTTTCTGTAGCATATCCGGTTGTATCGAACCTTTCAGAAAAAAACGGAACATTCTTATTTAATGCAAAGTTCTTTACAAAAGCCTCGTCTTTATCCGATTCCCTTCCCCTCAGATTGAAATTGCAGTGAGCAATGCCTACGTTGAAGTTGCAGGTAAGGAACAAGTGGGCCATTACCATGGAGTCAATACCTCCGCTTACAGCCAGTAATACCCTTTCTGATTTTGAAATCAGGTTGTTCTCTGCAATATACTTTCTGAATTCTTCAATCACTGGATGTCAACCTTCATTAATTAGACCCGGAATCACTACAAATGTAAGCAGAAATTGCTGAACATTACCTGTACGGGATTACATCAGGTGGACCAGGATCAAAATTAGCCGGGCGCAACAGTTGTTCACCTGATATTATTACATTATCTATCCTGGAATAACGGGGTGGGCTGGGGAAGAAACCAATCCTGATCTGGAAAGTATTGAAGACAAGATTGTCATTCCTGATCCTCAATCCGAGGCCAATTCCGGATAGATATCCTCCCCTGAATGTAACCTCTCTTGTTCCCGTAATATAGGCAATGTCTGTAAAACCAAACACTGCAAATTTGAATCCCACGTAGTTCTTAGGGCTGAAGACAACTGATTCAAGACTTAAAATTACTCTTTGGCCTCCCCTTAAAGAATCATTTGCCAATCCACTAAACCCGTTTATTTTTGGAATAACCAGGTATTCATTATTATACCTGTCAAATCCCCTTGTATAGTCGATATTGACAAAATTGCGGAATTTGTAAGGGCCCACATAAACCAGATTTGAGAAGAATTTCATTCTGAACAGATAGACTCCCTGTTCTGTTAGTTTTCCATTAAAATATGATCCTACGCCGGAAGAGACATAAAAATAACCTGCCTTCTCTATTGATCGTCCAAACGAGACATCTATTCCCGAATATCTCCTTCTCTTAAATTCATTTAACTCTGTTCCTGCTGAAATCCTTATCATCATTCCATATGGAACATCTTCTGTCCGTCCATAGCTATACAACAGACTCGTCTTATAATATTTCTGTATTGACAGTGCAAGCGATCCTACAAAGAACATGTACCTCTGAAGCGGAAGGTATGAATTAGGATTAATAAGAGGTCTCTGATAAACATTATTATTTTTATACCTGATACCGGTTATTATACGTGTAACAGATTCTTTATCAATTAGAAATGATCGCATAGCCCAGTAGTCCTGGTAATTTACCTTTAAAGGTTGCTGCCTGGGCATTGTGTCAAGATCAACTGTGGTATAGGTTTGATTTATAGTAATACCTCCTGCATACTTTGTCGTTGAGCTGATCAGGTCCTTTGAAAGATTAATTCCGTACTTCCTTGTTCCCAGTGCGTGAGAATAATTAAGGTTCAGATTAATGAAGGATTTCCATAGATTATAGATATTATAGTTCAATCCGAGACCGGGTGATTCATATTTGCCTATTGAATAAGGGACATAAATGTCAAATTCATGGCCTATTCCAAAAATATTTTTATCAAAAAGACTTACCGTACCGCTTTTTTTGCTTTTGTAAGAAAAACCTCCTCCAAGGGAATATACATCTTTTGTGACAATCATGATATCAGCCTCATTACCTGATACGGGCACGACGATTATCTTTGCATCCTCTATAAACGGTAACTGTCTGATAACCCTTTCATTATCACTGAGTTTCAATGGCGATAATGTATCACCTTCAGAAAAAAGAAGGTACTTTCTTATTACGTTTTCGTTTGTATTAAAATGTGTACTGTTCAGCAGCTTTTCTGCCCTGGTCGGATTATAGTAAGCGGGATTGTTTATATCTGCTCCAAATACATTTATGGTTTGAACATAGATATTCCTAATCATCTTACCTGAATACTCCGTGAAATTCTCCAGACTGTTGCTGATTGTCCTCTTCTTATTGATAGAGTCGGGGGAGACAATAACCAGATCGAACAAGGCTCTTGTAAAACTGCTCCTGGATGCTTTTGATTTCAGAGAGTCGTAGAAAGCAATTGTTTTGTCTCCGCGGAACTGCAGAGCCGGGTACAGCGATCGGGATACACTGATGACTGTATCTTTCTGCAAAAATTTTTTGACTCCTCTGAACTGGAGAAATGAACCCCGCGGGACTCTAATGGTAGTATCCTGTCTTACCGGATTTTGCGAAAAGAGAGGCTGGTAAAAAAAAAAGAAAGCCAGAATAACAAGAGGCTGAAATGAGAATATTTTCCTATTTTTTTCAAGGGACATCAGGAATTTTTGGAATTATTGCCGAGTACATCATCTGAATTGAACTGGAATCCAAGCCGCTTTCCTGTAATAACCCTTGAATGCTGGATTTTTGCCTCTGCCTGTCCGACTGTCGCAATCTTTACTGTATCATAGGGGGGTACAAGGAGATCAAATTCGAGGGCATATTGAATTGCCGTGAAAATGATATTCTGAAGAGCTGTTTTGCTTATCTCTTCATTGCCATAATTTGTGAACAACATTCCCATCTGTCTTTTGCCCTCAACAAAATACTGATTTTCATGGTTTATAAATATCCTTGCAATCAGGTATCCAAGGTCATCCAGTCTTGAATATTTAAAAGAATCTGCAAGAAAATTGTAGATATTGATCATTCCCGAATAGGCATTGTATTTGTTCTTCTGGATATAAGAGGTTTTCCATGCAGGATGTTCCCTGTCGAACTGAAAGATATTAGAGTGCATGCTGAAAAGTAGTATGTCACCTGCTACCCTGATCTGGGCATCGAAGTTGCTTCTGTCGGTATACTCCAGTCTGATCCTTGAATCTATACCACCAAGGTTAACATTCAGATCCTTCGACAGGCTTCTGAGTATATCTTTAACATTACCAAACGATAGGAAGGTGTTGTCAAAAACTTTTTGCTTCAGGAGGGATTTTTCTTTAAGTGTTCCGATTATCTGAAGTTTCTTATCTTCGATCTCCGACATGGCAGGATGGTATAAAGTTTAGTAAGATCTTGCAAATAAAACTCTTTTTTTGGAAAGTTTGCCGGAATAGATGCATTTACCTTCTTCCTCAGGAGAATCAAAGGGAATACATCTTATAGTTGCCTTTGTTTCCTCCTTTATCTTTTGCTCAGTTTCTGGCGTCCCATCCCAGTGGGCCATTATAAATCCGCCGGTGTTGTCAAGAGTATGTATAAAGTCTTCCCATTTATCAACGTAGAATGTATTTTCCTCTTTGAACCTGATAGCCTTATTAAGAATATTCTTCTGTATGTCATCAAGGAGTTTGGGTATATATTCGAAGATAGAGTCTGCAGGAATAGTCTCTTTTGTAAGTGTATCTCTTCTTGCCACTTCAATGGTCTTATTTTCAATATCTCTTGGTCCGATTGTGAGTCTTACGGGTATTCCTTTCAATTCATATTCGGCAAATTTGAAGCCTGGTTTATGTGTATCTCTGTTGTCATATTTAACAGTTACCCCCTGTCTCTCAAGGCCTGATTTAATCTTTTCAACAGCCTCGGAAATTCCTTCCAGTTGTCCGTCTCCTTTATAAACAGGTATGATCACTACCTGCAGAGGAGCAAGTTTTGGAGGTATCACAAGACCATGGTTATCTGCATGGGCCATAATAAGCGCTCCCATCAGTCTGGTTGAGACACCCCAGGATGTTGCCCAGACGTAGTCAAGCTTTCCGTTCTTATCAGTGAACTGGACATCAAATGCTTTAGCAAAATTCTGACCAAGGAAATGGCTGGTCCCAGCCTGTAGCGCTTTCCCATCCTGCATAAGAGCTTCGATTGCAAAGGTGTCAAGGGCCCCGGCAAAACGTTCATTCTCGCTTTTATATCCTTTAATAACTGGTATTGCCATCGAGTTCTCGGCAAAGCCGGCATAGAGGTTTATGATCTTGTTAGTCTCTTCAACCGCCTCCTCGCGTGTTGCATGAGCAGTATGACCCTCCTGCCAGAGGAACTCAGTTGTTCTTAAAAACAGCCTTGTCCTCATTTCCCATCTGACAACATTGGCCCACTGGTTGATAAGAATAGGAAGATCACGGTAAGACTGGATCCAGTTTTTATACGAGTTCCAAATTATTGTTTCGGAGGTTGGCCTTATGATTAGCTCTTCATCGAGTTTTGCATCTTCATCAACAATGACACCCGTACCGTTTGGATCCTTCTTCAACCTGTAATGAGTAACAACAGCACATTCCTTTGCAAAACCTTCAACATGAGCAGCCTCTTTACTGAAAAAGGATTTTGGAATAAACAGGGGAAAATATGCATTGACATGCCCCGTTGCTTTAAAAAGTCTGTCGAGTTCCGCCTGTATCTTTTCCCATATTGCATATCCGTAAGGTTTGATAACCATGCACCCTCTCACAACTGAGTTTTCAGCCAAATCTGCCTTGATTACCAGGTCGTTATACCATTGTGCATAATTATCGTCCTTATCTGTTAAAAACTTTGCCATTTTTTTTGGTACGGTATTTGTTTAATTTGTATCAAAGAATAAGATCGGACAAAAATAGATAAAAACTTAGTTAATTAAAAACGTCGGAGGATTAGTCATGAAAGCAAAACTATACATCGGAATAATAACTGCAGTTCTCCTTCCGGGTTTTCCGGTGCAGGCTCAGATATCTGATTCAAGGGACTATAGTAATGATGATGGAGCAACAATTGTTAACAATTATTACGTTTCTGACTATTATTACTCATCCAGGATAAACAGATTTCACAGATCATTCTCACTGTTTGACTATTATTCTCCTGTTTTCACAGATTCCTATTGGTACGATTACGTGCCCTTTACCTGGGGAGTAAGTATCTATGGCGGAGGAGGTCTGGGCTTCGGTTTTTCATATAATTCTCCTTTATATTATGACTGGGGCTGGAATGATCCCTGGTATGGAGGATCATACTATTATGGTTATAATCCTTTCTACTACAGGCCATGGTTCGCACCGGTTATTTTGAATTTTGGATTCTGGAACACCTGGGATCATCACTACTACGGCTGGAACAACCACAATCGCTGGGATTGGGATTACAGACGAGATTACAGACATGACTATAGCTATCGAGACAACTATTACAATAGAAATTATCAGTCAAATAATCGATTTTCAAACACCGGAAACTATAGACGTGATGATTACGCCAACAACAATCCAAGGGTAAATAATATATCCAGAAGAGAAAGTTCAAATTATAGTCCGACCGGCGTTACCAGAGATGACAGGACCAGGACAGGCAGTTTAAGTAATAGTGTTAATAATCCTGCAACCAGAAGATCGGTAAGTACATCGAATAATGGTAATCCGGCAAGAGGAAGCCGGTCAGTTACTCCACCCTCTGATGAGCGGATGAGCAGAAGATCTGATCAGCTTCCGGCAAGAAATGAGAGCACCGTTGTTCGCAGACCAGTTCAATCTGAAAGGAGTTCCGTCGTTAATTCCAGTCCTTCACGATCAGTCAACAGGTCTGAATCAGTCTCAACATCTGAAAGAAGATCTTCGGTATCCCCGGGAAATAATTCCGGCTCGGGCAGGTCAGTAAGCACTACTACCAGAAATTCTGCACCCTTCGGAAGATCGGTAAGCACTCCTTCAAGAAGTTCTGCACCTTCAGAAAGATCGGTAAGCACTCCTTCAAGAAGTTCTGCACCTTCCGGAAGATCGGTAAGCACTCCTTCAAGAAGTTCTGCACCTTCAGCAAGATCGGTAAGCACTCCTTCAAGAAGTACTTCACATTCAGTCAGATCAGGCTCTTCATCCTCAGGTAGAAGCTCTTCATCTGCTAGATCATCTACAAAAAGTTCAGGTAGATCTTCATCATCCGAAAGCGGAAGAAGGAGATAAAAATTTGTTTATTTTGAAAAATAAAGATAAGTTTATGCAGATTTTTCGTTATTTGGTATAATATTTGCCATACATATAGAAATCAAAGGGAGGTCATAAATGAAAGCACTTTTATACATAATGGGTCTGACAACAGTTGTTCTTGGTTCTTGCGCAACAAGTGGGTATGTCGGTGGAGAATATGATGATCTCTACTATTCGTCTACCGATAAGCCGGTAGTCAGCGTTCAGAAGAATGTACCTCAGCAGATTGCTGAAGGAAATCTTAAACCTGAACAATACTACGACAATGCATATGCAAACGATACTCTTGTTGCAGATGAATATAATAACGATGTCGATTTTAACAACTCAATGTATTATAACAAGGATTACAGTGCTTTTGAGTATATGGATGACTATTCCTACTCAAACAGGTTAAGAAGATTCTACGGTAACTATTTTGATCCTTACTGGAGAAGCTCATTCGGATATGGTTTTTCTCCTTACATGGGTTTCGGTGGTTATGGAATGTATGGAGGTTATGGAGGGTATGGAATGTACGGAGGTTATGGAATGTACGATCCTTTCTACTCAGGGATGTATGATCCATACTATTATAGTGGCCTTTATGGAGGATATGGTGGATTTTTCGGTGGCATGTACGGATCGTACTACAGCCCTTTCGGATTCTATGGCAGTTATGGATATTACCCGGGCGGAGGTCTTTATAGGTCAGATAGTCGCATAGATGTCCCGATAAGTAGACGTGAAAGATCCAGTACTCTTTCAAATAATTATAATCCCACATCTCCTGCAAGGAAATCTAATTATCAATCCAATTCAAGCGT
This sequence comes from uncultured Bacteroidales bacterium, assembly GCA_963813405.1. Classification (GTDB taxonomy): domain Bacteria; phylum Bacteroidota; class Bacteroidia; order Bacteroidales; family VadinHA17; genus LD21. Next base: position 21,947 of record CAWEYU010000015.1, read on the forward strand.
GAGTGGCGATTCAAGAAGAGGAGGTACAGGCCAGCAGGGAGGGGTGCAGTCACAGACAAGGAGAAGTAATTCAAATGTTTCAAATCAGGTTTCCAGACCTGATTACAGATCAGTTAACAGATCATATACTCCCAGCTACAATAATCCCAGAATGAGTACAAGGCCCTCTTATAATAACAGCAGGATACAAGGCGGCACTAACTCCACCATTGCACCGAATAATTCAAGGGTAGGTAATAATAACTATAGAGGATCAAACTACATAAATAATAACAATCAGGGTAGAAGCTATTCAGCACCATCACAGGGTCAGTTCAGATCAGTGACCACAAGTCCCGGAAGGTCTGGAAGCTACTCAGTACCTTCAAGAAGTGGCGGATCATCCTCATATTCTCCCAGCGGATCATATGGGAACTCCTCTTCCGGAAGTACCAGATCATATAATTCCGGTAGCTCTTCAGTATCATCGGGTTCTTCGGGCCGTTCTTCCGGATCATCGGGTGGTTCATCAGGTGGCTCATCTGGTGGCTCATCGGGTGGCTCATCAGGTAGCTCATCTGGTAGCTCCTCAGGTGGTTCATCTGGAAGAAGATAATAATAATTACCGTTCTTACTCGTTAAATTAGAAAAATTCATTCCCAGGTGGAATGACACAGGGAAAGTCATACATTAAAACAGACAAAATGAAAAAAGCAGGCTTAATAATAATAATTATAGCTGCAGCATTTCTGCAGGGCTATTCACAGAATGTTGATGATGCATTAAGATACTCTCAGGTATTTTATAACGGAACGGCCAGATTTATGGGAATGGGAGGAGCTTTTTCAGCCCTCGGAGGTGACCTGTCATCGATCAGTCTAAATCCGGCAGGTACCGGAGTGTTCAGATCCACTGAACTCTCAATTACCATGCCGCAGATGTACTATAATCAAAACACTGCTACATGGAATAGTTCAACGAAATCTAATTTCTCAAACCCATGGCGCATGGGCCAGATTGGAGCCGTGATAAACCTTGTTCCTCCCGGCAGGGAATCCGGACTTGTTAACCTCAACCTGGCTTATTCCTTTAACCGGACAAACAATTTTAGTGAGAATATTACAGTCCAGGGAATAAGTAATAATAGCTCAATCACTGATTCGTGGATCGCCCAGGCAAACGGGAATGCTAAAAATCAGTTATCCGGTGCCGCATGGCTGGCAAATCAGACTTATTTGATAGATACTCTGTCAGGGTCAAAAACACAATATGTCAGCATCTTTTCGTATTATGGTGAAGATGCCAATAATACTTACGGGCAGACCATCAAACGGGTTATCACAAACGATGGGTACTCAGCCGAACACGCTATTTCCATTGGAGGGAACTTTTCGAACAAGGTCTACTTTGGAGCAACTTTGGGCATTAACAAAATTAGTTATTCCGGTCTTTATCAGCACGAAGAAATTGATGATGCCAATGTTATCTACGATTTTAAGAATTTAACCTACACGGATCATCTTGAAGCATCGGGTACAGGCTATTCTCTCAAAATCGGGACAATTGTAAAACCAGTCGAGTTTTTACGCCTGAGCCTTGCTTTGCATTCTCCGGTATATTACAGGATCAGTGAGTATTACTTCGATAATGTCACTTCAACTTTTGATACATTTGTTGATGGACAGAACAAGTATGAAGCATCAAATACCCCCTCGAGATATAAATATACTCTCACAACTCCTTTCAGAGCAATTTTCGGGGTAGGTGTCCAGTTAAAGAAACTGGCTCTGTTTAGCGCTGAATATGAATATGTAAATTACAGTATGGCGCAATTCAGCAAAGCCAGCGACGACTATAATTATTCAAATGAAAATCAGAGCATTAAAGATATACTTAAACCAGCTTCAAACCTTAGGTTTGGTACCGAATTTCGTATAAGCAACGTCTACCTGAGAGCTGGCTACAGTTATTATGGAAAAGCGTTTAATTCCGTTGAACCAAACAAAAACCTTGATTATAAAGGCCCATCTTTCGGATTTGGATTCAGACAGCAGAAATTTTATTTTGATATAGCATATTCGTTGCTTTCAGGAACCGGCAAATACTATATGTATAATGATCCGGGATATCTTAATGCAGCTACAATAAAAACATCGAGAAGTACAATTACGGCAACTATAGGTTTTAAATTCATGTAAACTGTTTTGTTGATGTCCGCTATAGATAATTGCCCGAATCCGGCCCGGTATTAAATATCAGATCGAGTGTACTTAGTCCACTGACAAATCCAAACTTATTGCTGAAAACCTGGTAATATTCTTTTAAGAAGGAGAAACCAGGTTCTTCTTTTTTAGGTGATATTTGATATCTGAAATCCCAATCGTTTTTAGCGACTGGTTCAAAATATCCGGTATATAAAATCTTCTTTTCAATTCCTGTGATTTTCATTAATGTTTCAAGCGAATAACCATTAAGGTCCAGGAGAAATTTAGGTTTTCGGGTGATAACCTTTTCAATGTCTTCAAAATAGTATTCAAAGTAAGCCGATGATTTATATGAAGAAATAAGAGCCCTTAGATGCACTTGCTGCCATCTTTTGGAATAATCTATCCGGATATCCTTAACCCGAGTTTTGGTATTGCCAGCCGTCAGCACCGGAACTATCATCGGAGAAGGGCCGTTAGAAGCTAATATCAGGCATCTGTTCCTGTATGTTTGTTTGAGATAATTCTCCTCTTTTTCAATCAGGATATTTTCTTTCCTGCTGAAAAGTGAGAAGTAATATATGGGAGGAAAATATGCTGTGGCTAGTAGATATTTCTCTGGCATTCAATCAATTTCATTTCATTCTGTTTATCATGCTTGCAGAGAATCCGGCACCGAAGCCATTATCTATATTTACCACAGTAACACCGGAAGAACAGCTTGTAAGCATGGCAAGCAGGGCTGATACTCCTCCAAAGTTGGCCCCGTAACCAATACTTGTAGGCACTGCGATCACGGGTTTGTCTACCAGTCCGCCGACTACACTTGCAAGGGCACCCTCCATACCGGCGATAACAATAATTACCCTGCAGCTTCTTATTTCAGGAAGCTTGTCTACCAGCCTGTGTATGCCTGCAACACCGGCATCATAAATTCGGACTACCTTGTTCCCCAGAAGTTCAGCAGTTACCGCTGCCTCTTCTGCAACAGGAATATCGGATGTACCTGCCGTTATAACAGCTATTGTTGTAGCAGGTATTTCCGGATCTTTTTTTCTCAGGCTGATTATTCTGGCTTCTCTGAAGAATTTGGCTTCAGGAAGTATGCTCTTAACAGCCTTATACATCTTTTCATCAGCGCGTGTCCCAAAAATATTGTTTTCATGCTTCGACATCACCCTGAAAATCTCTTTTACCTGCACAACAGTTTTTCCGGCACAATAAACTATTTCAGGACTACCTGTTCTTATTTCCCTGTGATGATCGATCCTGGCAAACCCAATATCTGTGTAAGGAAAGTATTTTAATGAATCAAGTGCTTCATTTACGCTTTTCTTTCCGGATTTAACCTCCTTAAGGAGCTGCTCAAGTTCTCTGACAGTCATTTTTCTTTATTATCGGGATTTAAACTTCCGGTTCTGTATCCTTCCAGGTCCAAAGATATATATCTGAAACCAATTTTTTTGAGATTTTCGACAATCTGATCCCGTTCAATTCCTATTATTATTTTATTGATATAGCCTGGCAAGCATTCAATCCTGGCGACATCTCCGTGTATTCTGACTCTTGTGCCGGGAAATCCTTTGTCAAAAAGAAACTGTTCAGCACTTTCGATCATTCTAAGATCATTTTCGGTGATCCTCGTTTCATAAGGGATCCTGGTTAGCAGACAGGCGTAAGCCGGTTTATCCCATGTAGCCAATCCAGCTTCCTTTGACAATTCCCGTATTTCATGTTTAATCAGACCTGATTCCATAAGAGGGCTTCGTATCCCCAACTCTTCAAGTGCCTTTAGCCCGGGTCTGAAATCACCATTATCGTCAGCGTTTGTACCATCAACAATATAGCTAAAATCATGTTCCCTGGCGAATGATAATATCTGATTGAAGAGAACATTTTTACATAAATAACATCTTTCGAAAGGATTATATCTTATCTCCTCTGGTAATGGAAGATCAAGTATAAAATGATTTATATTATGTGCTTTGCAGAACTCAGAGGCTTCTTCAATTTCCCGCCTGGGTATATAAATGGTACTTATAGTGACAGCAGCTATTTTCAGTTTCCTGATTTGTGAAGCACGGTGCAATAAAAAAGTACTGTCAACACCTCCTGAAAATGCAATTACAAAAGATTTCAGATCCTTAAAGATGGTATCGAGATTCTCTAATTTTTTATTTAGCATTTATTTTGTTTTTGTAGTATTTATTAATTCTGCCATTATAGTGTTAAATACATCCTTTACCGGTATGCCTGTTTTAGATGCAATAGTTTTGCACTCTTCATATTCCGGCTTGGATGAGACCTCTTTCCCCTTATAATAAGACCTTTTAACTGTTACTTTACCCCATATTGTCTCAACAGGTTCCAGCTTTCTGACAAGAGTATCTTTTCTAAAAAGGGAAGATCTGATGCCCAATGTGGTAGATTCGGTGAAAAGGATTTCTTTGACTTTGTCGGCATTCTCTTTTTCGGTAATCACATTCAGCAAAATTCCAGGCCGGCTTTTTTTCATAATTATGCTGGTCAGAAAAACATCCGATGCTCCGGCATTGAATAGGCGTTCTGACAAATATTCAAAAAATTCAGGATTCATATCATCTATATTGCATTCTATCAGCATAGCATCATGACCAGTTTCTGATTTATCATCAGTTTCTCCGAGAAATACTCTCAGAAGGTTTGGTACACCTGGATGTTCTTTTTGTCCGACACCATAAGCTGTTTTTGTAATTTTAAATGGTTGACTGGAATTGAAAACATTTCCCAGTGTGGCAATGATGGCAGCGCCGGTTGGTGTTGTAGCTTCAAAATCAATTCCTCCTCTTCTGGATGGAATATCTTTAATAATTTCTGCTGTGGCCGGAGCTGGAACCGGAAGGTTGCCATGATCGCATTTAACCATACCTCCACCAAGTTCAACTACGGAAACATGAACCTCATCAACTCCAAGAGTTGTGAAACAAATTGCAGCTCCTACTATATCTATTATTGAGTCTATAGCTCCAACTTCATGAAAATGAACCTTTTCTATTTCAATTTCATGTACTTTGGCCTCTGCCATTGCAACCTTCATGAAGATCCTTTTGCTAAGGGTCTTTGTGTTTTCAGCAAGATCTGAATTATCGATTATCCTTTCAATATCAGAAAGGTGTCTGTGTGTATGTTCATGCATAGTTATTTTTACTGTCACTTTTGTACCTCGTATCCCATGACGCTGATCTCTGATTACATTCAGTTTCCACCCTGGCAGGTTTAGTTTTTCCAGTTCTTTAACGAGATAAGTCTCTTCAATTCCCAGGTCGATCATTGCCCCAAGATTCATGTCACCGCTTATACCGGAAAAGCAGTCATAATAAAGAATTTTCATATGGAAAGGATAATATAATTATAGATATCAGATTAAAACCTTAACAAAGAAATAGAGAAAATGTTATTTTTTCATTAGAAAATATATGATTTTAAACATCCTAAACGCTGCGAAGATACAACATCCATTCTTTACAGAATAATAAAAAAAAAAGTGTATTTTTCAGCCGTAAAAAAAATGGGTAGATAAAACCAAAGAAATGAAAAGAAGAGATTTTTTTAAAAAATCTGTCGGAGCTGGATTGGCTGCAGGTGCTGCATTAAGTTTGGGAGGCTACGACAAACTTTGGTCTGCATCTTCTCCTTCCGCAGTTTACGATATGGTAGCTATCATGGGAGGCAAGCCAGCAGAAATGTTTGACCTGGGTATTCAGGAAATTGGTGGAATTGGCAATTTTGTGAAAAAAGGACAAAAAGTACTTATAAAACCAAATATTGGCTGGGATGTTCCACCTGAATTTGCAGGATGTACTAATCCTTTACTCGTAAAGAGAATAATTGAGCATTGCTTTAAGGCAGGGGCCAGGGAGGTTTATGTTTTTGACCATACGTGTGATAATTGGGTAAACTGTTACAAAAACTCAGGAATCGAAAAAAATGCAAAAGATGCCGGAGCAAAAGTTGTGCCCGGAGGCTCCGAAAGCTATTATCATGAGATAAGCATTCCCAGAGGTAAGATTCTTAAGAGTGCGAAAGTGCACCAGGTTCTTCTTGAGACAGATGTTTTTATCAATGTCCCGGTTCTGAAGGATCATAGCTCTACCAGGTTGACTGGTTGTCTTAAAAATATGATGGGAAATGTTTGGGACAGAGCATTCTGGCACAAGAATAATCTTGAGCAGTGCATAGCTGACTATGCTACCTATTTAAAAAAGCCTGCTTTAAACATTATTGATTGTTATAATGTAATGATAAAGAACGGACCCAGGGGTGTCTCCAAGGAGGATATTGTAAATATGCAGTCAATGATTATAACAACTGATTTGGTGGCAGGTGATGCTGCAGCAGCTAAAATGCTGGGAGTTAATCCAACAGATATCAGTCATATCACAATAGCCCACAATATGGGCATTGGAAATATGAACCTTGATTCACTGAATATCAAAAGGATTAAAATGTAAGTTAATGACTTCCTCTCTACTAAGCAAGATACGCATATTTTTTTCAGTCCTGATTCTTATCCTGTTCGTATCCATTTTTGTTGATTTCAGACATCTCATACCGAACAGGTATATCAATATCGTGACTTTTATTCAGTTTATTCCTTCGGGCTATAAATTCATTACTGTCGGGACAATTGCAACAGCAGGATTCATTGTTGTACTATTGCTTACAGTTTTTTCGGGTAGAACTTACTGCTCGTTTCTTTGTCCACTGGGAATTTTACAGGACGTTTTCAGCCGGACTGGAGGCCAGGTAAAAAAAAGATTCAGGAGATTTGGTTTCAAGAAACCACATACAATACTCAGGTATAGCCTTCTGCTTATAGTATTGATAGTAACGCTTGTATGGGGTACGATTCTTCTGACATTACTTGATCCCTACAGCATATTTGGCAGGTTGATGACCTTCTTCGTAAAGCCTCTCCTGTTAATCCTGAATAATTTCTTTTCGGGGATACTGGGCAGATTTGACATTTATACCCTTGTTAATACTCCACTGGTAAAATTTCCGCTTCTTGGTTTTATAATACCTTCAGTCTTCCTTCTGATCATTGGTATTATGTCATTTTTGAAGGGCAGGTTATTTTGCAATACCATTTGCCCTGTGGGTACTTTCCTGGGTCTCATTTCGAAAATATCAATCTTCAGAATAAACTTTGATGATATCAGATGCACCCGTTGCGGAAGATGTTCACTTGCCTGTAAATCATCCTGCATTGATTTCCTTAACAAGGATATAGATGTTTCGAGATGTGTTGATTGCTTTAATTGTCTTAAAAGCTGTCCCGAAAAAGCTATTTCATACGGATTAGTTACAATACATAAGAAAGAAAATCAGATTGATAATGAGCGGCGAAAGGTCATAGCAGGCTCAATCCTTCTCTTTCTTGGTTTTTCAAATTCTTCATCAGGACAAACAGCCAGTGCAACAGTCCCTAAACCAACCAAAGCATCTACGGTAAAGGAAAACAGGAAATATCCTGTTTGTCCTCCCGGATCAGCAGGAATAGATAATTTTACAAAGAAATGCACTGCCTGTTCTCTCTGTATATCTGTATGTCCGAATAATGTTTTGATTCCTTCTGTACTAGAATATGGTATAAGCGGAATTTTGCAGCCACGGCTGGACTATCACAAGAGCTTCTGTACTTATGAATGTATAAAGTGTCTTGAAATATGTCCCACTGGAGCGTTAATGCCGCTTGCGATGGAAGCAAAGAAGCTGACCCAGATTGGTAAAGCTGTATTTATAAAAGACAATTGCATTGTCAAAACTGAAAAGACAGCCTGCGGAGCATGTTCTGAAAGTTGTCCTACGAAAGCTGTCCACATGATCCCATTTGAGGGAAAGCTAGTAATCCCGGAGACTAAAGATGAAATATGTATTGGGTGCGGACATTGTGAATTTGCTTGTCCTACAACACCATATAAAGCAATATTTATCGACGGAAATCCCGAGCATAAAGCTGCCAAGAAGCCGGAAAATGTAAAATCGGAGGTTAAAAAACCGGTCGAGTTTCCTTTCTAAAACTTGAGTAAATTATTATTTGTTGTAAATTTAAACCTGACATATAATTTCTATTTATGAACCCGTCACATATTGAACACATAGGCATTGCCGTTTTAGACCTTAAAGATGCAGTAAGCTATTATGAGAAAATACTTGGACTAAAATGTTATAAAGTAGAAGAGGTGCCTGATCAGAAAGTCCGTACAGCATTTTTTAAGGTAGGTCAGACAAAAATAGAATTGCTTGAATCGACTGATCCTGAAGGTCCTGTTGGAAAGTTTATTGAGAAGAGAGGAGAAGGGATTCATCATCTGGCTTTTGCTGTTACCGGTTTGGAACAGAAACTAAAATTTGCTGAAAATGCCGGGATAAAACTAATTGATACAATGCCAAGGATAGGAGCAGAAGGGCTTCATATTGCTTTTCTTCATCCGAAATCAACTTTTGGGGTTCTTACCGAGCTTTGTGAGGAGGTGGGAAATGGATAAGTACAGGTGTGTAATATGCGGCTGGATATATGATCCGGTAGAAGGAGACGCTTCCGGCGGAATTGAACCGGGAGTGCCTTTTATTGATCTTCCTCCGGATTATATCTGTCCGGTTTGCGGGGCAGGTAAGGATGAATTTCTGATCTACGAGTAGCAGAGAATTATTCTTCAGGAATATTCTTTATCACATCGATCAGCAGATCCCAGAACCTCGCAGTTGAATCAATATTAATCATCTCTTCAGGAGTATGGGCACCTTTAATGGAAGGTCCGAAGGATATCATGTCAATCGATTTGTTCTTCTCATAGATCAAACCGCATTCCAGTCCGGCATGAATGGCTCTCACTTTTGGCTCTGTTCCGAAAAGATTCAGAAAAGAAGAACGGGTAATCTTCAGGATTTCAGAAGAGATATTTGGCTTCCATCCCGGATATCCGTCAGAATGGACAACTCTGGCTCCAGCGATATTAAAGCACTCTTCGACTTTTAATGCAATCTCAAATTTTGATGATTCAATTGAACTGCGCTGAGTGGTAACTATTTCTACAATATCTTCTCCCAGGAATTTTACGGATGCCAGGTTAGTGGATGTTTCTACCAGATCATCCATATCTTTTGACCATGCTATAACTCCGTGGGGACAATCTATCAGAGCCTTTAACAACCTTGATTGGTTTCCCTTGTCCATCGCGGAAGAAGGCAGTTTTACAGGTATGACTTCTATTTTCAAATCATGTTCCAGTTCACCATATTCGATTTTAATGAGTTGAATATAATTGTCAATGGTTTTCTTCAGCGCCTCGGCAAAAATTTTATTTATAGCTATTGTGGCAAAAGCTTCTCTTGGAATGGCATTCCTTAAATTGCCTCCATCGAATTTGCTGATTGAAATTCCCAGGTGAGATGAAAGATCAAATAACAGCCGGCTCATTAATTTCACAGAGTTTGCATAACCTCGATGGATTTCATCTCCTGAGTGACCGCCATGCAGACCTGTGAGCATTATCTCGAATGCGCACAAATCCGGGGAAACAGTAACCGGAGAATATTTAATTGTAGCCACAGTGTCCATCCCGCCTGCACATCCGATGTAAAGAATTCCTTCATCTTCTGAATCAAGATTCAGAAGAATATTTCCTGTAAAGAAATCAGGTTTTAGGTTTATTGCACCTGTCATCCCCGACTCTTCATCGACGGTAAAGAGGCATTCTATTTTTCCTGATTTCAGAGTTTTGTCAGTCAGGATGGCCATCTGAGAGGCAATTCCTATTCCATCATCTGCTCCCAGGGTTGTACCTGTTGCGGAAACCCAGCCCTCTTTTATTACCGGAATAATTGGATCAGTTTCCCAATTATGATAATAATCGGCATTTTTTTCCCCAACCATGTCCATATGGCTTTGGAGAACAATAGTTTTTCTTTTCTCAAATCCTTTCGAAGGTGGTCTGGTTATCAATATGTTACCTGCACTGTCTTCCTTGTGGTCAAGTCTGTTCGCAGAAGCAAATTCAAGGAGATATCGTCTAATATTGGCTTCATTCTTTGAAAGCCGGGGGATATTGCAGATTTCTTCAAAATATATCCAGACTTGTGCCGGATCTAATAAACTTAAAAGGCTCATACCTTGGATAATTCTCATAAATTAGCGGTCAAAAATACAAATTATATTATTGTATTTTAACCAGCGCAACTTAAAATTATTAACCAAGTTTCATTTTTTCAACTTCCTCTATATTTCTTTCATTTGTAATTGCCTTCGCATCAGGAGTATATAAATAGTCAATAAGTTCCTGATATTTGTCCATGATTCTTCCTCTTACAATTTTCAATACGGAATTCATCAAACCGTTTTCTTCAGTCCAGCTTTCCTCAAGTACACCTATTGCCACAGGAAGCCATCGTTGCGGGAACATTTGTCCGAATTTCCCGTTTGTCCGATATTCATTCACTTCGCTTTCAATGAGAGTAAGTACAGCTCTTTTGCCATCATCTGAATCAGCACTGAGACCCTTCTCTTCAAGAAACAACTTGAGAGAATGCTGGTTTGGAACAACCAGTGCCACGGTATAGGGTTTTTGGTTATTGTATAGCATGCATTGATCGAGGTATTTGGATTGTTCAGTGATTGCTTCCTCGATACCTTCAGGGCTGAATTTTTCACCGTCGTCTGCAATAAGGAGACTTTTAAATCTTCCAAGCACGTACAGAAAACCATCTTCCGACATATAACCCATATCTCCGGAATAGAGCCAGCCATCTCTGACTGTGTCTGCAGTAGCTTTTTCGTTTTTCCAGTAACCATGCATTACATTTCCGCCCCGTATAACTATTTCTCCCTTTTGCCCAACAGGAAGTTCATTACCATCCTCGTCACATATTTTCAGATCCATATTATTAACTAGTGCACCGGATGATCCCAGTTTGTGCTTGCTTTTTGAATTGGAAGATATTACAGGTGATGCCTCCGTGAGGCCATAGCCTTGATACATCGGGATCCCAAGCGCATAATAAAACCGCTGAAGCTCAATTTCAAGAAGGGCGCCACCTCCTACAAAATAGTCAAGTTCTCCGCCAAAGATATCGCGGATCTTACTGAAAAGAAGTTTGTCATACAGATTCAGAAGCGGTTTTTTTAACTTTTGGAGCCCTCTTCCCCTGTTCCAGCCTTCTTTATTATATGAGTAGGCAAATTTGAGAGCATGATCAAATAGGACCTCTGTGAATTTTCCCTTTTCCTTGATCCCTTTTTCAATGTTTTTTCTAAAGTTTTTAGCAAGCGCCGGGACACTCATAAAGAGATTAGGTTTAATCTCTTTCAGACAAATAGGAATATTTCTGAGCGTTTCCATCGGTGTTTTTCCTGTTTTTACGGATGCGATGCTTGCACCTTTTCCCATGAAAGCATATATTCCGCAGGTATGTCCGAATGAATGATCCCATGGGATTATAATAAGTGTTTTATAAAAAGAGGGAATATCCATTAAGCTATATGCCTGATAAACATTAGAAACATAATTACCATGAGTAAGAACAATTCCTTTAGGATCTGCAGTTGTGCCTGAGGTATAACATATATTTGCGAAATCGGAGGGGGTGATGCTTTTACATATTTCTTCGAATTTTTTCATATTATCGGGCGACTCAAGCCATTCCCTCCCAATCTTTCTCATTTCGTTAAAATGGATCTCATTTTTTGCATATTCTTCCTGTGTGTCAAAATGAATAATCTTCTCAATGGTTGGACAATCATGCATCACCTCTTTCACCTTTTGAGCCTGGATTGATGATACCATAATCATTTTTGATTCAGAATGGTTTATTCTGAACTTTATTTCATCGGGATTGAGCTTATATGAAAGCGGAACATTTACTGCACCGGTATAGAGCACTCCAAGCTCACCGATTACCCAGCTATTCCTTCCCTCTGAGATAAGACAAATTCTGTCGCCTTTTTTTACACCTGCGGAAAGAAGACCTGCAGCAAATTCATATACTTGTTTCTTCGCTTCACCGTAAGTTGTCCCTTCGTATTTTTCATTCGGTTTTTCCCAGAGATAGACATTATTGCTGAATTTTTCAACGCTCTCTTCAAAGAATTGTATTATTGATTTCATAACGGCTGTTTTTAGTGAGTCAGGTATTCAAATTCAGCCCTAATATACAAAATATGTAAGTTCAGGGATTAACTTTCAACTTTAATATCATTTGTATTGGTTCACAATAATTTATATCTTTGATTATCATCATATAGGTTTTTGGATGACGATTTTGATCTCTAACTACTAAATAAACTATATCATGAAACAATTGACTCTCCTTCTTTTAATTATGATAATAGTGCTGTTTCCTTCATGCAAGTGGCTTAGGAATATGGGTTTTATCGGTAAAAAGGATGATACCCTGGCTGTCTGGCGGATAAAGCAGGATAGTATAAGAGTTGCCGATTCAATCAATATTCAGAAGAGGCTTCAGGCTATCGATAATATAAGGCTCGATTCACTCAGAAAGGCTGAGCAAGCTAAATCGGAGTTGGAAAGTAAATACAGATATAATATCATTTTAGGAAGTTTTATAACGCCTGCATATGCACGGGGATTTTCTTCAGATTTATCCCAGAAAGGGTACAAGACCAGAATAATTCCCCTTGAAGGCACTAAGTTCGAAATGGTATCAGCTGAGGCTCATGATAATTTCTCCACGGCCTTAAGACGTCTGAAGCAATTCCAGGACACTGTTGCAATTGATGCCTGGATGTATGTTTTTAAGCGGAAATAAAAGTTATCTAAAAATTGTCTCTTTTCTATCCGGTCCAATGGATATCATTGTGATGGGGACTCCCGTTTGTTCTTCGATGAACCCCATATACTCTTTTAATCTTTCGGGGAGCTCAGAGTAGTCACGCAGGGCAGAAATATTTTCAGTCCAGCCCGGAAATTCCTTGTAAACAGGGTGAACAGGCAGATTATGTTCAAAGGGTATTTCTGAGGTGATGTTTCCATTAATATTATATGCTGTGCAAACTTTAACACTATTAAAACCTGAAAGCACATCAGACTTGGTCATAAAGAGTTTAGTCACTCCGTTTATCATTATGGAATATTTCAGTGCGGGTAGATCAAGCCAGCCACATCTTCTGGGACGTCCGGTTGTAGCTCCGTATTCACATCCGGTCTTTCTCATTATTTCTCCTGTTTCATCGTTAAGTTCGGTAGGGAAGGGGCCGCTTCCGACTCGTGTGCAGTAGGCTTTGAAAATTCCAAAGATTTCTCCAATTTGTTTTGGCGAAACGCCGAGCCCGGTACATGCTCCGGCACTTATGGTACTTGATGATGTCACAAACGGATATGATCCGAAGTCAATGTCGAGCATTGTACCCTGAGCACCTTCAGCCAGTACATGTTTTTTTTCAGATAAAAGAGAGTTCAAGAGGTATTCGCTGTTTACCAGACGGAACTTCTTGAGCAACTCTATTCCCTCAAACCACCCCTGTTCATAATCAGCAAGATTATATTTAAAATCATAGTTTCCAAGCATTGAAAGATGCCTTCTGAGATGATGCTGATAGAGATCCTTAAAATCACTTCGAAGAATATCGCCGACCCTGAGTCCGTTTCGGCCTGCCTTATCGGTATAGGCAGGCCCAATTCCTTTTAAGGTAGATCCTATTTTCAGCGTGCCCTTCGAACATTCATAGGCAGCGTCAAGTATCCTGTGTCCAGGTGTGATAAGATGTGTTTTTTTTGAAATTACGAGCCTTCCTGCTACTTCGCATAATGGCAGGCCAAGGTCCTCAATCTCTTTCTTAAATACAGCCGGATCAAGCACAACTCCATTGCCAATTATATTTAGTTTACCCGGATGAAATATCCCTGATGGAATCAAATGCAAAACATGCTTTACATTATTGAATTCCAGCGAATGTCCTGCATTGGGTCCTCCCTGGAATCTTGCAATAACGTCGTATGAAGGGCTTAATGCATCAACGATCTTACCTTTTCCTTCATCTCCCCATTGCAGCCCTAATAGTATGTCAATATTCATATGAAAAAAATGTTTTATTCCCTGGTTTTATTTTCAGAATGACCATATATGTAAAGTGAGTGATAAAGCGGATCAAAGTGATGAAGTTCGCTTGCTGTCTTTATTATCTCGCTTATCCTGGGATCACAGAATTCTACTACTCTACCGGTTTCAATATCAATTAGATGATCGTGCTGGGCGCATTGATAAGCTCTCTCAAACTGAGCTATATTCTTCCCAAACTGATGCTTAATTACGAGGTTACAATCCAGCAAAAGTTCAATAGTGTTGTAAAGTGTTGCACGACTGACCCTGTAGTTCTTATTCTTCATAAAAATATAGAGTGATTCTATATCAAAGTGACCGGGACGAGTGTAGATCTCATCAAGTATAGCATACCTTTCAGGCGTTTTCCTGTGGCCTTTCTTCTCAAGGTATTCTGTGAATATCTGTTTAACAGTCTTTTTTGTATCGTCACTAATCATATCTGGTCTAATTTAAAACAATAGCAAAAGTACCTTTTTTTTGAATACGGAACGGGATAGATCTAGTTTTCGATATCTGTAAAGTCTTCAACCCTGTTGACCCTTTCAATCCCTTTAATGTTTGAAATCTTTAATATCAGATTATTCAGATCCTTTGTGTGGTGGATGAAGAGGTCGATCGTTCCCTGGAATATTCCGTTCTGTACGGAAATATTAATATTTGTCATGTTTACATTCAGTTCAAAAGAGATAATATTGGTAATATCGTTTACCAGTCCGATCCTGTCAATTCCTGACATACTGATCCTTGCAATGAATGATATCAGTTTGTGAATTGTCCATTTCACTGCGATGATCCTGTTCCCTTCACTTGACATAAGCCTTATAGCAACAGGACATTTAGGTTTGTGGATAATTATTGCACCTTCGGGTGAAAGATACCCGGTCACATCATCACCCGGGATAGGATTACAGCATTTGGCAATTTCATAAGATTGTTCGGAATTATCGACATTTTCCCGGAGAAGAAATGGCACATTCTTGTCAAACTTCAGACCAGGACCTTCACTTTCATTTGATTTTTCAGTTTTACTCTCACCTTCACTTTCACTTTCACTTTCACTTTCACGATCACTTTCACTTTTATCTTTCCCTAACCCTATCAGTTTTAGCCCCCAGTATTTAGTGACATTCCTGACCGGATTTTTTTTGATAATTTTCTTAAGATTGTCCAGGTCGATAATGCCAAGTTCAATTTTCGAATATAATTCATCTTTGTTCAGGATATCGTATGAGTGCATAATTCTCTTGACCATTTCGGAGTTTGGTACCACGCCGAGATCATTTAATTTATTTTCAAGGATTGACATACCTTTCTGAATCCGGTCCTTCGATTCAGCTTTAAGTGCGTTTTTAATTGCTTCTCTGGCTTTTGATGTATGAACAAACACGAGCCACTCCTTGTCGGGCCTGGCTTTTTCCGAAGTAATTATCTCAACCTGATCGCCGCTCATCAGGGTGGTATTGAGAGACATAAGTTTATAGTTTATTTTGGCCCCAATAGCTTTGTCCCCGATTTCTGTATGAATCTCATAGGCAAAATCAAGTGCAGATGCTCCTTTAGGAAGGCTGACCAGAGTGCCTTTTGGGGTAAACACCATAATTTCGGACGAGAAGAGGTTCATTTTGAATTCGTCCAGAAATTCGATAGGGTCTTCCAGTGGATTCTCCAGCATCAAACGAATCTTTTTGATCCATTTATCAAGTTCACTTTCCTGGGCATCGTCTCCTTTGTACTTCCAGTGAGCTGCATAACCTTTTTCAGCTATTTCATCCATTCGCTTACTTCTGATCTGGATCTCAACCCATTTTCCTTCCGGACCCATTACTGTAAGATGCAATGCCTCGTATCCGTTTGGTTTTGGACGGCTCACCCAGTCCCTTAAGCGGTCGGGCTTAGGCATATAGGTATCAGTAATTATGGAATAGATATTCCAGCATTGGGTTTTTTCAGGAATACCTGGTACTGGGTCAAAAACTATTCTTACAGCCAGAACATCATAAACTTCCTCAAACGGAACATTCTTCGACTGCATCTTTTTCCATATCGAATAGATGGATTTAGGCCTTCCGTTAATATCGAATTTAATTCCTGATTTGTCCAGTTTATCAATAATAGGAAATGCGAATTTATTTATAAGGGCAACATATTTCTTTTCTCCATGTTTCAGTTTGGCAGCGATCTCATCATAGACTTTTGGATGGCGGTATTTGAAACTCAGATCTTCAAGTTCGCTCTTAATAGCATAAAGGCCGAGGCGGTTGGCAAGAGGTGCGTAAAGATAAATGGTTTCTCCGGCGACTTTCATCTTTTTATGCTCCGGCATGGAATCCAGTGTCCTCATATTATGAAGCCTGTCTGCTATCTTAATAAGGATGACGCGAAGGTCGTCTGAAAGTGTCATCAGCATCTTACGGAAATTCTCCGCCTGCATTGAGGATGAATTTTCCTTGTTATAAGTCCCTGAAATTTTAGTGAGACCATCAATGAGAGATGCAATTTTTTCTCCGAAATCTCGTCTTACATCCTCAAGAGTATATTCGGTGTCTTCAACAACGTCGTGAAGAAGGGCAACAGCAATTGATTTTGCTCCCAGTCCTATCTCCTGATTTACTATTTTTGCTACGCATATCGGATGAATTATGTAGGGCTCTCCTGATTTCCGCCGCATGTCCCAGTGAGCTTCATTGGCAACCTTAAATGCCTTCTCGATCAGCTCCAAATCTCCCGGTTTATTGCATCTTAGCAGATTGTTTATAAGCGATTCATATTCAGTTTGAATGCGTTTAATATCTTCCTCATCAAATATATTCTTATTCCCCATAAATATCAGTATACTTGCATGTTTGGCTGAATACAAATATAGCTTTATTAGAACAAACTTGTAGCGCTTAAGTTAACCGGAACCTTTAAATTTTGGCGCTACTTCAATATTGTGACTGTTCCGGTACGTGTCAATTGCTTCCCGGAAGGTGTCTTTATTTTCAGGAACCATAGGTAGACCCCCTGGGGTAAACTTTCCCCATTCTTTTTCCCGTCCCATTCAGCCAGCTGATCGCGGCTCTCAAACAAAATATTGTTGCTTCTGTCGGTAACCACAAAATGATATTCTATCGGGGTAAATGAAAGTACCGGTTTAAATGAATCATTAATGAGATCATTGTTAGGAGTAAAAGCATTAGGGATTGTGATATTCTCTACTATATCAGTGCAAACCGGGGAAGAACTTGTCTCACCGCTGATACCATGAGGATTAGCGGTCTCAAGAGCATTTATATAGAAACAAACTTTTCTTCCTGTTATATCATACATAAATAATGAATAATTTATTGAAGAGACAGTATCGGAAGGAGGGATTGATGAAAACTCAAGAAACCCATTCCCTTTATCGATATAAACCTTATAGTCTGAGACTATACCCTGCCAGAACCTGTAGGAATTCCAGGTCAGTTTTATAATGTTGTCCTTGTTTTCAAGTAAAGGGACAATATTGCAGGAAAGATTGGAGGATACAACAGGATTACTGCAATTGTTTACTGCAAGGAGTCTGTAGTAATTTATTTTAAATGGATCAGCTGTTTTGTCGGTGAAGCCAATATTTCTATTTGTAGTTTCGATTTTTGTGAGCAGGCTGAAGTCAGGTTCATCCGGGATCTTTCTCTCCAACCTGTAAGAGGATATCTGAGTAAGCGGATCGACTGAAAATGAAAGATCGATATTGTTCTTCTGATTGACAGTCGCATAATCGGCATTGATCCATTCAGGTGGCCTTTGCATCTTAGTCGACAAACAAACTTTATTTGAAAAGGAGAATGTACCTCCTTCAAGATCTGCTCTTATTACAAAGCAATAACTGGCATCATTTATGAAATCATTTAATTCGAAGCTTGTCTTTTCAGGAGCTAGCTTTCCTGCCTCTGAATAATTAGCTCCATTCACCGCAACCTGAACAGAATAGTCAATTACCTTTCTGGGAGCGGAAGGATAGTTATTCCATTTTATCCCGATCTTTTTATTGCAGGTATCAACTGATGCCTCAGCAAAAATTGTATTTATAATATTGGAAAATGGACTCGTGCATTTTGGAATTCTGAAAGAAGCAATCACATATGATACACTATAGTACCGCGATATAGTGCTCTTGTAAATATAGGAAGTGGCTGCCGGATCCCAGATCGTGTCAATAATATCGCCACGCGGAATACCGTTTTCATTATGGTAGGCATAAATAAGATAAGCAGCCACATCTGTTGAGGGACTCAATGTCCAGGTAAATTCAGTATAACCAGTTTCCGGCTGTACAGAAACCGAGGTTAATACCGGTGGCAAGGGCAGGACACAAGTTTGCGGATAGACCCTGAAAGTGTTAAGGCATAATAGAACAAGGATGGTATTTGTGCTCCATTTCTTCATTCAGGGCCAGCTATAATTTCATAGAGATCATCAATATTGTAATACGCATTTGCGAGAGCGATTATTTCATCCTGTTCGATAGTTTTTATCTTTTCAGCAAGATCATAATAGTAATTGTTATCCAGTCCATATTCCCAGACTGCTCTGAAACTTTCTGCCAGGGCGAATGGTCCATCGAACATTCTAACCATTTCTCCCGCCAGATAGTTCTTCACAACCTGCAGTTCATGAATTTCCACGGGTCTGGTTTGCAGCAGCTTTATTTCTTTATAAATTTCATCAAGTGTCTTTCCGGTGTATTTTTTACCAACTTCAGTGGCAATAATCTTATAACCTGACTGATGCATTGATGCCAATGAAGAATTAATTCCATAAGTATATCCTTTATTCTCCCTTATGTTTTTCATCAACCTTGAACCAAAATAACCACCAAGAATTGTATCAAGAATCAATAAACCGTTGTAATCCTTATGCTTTTTATTAATGGTCGTTGATCCTATCCGTATTGCCGATTGGATTGCACCTTTTTTTTCAACAAACTCCCGCTTGTCTTTTTTGCCTGTAATTTTGAACTTATTTCTGCGGGACCTGTTCGCCTCTTCAAGACCAATTTCCCCGAAATAATTGTTCAGAATTGCTTTTGCATTCGGGGGAATATTACCTGAAACTATAACTGCCATATTCCCGGGAGTATAAAAATCTTTGTGAAATATTTGCAGCATGGTTGTTGTAACATTCTCAAAATCAGATTCATTAACTTGCCTGCCATAAGGATGAGAAGGTCCGAATATCGATTCATAGAATTTGTCATTTGCAAGGTTCTGGACCTTTTCCCTGTTAATAAGGAATGATTGAAGTCTTTTCTTCTGAAGATTATTCAATTCATTTTCGGGAAATGCCGGCAGGAACAATATCTCGAAACAAAGTTCAAGTATCTTATCAATATGCTTGTTCAGAAAGAATACCGTTACACCAGCTGAATCCTTCTGGATGAAGGGATTAATAAAAGCACCATAAAAGTCAAACGCACTGTTTATTTCATTTGCAGTATAGTTTGATGATCCCTCCAGAAGCATTGTATTTGTTGAAGAAGCAACCAATGGAAGAATTTCGTTTACCTGGCCTGCATCGAATATGAATTCTATTCTCATCAGTTCTTCTGTACCGGCATTTATAATATACACAGGAACACCATTGTTCAGCTTTAAGAGTTCAGGTTCCGGAATGCTTTTTAACTCAACGGGCCGGATATGGGGTGGTATTTTCCTGTCAGGAGTCATACTTTTTTACCGGTTTTCACAGATTTATAAAGAAGAGAACTGCAGTTCGACAGTGACATAGAATTTGAAGCTACTTCCATAATTCTCCCTGGAACAACACGGTTATATAATGTTACTTCATTATTTATCAGATCTGCATCTCCCAGAAGTTCATAGAATCCCAAATTCATGGCCTTGTTTTGTACACTTGTATTTGAAAACACCATGGATGCTTCAAATTTGTTCCTGACCTTTTCCATTTCCACTTCCGGGATTGGAACTTTCTTTAACTCTTCAATAATCCCATATATAGCTTCCTCCGCAGTATCGAAACTTACACCATTCATAAGTTTGCCATTAATTATCAGTAACCCCGGATCAATTTCTCCTGTCAGGTAGGCGTTGATATCTGTAAATAGTTTTCTATCTCTGACAAGAGAAGAATATAATCTTCCAGATTCTCCTCCGGCAAGAATGTCGGTAATAACATCAAGAGTACTAAAATTCTCATCCATACGTGGGCAGACATGCCAGGCCAGATACAAGACATTTGAAGGAACATCTCTTTCAACTATAAGTGTTCTCTTTTCATTTTGCAGTGGTTCTGCAGGAAGTTTTCTGGAAGGTATTTCACGTTTATTTATCGGGCCAAACCATTTTTTTGCAAGCCTTATTACCTCTTCACTTTTAACATTGCCTGAAACAGATAGAATTGCATTATTCGGGGCGTAATGACCGAAGAAAAAATCCTTAACATACGCTAAAGAAACTTTCTCAATGTGAGACAGATCTTTACCTATTGTTGGCCAGAGATAGGGATGCACCTTAAATGCCAGTGGACGAAGGAGTAGCATGAGGTCTCCATAAGGCTGATTAAGATACCTCTGCTTAAATTCTTCACTTACAACTTTTTTCTGAATGTCGAGCACTTCTTCCGAGAAACTGAGGCTTAGCATCCTGTCTGACTCAAGCCAAAAACCTGTTTCAAGGTTATTCGCTGGAATTGTCAGATAATAATTGGTAAAATCATTATTTGTAAAGGCATTGTTTTCTGCACCTGCCATCTGAAGAGGTGTATCAAATTCAGGTACATTCACAGAACCTCCAAACATCAGGTGTTCAAAAAGATGGGCCATCCCGGTCATATCCGCATCTTCATCCCTTGAGCCGACATCATAAATGATATTCATTGCAACAAGTGGAGTTGAAGAATCCTCATGAACCACAATCCTTAAGCCATTTTCCAGTATGTATTTCCTGAAATTTATCATTTTAAAATCTGCCAGTCAGATATTTTTATCAAATTAAAGTAAAAAGTAAAGTTCAAATGTGATAATTGCACAAACTTATACAAAAAACCGTGAAGCATCCGTATAGTTTTTATATTTGCTAAACTAAACGCGAAACTCGAAACGCGAAACTCAAAACGCTAAACGCTAAACAAAAAAATATGAAACGGGATAAATTAATTTTTGATCTCATTGAAAAAGAGTATCAACGTCAGATAAATGGAATTGAACTTATAGCCTCAGAAAATTTCGTTAGTCCTCAGGTTCTTGAAGCAATGGGATCGGTAATGACAAATAAATATGCAGAAGGATATCCTGGTTATCGTTATTATGGTGGTTGTGAGATAGTTGACCAATCGGAGCAAATTGCGATAGATCGGCTTAAGCAGCTTTTTGGAGCTGAATACGCAAATGTCCAGCCTCATTCGGGGGCTCAGGCAAACATGGCAGTATTTATGGCTGTTCTTAAACCAGGTGATACATTTATGGGACTAAATCTTGCTCATGGAGGCCATCTATCGCATGGTTCACCGGTCAATTCTTCAGGACTACTATACAGGCCTGTGGCATATGGAGTTAAAGAAGATACAGGAGTTATTGATTATGAAATGATGGAGGAGGTTGCCATGAAGGAGAAACCTAAGATGATAATAGGTGGAGCCTCTGCTTATTCGAGAGATTGGGATTATAAGAGGATGAGAAATATTGCAGATTCTGTTGGTGCGATTTTTATGGTTGATATGGCACACCCGGCCGGTTTAATTGCTGCAGGATTGTTAAATAGCCCGTTAAAGAATGCTCACATTGTGACTTCCACGACACATAAAACTCTTCGCGGGCCAAGAGGCGGTATCATTCTTCTGGGAAAAGATTTTGTTAATCCCTGGGGTCTTACAACTAATAAGGGAGAGGTGAAAATGATGTCTTCACTTCTCAACTCAGCAGTATTTCCGGGAATTCAGGGTGGGCCTCTTGAGCATGTGATCGCATCGAAGGCAGTATCTTTTGGAGAAGCTCTCGATCCAAAATTTAACGAATATCAGAAACAGGTAAAGAAGAACGCTGATAAAATGTCAGAAGCCTTTATGGCACGAGGTTATAAAGTGGTGTCTGGAGGAACCGATAATCATCTGATGCTGATTGATCTAAGGACCAAATTCCCTGATATTTCAGGTAAAAAAGTTGAAAACACACTGGTCCTTTCACATATTACTGTTAATAAAAACATGGTTCCTTACGATACCAGATCACCTTTCCTGACATCGGGTTTAAGAGTTGGAACACCGGCAATTACTACCAGGGGACTGAAGGAAGAACATATGGATATAATTGTTGAAATGATAGACGATGTAATCTCTAATATCGACAACGAGGAAGTAATAAAGAAGACTGGAAAGAAGGTCATTGAAATGATGAAGCCATTTCCTTTGTTTTCAATGTAATAATGATAAAGATTGAAATAATATCATGTTTATTTTCATCGATCAATTAATTTTAAATCTGATTTTCCAAATGAATTTTATTTAACTTTATACCGATCAAAATGCAATTGTTGAAGAGATGGCCAAGCAAAAACTCATTTTTTTTGTTGACGATGATCCTGTTATAACAAAACTTGTAGTAAAACGATTTTCCTCGGAAATCTATCGTCTGGAGGCTTTCGATTATGGAGAGGAAGCGCTGAAAGCATTGCCTGAAAATCCCGACCTCATCATTCTGGATTACTTGTTCCATAAAGCAGATCAGAAGGTTATGAATGGGATGGAGGTTTTTGACAAAATAAAAGAGACTAATCCCAATATACCAATCATCATGCTCTCAGGGCAGGATAGGGGAGAGATCGTACTTGAACTGGCCCGAAAAGGAATAGATGATTATGTTATTAAAGATAATAACCTTCTTGACAATCTTAAAGCTTCGATTATTGAGTTATTAAGCCACGAAAACTGATGTTCTTCAGACTTTTTCAGCTTTTTTCCAAAGATCTACTTAAGAACAAAATGATAAGTTATTGTTCCCTTCTGTTTCAAAGGGGCGTCAGGTTTGCGCTGGAAGGTTGTTTTTAAAGCAGCCGCCTTTGCCACTCCAAGAAGGTAGTCATCTAATGTTGTTGAACCTTTTGCTCCTGGCGTGGCATCTGTTACTTTACCTTCTCTGTCAACACTTACTTCAACAACTACCGTGCCATCTCCCTGATATTTATATTCCGGATTTGGTAGTGACTGAACGCTTCTTCCCTCGAGGCTGTATGAAACGCCATCTCCGCCTGTTCCGTTCCCGTTACCGGTCCCGCTTGTGCCTGTTCCGCCTCCCGTTCCGCGTATTTTGGAATTTACAGAACCTCTGGGGTCTCCCTGATTTCCGGGCCCGCCAGCAATACCTTCACTGGTAGAATTTGTTCCTGAGTTTTTGGAGTTAGCCAAAGCATTTTTGGTCCTGTTTAATATGTCACTGCTCCTTTTTTGTTCGGCTTCAATTCTCTTATTTTCGGCATTAATGGCAGCTATTCTTGCTTTTTCAGCTGCAAGTTCCTCTCGCCTGATCCTGGCATTTTCCACCTGTTCCTTTTTTCTTTTCTCAGCTTCCGGATCAACCTTTTTGATCAGGGGAGCTTCCTTATCGTAGCTCTGGGTGAGTAAACGCTCTTCAACAGCAGGTTTTACTGCGGTTTTGAGAGGTGGTGCTTTTGTCTGCGCATCGACAGAAGCCACCGTTGTTTCCTGAAGTGCCGGAGGAGGAGATGGCTCTATCAAACCCAGTCCTGTTTCATCGGTTCCAAAATTGACCAGAATGCCATTGCTACTATCCTTATATGGTGGTTGTACTGCTGAGATTCCTACTATTAATAATAACAGAAGTACTACCAGGTGTAATACTGATGTACCTACTATTCCCCTCCTTCGTTCAGATGAGAACAAATGAATATCGTTATACTGATGATGTTCCAATATATTTTTTCCTGTTTCTGACATCGAAGTTATTAAAAAACGTACTATATAAATGCTCCAATATTTCGGGTTAATAACAATGGACAAATACTTATTAACGGTTTTGAGGCATCGCTCAAGATAAACGTACAAAGCCGCTATTTATTTTTGATTTTTGCCTCTTCAGGCTTTTTTGCAGGACTTTTCTGTTTTTTTCTGAACAGATCCATGAGTTTATTGAAGTCCTCCCTGTAGAAGAGGCCTACTCCCTGGGTATACTGAACCCCATTACTATTATCAAAATAGAAGTTGTCGTTTGACCTGTTAAAGACTTTAAATCGTAATTTTTCGGAATTTTTAAATATTTTGTAATCAAGATAAGCTGCTCCGCTTAACTGTCTGTTTCCTGCAGTTGAACCAACTACTGACTGGTTTCCTCCATAGTCAAAATTGCCGTTTATTGTTACCCTGTCGTTCAGTATCTGGGTAGAGAGAGCAAACTCAAATTCCTGTGAATTAGGTAATTCAGTAGAACCAGGCCTGTAGGCAATGTTGATATCAACATCCCTGCTGATTTGAGATAGCCAGTTACTAACCTGATTTGAAAGCATTTCAGTAGTAGTAACGCCAACGGTTGCTGATCCGATATTGGCACTATTTTGAGATGTTCCTGTCATAAGCAAGGGATCGGCATAAAAACTGTTCATTACCAGCAGGAAAAGAACCTGCCGGCTCATCTCTTCATCAGTTTTTATCATGCTTTTTAAGTAAGCTCTTGTTTCTTCATTGGCTGTAGGCAGATAAATGTCAAATGCCACCATAGGATTGTAAAGATTTCCAGAAAGATTAAGCCAAACTTCAACCGGAATCTTTTCCTTGAGTTTTGCCTCGTCAACCATTCCCATTCCAGCCATTATATCATATAATTTAGCTTTTGTCTTGTAAATTGCTTTTATGTCAATTTCTGCATCCTTGACATTTCCACTGAATGAAATCTTTCCGCCATTCTGAACGGTAAATTTTTTATTCAGCAAACCTCCGACAGTAAAAAGATAATCGCCATCATTAATCAGATAATCTCCGTTAATCTTGAATTCTCCCGTTCTGTTGAGACTTATATTAAGGTTCCCGGTTCCTGTTCCTCTCATTTTGTCTCCTGCTTTCGCATCAAAAATAATCTGAACCTCAGCTTCAGGAGTTACTTCCAGGTCGAAGTTCATATCAAAAGCAGTTTTTGTCTGACCGGCAGACACGCTTTTCAGAATTTTTCCTGCAGTACTATCTTTATTTTTATCAACAAAATTTATGAATGATCTGTCTGAAACCGATAAGCCTTTGCTCAGAGGGATAAAAAACCTGGTATCCTTACCGGTCTTTGCGGAGATATCGAATGATAACCCTTCACTATTGCTCCTGATCGTAGTAATACCAGATCCATATGCTGTACCATAATAAAGTTCATTGTCTTTAGGTTTCGTATTAAGAATCATGAAATCATTTGAGGATGGAATTGTTATTGTCAGATCGACTGAAAAATTCTTAAAGTACCTGTGTGATACCTCACCACTTACGAAAGCAACATTACGTTTTTCATCGAATGACTTAATATTATTGAATATTATACCTGATCTGGTAAACCTTATACTATCGTTAAATGTGTATCTTGTTTGCAGATAATCAATTTTCATTGAGACATTTTCTCCCATAAGAGCTCCGGTGAGAACAGGTTTATTAAAATTCCCGGAAAAGTTTACTTTCCCGCTGGCGGTACCTGTAATTCCGGATGCAAATATTTTGAGTAACGGATTCAGGATATCAACCGGTAGCTTGTCAGCTTTAGCCGTAAGATCGACATTTGCTGTTACAGGATCAAAGAAGCCAAAGATATCGAGCATCTTTTTACCTTCAAAATTGTTACTGGCAGTTATATCAGCAACTTTCTTGCTGTTATTCCATTCTGATACTATATTAATCTCGCCGAAATGGTCACCCAGGATCCTGAAATCTTTAACCTTAATATCACTTTCAAACATAAAATTCTTATACACATTCGTTAGACTGATCCTGCCGTTTAGTATTCCTCCAAGTGCAAGATGAATCATATTTGGATCATTTCCCTGTCTCTTTTCATAAAGCATATTCAGAGGATCTATGCTAATTCCGTTGAAATCCATCTGCAGTGTATCATATGGATTTGAAGATATAGCACCATCTATAAGGAAATAGTTATCATTATTCCGGAAGCTTAGCTTATCAAATTTTATGGAGTTTGAATCGATCTTTATAACTGCAGGAGCGATCTTCCATAGATTGTCGCGGATATAAACATCTGCCGACCGGAGTCCGATGGTGAGAATAGTTTTCTTTTGAAGCGTTGAATCCTTTTCAAAACTGCCTTCAGCTACAAGAGATCCTTTATTAATCGGTTTCTCTTTATTGTCCCAATCAAGATTAAATCGAAACCTGTTCGGGACGCTATTAAATGTCAGATCCAGATCTTTTATTTCTGAGAGACCTACGATGTTTAAAGATGTACTCTTAATATTAACCTTTGATACTGAATCTTGGGAACTTCCTTCGACAGATAAATTATTGAATTTGTTGTTGTTAATAGAAAAGAGACTGGCAGTTGCCACAACTGAGATTATACTGTCAGTGGTGAATGAACCTTTTATCAGACTGTTTTCCGAAAGCGATATTCCAGTATTGAAAAACTTATTCAGGTTATCTGTGTTTTTGAATTTGATATCGAAAACAAAATTATTATCATTCACTTTTCCTTCAGTTCTTGGCTTTTCAAACCTTGAAGGCATAAGCAAGGCAAGTTTTCTTTTGATAGTTTTTTCAATTCCTGCAAAATTATAACGACCATAAAGATTTGCATCCAGAAAATCCGTCCGTATGCTAATGGCCGGAAGATTATTCGTGATGAATGTTTTTACGGAAAAATCATAAATATTGAGGACATTACCCTTCCTTCTGAGATTCGAATTCAGGAGTTTGATCTCACCGTCGAGATTGTCTATACTGTTTCCTTTGAAGTTAGCGGTCATCAATAATGTAACAGAGGTAGAGCTATCTGATTTAAAAAGATTGAGTCTGTACAGGTTTGCTTTGAGCAGATTCAACGTAAAGTCAAATTCCGGCAATTTCTTACTAAAATCGAACATACCCAGCAATTCCATATGAATATTCTCATCTTCAACCTTAATATTACCATCCCATGCCTTATCGGTAAAAAGGCCAGTAAGTGCTATATTTCTGTACTTGTAATTATTTATCTCCACACTATCAATTCTTGCGGTCAGATTCAACGCAAACTTTTTAAAGGAGGAGGTGGCAGTACCGTTAATATTTGCCTCCATGCTAAGACCGCCGAATAATTGCGGCTTATCGGTTATGCTTCCCAGGTCAATTGCTGACCCCCGGATAAGCCCTTTGACATTGTAACTGCCAGTACGTGACGGGCGCAAGGATATATCAGTTGAAATGATACCATTCTTGGTGTTTATTTTTGCATAAGTAACAAAGTCAGTAATAAAACCTGTAAATGTTCCTGAGAAGGAAACAACACCAAGTTTACGAAGTTCTTCCGGAAGCACAAGATTTCCTCTGCCTGGGATTTTTATCTGTTCCACATCTTTTGAAATACTTCTGAAATCAGTTACATCAATAAACATAAACGTCTTTTCAATATCGGGCAGTCCTGAAAAATCAAAATCGCAATCCAGGTTTGTCTCATCCTTATATGTAGCCTTAATGTGCCGGCCTTTAAGTTCAGCTACGGTACCTGTAACATCTCCTGAGAGCCAAATGGATTCGTTATAATCCTTGAGTTTGCCGACAAAATATTTCAGATCATTAGAATTGACAAGAGATTTATTAAGTGATATATCCAGTTTTACTTCTTCGGTAAATCTTCTGAACGAGGCTACTGAGTCGGCCAGTATCCCAACTCGATTCGCATTTATAATGCTGCTGTCGCACAACACACTCGAATTTCTGAAAATTATGTTTTGATTATGCACAAGAAGGCTGCTGCTTAACTTCTTCACAATAAATCCGGTTGATTCCCTGAAGCCAAGATTATATATATCAAGTTTGGTAGAATCTTTAAAATTATTAAGGTTTTCAACTATTGCATTAATCTCCGCTATTCTGAGATTATTGAAATCAATCGGAGTTTTTGTGGGACGTGAATATTTGTTAATAAGTAAGAATCGGCCATCACTTATATCGATCTGATTAATTTGGAAATAGGGGCTTTTTGTTGAGGTGGTATCTCTTGGTCTTTGAAGCATGTTAAGATACCAGTTAAGATTCATCAGACCTGTTGAATCGGTTATAAGTGCGAAAACGGGCTTGATGACAACAACTTTTCCAAGTTTATATGACTTGTTTCTACGGCTTATCTGCCGGATCCCTGCAGTTATTCTTTGAGCATAAAGCAGAGTGTCGTTATGCTGATCTTTTACTATTAAGTCATTGATCTCGATCTTGTTGAAAAAAACTAACCTGATTTTTCCAAAAGACAAGGTCGATTTTGTCTCTTTTGAGATATAGTCTGTAATCTTTTTCAGGATTAAAGTCTGAACTGAAGGTAATCGCAAGATAAAAATAAGTACTGCGAGGGTCAGTACCAGCACAGCTATGGCGCCTGTTAAAATGTTAAATATTTTTTTAATACTTTTGAGCATCTGAAAAATAGATCTTTACAGACATCAAAATAACCTAAAATATACCGAATATCAAAGAGTTGATGAGCGTGATAATATTGGCAATAGAATCCTCCTGTGATGATACTTCTGCGGCAGTGGTCAGGGATGGTTATGTTCTTTCAAATCTGATTGCAGGGCAGGAAATCCACCGCTCCTATGGTGGGGTTGTTCCGGAACTGGCATCGCGAGCTCATCAGGTTAATATTGTACCGGTAATTGATCAGGCCATAAAAAAAGCAGGGATATTAAAAGAAGAGATATCTGCAGTTGCTTTCACACGGGGACCAGGTTTACTCGGATCATTACTTGTTGGAACGTCATTTGCAAAAGGTTTTGCCCTGGCTCGCCATATTCCTCTTATTGAGGTCAATCACCTTCAGGCTCATGTACTTGCCCACTTCATTCTTGAAAAAGGGAAAGAGGATCAGACTCCATCATTCCCATTTTTGTCCCTTCTTGTTTCCGGTGGTCATACACAGTTGATTGTCGTAAAAAGCTACTTCGAAATGGAAGTGATCGGCAATACAATTGATGACGCTGCCGGTGAGGCATTTGACAAATGTGGAAAGGTTATGGGTTTATCATATCCGGCCGGTCCGGTAATTGATGATCTTGCAGCATACGGAAATAAGAATGCTTACAGATTTTCGAAACCGGTTGTCAAGGATCTTGATTTCAGCTTCAGTGGTCTTAAAACTAATTTTCTCTATTTTTTAAGGGATAGGATCAGGGAGGACCCTGAATTTATTATCAAAAACAAACCTGACATCTGTGCTTCACTTCAACATACAATTATCAGCATCCTGGTCAGCAAACTCATTAAGGCTTCAGTACAAACCGGAATAACCGAAGTTGGAATTGCCGGGGGTGTCTCGGCCAATTCGGGACTTCGTGATGCAATCAGGTTTGAGGCAGCCAGGAGGCACTGGAAGCTCTATTTGCCTCCTCTGAATTATACAACAGATAATGCGGCAATGATTGGAATAACCGGATATTATAAATATCTTAGCGGAGATTTTTCCGGGCCGGATATATCACCACTAGCCCGGTTTGAATTATAAAATGCAGGAAACAAGGATAATACCGACAAAGAATTCACCGGAGATAATCATGAATCCTGATGGCTTTATTAAGATCAGGGGCCGGTCCATTCATGAGAATGTAGGTTTGTTTTTTAAGCCTGTCTCGAAATGGATCAGTGAATATATCGAAAATCCGGTTGACGTTACTTGCGTGGAAATTAAGCTCGAATATTTTAACAGTGCAAGTGCAAAGGTATTTATTCAGCTCCTTCAGAAACTGACATATGTTCACTTAAAAAACAAGAAACTTATTGTCAACTGGTATTATGAAGATGGGGATGAAGATATTCGTGAAAGGGGAGAGTATTTCGCATCAATACTTGATATACCATTTAATTTTATTAAAATCACCTGATCTTATCAAACGCCTGATCGAGGTCTTTTATCAGGCATTCCGCATCATCAAGTCCTATATAAAACCTTACCAGATTACCGGTATATCCGGTCTTTGTTCTCTCTTCATCGAATGACATTGCCGGAAAAACAAGTGATTCGTGACCACCCCAGGAGACGCCTATAAGAAAATGCCTCAGACTGTTGACAAACAATTCCGTTTTTCCCACGTCTGATATATTCATTCTCACAGAAAAGAGACCTGTTGGCTTAATCATCTGTTTTACAGCAAGTTCGTGCTGTGGATGATCGGGGGAAAATGGATGAAGTACTTCACTGATTAAAGGATGTTTGCCCAGATAACTGATGACTTTCAGGGTAGTTTCGGAAATCCGGTCAATTCTTGCCTGGAGTGTCCTCAGACCCCTCAGCATAAGCCAGGCACTAAATGGTGAGATAATTCCACCAAGTCCCTGATATTCATTTTTAAATATCCTCGCAATATTTTCAGTCGAACCACATACCATACCTGCAACAATATCGCTGTGGCCTCCCAGATATTTGCTTGCTGAGTGAAGTACTATATCAACCCCCATTGAAGCCGGAGATTGGGTAAGAGGTGATGAATAGCTGTTATCTATAAGAGTCGTTAGTCCCTTTTCTTTTGCCAGGGCTGCTACCGCTTCAATATCCTGAAGTTCAAATGTTATCGAATTAGGGCTCTCGAGGTAGATGATCCTGGTGTTTCTTTTGATCGCTTTTGAAAAGTTTTCGGTGATCCTGCCATCGACAAAAGTAGTTTCGACTCCAAATCGTGGAAGGAACTTGGTCATAAGCATGTTAGTCCAGCTATAGTTGTTTCTAACGCTTATAATATGATCACCGGCATTTACGAATGAAATCAGTGCTGATGAAATTGCAGCCATCCCGCTGGCGAATGCCAGGGCTTCATCAGTTTCTTCGAGTGCTGCGACTTTTTTGCAAAGAATATCCAGAGTAGGATTATTACCTCTTGAATAAATATGACTTTTCTTCTCATCAGCAATTGCTTTTTTGAGCTCGCCAACATTCCTGAAGGCGAAATTGCTGGTCTGAAAAACAGGAGGAGTTATCGCGTTATAATAATTTTCTCGTTCCTCACCTAAATGGTTTATTATATAGGATATATCTCTCATGGTATATAGAATTTTTCAACAAGGAATTTTCTCTTTCTTATTTTACATTTTTTCTCTTGAAATAAAGATATACGGGGACACCAAGCGTCAGGAAGCAAAGTCCGATTCCCATGGGCAGCGGTTCCCTGATTGTAATATTGATTACGAACCAGGTGTTGATAGTAATGAAAATCAGAGGTGTAATCGGGTATCCGAAGGTCTTATAGGGCCGTTCCGCATTTTTAAGTTTTTTTCGGAAGATGAATATGCCTGCGGCAGCAAGTGTAAAAAATATCCATTCCACAGAAACGGTATATGTTATAAGGTCTTCAAAGGTACCCCAGAAAAGAAGCAAGACAACTGACCATGCAGATTGAGCCAGTATTGCATTAACAGGGGTCTTGAACTTTGGATGAACATCTGCTATCTTCCTGAAAAACAAACCGTCGTCAGCCATTGCGTAGTAGATCCGTGGAGCAGACAGAGTATAAATCCCGATAGTTCCGAGGGTGCTGATGGCTATTATCCCGGCCACCAGCATTGCGCCAAACGGAAATACTGTCGAAATGGCTTCTGCAGCAACCTTTTGCGATCCTGCAATTTTTCCTACAGGCAACAGCAGCATATAGCTTACATTTACAAGTAAGTAGATCACAATAACAATCAGCGCCCCGGTGATCATTGCTATAGGCACATTCCGTGAAGGATTCTTTGTCTCCCCTGCAAGGAAGGAGGTATGCTGCCATCCTCCATAAGAAAAGAGTACACCGACAAGGGCAACCCCAAATCCCGATAAACTCGATTCAGATCCGAAACCAAGATTGAAATTCTTAAAAGAGAGTCCGGAATTCCCAAGGAAAATTCCGGTACCTATTATAATGAGTATCCCGAGAAGTTTCAATCCTGTAAAAACATTTGAAAAGATTTCCCCGAACTTTGCCCTGAAAATATTCAGGGCTGTGACTGAGATAATTACCATTATGCTTATGACTATTTTCCCGGTCTCTCCAAGTGGTATGAAAAAGCTCAGATAATAGGTGAAAGCGAGCGACAGCACAGCAATTGAACCCGATGTAATTACGAGCAGGTACGCCCAGCCGTAGAGGAATCCGAGCCAGCCTCCGTAAGCCTCTTTTAGAAATACATAAATACCACCAGCCTTTGGAAAGAGTGATCCCAGTTCGCCAAATGTCAGGGCTCCGGTAAGTGTTACAAGTCCTCCGAGAGCCCAGACTGAAAGGATCAGTCCTGCTGATGGTACAAGACCAGCAATTTTTGAAGGTGTTACAAATATTCCGGATCCGATGCACGATCCGATAGCGACCATTATTAACCCATAAAGAGTAAGTTCTTTAGCAAGTTTTGTCATTGATTATTCTTATAATGGGCTCCTCCTTTTTAAATTAATATGCCAGTATCTGGCTTTTTTCCCTTCCGCTTCCTTTTATCCAGATCTTGTTTTTGTAGACCTCCACAATGGAAAAACTGTTGACCTGTTCAGTCTCAACCATCCCTCTCAGTGTAACGAAATGGATCATGTTGAAGTTACCGTAGTTTCCTGCATGATTATGGCCACTGAACCAGGCAATTATGTTTTTATAACCCTCAAGAACAGTTAACAGATCCGTGTAATTAAGGAGATTATGCTCATTTTCGGGAAAGATGGGGAAATGACATGCGATAAATACCTTTTCGTCATTTCCGGCCGCTGCATTCAGCTGGTTTGTAAGCCATAATATCTGTTTATTGCTGATTCCTCCGTTCCAGTCCATTCCGTTTATCTCGCCGCTGTTCTTAAGCTTTAGTATATAACTGCGGGCCTCTTTTATTTTGTTATTGCTGGTTGCGGCATATGTGCTTATTTCATTACCATTAAGAATTATAAACCTGAATTTACCGTAAATGAATGAATAGTAACCTTCCTTGTTTTCCTTTAGTGGGGGTATTCTCTTTTTTAACCGGGGTTCGACCGAATAATCGTGGTTTCCTGTTACATTATAAATTTTAAGCCCGGCTGCATCAAGGATCTTACAGACAGGGCCAAATGAGGCAAAGTCTTTTTCAATCATATCGCCCAGATTAATAATAAATGCCGGGCTGTCAATCCTGAAAGATTGTATAGCTTCCTCCAGTTTTTGAAGTGAAGACCTGTAGTATCTGGTCCCGACAGGATCACAATCGCAGTACTGGATATCAGCGATTAAACCGAATGAAAAGAGAGGCTTTTGTTCCTGATGTTCCGTCCCGGAACTACTGGTTCTTAATATATCAGGCATACTGATTGAAATAATTATGGCATACAGAAATGCAAATATGAATTTCATACTCATTATATCAGACGCCTAAAATAAGTAAAATCCGGAGATTAATTTGCCAGCGGATCAGCTACTTTTCCCATAAAGAGGATTGACCTGGTGGTTGTTTCCCTGATAATATAAATAAATGGGCGATTTACATCTATAATTACCGGATCATTGGGATTGTAGACGGTAGGTTTCATACCTACAACTGTTGCAGCAGCTGCTTCCGTTCCTTCTTCATTTGTTTCAATAAATGCCTGGTGGAGCACAATATTTATCAGAAGAGGTATATCGGAAATATTGGAAAAATTCGCTGCCTCTGTAAATGCAATACCCATTCCCATATTCGAAAGGATATCATTTAACTTTTCCTTATAACCGTACTTGAACCTGGGAAGGAAAAGATCGACCTTTTTTCCGGACAGGTTATCCTCTATGGTCTTAAATCCATTTTCACTCAAAAGTGTACTTACTGATGTAAGATTATTATTATCGGGCAGTAATATATCCATAACAAAGTTTCCCTGTCCATACGGGATTTCAGCAACTACAAACCCATCTCCTTTGTAAATTTTGTGAGTTTCGGTCTGGTGCATCGATGGTGTGCTCACATTCGAACCATCTGGTTTCGTGAAGTTCCTTTCTGTAGTTGCGTTTTTGTCAAACTGAATGTTCCACTTCCCTTTGAAATAGATTGCATTGATTAGAAGCATTACAGTACCATTGTCCAGCTTGTCTATCATATTCTTTATCAGACCGTTTGTTTTACTATCAATCCAGGTGTTCATTGCTGCCGGTGCATTAGGGTCAGTAATATCAAAGGATTTGGAATCGGCACTATAAGATTCGATAAGGATATCTGTGAATGGTTTTTTAACCACAAATTTCTTTTCAGTCCAGACAGAGTTGGCAATTGAGATAAGAACACGCTGATCAACAGATAAAAGCGCTGCTGTCAGGTCTTTGAAAGACTGATTCAATTCATCAACATTAATATTCTTCAGCCTGAGAGCTTTTATCATGGAATCACGAGTTGCTCCACTAGCCCCGTTAAGTGTCATTGAAAGGGCACAGGATAAGCTGAGAGGTGAAATAACAATATTCTTTGAATCAGGGGTACTTTTCAGCACTCCTCTGAAAATATCGAAAGCGAATGAGTTACCGGATTCAATTAAAGATACCTGTTTTAAGGAAAGATTTATGGGTACAGGTTCTTTCGGAATATTATTGTCTGGTATTTTTTTACAGGAAATGATTATAAAGATTGTCACCAGCAAAACAACGATCCAGGGTTTAAGAGGAATGTTTTTCATAATGACTTGATTTAGGATTATCAATTTTCATTAAAATCCAAAAACCATGCCAATATTTATTCCTTGCTGTAAAATGCTTCACGTCCGGGATACCTGAATTTTCTTACAGCCACCTCCTGTGGATAAATAAAATACTTTACTGAAGCTTCAGCACAAAGTTTTGACTGGCCATCATAGAGAAAACAGTTTATCGTGGCACTTTTCCCTGTCTGTTCTGCAATAGATGCTTTTAAAGTGACATTGCCTTTATTTAAGTAGACGGGGGAGAGGTATTTTGTTGTCATTTCAGATGTTACTCCTGCTGTTCCGATCTTTACAGATACGCACCAGCCTCCTATCTCGTCAAGAAGGGAAGCTATTATTCCACCATGAAGAATATTCGGATAGCCCTGGTACGCCTCAGAAGGCTCCCATGTGGCATGCATAAACTCCTCGCTCTCCTCAAACTGCAGTTTTAATCCTGCTGAGTTTTTCTGACCGCATCCGAAGCACATGTTAAGCTCCTTATCGTAGGGATTTAGTATCTTCTTCATTTTAGATTTTTGTGTTTTGGTGAGGTTTGGATATAAGCTTTAAGATAGATATAAGAAATCAAAAAGAGCAGCATTCCGAATATAAGCAGTGTAACAAGTATTTCGACAGAAGGATTTTTAATGCCGGGTATTGGATGATGGATACGATAGATATATCCATAGACAGTGACAATCAAAACCACAACTGAAATTGCGAGGCTGAAGATAATTGTTGTTCCGTCAAATATTCTTGTGGTTTTATAGAAATTGGTGGTTTTAAAACTATTATAGGAAGCTTTTGCATAGACATTTGCCCGATATCTCGACCTGTTTTGCCGGTATATTCTCCATTCCTCCATTGCCTTATTAAATGCCTCCTCATCTGAGGTAATCTTCTCACGATAGGTAATCAGGAATTCGTAAGCTTCTGTTATCTTTATAAATATTTCTTTTGCTTCAGGCGAATGATTAAGATCCGGATGAAATGCGCGGGCTTTCTTCCTGTATGCTTTTTTAATCTCATCTACAGTTGATCCCTTCTCTAATCCCAGTATTTTAAAATAATCCGAAATGGTCATCTTTTTCAGCTTTTGTTGCTCCCTGCTTTCCCTGCCTACTTGCAGGCAGGCGGCAGGCAGGCAAACTTTAACTAATGTTGCTCCATATTTGATTTTTAACAAACAGTGTAACCAGTTCTTTCTTTAGTATTCCATTCTCAGCGGAATCCAGTCCGGGATCTTTTGAGAGTATTTCGGTGGCGATATTTCTCACATATTCGATTATCTGACCATCTTTCGCAAGATTTGCAATTTTGAGATCAAAGGGAATGCCGCTTTGCTGAGTGCCTTCAAGATCACCGGGCCCTCTTAGCTGAAGATCGGTTTCAGCAATCTCAAATCCATCAGTTGTTCTTGTCATTATTTCGATTCTTGCAGCAGCCTCTCTGGAAAGTTTCTCAGAGCTCATAAGAATACAATAGGATTGATCTGCACCTCTTCCGACACGCCCCCTTAACTGATGCAGCTGGGAGAGCCCGAATCTCTCAGCACTTTCTATGATCATTACGGAAGCATTTGGTATATCTACCCCAACCTCAATAACAGTTGTAGCAATCATTATATGGGCCTGACCTTCCTTGAAAAGGGCCATTGAGCGTTCCTTGTTAGCAGAAGTCATTTTGCCATGAACCACACTTATGCAATATTCAGGTGGCGGAAATGCCCTTGATATCGTGTCAAGCCCTTCCTCAAGATCCTTATAATCCATTTTTTCAGATTCCTTGATAAGTGGATATACAATATATATCTGACGACCCTCGTTTATCTGTCTTCTTATAAATCCAAAAACTTTATTTCTTTCAGGATCAGTAAAATGCATAGTCTTAACAGGGATTCTTCCGGGAGGCAGTTCATCTATGACAGAGACATCCAGATCTCCGTAAAGGGTCATTGCAAGAGTCCGGGGAATAGGGGTAGCTGTCATTACCAGAATATGTGGAGGATGGCTGCTCTTCTGCCAGAGTCTTGCCCTTTGTGCAACTCCAAATCTGTGTTGTTCATCAATGATTACAAGTCCAAGTTTGCTGAAAGCTATATTATCCTCAATCAGGGCATGCGTTCCGATAAGTATATTTAAAGTACCTTCAGCCAGTGTGCTGACAATAGAGTTTCGTTCACTCTTTTTTGTCGAACCCGTCAGCAACCGGACATTAATGTCAATACCGGAGAGCAATTTGGAAATAGTCTGAAAATGCTGACCGGCAAGGATTTCAGTTGGGGCCATTAGACATGACTGGTACCCGTTATCAACGGCGATCAGCGTCCCCATTAGGGCAACAAGGGTCTTGCCACTTCCGACATCTCCCTGGAGCAGCCGGTTCATTTGTTTTCCTGAACCAAGATCTTTCCTGATCTCCTTAATGACTCTTTTCTGTGCCTCCGTCAGCTGAAAGGGGAGATTTTTAAAATAAAATTTGTTGAAATTCTCACCAACTGTGTGGAAAACAAAGCCTTTTAACTGATTGTTCCTGTTTACTTTATATCTTAAAAGATTCAGCTGGATATAAAAAAGCTCTTCAAATTTAAGCCTGTATCTTGCTTTTTCAAGTTCAGCAGGATTGGAGGGAAAATGTATTTTATGCAAGGCATCATGAAGAGGCATCAGGTTATATTTTGATGTCAGATATAATGGCAGGGTTTCAGGAATCCGGAAATTTATCTGTTTCAGAAGGGTCCCCAGGAGTTTGCTTATTACCTTTGAAGTGACAAAACTATTCTTAAGCTTTTCTGTAGTACCATATTGTGCCTGCAATGCAGAATTGAGTCTTTCAGCTTTCTTTTCAACGGCTTCAATTTCGGGATGTACAATATTCATCATTCCATTGAAGATCCCAGGCTTCCCGAAGATAATGAACTCATTACCTGCAGGATAACTGCTTGTTATCCATTTGATCCCTTTGAACCAGATAAGTTTTATGCTTCCTGTATCATCCGTAAAATCTGCTACAAGTCTCTTTCCTGCACCTCTCCCTTCTGTATAATAACCACTTATAATTCCTTTAATCTGCACCAATGGAAGATCCTGATCAAGTTCATTGATTTTATAAAACCTTGTCCGGTCGATATATTTATAGGGAAAATAATAAAGAAGATTCTTGAAGGTGTTAATATTCAACTCTTTGGCAAGAAGCTCAGCCCTTTTTGGACCAACTCCCTTCAGATATGTTATATTAGATTCCAGGAAATCAACCATATCAATTCCCGATCCGCTTTTAATAAATGCTGACCGAAATTAACTATTTTTGAATACCTTACCTAACATAATGGTAATTCAATTGAAAGTCATTATTTGTATCAGGATGAAGGTATATAGAATAATTAAATATCTTAAATACATTTTTTTCTCTTCACATAAGAGGGGACACGGAATTCATTCTCCCTTCGTTTTCAACATTGTGTTAAAAGTTTTCCGGAATAAAACCAGTTCAGATATTGTCTTTAAAATAGAATCAATAAGAAAGAGACTTATTTCTGATACAAGGATAATTGAAATAACAGACTTTGGTACAGGATCAGAAGTGAGAAAAGGAAAAATAAGAAGAGTGTCAGAGATAGTGAGATGTTCATCAATTCAAGAGAAATACGGAAAATTACTATCCGGATTAGCGGCCGAGTTTGGAAAGACAGCCATAATAGAATTTGGGACATCATTTGGAATAAGCACGATGTATATGGCTGCTGGTAACAGAGCTGCAATTGTTTATACAATGGAAGGATCTCATGAAATCTCAGAAATTGCAAAAGAAAATTTTGTTGAGGCCGGACTAACGAATATCAATATATTAGAGGGTCAATTTGAGACACTCCTCCCTGAATTAGAGGAGAAAAGAATTAATCCCGGGCTCGTTTTTATAGATGGAAATCACAGAAAATTGGCAACTATTGAGTATTTTACAAGGCTGATTGACTTAACAGATGAGAATAGTGTGATAGTTATCGATGATATTTATTACTCTTCAGAGATGGGGGAGGCCTGGAAGGAGATAAAGGAAAATAAAAGGGTTAGTTTTACCATTGATATTTACAGAATGGGTTTAGTCTTCTTCCGGCAGGGGATGACCCGGAATGATTATATTATCAGATATTAACAAAAATTAATATTTATATATTTATTATTTAATTTAATTAGTCTAATTTCGAAAACTCAAATTCTAACATTATGGACAAAGTAATTGATATTAAAGATATCGTTAAGAATTATCAGGTAGGATCTGTGATTGTAAGAGCATTAAGATCACTATCCGTATCTATTGAAAGAAATGAATATGTTGCCATTATGGGACCATCAGGTTCCGGAAAATCAACGCTTATGAACCTTATAGGGTGTCTTGATACACCTACTGCGGGATCTTACAACCTCAATGGGACTGATGTAAGCAAAATGGAAGATAATATGCTTGCTGAGATAAGGAACAAGGAAATCGGATTTATTTTTCAGACTTTTAACCTCTTACCCAGATATACCGCTCTTGAAAATGTCACATTGCCGTTGATTTATGCAGGCTTTCCAAGAGTAGAAAGAGAAAAAATGGCAGTTGAGACCCTCGAGCAGGTCGGTCTTGCCGACCGTATGACTCATAAACCAAATGAATTGTCGGGAGGACAGAGGCAGCGTGTTGCAATTGCACGTGCCCTCGTTAACAAACCTTCTATAATCCTTGCTGATGAGCCGACCGGTAACCTGGATAGTAAGACTTCTATTGATATTATGAACCTTCTCGATGAGATACATAAAAATGGGAATACAGTAATTGTAGTTACCCATGAGGAGGATATTGCAAGGCATGCTGCCCGCATAATTAAGCTTATCGACGGGGAGGTAGCTACTGACCTGTTTAATGAAAGATATAAGAAATACTAGTTACCCGGAATAGATTCTTTATCTTTACCTTTATTCACCACTTTCCTGAATTATGAAAATCTACACCCTTACAGGTGATGATGGAACTACCTCTTTATCAGGAGGCAAGCGTCTGCAAAAGTATAATGTACGTGTTGAAGCATACGGATCAGTTGATGAGCTGATCGCATGGATCGGGCTACTAAGAAGTCAGCATGAAAACGGTAAAAGGAAAGATTTTCTTATTTTTATTCAAGACCAGCTTATGGCATTAGCTGCTGCACTTGCTTCAGATCCTGAAAATCCGGAAAGTACTTCCATGATCCCCAGGATGGATTGCGTGGAAAGCGTTGAAGCCGAGATAGACAAAATGGAGAGTGAACTGCCCACGATCAGTTCATTTGTATTGCCGGGGGGGAATATTATAGTGTCTCATTGTCATATTGCCAGATGTGTTTGCAGACGGGCAGAAAGGTCAGTTGCAAAGTTGAAAGAGACGGAATATACTCCGGAAATCGTTCTCAAATTCTTAAACAGACTTTCAGATTATTTATTCGTTTTGAGTAGAAAACTGAGTTTTGAGCTTGATAATGAAGAGATTAAGTGGCCATTATGATATGTTAAATTTCTTAAAAACCTCTATTGCTTTTTCAATTAAATAATTTTTATATTTGCAGACTTTGAATAGAGACTAAACAATTTTAGGGAGACTATGTATTGGA
This sequence comes from uncultured Bacteroidales bacterium, assembly GCA_963813405.1. Taxonomy (GTDB): domain Bacteria; phylum Bacteroidota; class Bacteroidia; order Bacteroidales; family VadinHA17; genus LD21. The sequence goes on from CAWEYU010000015.1 coordinate 62,646, forward strand.
CACTTGAATTAGCATCAAAACTTGAAGATGCTCCTTGGCCGGCTACGAAGGATGAACTAATTGACTATGCCATAAGGTCAGGTGCTCCACTTGAAGTAATTGAGAACCTCCAGGAGATTGAGGATGAGGGCGATATCTACGAAAGCATTGAGGATATCTGGCCGGATTATCCGAGCAAGGATGATTTCTTCTTTAATGAGGATGAATATTGATTGTTGGGACCGGTAGTGACCCATCCCTTCGTTTATTCCCTGAATATATCCAATTTATTCTTTGGTCTGATCTCTCCCTGCCATTTAAATCCAGGAAGCCGTTGTTTATCAATCTCTTTCAACGGCGGATTAAGAAGCCCCTCGGGATTCTGGTATTCATCTATTTCCCCGATTTTCCCGTTATCGACAAAGATCTCCATACTTGAACTCTTTGCACGGTTCCAGCCGATCTGACCCTCCTTATCAACAAGAAAATAGATTGACTCGCCATTCCCGTCTATCCTCAATTTATAGAGTTTATTGTTCCTGAAAAAACCCTTCATGTTTCTGCCTTTGATCTGATTGTATCTTATCGAATCAACAAGACTTGCAATAAAGGCAGAATTATAAAGTTCCATCACATCCGCCTGACGGTTTTTGGTAAATATCGCTATCGAGTCAGAAGTCATCTGGTTTTCTTCCGACCAAAGAACCGGTTCCCTGTATAACCTTATCACTGAATCCTGAAACGAATATGAGAGTGAATCGCATTTTGCCTGAAGACCCTTGCTGAATATCCGGCATTTATGAAAAGCCCTCATAAGTCTGAATGAATTTTTTGATGTATCAGAAGTTACAACTTTTAATGGAACTGAAACTGCGCTAATTGTATCTGCATGTAAAAAGAGAGAATCTTCCTTTGATACCTGGATAAATACCGCGCTGTCGGTAACCAGGAACCTCTCGGGATTTTTATAATACCAGGCATAGTTACCCACTACCAGAACATCATAGGATGTGTCAGAAATAGTGATATTTCTGAACGCTTCACCATAACCGATTTTATTATTAAAAAATAATGAATCGCCTTTTACTATCTGTTTCCCGTTATCAATATATGATCTCTTCCAGACGGAGGTAACATCTTTTTTTGTGTCATACCAGCCTTTTTCACAATATAAATATATACTGTCGCCTTTAACCTTCGAAGGACCGGTAAAGAATGCTGTCTCAGTTTCGGTGTTGTAATCCATTGTATCTGCAGTCATTACGTAATCGGGATTTACAATTTTGACGCTGTCTTTAAAATGGAACATCTTTTTTGAGACATAATAGAATCCGATTATACTTGTAAGAGTATTTTTTGCATTAATGATTTTGCCGCTGTCGGTATAATTGGCAATTCTATCTTTCACATTATAATGTAAGGTTTTTGTATAAAGATGGGTCTCTTTGTCAATCAGTTCAACCTTCCCTGTTACCAATGCCTTTCCTTCAACGCCGTCATATTGAAGATAATTGCCATAGAGATCCAGGGTATCTCCCTGTTTTATATGGACTTTGCTAAAAGCCAGCACCTTTTTGGTTGCAGCATAGTGATGTGCACTGTCGCAGAACATCAGCACATTATTGTCTCTGTCTCTGAGTGAAACATGACCAAGCAGTCTTTTAAAATCACCTCCATAGTTTTCATCCCGCCCCAGGCTGTCGCAATGGATCAGTTCGATTAATCGTCTGGGTTTCTTATTTTTATCCTGGCTGGTTGCCTGGGAAAAAACAAATGTTGGGAAAAACAGGATTATCAGAGCACAGATAAAAATTTGTCTGAAACGGAAAAAAGGTTGTACCTGTCTTAGAAGGTCTATTTCAGCCATCCTTTGTTTTGAAACTCGCATGATTTGAATTCATCACTAATCTTGATATATGTGATACCGATTTTTTTGTTTATCCATTGCTGGTAGGTTTTGGACCGTTTGTTCATAAGAGCTGCGTTATATAGTTCCTGATAATCATTCTTCAGGTCGATAACATGTGCAGGCATCTGATTATCAAGCTTTACGATGCGGAAGACAGTATTTCCATTCTCATCTTTAGTCCTGAAAGGTTTGGAGATCTCGCCTACTTTCATATCCCGTACAAACGTATAGGTTTCCCTGTCCAGTTCATCAAGTTTATGCCATGTATCCCTGGAAGCGGGAATAACAAGTTTTCCGCCGTTTATTCTGCTGTCTTTATGACTCGAAAAGATCATTGCGGCTTTTGCAAAGGTAATGCTGTCCTTTCTGATCTTATTTGCAATACTATCAAGTTTATTTATTGCTTTTACAGCGTCTTCCGGCGTAACTTTTGACCTGATAAGGATGTGACGTGAATTGACCATATCGTTTTTACGGTCAATCATCTGAATAATATGAAAACCGTTCTTTGTTTCAATGATTTTAGAGACTGTGTTTTTATTAAGGCTAAAGAGAGCATCGGCATATTCTTTTTCAACCTCGCCTCTGGTAACAAATCCTATTTCTCCGCCCTGCTTTGCAGATTCAAGGTCTTCCGAATAGAGAATTGCGAGTGTCGAAAAACTCTCTCCCGCAAGTATTCTGCTTCTCAGTTCGAGAAGTCTCTGACGGGCAGCCAGCTTGTTCTCCTCACTTGCTGGAGGATCCAGCTGAATTATACTCAATTGGACTCTTGCAGGAACCAGAGGCAGACTATCTTTCGGAATTTCCTGAAAGTATCTTTTTACGTCCTCAGGAGTTACTTTAATATTTTCCGCTACCTTTTGCTGGACCTGCCTTTCAATCTCCTGATTTACAAGACTCTTAGTCAGGTCCATCTTTATTTCGATCATGCTCTTTTTGAAATAATCTTCCAGGGCTTTCTCTGATCCGATCATCCTGATGTAATTGTTGAGCGTCAAATTAAGTTCAGCCTCTACCGCTGATTCCTTCACAATTATACTGTCAATCCTTGCCTGGTCGAGAAATAGTTTTTGAATAAGTAAACTCTCAAATATTTTACATCTTAAGGTCTCAACCGAGGATCTGTCACCCTGACTTCTTTGCTGAGCGACCCCACCCTCGACATCTGAAAGAAAAATAACCTCATTTCCCACAATACCGGCAACCGATTCAACCAGTTGCTGAGAAAGCAGCACATTATTGATGAAGAAGAACATAATCACCGGTAATACAATCAAACTTTGATTTTTTTTCATTTTAGAATATCTTAAAGGTATTTGCTTTTATAGCTTCGTTATAAATTCCATTTTCAAGGGACTGAAGGAATTGGAATCTCCTGTTATTTAAAATAATGCTTTTAATATCATTTTTAACATAATCGAATGGTGCCAGGGCAGATCTCTGTCTGTAATCCCTGATAGTTATCATATACAGAGAAGATGAATCACTTGTTTCATACCATCTGTTTCTCCTTAAGAATTCCTCCTGATTCACGATATCCTGTGGAAGCTCCACCGAAAGTTTGTCCATTGTAACCCACTCTTCATTAAAATCGTCAAATTTTTCGGCGAACTGGTAGCAATAGCTTTCGAGCTGCTGCAGATCCTTTTGTTCGTTGGACCTGGCCCATACTCTGATTTTGTCTACTGAAGGAGTTTCAACAGGCACTTTTATAAAAAGCGCCTTCACAATATTGGAATTCAGAAGAAAGCTCTTTTGATTAGCTGCATAGTAGCTTTCCATCTCTTCATCGGTTATTGTTGTGTCCATCTTTTCCAGCATCATCTGTCGCTGATACTGGTAGATTACCAGATTGGACCTGGTCTCTTCCAGTTGTCTTTCTATTTCATTTTTAAATTCCGGAGTAAGGTTTTGTTCTGCTTTGATAAGTAGCAGTTCTTTCTTTGCCCATTTGTTAATATAACTCTGAATAATTGCCATGCTATCCTGTTTAGAAATATCTGGCTGGAGAAGTTTAGGAACCTCATCATAGTATAGAATGACATCACCAACTTTTGCAAGTGCAATCCGCCTTACCTGTTCAGATTTGTTCTTACAGGCGGAAAACAATAGAGTAATTAACAGAATGATGCAGGTTTTATTCATTTTTCAGATTCTTTCTGATTTCTTCCATAACTCCATAATCAATTTTAACGGTGTATTTCTCTTTTAATTGTTTAACCCAATTATCTTCAAGGTATTGCTGGCAGGCAATAATCACCTCTCCCTGCACCTCATTAAAAGGCAAAGGTACAGCATCTATTACGTTATTAACGACAACCATTGAAGGAAAACCATCTATAATTGTCTCCTGCACCTTTTTTGAACGGTCAAGATCATCAATTGCCTTATTTTCTCCTTTGTACCATTTCCCTTCCCTGATCGTCAGAAGAGTATCACTTTTAATATTGAACTTCTCAATCATCTTCTTATCTCGGTCAGGATATCTCGAGTATTTTTTAAAAGCATTTGATAATGATTTCATACCGTCTTTCTTCCTGAGGGTATATATTTTTGCTGATATCCCTTCTTTGGTAAGAAACTTGTTCTTATTCTCCTCATAGTACTTTTTCAGACTTGTTGAGTCCTCTTGTGCTACGTTCCAGACTTTTTTCCCGGAGATCTCAAATAACAGAATTCCATCGTGAAACTCGTTCATAAGATATCTGAACTCAGGGTATTTTTTTTCGAGGATTGAATTTTCATAGTTCATAATCTGATCAGACAACCTTGTTTCGAGTGACCGTGAAATAAACTCCGCCGAATCTTTTGTGATGATCATTGAACCTCTATTTTCAATATAAGTGGCAAATTCTCTCGTTGTAAACTGTTGATCTGCAAACGTATAAATGGCTCCAGATGGCATATCATTCCGATTGTATTTAGCAAGCCCGTTAATAATAAGCGTATCAGTGTTTTTTATGAACCAGTCTACTGCATCCCGATAAGTGCGGTATTTATATTCTTTTTTTAGCTTTTCAATGAATGCTTTCTTGCTTATAGAATTCAGATAAGATTCATTTATTTTGCTTTCGAGGTAGGACCTGGTTTCTTCAAAACTTCCTGGTGCTTTTTTATCGATTCTTTTTATGATATGCCATCCATAAGGTGTTCTGACAGGTTTTGTGTAATCTCCATTTTTAGTAAGTGAAAATGCCGCTTCTGCAAAATCGCTTATAATTTCACCAGCTCCGAACCAGTTCAGTTCACCTCCGCCGGATGCGGATTCCTTATGGTCGGAATATTTTGCCGCAAGCTCGCTGAATGAAGCGCCCTTTTGCAGCTGATCATAAATCTTCAGGATTTCCTCCTCGGCTTTTTTGGCATCTTTTTCATCAGCACCCGGGGGGACACTCTTCATTATGTGGGCAACTTTAATTTTGCCAACAGAAGGACGCCTGCCAGTGACGGTAATAATATGGTAGCCATAGGGTGTTCTAACAGGTTGAGATATTTCCCCTTTCTTAAGGTTATAGGCTGCATCCTCAAAGGGCATAATCATCTGAAAAACAGTAAAATAACCAAGATTACCTCCGTTTATCTTTACGGACGGATCATCGGATGCGCTTCTTGCCACCTGTTCAAAAGGCTCTCCCAGGATAATCCTTTCCCTTATATCCCTGGCTTTTTTCCATGCCACAAGTGAATCTTCCGGACTTGCCTCAGCCGGGCAGTTAATAAGAATATGCCATCCGTTTATTTCGGTAAGAGATCTCTGGTAAGCCTGCTTTAAGAGCTTCTCCCGTGTAGCATTATCAGTGAGATAATTCTGTGCAAGCTGGTTTCTGTATCCCTGAAGCTCTGTCTTAAATGCCTTTGTTGTATCGTATCCCTCTCTGATTGCGTCAGCAACCTTCAATTTGAAAATTACAAACTGCTGCAGGTAAGAATCGATATCAATTGTATTTGATGGGTCATAGCTCTTTTTATACATCCTGATAAATTCACCTGCGGGAACACTTTGCCTGTCGACAGTCATAAGAATCTTGTCACTCAGATTCTGTGAATAGCCGGACACCTGCAGCAGGAATGAGCAAAGTATAATGAAGGTTAGCCTGAATTTCATTTAATAGAACTGATACCTGTTATTCAAATGATTTTCTGCTGTAATTAGGAGCTTCACGGGTGATAGTCACGTCATGAGGATGACTTTCGATGACACCTGAATGGGTTATTCTCACAAATTTTGCATCCCTCTGAAGAGCAGATATGTTTTTGGTACCAAGGTAACCCATCCCGGCACGTAAGCCGCCGGTCATCTGGTATATTACCTCAGCAAGATTACCCTTAAACGGAACCCTGGCTTCGATTCCTTCAGGTACAAGTTTCTTGATATCATCTTCGACATCCTGGAAGTATCTGTCTTTAGATCCCTGCTGCATTGCCTCAATGGACCCCATTCCCCGATATGCCTTAAATTTCCTTCCGTTATATATTATTGTATCTCCCGGCGATTCCTCAACACCTGCAAAGAGTGATCCTGCCATTATTGAACTGGCTCCGGCTGCTATAGCCTTTATCAGATCTCCGGAGTACCTTATTCCGCCGTCGGCAATTACAGGAATTCCAGAGCCTTCAACTGCTTTCGAAACATCGTAAACTGCTGATATTTGAGGTATTCCGACACCCGCAATTACCCTTGTTGTACATATCGATCCCGGACCAATTCCTACTTTAAGTCCGTCAGCTCCTGCCTGAACCAGCTTTTTCGCTGCATCAGAAGTTCCGATATTTCCGGCAATCACATCGACCCTGGGAAAACTCTTTTTAATATCGCGTAGTATTCCAATAACACTTTTGGTGTGACCATGAGCTGTATCGACAACAATTGCGTCTGCATTCGCATTAATCAGAGCTTCAACTCTCTCCAGAGTATCAGCAGCAATTCCGACCGCACCGGCAACCCTTAGACGGCCTTTATCGTCCTTACAGGAATTGGGCCGGTCCTTTGCTTTGGTTATATCTTTGTAGGTTATCAGACCCACCAGTTTCCCTTTCTCGTCAACAATGGGTAGTTTTTCGATCTTATGTTTTTGAAGAATTCTTGCTGCTGCCTCGAGATTCGTCTGATGGTTAGTGGTTATAAGGTTTGTTGTCATGACCTCAGTGATCTTCCTTGAGTAGTTGCTTTCAAACCTGAGATCGCGGTTTGTAACAATTCCAGTCAGTATTCCAAGTTTGTCGACAACAAGGATCCCTCCGATCCGGTACTCATTCATGAGGTTAAGTGCTTCTGCAACAGTCGCCTCCACGTTTATTGTCACAGGATCATATATCATCACATTTTCAGCTCTTTTCACTTTCTTTATCTGTGCAGCCTGCTTCTCAATTGTCATGTTCTTGTGAATCACTCCGATACCACCTTCCTGGGCGATCGCAATTGCAAGATCGGCTTCTGTAACTGTGTCCATGGCAGCAGAAACAATAGGAGTGTTAAGCTTTATATTTCTTGAAAACATCGAACTGATGTCAACTTCCCTTGGAAGAATTTCCGAGTATGCCGGAATAAGAAGTACATCATCGAAGGTCAGTCCTTCGTAAAGGACCTTATCGTTTAAAAATGACATCATCTTAAGTATTAAGTTTTGCCCGCGCAAATTACGAAAAAATTGAATTACAGTTAGTACTTTTGTAAAATATGTCTCTGAAGATGACCGCAGATGCCTACAGGCAGATATTAACAAAATACTGGGGTTTTACGACTTTCAAACCTTTGCAGGAGCAAATAATCCTTTCAATTGCGGAGGGCAAAGATACTCTGGGTCTTATGCCTACCGGAGGTGGTAAGTCGATAACATTCCAGGTCCCGGCAATGGCTCATGATGGTATATGCCTGGTAATAACACCTTTAATAGCACTTATGAAGGAGCAGGTCAGCAGGCTTAACAGTATGGAAATAAAATCGGCGGCTATTCATTCCGGTATGAACCGAGAAGAGATCGATATTGCTCTCGAGAATTGCATATATGGAAACTTCAAGTTTTTGTATATCTCACCGGAAAGGATATCAACACCGGTATTTCAGGCAAAAGTCCATCGTCTCTATCTCTCTCTCGTTGCGATCGATGAGGCTCATTGCATTTCACAGTGGGGATACGATTTCAGACCTTCTTACATGAAGATTGCTACTATCCGTGAGTTTATTGATGAGAAAGTCCCGTTTCTCGCTCTTACTGCTTCAGCTACTCCGCAGGTGATTGAGGATATTATGACACGTCTGGCGTTCAGGGAAAGAAATGTACTCAGAACCAGTTTTGAACGAAAGAACATTTCATACCTTGTCAGAAATGTTGAGGACAAACCGAAGTATCTCTTATCCACATTAAACAAAGTTAAAGGAAGCGGTATAGTCTATGTGAGAAGCAGAAAAAGGAGTAAAGAGGTCGCTGAAATGCTGGCGGGAAATGGAATAAGTGCTGATTTCTACAATGCCGGCCTTACTCCAGAGCTTAGAGATAAGAAGCAGATGTCGTGGAGTTCCGGACAGACGAGGGTGATCGTTTCAACCAATGCTTTCGGCATGGGTATAGATAAAGCCGATGTCCGGTTTGTAGTTCACTGGGATATACCCGATGCAATCGAATCCTATTTCCAGGAGACGGGCAGGGCTGGCCGAGACAATAAGCCGGCATATGCAGTACTTCTTTTTTCAGGTTCAGATAAAAGCAGACTGACAGATACTATAAGGCATAAATTTCCACCCGTTGAAAAGATTAAGGATATCTATGAGGCTCTGTGCAATTTTCTACAGGTGCCAATAGGATCCGGTAAGGATGGTGTCTACGATTTCAATATGTCCGATTTCGTATCGAAGTACAAACTTCCTGTAACAGAAACCTATAACAGTTTATCGTTTTTGCAGAGAGAAGGTTACCTTGAATTTACGGAGGAGATCAATAATCCTTCGCGGGTACATTTTGTAACCGGTCGTGATGATCTGTATAAGTTTCAGGTAGCCAACGAGATGTTCGACGGTTTCATAAAACTTCTCCTGCGGTCATACACCGGTATGTTCACAGACTTTGTACCTGTGAATGAAGAGTTGCTGTCAAAAAAATCAGCAATACCGCGTGAAAAAATCTACCAGTTCCTTATAAGGTTATCTAACCAGAACATTATAAGGTACATACCAGGGAAAAAGACCCCTCTGGTGATTTTTACTGAGGAGCGGCTTGACAGGAAATCCCTCATTATTTCTCCGGACAATTATGGACGTGTTAAGGACAAATATGTTCTCAGGCTTAACAAAATGATAGAATATGCCGAGACGACCAACCGCTGCCGGTCGGTTATTCTGTTGGAATATTTCGGTGAGGAATCCGACAGATGCGGAGTCTGCGATGTCTGCCGTGAGAGGAATGAACTTGATATGAGCAAATACGAATTTGATCTTATCCTGGAGGAGATTAAAGAGATTCTTGGAAAAGAAAGTCCTGATGCGGAGGGGCTTGTAAAAAGAGTCGACTACCCTGAGGAAAAAGTGGTAAAGGTGCTGAGATGGCTTTTGGATCATAACAAGATACTTCGTGGAGATGATTACAGCCTGACCTGGAAGAGTTGAGGGGGGGTGCAGGTTCCAGGTTGCAGGGTGCAGGGTGCAGGGTGCAGGGTGCAGGGTGCAGGTTGCAAGATGCAGGTAATGTGTAACAAATTCCCCTCCTCCGGAGGGGTTAGGGGTGGGTTGAAGGTTTCCAGGTTCCAGGTTTCAGGTTGCAGGGAAGGCATGAAATATTCCATAATTTTTGGCTATTTTTGCCGGATATTTTAAGTGAATGGAAAAAGGATCAGATCCGGTATATTCAAGGCATGTAATTGAATTTGTGGCAGTTGCTAATGAATACTGCAAATATGCAGAACATGCTAATGAAATAAAAGGAGAGGCTCTTCTTAAAATTCTGCAGCGATTGCTACCTCTTCTCTATCTTAAAGCTTCCTTTCTGCCCGAACTAACTCCCTATTTTGAGGATGGTAATGAGAAATTTGTAGGCGAAGCTGACTGGACTAAAATTAATGATGATTTCCGGCAGCAATTCGGTTCAGCCAACGACTACCTTGAAGTTTTTGATGAAAGAATAAATGAGACAGAAGGCCCGGTTGTGGCAAGTATTGCTGAAAACATGGCTGATATCTACCAGGACCTTAAAGATTTTATTCTGCTCTATCAGACAGGTACAATGGAAGTTATGAATGATGCTATCTGGGAATGCAGGATGAATTTTGAACGGTACTGGGGACAAAAATTAGTAAATGCCTTAAGGGCAATTCATAACTTTTTATGTTCTGGAGAAGCAGATAAATGATGAAGACCTGTCTAAAAAAGGTAAGGATACAAAAAAGATAAATCCGACTGGTTTATTTCGAGGAGACAGAAAGAATTCAGAGGCGATGATGAATAATACATTCAGGGAAAATATTACTATTGAGGAGATCAAAGAGCTTGACCTTAAATGGTTTGAGGGTGAAATATTTCTGATTGACAGCATTGAGAAATTCTACTCTGTTCTACCCCGCCTGAAAAAATCCAAATTACTGGGTTTTGATACCGAGACAAAACCATCTTTTAGAAAAGGGAGGAATAATAAAGTCTCACTTATTCAGCTGGCTGACGACAAAGTTGCCTGTCTTTTCAGAATTAACAAGATCGGAATCCCGAAAGAACTGTCTGATATTCTTTCTGATCCCGGAATAATAAAATGCGGTGTAGCAATACATGATGATATTAAGTTGCTCTCAGGCATAAGAAAATTCAATCCATCGGGTTTTATTGACCTTCAGCCATTTGTCAAAAACTATGGAATAGACAGCTCCGGTCTGAAAAAGCTTGCAGCTATCGTTCTGGGATTCAGGATCTCCAAACGCCAGCAGGTTACCGACTGGGAAGCAGATACCTTGTCAGAAGCTCAGTTGATATATGCAGCTACCGACGCATGGGTGTGTTTCCAAATCTATAATAAATTAACTGACATCAGGCCAGAGAAAAAGGATTCCAGAAAAATCCAGAAACCGGTATAGAAAAATGAATCGTGTAAAAATTGTCCTTAAATCAGGAAAAGACCAGTCACCTTTGAGATTCCATCCCTGGATTTTCTCAGGTGCTATCAAGAAAATTTACGGCAATCCTGTTGAAGGCGATGTGGTGGATGTTTATGACAACAAAGATACTCTGCTGGGGGTCGGTCATTATCAGCCGGGTTCTATTGCTGTAAGAATCATTGCATTTGAAAATATTACACCTGATGTTGACTTTTTCAGGCAAAGGATCATATCAGCAATAAATTACAGAAAGACAACCGGCATTTTTGATAATTCCGCCACAAATGTTTTTCGTCTTGTTCATGCTGAGGGGGACAACCTGCCGGGACTGATAATAGATTTTTATAACGGGGTTGCTGTCATGCAGATGCATTCTGTTGGCATGTACAGAATAAGAAATGAAATTACCTCAATACTTGTTGAACTTCTTGGTAGCAGGCTGGTTGCAGTTTATGATAAAAGTGAATCCACGATACCTTTTATGTCGGGTATTAAACCTGAGAACGGTTTCCTTTATGGATCTTCAGATCCGGTCACAGTTACAGAGCATAGTCTCAGTTTTAAAGTAGACTGGACTACAGGGCAAAAAACAGGATTTTTTATTGACCAGAGGGAGAACAGAAGACTGCTTGAAGATTATACATCAGGGAAAGATGTATTGAATTTATTCGGCTACACCGGCGCATTTTCTGTTTATGCTATGAAGAATGCCCGCAGTGTCCATACTGTTGATAGTTCTGAATCTGCTATTAAACTTGCAGACGAAAATGTCAGGATGAATTTTGGAGAAGATCAGCGACATAAATCATTTAAGGCCGACGCATTTGAATTTCTTAATGATATTAAGGATAAATATGATCTGATAATTCTTGATCCTCCTGCATTTGCCAAGCACCATAATGTACTGTCAAATGCCCTTCAGGGTTATAAAAGATTAAATATCAGAGCTATTGAACAAATCCGTCACGGAGGGATTATCTTCACTTTTTCCTGTTCACAGGTTGTTACAAAAGAGAATTTCAGGAAATCAGTTTTTGCAGCTGCCGCAAACACCGGCAGAAAAGTAAGAATAATCCATCAACTGGTGCAACCACCCGATCACCCGGTTAATATTTATCACCCTGAAGGTGAATATTTAAAAGGATTGGTTATTCATGTTGAATAGCAGAAATTATGAGCGAAGCCGAATTATGAACGAAGACAGAAACATTGAGTTTATAGCCAGGAAACTAGGCCTGCAGAATTGGCAGGTTGAAAATACTATCAGGTTGCTCGATGATGGATCCACTATTCCATTCATCAGCAGGTACAGGAAAGAGATGACAGGCAGCCTCGATGAGGTTAAGCTGATGAACATTAAAGATGAATATGAAAGGCTGAAGGAACTGGCTAAACGCAGGGATAGCATAATTAAGTCCATCGAAGAACAGGAAAAAATGACTTCGGAACTCAGGGAAAAAATTGATGCTGCACTTACAATGGCTGAACTGGAGGACATCTACCTTCCCTATAAACCAAAACGCAGGACCCGTGCCACCATTGCAAAAGAGAAAGGACTTGAACCTCTTGCTCATATCATAATGAAGCAAACGGAACAGAATCCAATGCATAAAGCTGAAGAGTTTCTTAATGAAAATGTTGCAACCGTTGAAGAGGCTATTTCAGGTGCTTCAGATATAATTGCCGAATGGATAAGTGAAGATGAGAGGGCAAGAAAACAGATGAGGAAGCTTTATGAAAGGGAGGCAGTAATCTATTCAAAAGTTGTAAAAGGTAAAGAGACTGAAGGTATAAAATTCAGTGACTACTTTGACTGGTCGGAGCCATTAAAGAAATGCCCGTCACATCGTCTTCTTGCAATGCGCAGGGGAGAGGAGGAGGGATTTCTGCGATTAGCTATAGAACCCATTGAAAATAATGCTCTTGACTGGCTGGATGAAATTTTTGTCAGGGGAAAAAATGCTTCATCTGATATTGTTCGTGATGCAATTACAGATAGCTGGAAAAGACTATTGTCTCCTTCGATGGAAACTGAATTCCGGAGTATCTCAAAGGAAAGAGCAGATATAGAGGCCATCGGAGTTTTTGCTGAAAACCTTCGACAGCTTTTACTGGCATCTCCTCTGGGTGAAAAGAATGTGCTGGCCATTGATCCCGGTTTCCGCACAGGATGTAAGATCGTGTGCCTGAGTAAACAGGGAAACCTGGTTCATAATGAGACCATTTATCCTCATCCACCGCAGAATGAAACAGCAATGTCTGTCAAGAAAATTCTATCCCTGGTCAATGCTTATAAGATTGAAGCCATCGCCATTGGCAACGGCACTGCGAGCCGTGAGACCGAGGACTTCATCAGGTGGGTTAAGTTTGACAAGGATATTCAGGTGTTTGTTGTGAGTGAAGCAGGAGCCTCTATTTATTCAGCGTCAAAGATTGCCCGTGATGAATTTCCTGATTATGATGTCACTGTCCGCGGTGCAATTTCGATCGGAAGAAGGCTTATGGATCCTCTGGCTGAGCTTGTCAAGATCGACCCTAAATCAATCGGCGTTGGGCAGTACCAGCACGATGTTGACCAGGGAAAGCTTCAGAATTCACTCGATGATGTTGTCAGAAGCTGCGTCAATGCTGTCGGGGTTGAAGTGAATACTGCAAGCAGCCATCTTCTGAATTATGTTTCAGGCCTTGGGCCGCAACTGGCTCAGAATATTGTTGATTACCGTTCGGTGAACGGACCTTTCAGCTCACGCAAGGAATTTCTTAAGGTCAAAAGAATGGGAGCTAAAGCTTTTGAACAGAGTGCAGGTTTCCTGAGAATTAGAGGTGCCTTTAATCCTCTTGACTCAAGTGCTGTTCACCCCGAAAGTTATTATGTGGTGGAGGCAATGGCAAAGGATCTTGGAGTAAAGGTCAGCGAATTGATAACAAATGAAGAAAAAAGAAAAGAGATCAAGGTTGAAAAGTACGTAACTTCAACTACTGGTCTTCCTACCTTAAAGGATATATTTGATGAACTGGCAAAACCCGGCCGCGATCCCCGCACTAAAATCAAAGAATTTCGTTTTGCTGATGTTCATACTATTGAAGATCTGAAAGAAGGAATGGTGATTCCCGGCATTATAACAAATATTACAAAATTCGGGGCTTTTGTTGATATTGGTGTGAAACAGGATGGCCTTGTACATGTTTCAAACCTTAGCAGGAATTACGTAAGTGATCCTGCCACCGTAGTAAAGCTTCATCAGCATGTGATGGTTAAAATTATTGCCGTGGATAGTGACAGAAGACGCATCCAGCTGTCGATGAAGGATGCAGATGCTAAGAAATAAACCTTTTGATCTTTAATCCAAGATCAAAAATGTATTTATCTGATGCAAAATCCTCATGAGCAGCAGGAGGGAGGTTAATTATCTCTCTGAATTCTTCAGCTGACCAGTCCAGCTTTTTAGCAATATATTCCAAATCGCCGAACAATTCGGATTCTGAATAGGAGTTTTCCTTCATCTTTTCCAGCGCCCTGTCACGTGTTAATTGTCCGGATATGATCAGACTGGAATAGTGCGCTCTCCTTTTGTCAAAGCCGAATTTGACAGGCAAATAGTAACTCTGAAAGAATTTGGTAAATCTTGATTCAAAGTGTTTCTCGCCGTAATATTTCCAGCCTAACTCACTGTTTAAAACTTTAATAGCTTCTTCCTTCCGGTAGTCTATATAATTCAATGGATTAATCACCTTCATCCTTTTTATGAATTTGAAATATATATACCTTTTAAAGAATGTAAGATGAGGGTATTCTTTTAACTTAGTATTCCCGAAGTGCTTATGGACCGACTTAATATGTCTGAAGTCCATTGCCTGATGTCCCCAGGCGTCGGGTAATATACTTTCAGTCGCAAAATTATATCCGTTTAATGCATATTTAATATTATTGTCAACTGCAAATTTGTACAGTGCCGAAAAGATTGCATGATCCTGCGGAATATCCTGGTCAGGAAGGCTTGCTCTGAAGAACGATCGCTGAAGAGACTTTATCTCTTCCCAGTTCACAACGAAAGTATGCAATTCGATATTAAGTATTTTGACTATGTTTTCAATGTTTTTCACAGCAAGTTCTGAATTCCAGCCACAATCCACATGAACCACAAGTGCTCTTAAACCAAGTTTGCGGGTCAGATAAGCCAGGTATGAACTGTCTATGCCACCACTCAGACCAACTATACAGTCAAATTCATTATTTTTTTCTTCAATTTTGATCTTTTCAACGATTCTCTTCAGAATTTCTTCTCCCTTCTCGTCAGGAAACCAGATCTGTCCGGCCAGCTCAAGAGCAGTGTTACAATGATTGCAATTTCCATTTTTATCAAACGTAATGATTGGATCTGAAGTATCCATTATACATCTGTTGCATATCTGGTATCGGTCTGTCATATTTATCTTAATCAAATAATGCTGATATTTCAGAGTAAGATGGATAAGTTATAAGTACTGCCCGTCTTTTTCCATGAAAAACAAAAAAGCTTCCGGCAGCAACGGCAGATGCTCCGCCAAGTTGAATTGCAGTCCTGAAATCGTCTAGTTTTCCTGCTCCGCCACAAGCTATTACCGGGATTTTAACAGCACCTGAGACTTTTTTAATCAGGTCAATGTCATATCCTTCCATAACTCCATCCCTGTCAATAGAATTAATAAATATTTCTCCTGCTCCTGCAGCTTCCATTTCTCTGGCATATTCAACAGGGTTTTTACCGGTATTTTTGGTTCCGCCTTTTATATATACAGAATAACTTTCGAATAATCCTTTTTTAACATCTATTGATACCACAATTGTCGAACTTCCAAACAGGTCGACAGCCTCTCTTACGAAGGTTTTTTGCAGAAAAGCCTGTGAATTAATTACGATTTTTTCTGCTCCCGACTTTATGATTTTTTCAATTTGAGCCAGAGACTGGATACCTCCGCCGTAGGCGAATGGCATAAAGCATTCACTGGCAATATTTGAGATTAACTCGAAGGAAGGTTCTTTACGATTTCTGGAGGCATCGATATCGAGGAAAATAAGTTCATCCACCTCTTTTTCGTTAAATATTTTAACGGCATTAATAGGATCTCCGATATAAACCGATTCTTTAAACTTCACCGTTTTTACCAATCCGTTGTTTCTCAGCAACAGGCAAGGAATAATTCTCTTAATTCTCATACTAATAAAGATCAACAAAGTTTTTTAAGAGCTTCATTCCAAACTTGTGACTCTTTTCCGGATGAAATTGAACTCCCAGTACATTATCTTTTTCAATTGCTGACGTAAACTCGATCTCATATCTTGTTGATGTCAGAATATCGGAAGGATCATTGGCTTTGAAAAAGTAGGAATGGACAAAATAGAAACGTGGATCCGGATACATTCCGTCAAAAAGCCGGCTTTCTTTTTTAACGGATATAAAGTTCCATCCCATGTGAGGAATTTTATATTCAGAAGTATTGATGAATTTGAATCGTATTGTTTCAGCGTTTATCCAACCTAATCCGGGTAAAATCCCCTCTTCACTTTTGCCAGATAATAGCTGCATTCCGAGACATATCCCTAACACAGGAACTTTATCAATGAGGACCTTATGGTTTAGAATGTCAATAAGGTTAAGATCTTTCAGATTTTTCATACCAGTATCAAATGCACCAACTCCCGGCAAAATAAGTTTTGTTGCTTTTGAAATATCATTTTCATTTGAAGTGATGAGGGAGTCCTCACCAATCTTCTTTAACATGTTTCGGATTGAACCGATATTTCCTGTTTTATAATCAATAATCGTCAGCATGCTGTAAAGTTAATTTTTTATTTTTGACTCTGTTTTAAAAACCTTTTGTAACTTCATTTCATAATTTTTCTTCTCTTTCAATTTCAAACATATCTAGTCATGAAAAGCCCGAATATTCTGATGACCATTATGCTGGCTGTCTTGGTGTTTGCCTGCAGCACTCAGCCGACTGTCAAACCACCCGTTGCTGAAAAAATTCCGCATGAACTTTTCGACAAGCGTAATGACAACTATTTCTGGATGAGGCTTAGTGATGCACAGAAAAATGCAGCTATTCCAGACGAGCAGACAAAAAAAGTACTTGATTATCTAAATAAAGAAAATGAATATGCAAAATTTATTTTGAAAGGTACAGATTCATTGCAAAAGATCATTTATAATGAGATAGTCGGAAGGATGAAACAAAATGATGAAACAGTCCCATATCTTGATAATGGCTACTATTATTATAATAAGTTCTTTCAGGGGAAAGAATATCCTGTATATTATCGTAAGAGAGGCTCGCTTAATGCTCCAGATGAATTATTGCTGGATGTGAACAAAATTGCCGAAGGTAAGAATTACTGTTCTGTAACCGGAGTAAATGTATCACGGGATAATAAGATACTTGTATATGGAGTCGATTTTGTAAGCAGACGCCGGTATACGCTCAATTTTATAAATCTTGCGACAGGGCAACCACTGCCGGAAGTAATTGAAAATACTACTGGACAATCGGTTTGGGCTGCAGATAATAAAACAGTTTTTTATACTGTAAAAGACAATGAAACGCTCAGGGCCAGCGAAGTATACCGTCATGAACTGGGATCACGTGTCAATAAAGATGTTCAGGTATATAAGGAAAGTGATGAGACATTCAGTCTGTTTCTCACCGAAACAAAAAGCAGAAAATATATTCTGATCAATTCAAGGCAGACTCTGACAACGGAATCAAGGTATCTCGAAGCATCAAAACCTGACGGTGATTTTAAGATCTTTGAACCGCGAAAAGTGAATCATGAATATATGGTGGATCATCTGGGTTCAACCTTTTATATAAGGACTAATGCAGACAGTGCATCCAATTTTAAGCTGATGAAAACAGCAGATAACAAGACATCTAAAGAAAACTGGGTGAATGTTATCCCTCACAGGAAAGATGTGCTTCTTGAGGATTTTGAAGTGTTCAATAATTATCTGGTCACAAGTGAAAGGATCAAAGGGCTTAATAACCTGCGGATTATAAACACAGGAGATAAAAGTGAACACTATCTTGACTTTGGTGAGGAGACCTATACTTCAGCGCTGAATATAAACCCTAACCCTGGAACCGACTTCTTGCGGTATAGTTTTTCGTCGCTCACAACACCAAATTCCATTATAGACTATAATATGAAGACCAGGGAAAAGAAGGTTCTGAAGCAGGATGAAGTTCTTGGGGGATTTGATAAGAATAATTACGAATCAAAGCGTTTATGGGCGAAAGCCGGTGACGGCACAGAGGTGCCAATATCACTTGTTTACAGGAAAGGTTTTGTCCAGGATGGGAAAGCACCATTATTGCTTTATGGATATGGATCTTATGGAAGCTCAACAGATCCGGGTTTCCGGTCAAATATCATCAGCCTGCTCGACAGGGGATTTGTTTTTGCAATTGCGCATGTAAGAGGAGGAAGCGAAATGGGGCGCTCTTGGTATGAAGATGGCAAACTTCTTAGAAAGAAAAACACATTTACTGATTTCAATGATTGCGCACAATTTCTTATAAACGAAAAATATACAGGTATAAAAACTCTGTTTGCAAATGGTGGAAGTGCCGGTGGCTTACTAATGGGCGCAATTATAAATTTGAAACCGGAATTATACAGGGGCATTATTGCTGCAGTACCTTTTGTTGACGTTGTGACAACAATGCTTGATTCTTCTATACCTTTAACAACCTTTGAATGGGATGAATGGGGAGATCCGCGGAAGAAAGAATACTATGAATATATGTTATCATATTCACCTTATGATCAGGTCAAGAAACAGTCATATCCCAATATGATCGTTACAACTGGTTTCTGGGATTCTCAGGTCCAATATTGGGAACCTGCAAAATGGGTTGCAAAGCTTCGTGACATGAAGACTGATAAAAATATCCTGGTAATGGAATGCAATATGACAGCCGGACACGGAGGTGCATCAGGCAGGTTTGAAAGATACCGGATAACTGCCTTGCAATATGCATTTATTCTTGATCTTGCTGGTATAAAGAAGTAAGTTTTTGCCCCTATCCATTTATTGAACCCATGCTCTCTCATAGGGGGAATTTTTTCTACTTTTGTCTTTTGTCTTTTGTCTTATTATGATTTACCCTGAAAACTTTGAAATAAAGACAGGATTTGACCGGATCAGAAACCTTCTGGCGGAAAGATGCCTGAGCCCAATGGGGCTCGGACTGGTTAACAATATGAGTTATCTGACCGATAGAGAAACAGTAATTCATGAACTATCCAGGACATCTGAATTTCAGCATCTTCTGAAGTTTGAGGATGGCTTTCCTTCAGATAATTATTATAATATAACGGATTGTCTTAATAAGATAAGGATTGAAGGAACTTTTCCGGAAGTTCAGGAACTTTTCGACCTGAAACGATCACTTGAAACAGTAAAAGTGATCCTGAATTTCTTCAGAATGAGGGAGGAGACAAAATACCCTGTTCTTATCTCAATTTGTGGAAAAGTAAAATTATATCCTTATGTCATCGACTCTATTGACAGGATAATCGACAAGCATGGAGTTATAAGGGACAGTGCATCAGGCAGGTTGAAAGTGATCCGCAGTGAACTCACATCCAAAAGCCTCCTGGTATCAAAGAGACTTAATGCTATCCTGAAACACGCCCAGGCAGAAGGTTTTGTAGATCAGGATATTTCACCCTCTGTAAGGAACGGGAGAGGGGTGATCCCGGTAAACGCCTATGACAAAAAGAAGATAAAAGGTCTTATCCACGATCAGTCAGCTTCGGGGAAAACTGTATACATAGAGCCCTCGGAAATAGTTGAGATAAATAATGAGATAGTAGAGCTCGAATATGAGGAACGAAGGGAGATTGTGAGAATATTGATAGCTTTTGCTGATAATATCCGTCCTTACATCGACGACCTTATTATCTCAAATCAGTTTCTCGGTGAAATTGATTTTATAAGAGCTAAAGCTTTGCTGGGCAATCAGTTAAACTCCATAAAACCTGCAATTTCAGATGAGCCTCATATTTACTGGCGTAAAGCTGTGCACCCGCTTCTCTTCCTGGCTTTTCAAAAAACTCCGGGCAGAAAAGTTGTACCCCTTGACATAGTTCTCGATGAAAGAAACAGGTTGCTTCTGATTTCGGGTCCCAATGCAGGGGGCAAATCGGTCTGTCTTAAAACCGTAGGACTTTTACAATATATGTTGCAATGTGGATTGACTATTCCGGTTTACGAGGGATCCGAATCAGCCATATTTAAAAATATATTCATAGACATTGGCGATGAACAAAGCATAGATAATGATCTTAGTACTTATAGTTCGCATCTTCTCAATATGAAGTATTTTCTCAGGCACGCTTCCTCAGAAACACTTATTCTTATAGATGAATTTGGAACCGGAACTGAGCCAATGCTTGGAGGATCGATTGCAGAAGCCATTTTGGGTGAACTGAATAAGCTTAAAGTATTCGGAGTGCTGACTACTCATTATACCAACCTGAAGCATTTTGCGTCTATCACTGAAGGAATTACAAATGGTGCAATGGCATTTGATAATCATAGGATGCAACCTTTATTCGAACTACAAATAGGAAAACCCGGAAGTTCTTTTGCATTTGAAATTGCAAGAAAGATCGGGCTTCCTGAAGATATACTGAATATTGCATCTGAAAAGGCAGGTGTAAAAAACATTAATTATGACAGGCATCTGAAGGATATAGCCAGGGACAAGAGGTACTGGGAGAATAAGAGGCAAAACATCAGGCAGCATGAAAAGCAGCTTGAGGAGCTTATTGAAAACTATGAGAAGGAACTTTCGGAGGCCAGATCAGTCAGAAAGGAGATAATTTCCAAAGCAAAGGATGAAGCTAAAACAATCCTTAGTGAATCGAACAAAATAATAGAAAATACTGTACGTCAGATAAAAGAGGTCCAGGCAGAAAAGGAAAAAACGAAACAAATAAGACTTCAGCTCGATGAATTTAAATCGGCTTTTACAAAAGAATCACCTCCAGTTGAAACACGATCAGAAAAGAAGGTTTCCGAGTTAAAGATCAAGGTTAAAAAACTTAAGCAAAACCAGCCTCCAAAAGAGAAGGCGGCTGAAAAAGCTGACGAGAGACCGTTAAAACCGGGAGATCCTGTCAGAATGAAAGATACACTTGCTGCAGGGGAGGTTATTAAAATCAGGGAAGGATTGGTTCAGGTTGAGACTGGAAATCTGACGATCTTTGTACCGGTTGATAAAATTGAAAGGATAAGCAGATCGGAATTAAAAAAGAGTACCAGGTCTTCACAAAGCAATGAGTTCCAAAGTGAGATAAACCAGAAGAAAATGAGATTCAAGCCTGAAATTGATATCCGGGGTGTAAGGGGAGAGG
This sequence comes from uncultured Bacteroidales bacterium, assembly GCA_963813405.1. GTDB lineage: Bacteria > Bacteroidota > Bacteroidia > Bacteroidales > VadinHA17 > LD21. The sequence goes on from CAWEYU010000015.1 coordinate 84,014, forward strand.
AGGCAATTGGGCAGGTAAGAGATCTGATTGATAACGCAGTGATAGTACAGTATAAAAACCTGCGGATACTTCATGGGAAAGGGAATGGTATATTACGTCAGCTTGTAAGAGAATATCTTGCCACTGTTGATGTGGTGAAGTCATTCCGGGACGAACATATCGAGTTTGGCGGATCTGGTATTACAGTGGTTGAGATGGATTTTTAAGTTGGATTAAAGACCTGGTGCAGGTTGTGGTTTTGCTTTAGGGAGTTTCCCTTCAATAATTGGAATTATTATTCTGAATTTCTCAATCTCTTTAAGTCTCACTGCTTCATCGGCTTCATCAACCTTGCTCCATTTTGAAGCCCTGTCAATACTGTCGGCCTGAATTCTCAGTCTCTTTGCCTGCAGTTCCTCAGTAGTATAAAACGGTTTCATCTTTTCATCCAGTGCATTCTCAGCCTCCCTCATTTTCCGATATAACACCTGCATATCATTCGAAGAGGGCAAATGAGGTTCCAGATCTTTGTTAAGTATTTCTGACGCTATCTTAAGCTGAAGTTTCCAGAATTTATTTTGCTGAACCAGGGCCCTGGCTTTATTTACAAGACCTTCGACCCTGCCTTTTTCATTAACTACAACTGCATGTGGCTTAGAGAAATAAAAATAAGTACCCAGAATTACGACTACAATAAAAATCAATACTATTCTGTACATCTAGTTTTTTCTATTTAATGTTTTTCGTACGGACTCAAAAGTAGGAATACTTTGTCCAAAACAAAAATCCGCAGGCAGATTAACGCACCGCGGATTTAATATGATTAAAAAAAATCGTGGAATGACCCGGTATTATTGCACAATAATTTTCCCGGTCATAAATGGGTGAATAGTGCAATAATAATCATAAGTACCTGCTGATGTGAAAGTAAAGCTGTATGTTCCGTTGGTATTTAATGTTCCGCTGTTAAACACACCAGTAGTGCTGCTGACATCATGTGCCATAGGGTCTTTGTTTGTCCATGTTACAGAAGTATTAACGGCAACGGTCAACGTGGCAGGACTGAATGCAGAACCTGAGATAGATACTGCATTTCCACTTCCTGGCCCGGGACTTGGAGCTGGATTAGAAGAATATCCACTGGAAGCCTTTGAGCAGCTTACAACTAAGACAAGTACCAATATTTTAACAGGAATTAAAATATAGGCAAGGTTTGTTAATCTTTTAATTGTTTTCATATTGATATGTATATATGTTGATACATAAACAACTGAAACGCGATTTTGTTGATGTGCCAGTGAGATATTGTCAGGATCGTCTTTCCCGTTGATCGCAAGATCTTTAAGGTTCAATCCGGGTTCTAAAAGATAGAAGCTGGCCGCGACTGTTTTCTACATATAAATCTATCTCGACCGTATCTCCCTTCTCATAAAAGAATAATACGACAGTGCGAAACACAAAATTGTTGCAGCGATGAGTCCGGTAACCTGCGGCCAGACGAGCAACAGACTCTGTCCAAGTGGTAATGGACCGGGCACTGTACCAATAACCTGCTCCATTGTAAGGGGACCTAGGCTACGAACCGATGGCATCAGGAGAGTAGTTGTTGCATCACTGAACAGCTGATTTGGCATAAAGCGCATCAAAGTCATTCTTAGTTCCTCAAAATTGATAATCGCTTTTTCGGGGGCGAACCCCGGAGGTGCAATGCCCTTTGTAATCAAATTAATTATCATGCCGTAGAATACCAGAAAGAACAGCCAGACTGAAATACCTGATAATGCAGATGTTGCAGGCTGACGGAAAAGCACAGAAAAAAGGATTGAAAGATTTAACCAGAATGCGACATATAGTATGCTGAGTAAGATAAAGAAAATGACCCGCATAAACTCTTCCGGTGTTGGTGGAATACCTATTATTATAATACCGAGTCCCATAACCAGGAAACCAAGTGCAAAGAACATTACACTGATCACACTCAAAGAGGCAATAAATTTAGCATTAAGTATATAGTCGCGGTACACCGGTTGAGCCAGCAAGTGGCTGAGTGTTCCATTATTGTGTTCGGAATTTATAGCGTCAAATCCCAGGCTGATACCAAGCAGAGGTCCAAGAAAACTTATAAAGACAAAGAATGATGGCAGAGTGCCGTCTGATATTGTAAAAAGTTTCAGAAAAAAGAAAGTTCCTTCAGGATCATTCGGCTTAACAGCTTGTCCGATGTTAGTTAGCGCAGTGTATAGAGAACCAATGCATGTAAGAGAAATTATTGCAAGCAGAATTATAAATCGCCAGCTCCTGACATGATCCGAAATTTCTTTATTAATTATCACACTAAAGGGACTTGGGGTCCTCTCTTCCATTTTGAACCATTTTAACGTAAGGCTTTTCGTTTTATTCATGATCTGTACCTCCTTCGAAATAACGATAATAAATATCATCAAGTCCGTATTCATTCTTTATCAGATGATCCAGCCCGGCTCCCGATTCAATTATCAGCTTTGCGATTTCATTAGTTGTATCTCGTGAAGATTCGATATGCAATATATTGTCCTTAATGCTGACTGCAACAATACCATCAATATTGCGGATCTTCTCTGCCAGCACTACCGGGGTCTGTTGAATATGTGAAAGTTCAGAATCATCATTATAAACCTGAGTAAAACCGGCTTCAATTATAAAAGGGCTTTTAGAAAATAGTTTTTTCGACAATGTCAGAATATCACCCTCGGCAAGAAGCTTACCTTGAACAAATAGTCCGACTCGGTCACAGACCTGTTGCACCTGATGCAGGTCATGCGAAGAAAAAAGAACTGTCAGACCTTCATCCCTGCTCAGTTTTACGATCAGGTTCAGAAACTCACGGACTCCGGTAGGATCGATACCCAATGTTGGTTCATCAAGGATAATTACTTCCGGATTTTTTATCAATACATCAGCGAGTCCAAGACGCTGAAGCATTCCGCGTGAATACTTTCCCGTATTTTTATTACCTGTGTCTGATAAACCAACCCTCTCAAGAAGTTGTTCCGCTTTCAGCAGCGCCTCCCGGGGGGAAATACTGTTTAGTTGAGCGGTAAATAGAAGGTTTTCCAAACCATTGCGATTATGGTAAAACCCAACATTTTCTGGCAGATAACCTACTTTCCTCTTAACTTCGATTGGATTTCTTGTTGGATCTATATCACAAACTCTTACTGAACCTGATGTTGGTTCAGTCAATCCAAGCATCATCAGGATGGTGGTCGATTTACCGGCGCCATTCGGGCCAAGTAATCCAAATATTTCTCCCTTCCTGATAGACAGGTTCAGCTGGTCAACTGCCGTAACCGGTCCATACTTCTTAGTCAGATCAATCAGTTCGATGATATTTGCGGCCACCTTTACCTCCTTCCATATTTTCGGAACAGATAATAGACACTACCTAATGCAGCAATTATTATCATTACTCCGACCCAGCCCCAGAGCAGTGGTGTTTCAACCGATAACCGGAATGAGATCTTTGAAGAGACTTCAGGAGTTTTAGCTTCCATACTTGTTGCATAGTCGCCGGCGATCGCTTTCTTGTCTGCCTTAATTGTTGCGAAGACCGATACTGTCTTGCCTGGCTGAAGCTTTTCGACCTTATTAGGTTCGAAAGTAACATCCCAGTTGACCGGTGCTGTTGCAGTAAAATTTATCCCTGTAAGTTCAGAGGACCCTGTGTTATTAACTACAAGTTCAACACGTTTTTTATCACCTGCTGTAATTTTTGTACTGAGCAAACCGGTCGGTGTGGATAGCTCTATATTGAAAGTACCTGTAATGACAACTTCGAGAACCTGAAAGGCAGAGGTGCTACTTGTTGACGCAGTCACGGGAATTCTGTATTTCCCGGCCTCCACGCTTTCAGGTGCCTTTACTTCAATAGTTATTGCCTGTGTTGTATTAGGTTCAACATTTACTGAAGTTACAGGCTGATAGTTTGATTTAAAAGTAACGGTCCATCCCCGGGCCGGTTCAGCAGTCAATGCATACGACTGCTTATCAGATGTGCGGTTCTTTATATTTGTATTGAACGTAAAAAGAGATGTAGCATGGCCCTGCATGTTTGCCTGATCGGAGGTGAACTCTGTTTTAAACGTACCCTGTTCTGATACATTCACAACCAATGGAAGCGAATTAAATGATCCTGCACTAACTTTAAACCTGTAGCTTCCCTTATTAACTTTTAAAGGGATGTCGATCTGTAGAGAGAAGCTTTTTCGTTCCCCGGGGATTACAGAAAGCTGACCGATTTTCCAGGTTCCGGCTTTTAATGTGTAATTCCAGCCCCTTGGTAGTCCTTCAATAAGAATATCACCAATTTGCATTTCCTTACTGTTATTAATAGCCTCAATAGGAAATTCAATTGACTCTCCCGGAGATACCGAAATCTTTGTATACGCTGTGTATAAAAGAACACTATCGGCTGGTGTGGCAGTTAAACTGCTGAGAAACATTATTCCAAATAATGGAGATAATAATAAAGTAATTTGTCTCTTTCTGGTTATCATAAAAAAATCCTCCATAAGTTTTATAATGAATTTAAAAGTGTGAGACAAAAATAAAAAATCCTGAAAAAAATCAAAAAACTCAATTTATTTTTTTTTCAAAAAAGAAAAAAATGTAATGGGGAGTCAGATGTGGTTGAGTCGTTATCGTGTCTAAAATTATATTAATATTGCACAGAAGAAAGATACAGGGTGCAGGATTCAGGATGCAGGGTAAATAATGAACCTGCACCATGCACCATGTAACCTGATCCTGGAACTTTTAAGTATACAAAAACAATTGAATAATGACTGACCTTCAAAATATTTATGATGCAATAGTAGCAGGGAACCTTGAACTTTCGATTGCGACAACTAAGACTGCTATTGCAGAAGGTATTGATCCTCAATTGATCATCAGGGATTATATGATCCCCGCTATGGATAAAATAGGAGGTATGTTTGAAAACTGCGAAGCATTTGTTCCCGAACTGCTAATGTCGGCGAGAGCCATGAAAGGATCTCTTGCCCTCATTCAGCCACTATTAACTGCAAGCGGAGCGGAGTCGAAAGGAAAGGTAGTTATTGGCACCGTTCAGGGAGACCTTCATGACATCGGTAAGAACATTGTCGGTTCGATGCTGGAAGGCGCTGGTTTTCAGGTTATAAACTTGGGAAATGATGTTACTTCACAGAGATTTATCGATGCAATTAAAATACATAACCCTCAGATTGTGGCGATGAGTGCTTTATTAACCACCACAATGACTTCGATGGAGAAAACTATTGCGGCTATCAAGGAGGCAGGTCTCCGGGATAAAGTGAAAATAATTATTGGAGGAGCACCTGTCTCATCAAATTATTCAGATAAAATAGGGGCTGATGGATATAGTGACAATGCCAATGGAGCTGTGAAACTGGCAAGGTTGCTTGTGAGTTAAAATGTATTATCAGGTATGAGCAGTAAAGAGACAATTATAACTCCGGATTATGAGTCCGTGCGGCCAACTCCTGAAGAGGTGGCAATCATAATGGGTTATTCGCCCGGAACTGAGCCATCGTACGTGCCGGAGATGCTTTCAGTACTTCTAAATGAAGCCATGGATAATGTTACTGCAGCAGGATGCTATTCAATGTTTGAAACAGAGATGGTTAAAGTTCCGCAAGGCCTGATCCTGCATAGTTCCGGGAACCTTAGATGTGGGTCCAGAATTGCCCGCCAGTTGCTCGGATCAGATTCATTCGCATTATTTATAACAACTGTCGGCAACAATTTTGATGCCTGGATTAAAAGTAAAGCATCGGGAGGCGACATTCTGGCAGAATATCTGTGCAGTTCCATTGGGTCGGTAATTGCCGATAAAGTGGCCGACTTAGTGCAGGATGCGATAAAAAGTTACGCATTGGAAAGAGGCAAAGGAATAACAAACAGGTATTCGCCGGGATACTGCAGTTGGAACGTACGAGAACAGCGTGGAATATTTGATCTGCTGCCTGCAGACAAGATAGGAGTGACCCTTACACCTTCTTTTCTTATGAAACCTATCAAATCAATAAGCGGAATAATAGGTATCGGTACTGGTAAGGAACCAGGACCGTATATGTGTGATCTTTGTGATATGAAGAATTGTCTGGTGAAGAGAGCCAGGGGGCTATAAAAAGGCGAAGTCAGGAGACTTCGCCTTGCAAAAATATCTTGTATCAGTTTATAATCAGTACAGTGTAACTTGTCCGTAGGAAGCCGAAACCTTTACTGTGGCAGTTGGTGCAGCCTCATCGCCTACAATACCAGTCAGTGTTGTGGAATTGTTTTCCACGATATGCTTTTCATGTTTGAATTTCCCCTCCCTGAATTTTATTCCAGCATAAGATGTGTGTGCATCAAGGTTATAGCTGGCAGATTCACTCAATCCCAGTTTTACTTCCATATATCTGACATCAACATTTACAGATTCAAAGCCGGCCGGTATTGTTTGAACTGAAACTGAGCTGTAACTTCCCTGGAAATCCAGCTTTTTGGTGAGTTCTCCAACATTTACTGTCGAATAGCCAGTCTGGAGTACCAGGTTTTTCACCTTTTCAATCTCTATTTTATCATATTTTGAGTCACCGACAACCGAACTTGTTTCAGTAACCTTTACTCCGGAATATCTGCTGTCGACCAGGAGTGCCTGACACCCGGTGATTACTACATCCCTGGTATATCTGCAATACAGGTCCAGCCATCCTGCTTCATCAATTGATGCTTTACCATATGCAATGTTCAGTTTATTTATCGGCTTTTCATTTCCCCTTGAAAGTTTATCAACTGTCAGGTTGCCATATTGAATATTGAGATTTACCAGACCGCTAAGAGTAGTAATGTCAGAATCTCCATATCTATTGGTGAGGTTCAGATTATTTCCAACAGGCATTTTTATTACGTAGTCTATACTGAATTTTCTTGATCCACCTCCCCATCCTGAGAAATTGAACTTCTCGTCAATTATAGTTTTAGCAGCAATAAGCTTGTCACCTTCGCTGAACTGAACATCGACATAGCTTATTAGTTTTTCTGCTCTGGATCTGTCGGGAAGCTGGATAGTAACTTTTACGTCTATCACAACCTGATCCTTATCCCAGCTTTGAATATCCACATGTCCGTACCTGTTATTTATCTCGAGAGTTGTCCCTGTCCCGGACTTGTACTCCTTATGAAAATCCTTCGTTACTTCCTGCGCAGTCAGCGAGAAGGCGAGAAGGAATATTGCTGCCAGAGAGAGCAGCATTCCTGATTTATAAACTGACTTTTTCATCTTTTGGTTTATTTTGATTTCCATTCCTGATTGCTTTAAGCTGATTTACAATATATGACATGACCTCCACTTTTGTCTGATAGTGTTCAATCATTGCATTTATTATCCTCTCATCATTCGGATTTGCCTTAAGGTCTTTCTGAAGCTGTACATATACTGAATCCATACTTTTCATTTCGCTTGCAAGTATCTGTTTCTGCTCCGGATTATCTTTCAGATCAATATTCACAAGTTCTGATTCCATTAGATTGACCTGGTGAACATAATAGTTTTCAACCTCTTTATATTGTGGAGAGACCTGACCAAGTGTCATTCTTTGACTGTCTTTCCGTATGAAATTATCCCATGTCCAGAGAGATGATAAGGTAACAAGGATAGTTACGACAGCTGCCTTGAGAAGATATGGAACTATACTTCTTTTGTTTGCATTTGAATGCAGCCTTTTTTCAAGTTTCCAGTTAAATCTTTCCAGATGGCCATCGATTGGTTCGTTACCTTCGAAAAGGTCTCTGTTGTTCCTGATTATTTCATCTATATTTTTCATGACTGACAGATTTTCTAAATTCCTTTTAATTCACTTATTAGCTTTTGCTTGGCTCTTGAGAGCTGAGAGCGCGACGTACTGCTCGTTATAGATAGTATCTCGCTTATCTCATCATGGTCGTAGCCTTCCAGAAGGTAGAGCGAAAGAATTATCCTGTAACCGTCAGGGAGTTTTTCGATCGCCTGTTTCACCTCCTCGACCCTGACATCAATTTCTTCTTTTGAAGCTAGATCCTCACCACTGCTGTCTTTTATTCCTGTATGACCATCAATATCTTCAAAGATCGCTTTCCTTCTGTTCAGGGCATCGAGTGAACGGTTTATTACTATTTTTTTGAGCCATGCTCCGAAACTTACAGTTCCTGAATAGGTGTCAATTTTTTCAAATGCCGACAGGAATGATTCCTGCATTATATCTTCAGCTTCCATGGTATCGTTAACGATTCTCAGACTCGTATTGTACATTGCTTTGTAGTACAACTTATAGATCTGAAACTGCGCTTTCTGGTCGCCAGTTATACATCCGTCTATCAGGTCCTGATGTAAATTCTTGAATGCTGCTTCTACATTAGCCATCTTTTTGTAAAGACTAGTTCTTATATGTAATGCTGCACCCACTTTCTACTGGTTTTAAACAATAGACGTGGGAATAACTATTATGCTGCACTCAATTTAAGAAAATTTGAAATTATTTTATAAAAAAAGTCATAATAATTCCCTGAGTCACTGTCCCGTTTTGATAATTAAGCTCTGAACCAAACAAACTATGGGGGATGGAGTAAACCAGCAGCAACACAACAGCTGCAAGGACGGCATATAGTGGTCTCTCTTTTTTTCTGTTCATTACTACTGCCAGCACCCAAAAAGCAAATGCAATTAATGTTTTATTGTCAGTAAGATCCCATCCGAATGGTATGCCGGTCCAAAGATCTCCAAAAGCCATATATTGAACAACAGGACCAAGAAGCAGGCCACCGGCAGTAAATAAAATAAGCGTCCAGTTTGTATACCTTCTGAAGTGAGGATTCTTCCCGATAGCCATCAAACCAGCAAGAGTTGAAAATAACATGGCAATAAACATCAATAGGATATGTGGTATCATGATATAAGCCGGAACGCCGCCCTTAAACCTTATAACTACAGGTTTTTCCTTGAGGTATGTTATTGTTCCTTTTGAATCGGTTATCTCAAAATAATACTGAAGTTTACCCGCTTCAGGCTGTGGAGGAATAGCTGCTGTAAATCCTTTGAATCTCTTCGTAGTCTTATAATGGAAATCCACAGACTGATACTCTTCATTTGTCGGGTATCTCCGGAACCACAGCTTAATATTTGCAGCAGAATCGGTAATAGCAAGTTTAAGTTCAGATGGTCTGTCAAGGCTAAGGCTTCTCTCCAGTTTAACATTATATTTCTGGTTATTGACACTAACCACTTCATTTTTTGGGTAAGTAGGTCCTGTTGTTCGCTGATAAAATGCAGCACCTATCGTTATGATGAACGCAAGAAACCAATAAATAAATTTATTCATGACCATTGATTTTTAATTTTTAAAGTTGAATTATCAATACTTCTTTTTTGCCATTTCTCAAAACTTCAACAGAAATTACCTGTCCTTTCTTTAATTGCTTTAGTCTTGACATATAATCGTATACATTATTTACCTGTTTACCATCTATAGAGGTTATGATATCATTCTTTTTCATTCCCCCGTTAGCTGCAGGTCCTTTCGGAGTAACCAGATCAGCTCTTAGCCCGTTCCTCACAACACCGGCAAAATCCGGCATTATTCCCAAAGTCACACCTCCTCTTATTCTGTACCCTCTGGTTGTCTCAGTTTTAGGACCAGCTTCTTTGATATGCAGCTTTGTGGTTTCATTTGCAAGTTGAGAAGCCATCTTAAAGATAAGATCGGAAATGACAACCATCCCCTTATAATTTATTTTGTCCCAGGTGTCTTTTGGAGTGTGATAATCATCATGACCCATGGTCGTAAAAAACAGGACAGGAATATCTTTTTCGTAAAATGATGAATGGTCTGAAGGTCCGGCTCCTGCTTCAGTAAAATTCAGCTTCAGGAGACTGGTATCACAAAGTGCAATTGCCTTTTCTTTAAGAGAATCAGCGGTACCTATCCCTCCAATCTGCAAATCTTTGGTCTCTTTAAGGCGTCCGACCATATCAAAGTTAAGCATTACATCTACTTTAGAAAGATCTATTCCAGGATTATCTGTAAAATATCTTGATCCGAAGAGACCTTCCTCTTCACCGGTAAAACCTATACATATTATGCTCCTTTTGTGACTGCCCGGCGTTCCCGCAAATCTTTCCGCCAGTTCAAGCATCATAGCAATTCCCGAAGCATTGTCATCAGCGCCATGGTGAATTCCGATGGTATCAACCGCCCTGCTCCCTGATCCTTGTCCTCCCATTCCAAGGTGGTCAAAATGACCCCCCATAATAATATATTCTTTCTTCAGTTTCTCGTCTTCACCGGGGAGTATCATTACTACATTTCTTGTATTCACTTTTGTCTGGATAATTTCAGAATTTGCCGACACTACTGTGTTTGTTGAAAATGAAGATGGTTTTAAAGTTTTATTAAGCTTTTCTTCAAGATCCCGGATTGTTATTTTCGCTTTAGAAAGTATTATATCCGCAAGCCTTCTTTTAATTCTGAAAGAAGGTATGCCGACGGAAAACTCACCTTTTGACAGCGGATCAAATTTGTCATCTTTATCAAAAGATTCTCCCGAAACAAGTAGAATTCCCGATGCTCCCCTGTCCTTGGCAAGGAGTGCTTTATCACGGTCACCTCCAAACGATGCAAACTTGCTGGCAGACTTTTCAGGTTCGGGATCAGATCGAAGAACCATTACCCATCTGCCTTTAACGTCGATTTTATCATAATCATTCCATTTTAAGCTATCGGTATTGATATTAAAACCATAGCCGGCAAATACTACTTCTGATTCAAGTGAATCATTTTCACTGAAAGCAAGGGGGACAAAATCCTCTTCAGGGTTATAATTAATATTGTTGATTCTGAGCCGGTTTTTTTCACCAGCAAGTATCTTATCAGTAACTTTAAACCGTTGTAAACCGTCACCTGAAACAGGAATGAGTCCATATGAGGCAAGTTCGGTTCTGATGTATTCCGCCGCAAGGCTATCGCCGGTTGATCCTGTAAGTCTCCCTTTTAATGAGTCGGATGACAGGTACTTAATATGATTGAGAAGTTCACCGGTGGTTACTTTCTTTGCGGTATTTGAACAGGATATAAGAAAAATAATTAATACCAGGTAAAGTAATTTGCTAATAGTTCTCATAAAGAATGGTTCAATTATTGGTATAAAAATAAAGATCAAAAATAGCAATCTTTTAAATCATCGGGTGCGCAGAATGATAAAAAGTAGGGACAGGTCGCGACCTGTCCCTACGGCATTTATTGTGTAACATGCAGATTATTATTCGAACAGTTTAAATGCTTCCTTAATCAGGCCTATAGCTTCCATTAGCTGTACTTCAGTAATTATTAAAGGAGGAGCAAATCTTATGATATGTTCATGAGTTGGCTTTGCAATCAGACCCTTATCCATCATTGCCAGGCAAACATCCCAGGCAGTTTTGCCGCCTTTTGGCCTGATTACCACTGCATTAAGTAGGCCTTTGCCTCTGACAAGCTCAATCATTTCAGATTTGATACTGCTAAATTCATTTCGGAATATTTTACCAAGCTTTTCTGAATTTTCAGCCAGTTTTTCATTTTTCACTACCTCCAGAGCAGCAATAGCTACTTTAGCGGCTATTGGGTTTCCCCCGAAAGTTGATCCATGTTCTCCGGGTTTAATAGTAAGCATTATGTCATCGTCAGCCAGAACAGCGGAAACAGGATAAACACCTCCCGAAAGGGCCTTACCAAGAATCAGTATGTCAGGACGGACTCCTTCATGATCGCATGCAAGCAACTTACCGGTACGGGCAATCCCGGTCTGAACCTCATCTGCAATGAAAAGTACATTCTTCGATTTGCAGAGATCATATGCTTTTTTCAAATATCCCTCATCAGGGACATAAACACCTGCTTCACCCTGAATAGGCTCAACAAGAAAACCTGCAACATCCGGATCTTTCAAAGCACCTTCAAGGGCTTTCAGATCATTATATGGAATGGTTATGAAGCCAGGTGTAAACGGCCCATAATCCTTTCTGGCATCCGGATCCGTCGACATTGAAACAATTGTAATTGTACGTCCATGGAAATTGCCTTCACATACGATGATCTTTGCACTATTTTCCTTCAGACCTTTCTTAAGATATGCCCATTTACGGCATAGTTTAAGTGCAGTTTCATCTGCTTCAGCACCGGTATTCATTGGCAAGACCTTGTCATAGCCAAAATACCTCGTTATATATTCTTCATATTCACCGAGTGCAGCACTGTAGAAAGCACGTGATGTAAGGGTGAGTATTTGAGCCTGATTTGTTAGTGCTTCAACGATTTTTGGATGGCAATGTCCCTGGTTTACTGCCGAATATGCGGAAAGAAAATCAAAATAACGTTTCCCTTCCACATCCCATACAAACGGGCCTTTGCCTCTTTCAAGTACAACAGGAAGCGGATGGTAATTATGTGCCCCAAATTTGTCTTCCCGTTTAATAAAATCCTGAGTATTCATGTTATTGATTTTGTGTTTAAAAATATTAAGAAAATTAGGGTACAATCTTACAAAAAGCTTTGATTATTTACAAATTGATTAATATATAAAGATGGAGATTGCTTCGATACGCTCTTTATCCTGAACCTGAAATCACTCAGAATAGCAAGTATCATCGTACATCAGATCAGGTCTAAGTTTCCTGGTTCTATTAACCGACTGCTCATGTCTCCATTTTTCAATTTCCCCGGTATTACCGGAAAGAAGAATATCCGGTACTTTCCAGCCATTGAATTCTGAAGGCCTCGTATAAACAGGCGGAGCCAGGAGATCATCCTGGAATGAGTCAGAAAGAGCTGACTGTTCATCAGAGAGAGCCCCGGGAATCAGTCTTACAATGGCATCTGTTATTATTGCGGCAGGCAATTCACCACCTGAGAGAACATAGTCGCCTATCGATATCTCCATGGTTATCAGATGCTCTCTGATCCTGTGGTCCACACCCTTGTAATGCCCTGCAAGGATAATGATGTTGTTTTTCAGGGAGAGCCGGTTTGCAGCCTTCTGATCAAATTTCTCCCCGTCAGGTGAAGTATAGATTATTTCATCATAGTCTCTTTCACTCTTCAGTTTTTCAATTGCTTTAAATACAGGCTCTATCATCATTACCATTCCAGCACCGCCACCAAAAGCATAATCATCGACACTTTTATATTTGTCAATCGTAAAGTCCCTGAGGTTGATCAGATTTATTTCAACAACTCCTTTTTCCTTCGCTCTCTTCACAATGGAATGATTCAATGGACTTTCGAGCAGATCGGGAAGAACAGTAATAATGTCAATTCTCATTTTCTTGTTTAATTTTTCAAAAATACAATTAATAAATGTTTCGGACTAATTATCACTTTAGCAAATTTCTACACACAAATCAAGTATTAATTCTACTTTTGTCTTTTAACTTTTATCTTTTATCTGTCTTTCAAATGGAATGTCGTGAAAATTGCGGAGCCTGCTGTATTGCTTTATCAATTTCAACACCAATTCCGGGAATGACTGATGGCAAACCGGCAGGAGTGAGGTGTATTAATTTGCTGGATGATTATAAGTGTGCCATATACGATACTCCTGGTAAACCTGAGGTATGTACCGAATTTAAAGCAGAATCTGAGTTTTGCGGAACGACGCAGGAGGAAGCGATGAAGATATTGAATTCATTGTCGGACCCCCCGTTGAAGGTAGACCCCCCAACCACCAGGGAGTCATTATTTCCCCGATGAATACACTACCTTTCCCTCCCACAATAGTATAGTCCACCTTTGTCTTCATTATTTCAGTTTCAGGAATTGAAAGCAAGTCTTTATCAGTAATGACAATATCAGCAAGGTATCCAGGTTTGATCATTCCTTTGCGGTTTTCCATAAACTGGGAATATGCAGATCCAAGGGTATAGTACTTAATTGCCTCTTCCATTGTCAATTTTTGTGCTGGGAACCATCCTTCTCCCTCTTCGCCAAGCCTGTCTTTTCTGGATACTGCAGCATATAGTCCCTCCATCGGATTTAGCGGTTCTACCTGGTAATCAGTACCAAATGCCAGCATAGCTCCTGACCCGACAAGGCTTCGCCATGCATAGGCACCTTTACTTCTTTCTGTTCCAATTCTTTTTTCGTAGAATCTTTTATCGGAGATGCAGTGAGTTGGCTGCATGGAGGGTATTACACCGAGCTTTGCGAATCTCGGGATATCAGATAATTGCAATGTCTGGGCATGTTCGTCACGATGGCGGCTGTCGCGTTTACCATTGACCTGCTGTGCTTTTTCATATGCATTTAGTGTCCAGAAATTGCCTTTGTCGCCAATTGCATGGGTCCCGATCTGGAATCCCATCTTGTCTGCTTTTACTACCATTTTCTCAAATTCATCGTAGGGCATCATTTCGAGCCCTGAAGATTTAGGATTGTCAGCAAATGGTGCAAACATTAAGGCAGTACCCGAACCAATCGTGCCGTCGATAAAGACTTTAAGGTAACCGAACCTTATCCAGTTTGAATCCTGAGAATATTTTTGTTTTTCCTGCAAATACTTCAATAGCTCTGCGCTGTCAGAAGTGAGAAATTCACCAATATCAACGCGGCTTGTCAGCAGACCCTCTTTAAGCAACTTCTCGTACGCGTTAAAATCAGCACTACCAGGGATCTGGACACTGGTAACTCCATATTCACGCGCCTCTTTGAGAGCAAGGAGATAGCCCTGCCAGGTCCTTGCTTCCTGCTCCTCCGGTGATCTTACTGTTTTTACCTTACCTAATTTAATAAGATTTTCAGCATTCTCTTTAAGTATTCCTGTCGGTTCACCTGTAACAGGGTCTCTCTGTATTTCTCCGCCAAACGGATCCTTTGTATTTTTTGTTATTCCTGATTTTTTAAGCACATAACTGTTTACCAGCACCGAATGTCCGTCAGCCCTGCTTAAGATTACCGGATTATCAGGAGAGACCTTATCGATCAACTCCTTTGTCGGCCATTTTTTATCGATAAACATTTCATGCTCCCAGTGCCCGCCTCTTATGACCTCTCCAGGTTTTGAACGGTCCACCAGCTCTTTGACTTTCTTCGTGAAAACAGAGGGATCGGTAGTATACCGCAGTTCGATATAGTCGGGATCAAGGGGTCCGAAGTGGACATGAGCATCATTAAATCCGGGAATTACAAGTCTTCCATGAGCATCAATGACTTCGGTTTTGCCTTTTTCAATATAACCCGAAATTGAAGAAGTGGTTCCAAGTGCTATGATTTTTTCACCTTTAACGGCAACAGCTTCAGTCATCGGGTTGTCCTTGTCAATAGTCAATACCTTGCCATTGATTATTACAAGATCGGCTTTCTCTTTTGTATTACATGCAACAGTTATTGTCATAATTGCAGCTGATAATAAGATAGTTATGTTATTCATAATAGTATTGAAATTAATATTGAAATATATTGAAAAAAGTGAATAATTTTAGTAACTCAAAACTAAATCACTGGCAAATGAAGAAATTATTAACACTCTCTATGGTATTGTGCTTAATATGTGTTAATTACGCAAATGCACAATTATCAAAAGTTGTCCGTAACGTTAAAAGCAATGTTCAAAAAGAATTAGGTGCAGATCAGAATCAGAAAAAAGAGACAAAAACCCTTCCTGAACCTGCAAGCGCCTGCGCGCAGCCTGAGCTAGTCATCGACCTGGGTGGCAAATTGAAAGTTGATTATTCGGAAATCAGTATTACCTCAGGTGAGGATGGCAGTATCCTTGTTCAGGATCGGATTGATTCAAAATATTACATAGTTAAAGCTGGAGTTATGCAGGGGCCTTATAATAAGGGGGACAAAATTCTGGAATCTTTCGGGATTGCCAATGATAACAATCAGGATAATACCTTTCTTCTGAAATATAAGGACTACATTACCAGATCCGGAGATAAATACCTTATAAAGTTCATGGGGAAAGAATATGGTCCCTATGCCCAGATCCAACAGTTTGCTGTTACCAGATCCAAAGAGAAGTTTGCAGCGATAGTAATTGAAAATGTTGCAGTTACCGAAGATCAGGGCAAAAAAATGGAGGCAGCAATGAAGAATGCTAAAACCGACCAGGAGAGGATGGACCTTGCCATGAAGTTTGCAAAGGAAATGCAATCGGGTATGATGAAAAATGGACCAGTCAGTAATCTCCCGAAGTTTATTACAAACATTTCAGGTGCAACCTTCGATCCGCTTAAATCTGGCGCAGTACAATTCAATGGAAGTTTTAAGTTCAACGATATCCTTTTGTACTCTTATAATAAGATTACAGATTTGAACGGGAATACAGTATTGGGAATCACCATGGACAAATATACAACCGATAACCTGTTCATCAGCAGTGATAATTCAAATTATGCGATCTATAATTATGGCACAATTACGCTTAAAGATAACTCCACCCTGCCTGAAGTTTTCAACCCTCACTGGCTGAAAGCAGATGGTAAAATATTTCTGGCATATATGTACTATTCCCCAAAAGGGAATTCTATCATGCAATGCAGAATTCCTTTTTAAATATTTTATTATTTATCATTCTCTCTGTTAAGACAGTCTGTTCCCAGCAACATAATTATCGGGAGATATTTGGCAGGGACTGGGACAAGGCCTTGTCTTTTGTGAAAGAGAACGAGATATGGTTGAGACCCGTACTTGATAAGTATAATGTTTCTTATCCTGAGGCAATAGCTGTAATTTTTCCTGAATTAGTGAGATATTCAGCATTACGTGATAAAATTGAAATTACTCTGCTTAAAGCTCTGTATATAAACCTGGGGGCTGAGTATGCCAATTTTTCTGTTGGTCCAATGCAGATGAAGCCCTCTTTTGCAGAGAGGATTCATGAAAATTCCGGAGATGCGAAAGTAACCAGAACAGGCAAATTATTCAGGATTAAATCTGATTTTACTGACATAAAAGACTATAGAGCTTCCATAATCTCTGATCTTGAAAATCCGGAAAGAGAGGTGATTTATCTTATTGCATTTATAAAGATATGTGAGAAAAACTTCAATCTGAAATCGATGAATGACACTGACAGAGTACGTTTTCTGGCGACAGCTTACAACTACGGCTTCTGGAACGGTGTTGCCCGGATTGAGAATATGAGCGACAAGAAGTTCTTTTCAACCACCCTCATAAAAACTGAAACCTACTCGTATTCTGATATTTCACTGTTCTGGTTTAAGCATTATTTAACTTTTTATTAAGCATTTTAAGAGTATATTATATTGTACTCTATTAGAAAACAGGTATTTTCGCAAAAACAGCAGAGATATGAATATTGCTTTAATTGGTTATGGCCGCATGGGTCATGAAATTGAAAATGTGGCCATTGAAAGAGGTCATACTATCAGGCAGAAAATAGATGTTGATAATACATCAGATCTGAACCCAACAGTTTTCAGCGAGATTGACGTTGCCATTGAATTTTCTTCCCCGGATTCAGCCTTCCAGAATGTAGTCAGGTGTCTTGAAATGAAGAAGCCGATCGTATCAGGCACCACCGGATGGTTGAAAAACTACGACCTTGCAGCAGAGCTGTGCATTAAGAACGGAACTTCTTTTATTCACTCTTCAAACTATAGTGTCGGAGTGAATATCCTCTTCAGATTAAATGCTGAACTGGCAAGGATGCTGGAACGTCATAATGATTATCTCCCCTCAATAGAGGAGATTCATCATGTTAAAAAGCTTGATGCTCCCAGTGGCACAGCCATATCTCTGGCTGAATCGATAATGAAATTTCACAAAGGGTATGAAGGATGGTGCTTTGAGAAAAGCAGATCAAATAAATGCATTCCTGTGAGATCTATCCGTGAAGGGACCGTTATCGGAACACATACTATATCATGGAGCTCTGAAATTGACACTATCAGCCTGAAACATGAAGCTAAAAGCAGGAAAGGTTTGGCGTTCGGAGCTGTTCTGGCTGCTGAATACATAAGTTCCAGGAAGGGTGTATTCACAATGAATGATGTTCTTGGGTTCTGATAATTATTTTTACTTTTGTGAACTTTTAATAAAGTTTTTATGAATAATATTCTGTCTAATAAGTATTTCAGGTTTGGTGTTGCCGCAATTATCTATTTGCTGATTGTAATCTGGATTGGGAATTATTGGCTTCTTCTTGGTCTGGCTGTTGTGTTCGACATATATGTCACAGAAAAAGTCCACTGGTCTTTCTGGAAGAGGAGAGATGGCAAAAACAGTACGGTTATTGAATGGCTCGATGCTCTCATATTTGCTGTTATTGCGGTATCGCTTATAAATATATTTCTGTTTCAGAACTACAGGATTCCAACCGGATCAATGGAAAAATCTCTTTTGATCGGTGATCATCTCTTTGTAAGTAAAATTGCATATGGACCCAGGATGCCAAATACTCCCATAGCATTTCCGTTTACTCAGCATACCTTGCCACTTACCAAAGGCCAGTCGTGGTCAGATATTATTCACTGGCCTTATAAACGGCTCGCAGGTACAGGAAGAGTTAAGAATAACGATCCGATAGTTTTTAATTTTCCTGCGGGAGATACTGTAGTTGTTGAAAACCAGGTTACCAGCTACTACGAGATCGTAAGAAGTACAGCCAGGGATTACAGAGACAGGGACTATAATGCATCACAGCCGGTTAAAAGTGAAGCTTTTTATATGGACCTGGCAAGGAAAGAGGTAAGAGACCGCTTCCATATAATTTACAGGCCTGTAGACAGAAGGGATAATTATGTAAAAAGATGTATAGCTCTTCCCGGAGATACACTGCTTATCAAAGGAGGAACAGTTTTTGTAAACGGGAAACGGGTACCCGAGAATAAATCACAACAGACAACCTATACTGTCAATACCAGTGGTACCACAATAAATCCAAAAGCTTTTGAAAGGCTGAATATCTCTAAAGCTGATCAGCAATTATTTATGGGTGCATATATCCTGCCACTTACAAAAGATAATGCCGCAGCTATTTCAAAATTTTCTAATGTGACTGATGTACAACCTATCTTTGAAAGGGAAGGTGAAGTGGCACCTTATATCTTTCCTTATAGCAAACTGATGAAGTGGAATCAGGACAACTTCGGTCCTTTGTGGATCCCGAAAAAAGGTACCACGGTTAAAATAGATACTTCAAACATATGTCTGTATGACAGGATCATAGATGTCTATGAGAATAACGATTTGCGCGTTGAAGGAGGCAAGATATTTATCAATAACGTTCAGGCTGACAGTTATAGATTCAAAATGGATTATTACTGGATGATGGGTGACAACAGACATAACTCAGCTGATTCAAGATACTGGGGCTTTGTTCCCGAAGATCATATTATTGGCAAACCCAAGTTCATCTGGTTATCGATAGATAAAGAGGCTAAAGGTCTGAAAAAGATCAGATTTGGAAGAATGTTTATGAGGGTAAGGTAGGGGTAAGATAAGCCACCCTTTAGGGTATAGTCGTCAACTTAAGGAATCTGGGATGGTGTTGTAGAGAGATAAACATTGTAAACATCATATAATCAGTGCTTTCAGTTTCCCCTCCTTGAAAAGCTAATCTTTATACACATTTTTTAAAGAGGATTTAAGATTTTTGTTCCGGCATTTTATCAGACCTATTTGGAAGTATTTCAGAATCTCATTTTGATATCCAATACAGTCTGCTCTGAAAGAGCAATATATTAATAACCTCCAGCGCCAGACTTCGGCGTGAGCTCAGTCGAACGCTGGAGGTAAGGCACACACAATGATGGCAAGCTCCGCAGGAGCGACACAAAAGGAAAAAGGACTCATCACAACGGGAAATATGTCACCCCTGCCGGGGTTTTTGCAAGAGTGTAGCTCCTCACCCCCAGCTTGGCGCTGGGGGTTATTAACATACCGCCACATTCGTGGCTGAATGAATTAGTAAATGAAAAATCAGTCTATCAAGAGGAATAAATGAAAATCTTACTATGCTCAGTACTTAATTACACATAATTATAATATTGAAGATGTGATGAAAGATTAGCTTGAAAAGGAGGGGAACTATTTATACTATGTTTCTCTTAAGTTGAAGGCTATACCCTTTAGGAGGCATAGGGTCAAAACAATGGGAGCAAAAATGTAAAAAGCCGACTTTTAGAGTCAGCTTTTTTTATTGAGTTTATAGAAGCTTATTTTACTTTTTCAACGATTGCCTTGAAAGCGTCGGGGTGATTCATTGCAAGATCTGCGAGGGTTTTCCTGTTAAGGGCTATACCCTTTTCACTTAATTTTCCGATAAACTCAGAATAGCTCATATCATACTGACGAACACCTGCATTGATCCTTGTTATCCACAATGCTCTGAACTGACCTTTTTTAGCTCTTCTGTCGCGGTAAGCATACCCCAGACCTTTGTCGAGGGTGTTCTTAGCTACTGTTATTACATTTCTTCTCGAACCGAAGAAACCCTTTGTCTGCTTCAGGACCTTCTTTCTTCTGGCCCTGGATGCTACTGAATTTACTGATCTTGGCATAATTCTTTGTTTTTGAATGTCAGCGTTTCGCCTCGGACGAACACTTATCTGCTGAACAATCTGTTAATACTATGATATTTAATCAATTATTAAAACATTACTTAAGACCGAGAAGGAGTTTAATGTTCTTCTCATCTGCTTTGTTGACCTGACCGAAATAGGTAAGATTTCTCTTCCGTTTTGTCTCTTTTTTAGTCAGTATGTGACTCTTAAATGCATGTTTACGTTTGATCTTTCCTGTACCGGTCAAAGAGAATCTCTTCTTTGCACCCGGATTTGTTTTCACTTTTGGCATCTCTGATTATTATAAAATAAAAATATTTGTAACTATCTTATTTCCAATTTATTTCTTTTATTTCTTCTTCTTTGGTGCGAATGATACTATCATCCGTTTTCCTTCCAACCGCGGAAGCTGTTCAACTTTGCCAAATTCTTCAAGGTCGTTTGCGAACCGGAGAAGAAGAACTTCCCCCTGCTCTTTAAACAAAATAGATCTTCCTTTAAAGAATACGTATGCTCTCACCTTTGCGCCCTCTTCGAGGAATCTCTGAGCATGCTTGAGCTTGAAATTATAATCATGGTCGTCGGTATTTGGACCAAACCGGATCTCTTTTACGACGATCTTTGAGGCTTTAGCCTTTATCTCTTTGTGCTTCTTTTTCTGCTGATAAAGAAACTTCTGATAATCAATTATTTTGCAAACAGGTGGATCTGCATTTGGGGAGATTTCAACAAGATCAAGCTCCATTTTGTCTGCCAGTCTCAAAGCATCCTGGATACTCAGAACTTCTGTTTCAATATCATCACCAACAACTCTTACAACTTTTGCAGTGATTCTGCTATTGATTTTATGCGCCGGCTGGATATTTCTGGCCGGGTAATTTCTCACAGGTAATGCTATAACTCTTTCCTCCTTATTTTAATTAATAATCAGTTTTATAAAAAGCCTAAATGGCAATTTCTTTTTTAATCTCTTCTTTAATAAAACTTACAAATTCATCGACTTTCATTGCTCCCAGATCACCTTCTCCCTGCTTACGGACAGCAATTGTACCATTTTCAACCTCTTTTTCCCCTATAACAAGAAGATACGGAATTCTCTTTAATTCATTATCCCTGATCTTCTTACCTATCTTCTCACTCCTGTCGTCAATTAGTGTGCAAATATCGGAATTATTTAATAATTCCAAAACATTTCTTGCATAATCATTATATTTTTCACTGATAGGTAAAAGAACCGCTTTTTCAGGCGCCAGCCAGAGGGGAAATTTCCCGGATGTATTTTCAATCAGAACTGCAACAAAACGCTCCAATGACCCAAATATTGTCCTGTGGATCATTACCGGCCTGTGTTTCTGGTTATCACTGCCGTTGTAAGTAAGGTCGAATCTTTCAGGCATATTATAATCTACCTGAATAGTACCAAGTTGCCATTTTCTTCCAATAGCATCCCTGACCATAAAGTCAAGTTTAGGTCCGTAAAAGGCGGCTTCTCCGGGAACTACAACAGTTTTCAGATTTTTCTCGGCAGCTGCTTCAATTATATCACGTTCGGCCTTTTCCCAGTTTTCATCCGAACCAATATATTTCTCCTTGTGGTCAGGATCCCTGAGTGATATTTGTGCGGTATATTCGTTGAAATTCATTATTTTCAGTATATACATCACCAGATCAATGATACTTTTGAATTCTTCTCTCAGCTGCTCTGGTCTGCAGAAATGATGAGCATCATCCTGTGTGAAACTTCTCACCCTTGTGAGTCCATGAAGTTCACCGCTCTGTTCATACCTGTAGACAGTGCCAAATTCAGCCATGCGTAACGGGAGATCCTTGTACGAGTGAGGTGTTGCATTGTATATTTCACAATGGTGCGGACAATTCATCGGTTTGAGCATGAATTGTTCACCTTCCTGCGGAGTATTGATTGGCTGGAAAGAGTCTTTTCCGTATTTTTCAAAATGGCCTGAAGTTTTATAGAGATTTACATTTCCGATATGGGGAGTTGTAACCATTTTGTATCCCCTTTTTCTTAAAACTCCCGTCATGAAACTGATGAGTGTTTGTCTTACATCTGAACCTTTTGGAAGCCAGAGGGGAAGACCCATACCTACTTTGGGAGAAAATGTAAACAGCTCAAGTTCTTTTCCAATTTTTCGATGATCCCTTTTTCTTGCTTCTTCAAGAAATATTATATATTCATCGAGCATTTTCTGTTTTGGAAAGGTGATACCATAGATCCTTGTCAGCATCTTATGTTTCTCATCTCCCCTCCAGTAGGCGCCTGCGAGGCTAAGTATTTTAATTGCTTTAATTGGTTCAGTAGATGGTAGATGAGGACCGCGGCAAAGATCTGTGAAGTTGCCTTGTGTGTACAGGGAAATAGTTCCATCCTCAAGCTCTCCGATTAGCTCGGTTTTGTACTCATCGCCTTTCTTTTCGAAAAGCTCCAGCGCCTCTTTCTTGCTTACATTTTTTCTCCTGAAAACAAAATTTCCTGCAGCCAGTTCTTTCATCTTGTTCTCAATGGAAATGAGGTCAGATTCGGTAATGACCCTGTCATCTCCTGGATCAATATCGTAATAAAAACCGTTTTCAATTGCCGGGCCAATACCGAATTTCGTTCCCGGGAAAAGGCTTTCTATAGCTTCGGCCATCAAATGAGCTGAGGAATGCCAGAAGGCATGCTTAGCTTCAGCATCATCCCATTTATGAAGGAATATTGCAGCATCAGATTCAATAGGACGGGTAAGATCCCAGATCTCTCCATTAACTGTTGCAGCAAATACCTCTTTTCCGAGTCGCGGACTTATCTGATCCGCTATCTCCAGACTGGTAATCCCTTTTTTGTACTCTTTAACTGATCCATCAGGAAATGTAATCTTAATCATCCTTAATATCATTGTTTTGTGACCGGCAAAGATAGAAATAATTTTCATTCTCAAGCCCAATTGAAATGGACATAAAGAATTGCAAATGTGCGTATACCGGAAATGTTAAAAAAACATAAATAGTTGTATAAAGAATATCTCTTGACTTTTACTTTATGTTAATTGCATTTTTTATGAAAAATAAATTACGTTTGTGAAATTAAAATTCTAATTCCCACTTTTCACGCAAGTCAAAATGTCAAAAAGCCAGCTTTTTTTAACAAAACCACTACCTCAGTTATTTAGTGAATCCAAAGATTCGGGTGGTTTAAAGAGATCACTTACAGCACTGAATCTCACAACATTAGGTATCGGAGCGATAATTGGAGCCGGTATTTTTGTATTAACTGGTCAGGCAGCAGCACAATATGCCGGTCCCGGAATTGTAATATCGTTCATTATATCAGGTCTGGCCTGCGGTTTTGCGGGTTTATGTTATGCCGAGTTTGCCTCAATGATCCCTATTGCCGGAAGTGCATATACATATTCTTATGCTACACTTGGTGAATTTCTTGCATGGATCATCGGATGGGATCTGATACTCGAATACCTGTTTGCTGCATCAACCGTTGCAGTTGGCTGGTCGGGATATGCTGTCAGTTTCCTGAAGGATCTTGGAATATTCATACCGCCTCAGTTTACCGGAGCAATTGGAACGGTAATGGTCGATGTACCAGATATGGGATGGAAACCCCTCAGTGATACTTTTGCGCAGACACTTGCTTCCTCCGGGATACAGGTAGATTCATTGGCTCATGTCACATGTATAATAAATTTGCCTGCAATGTTCATTGTTGCATTATTAACGACATTGCTTGTAATAGGTATTCGTGAATCCGCCAATTTCAATAACATTATGGTAATAACCAAAGTGTCAGTGATCATTTTATTTGTTGTAATAGGATTTATGTTTGTTAAAGCTGCTAATTGGCATCCATTCATCCCAGCCAATACAGTTGAAGCTACCCCGATATCTCATTACGGATCCTTCTGGGGCTGGCTGAAAGCATTTTCAAAGGAGTTTGGAAATTTTGGCTTCAGTGGTATATTAAGAGGTTCCGGAGTAATCTTTTTTGCATATATAGGTTTTGATGCGGTCTCTACGGCTGCCCAGGAGGCTAAAAATCCTCAGAGAGATATGCCAATAGGCATTCTTGGGTCGCTTGCAATTTCGACTGTCCTGTACATTCTGGTTGCAATCGTTCTTACAGGGATTGTAAATTACAAAACATTAAATGTTGCCGATCCGGTTGCTGTGGGAGTTGATGCGATGGGCAAAGGAATGTTCTGGCTGAGACCAATAGTCAAGGTTGCTGCTATTGCCGGACTTAGCTCAGTAATCCTTGTGATGCTTCTGGGTCAGCCAAGGATCTTCTATTCGATGTCAAAAGACGGATTACTGCCCCCTGTATTTTCAAAAGTTCATAAAAAGTTTCAGACTCCATATATCAGTACAATTATTACCGGTTCTGCTGCGATGATTATTGCAGGCGCTCTGCCGATAAATATTCTTGGAGAGCTTGTATCAATAGGTACACTACTTGCATTCATTATCGTATGCCTGAGTATACTGATTCTGAGAAAAAGGAAACCCGATATCGAGCGTCCGTTCAAAACACCATGGGTTCCGCTTGTTCCTATTCTGGGTGCATCATTTTGTTTTATCCAGATGATTGCTTTGCCTCCCGATACCTGGTTAAGACTTATTATATGGATGGCAATTGGTTTCGCTATCTATTTCTTATATAGTGTAAAGCACAGTAAGATAAGGCAGAATACTCCCAAGGAATAAGAAATTTACCCTCCACCCTCCCTAAAGGGGAGACACATGGAGGTGGGTAAATCAGAGTAGACTTTATTTGGCTTGAACGCGAAACGCGAAACCCCTAAAGGTCATCCGAAAATACCGATCCCGGCAGGTCTCTCAGGTTGTATCTTGAAGCCATTACCTCTCCATAGGCTCCGGCGGATCTTATTGCAAGAATATCTCCTCTTCTGGTTTCTGGCAGCTCAATCGATTTTGCAAAAGTATCTGCTGATTCACATACCGGTCCGACAACATCATAGCTGCTGATTTCTCCTTTTGAAGTAAGGTTTTCAATTTTGTGACTTGCCTGATATAATGCCGGGCGGATAAGATCTGTCATACCGGCATCTATAATTGCAAATCTTGTGTTAACTCCCTTTTTGATAAAAAGAACCTTTGAGATAAGAGATCCGCACTGAACCACAACCGATCTTCCTGGTTCAACAT
Organism: uncultured Bacteroidales bacterium; assembly: GCA_963813405.1. Lineage (GTDB taxonomy): Bacteria > Bacteroidota > Bacteroidia > Bacteroidales > VadinHA17 > LD21. Next base: position 109,734 of record CAWEYU010000015.1, read on the forward strand.
GAAGTTCCTGACCGGGTTTAAGTTCAACAAGCTTATTCAGTAGCGAAAAATATTCCCTGAACTCCGGGGTTTTATCGGGGTTTTCATAATCGGCACCCAGGCCGCCACCTGCATTAATAATTTGAAGTTCAATGTTTTGAGCTGAAAAGAAATTCTGTAATTCATTAATTTTTGTGCTCAGTTCTTTAAATACCGACATTTTGGTAATCTGAGATCCTATATGAAAGTGAATTCCCTTAAGAATCACATGTTCCAATCTGGAAAGAAGCAGGATGACCTCGCCAAGGTCCTGAATGTTTATTCCGAACTTTGATTCCTCAATACCTGTGGTTATATATTTATGGGTATGCGCTTCAATATTTGGATTAATTCTCAAGGCAATTGCTGCAACTGTTGAATGTTGTTTAGCAAGCGAATTAATTACTTCAATCTCAGCCATGGATTCACAGTTGAAGCAGCTTATCCGGGCATAAAATGAAGCAATTATATCCTTGTCTGTTTTTCCGACACCTGCAAAAACAATCTCCGATGGTTTAAAGCCATTGGATAACGCCCTTTCAATTTCATTCATGCTTACACAATCTGCACCAAAACCATATGACGAAACAATTTGCAGTATGCGTGGATTTGAATTTGCTTTGACCGCGTAATGGATCTTAATTCCATATTTCTGAGACTCTTCTTTGATAATATCAAGTGCATTTCTCAATATATCAAGATCGTAGAAATAGAATGGTGTCGGCAGTTCTTTGAATTTATTAAGATAGTTATTTAGCTTTGGTTCCATGGAAAAGATGTTTGCTGAGTAATCTGAGTGCTTTTATTTTGTTTGAGGTATCGATGAGCAGTGAAAGGCTGTTAGGGCTGCCTCCGTATGATATCATTTTTAAAGGTATTGTATTCAAAGCTTCGAAGATCTCAGGAGCAGATCCGGTTTTCTCAGTACGGAAATCACCGACAATACATATAATTGATTGATTTTCTTCTATTTCAACTGAGCCCAGTTCATCAAGATCTTTTGCTATCTGGGTGATAAACTCCGGATTATCTATTGTTACCGAAACTGCCACTTCTGAAGTCGTGACCATGTCAATCGGTGTACGGTAAGCTTCGAATATTTCGAACACTTTTCGCAGGAAACCATATGCCATAAGCATCCTGTCTGACCTGATCCTTAAAACTGATATCCCATCTTTCGCTGCAACTGCCTTGTAGTCCTGAAGAACGCTTTCTGACGTGATCAGGGTACCTGGATCCTTTGGGTCCATAGTGTTTTTTAATCTGACAGGAATGTTTTTCTGCCTTGCGGGATTAACACTTGAAGGATGTAAAATCTTTGCACCGAAATATGCAAGTTCGGCTGCCTCATCAAAGGAAAGCTCCCTGATCACTTTAGTACCTTTAACATATCTGGGGTCATTATTATGGAATCCGTTAATGTCTGTCCATATTTGTATCTCTGATACATTTATAGCGGCTCCTATCAGGGAAGCAGTGAAATCGCTACCCCCACGTTTGAGGTTATCTATTTCACCAAATGCATCCCTGCATATAAATCCCTGAGTAATAATGAGTTTTTCTTCAGAATGGCATTCAAGCTCTCTCTTAAGATTCTCCTCAATATAATACTCATCGGGTTCCCCGTACTTATCAATTCTCATAAAGCTTAATGCCGGAAGAAGAACAGATTTTATATTGTTTTCCTGAAGAAGAAGGTGGAATAGGGCAGTGGATATTAACTCTCCCTGGGCTAATATTGCTTTTTCCTGAAGTTTTGTGAATCTTTTCAGGGTAAAGTTCATAATATAATCAAAGTGCGAATTAATCATATCGTTGCCAATCTGCTTTGTACCCTCAAATGCATAGAGTTCTCTCACCACATCAAGATATTTTGCCCTGAGTTCTTCAGTTTTTGCTGAGGCCGCATTTATATCCTGTGCATAGAGAAAGCCTGCAATCTCAACCAGACTGTTTGTTGTTCCGGCCATAGCTGATAAAACAACGATCTTCCTTTCATCGTCATTTATTAAAGGTATTACAGCCTTCATTCTATCGGAATTGCCAACCGATGTTCCTCCGAACTTTAATATTTTCATCTTTCTCATTTTAGTTCCCCTCCCTGGAGGGGTCAGGGGTGGGTTGGTTATTGTCCATCCAATCCTCAATTACCCTCATTACATTTTATATATAAAAAAACCTGCATCTTTCTGCAGGTCCGGTATAACTTTTTAATTTTCACAAAGAAAAAAGGCTACTTCAGACCCCGGAGTCAGCAGAAAAAAATATATTGTAAACTTGTTAATCATGATTTCAATCTGTTACAATTGTGGACAAAAATATGTTTTTTAATTAAATGAACTAAGTAAATGGTATATTTTTTGTGAATAACATTATTAACATGTATGGGGTAATAACTAAGGGATATGAAAAGAATATTTGTGATTGCAATAGTCTTGCTGGCACTTATGGAGCCAGACGGCTATTGTCAGAAAAGCAGGAATCCGGTTAAAGTAAAACCTGATACTACTAATGTTGATAGCGTTGAATATAAGCTGATTGTGCTTGATCCAGGTTTTGATACATGGCTTGCAACAAAACCTCCAATGGACTTTTATTCCAAAGAATATTATGAATTAAAAAACAGACTTTATGTCACTGAATGGAATTACAGGTATCAGCAGCCGCTTCGTTACGGAGATTTGTATGAGAACATTATAGATTATGATTTTAATACCGATTGGGGCCTTGAATTGAATTACAGGTTATATTATTATTTCAGGTTTTTTGAAGAGACAAATCACATAAAGCTCCTTAATACCGATCGATAACTTAATAATTAACCTAAGTTGCTAGTTTTAAAATTTATTATAATTTGGACTATGATAATCTCTTCCCTTAAATATTTCTTAACCCATCCCCAACCCTTCCCTTAAGCATAAGGGAAGGGAGATCTAATTAATAATCATTGGTTTACACCCCCTTCCCTTAAACTTAAGGGAAGGGGGATGGGGGGGATGGGTTCAGAAGATATCTAAGGAGAATGGAATTTATTTGAACTTAAATATTAATTAGCAACTTGAGTTAATCAAGTAATATTTCATTTGTTTCATTTTTTTTTTACTTTTGCCACGCTTTAATTTAACAAGATAAAAGACAAAAGTCACAAAACAAAAGTCAGGAAGTAAACTATTATCTTTTTACTTTTATCTTTTATCTTATAAGCGCCCAGATGGCGAAATTGGTAGACGCGCTAGTTTCAGGGACTAGTGTCAGCAATGATGTGCAGGTTCGAGTCCTGTTCTGGGCACTAAAGAAAGCGTAGAGCGTAGAGCAAGGAGCAATGTATAATGTCTTTTGCCTTCTGCCCTGAGCCCTTCGCCCTGAGCCTTATGAACGCCCAGATGGTGGAATTGGTAGACACGCCAGCTTGAGGGGCTGGTGCCGGTTACGGTGTGCAGGTTCGAGTCCTGTTCTGGGCACTAAAAAAGACAAAAGTTACTTTTTAAAAATCCCCTCCTGGGAGGGGTTGGGGTGGGTTTTAAGAATAAAAGACAAAAGTCTCAAGACAAGAGTGAATACAAAACACTTTTATCTTTATACTTTTGTCTTTTATCTTTTTATTATGAATAAGCGCATTCTTTTTATCCCGATTTTATCCTTTTTTATAATTAACTGTTCCTTTCCGCAATTTACAGACACGGTTTTCCCTGAGCTTAAATGGGTAAATGATGTGGGCGCTAAAAACGAACCTGCAGGTAAAAGCATCTTCAATGTAAAGAATTATGGTGCAAAAAGTGATGGAAAGACATTAAATACGAAAGCTATCCAGGCAGCTATTGATGCATGCTGGGAAAAGGGCGGGGGATTAGTAAAATTTGACACAGGCGCTTATCTGACGGGTTCATTGTTTATTAAGAAAGGTGTAAATCTGACTATTGACGCAAACGTGGTTCTTCTTGGAAGTCAGAACATTGCCGATTACCCTGAAATTGATACACGGATCGCCGGGATCGAAATGAAGTGGCCAGCTGCCCTTATTAATGTTCTGGGCCAGGATAATGTCGCTGTCTCGGGAAAAGGGATTATTCATGCACAGGGCAAACCTTTCTGGGATAAGTACTGGAAGATGCGCAAGGAGTATGAAGCCAAAGGATTGCGGTGGATTGTTGATTATGACTGCAAGCGCCCCCGTACAATGCTGGTGCAGAGATCATCGAATGTGACAATAAAGGACATCACTCTTAAACAGGCCGGATTCTGGACTGTCCAGCTTCTTTACTCTGAGCGCATTACAGTTGACGGAATAATCATTCAAAACAATGTGGATGGGAGTGGTCCCAGCACCGATGGAATTGATATCGATTCTTCAACCAGAATACTGGTACAGAATTGTGATATAGACTGCAATGATGATGACTTTTGCCTGAAAGCGGGCCGCGATGCAGATGGCCTGAGGGTAAACCGTCCAACAGAATATGTTGTGATCAGGGATTGCATTGCCAGAAGAGGAGCAGGGCTGATAACATGCGGCAGTGAAACTTCAGGCGGGATCAGGAATGTGCTGGCATTCAATCTCACGGCTAACGGAACAACAAACTGTATAAACTTTAAATCGGCTATTACGCGGGGCGGTACTGTGGAGAATATTTATGTTCACAACATACAGATGAATAATGTCGGTACAATGCTAAGGGCGACAATGGACTGGAATCCATCCTACAGCTATTCAACATTGCCAAAAGAATTTTCTTATGACAGTATTCCAAACCACTGGAAAGTGTTTCTGGAAAAAGTGAGTCCTGAAAAGGGGACACCTCATTTTAAAAATGTTCATCTTACCGGAATGAAAGGCACTGTGAGAGGTTCCGCTGTATCGATCGCTGGCATGAAAGAATCGCCAATTCAGAATTATTTTCTTACAGACATTGATATTGAAGCGAGATCCCAGGGGGAAATTTCGTATGCGTCAGGCTGGAAATTCAGGAACGTCAATATTAAAACTAAGGATAATAGTGTTTTGAAAGTACAGAATTGTACAGATATGGATTTAAAATTGCCGGAGTTAAAATAATGCTGGAGCTACCTGCAACCTGCAACCTGCAACCTGCAACCTGCACCTATTCGCACACCGCACGCCGCACACCGCATGCCGCACGCCGGTCAAATAAAGGTAGCCCTACTTTTCTATTGAATCATAAATTACCTGGAGAATTTTTGTCTTGATACCTAAGCCGGAAAGGTGATTAATAAGATTACTCCACTTTTGTATATAACTAAACCCCTCTGGCTTTGTTAAGGGTGGGATTCATGCGGGTTTAGCTAAGGGTCGGTTCATGCAGGTTTTACCCCCCTGCCCCCCTGAAGGGGGGTGAATCCGTCATTATTAGATAATTTTGTATATTTGATATATCGCTGCGGTAAGGAAAATTATATAAAGTAATGAATAGGAAGATGTTCTATGAAGCTGACCCTAAAACTTTTGGGACAGCAAGATCACTTAGGAAAAGCATGACACTTGCTGAAAAAATCTTATGGAACAAACTGAAGGACAGCCCTCTTAGAATCGGCACTCCCCCTTTCTGCATTACAGAAATGCTATCTAAACCAATAAGGATTCACCCCCCTTCAGGGGGGCAGGGGGGTCGTTACGATGTTGAGACAGCTGCTAAAATTCATATTGCGGGGCAGGGGGGCGGTTCTCCCTATTACTTCACAAGCTAAAACTTCATTTTGCGGGTCAGACCCGGGGCGATTGCTTTCATAGCATTGTCCGAGTTAGCACTAGTAACACTAATTCATCAAAGATTTAATCACTGTGTCAATGTCTGTTAAACGGATTAATTTTGTCAAGTCTTGGTCAGAAGCTAAACGCTGGAAATCAATGCTCCCAATTTTTGTCATCACATAATATTCTCCAATAAGATTGTCAAGTAAGATAAATGCAATTTGCCCATATCTTTGATCATGTTTGTCGTAATCTTTAATAAAGAATTGAAGGTGGATGACTTTGTCAATCTTATATCCTAAGTAAATATCATCAGCAGACAATTTTAGATCACCTATTTGAATTTCAAGGGAGTCTTTTTTAGGTTGCCTAAATTTAAAGATTTTAACACCATCAATTTGTGGAGCTGAATCTCCTAATTTTTCTACGATGGGAATTCCTTCTCTTATTCCATCACAGCTAATTACAAATTCAAATGGCCCATCCGGTCTTCCTCCAATCTCAAATGTCAGAATTTGATTATAGTCCTTTATTTTAGTTGCAACCTCATCGATAAAGGAATGATCATTGAGGATATTAGGGATTTTATCTTTGTTTTTTAGAAACCATGTCCAGAATTTTTCTTCCTTATTAGGAGACCCGAATAGATTTAGTAGTGTCATTTTAAGATATTTTAATGGTTAACGAAAGCTTATTTATTAGTGCTAACTGTCGGCAGTTGTAGTAGGTTACGTTACCTCGCGAAGCAATCGGACTGGGACTTGTCCCGTTAGGCCCGGGTCCCGATAGCTCCCGATAGCTATCGGGACGGGATGTCCCGGTGCAAGGAGGGTATGGCGCAATATTTGCAAAGTAGTGTGCGGCTGGCCGAGGGATCGCGCCTGCCCTCGTGCGAGCAAAGCGAATAACGGGGTTACGATGACGAAAGGTTTTAGATGGTTAAAATGTCAATGTAAAATGTCACTTGTCCTGAGAAGGTGCTGCAAATATTGTGACAAGTTTATTGACACAACTGACCGTGTTATGGTTTGTTGCGTTCATGCTCTATCAGGTTAATTACTTTTTGTAAACCTTGACATTAGGGATCGAATTAAAGTCAATTGTCAGGAAAACTTTCTTTTCGTATCCGACTAGATCAGCAAAGTTGATCGTGTCACCTTTGAAAGTGAAGATTATTTGTTCTGTTGTCCAGGATATTCTTAAAGTTTTGAAATCAGGATTATTTTGAATTAGTAACCTGTCACTTTTTTGAACCCCTTTTTTTGTAACAATCTGAATAAAGGAATGAGGAAACTTAAATGCTTCATGAAAGGAGTTAGTCTCTCTATATATTTTCATGAGTTTAATATCATCAGGATCCTTAATTGGGTTATTTTTAAACCGATACAATTTTCCATCTATCATAACCCAGAGGTTGTCCCTTTCTTCTTTTTTTTGTTTAATCCATACCTCAGGATCTTTAATCTTGCTTTGCAGAAACTCTTTAAATCCAGATTCTAAAAGTGAAGAAATCCCATCTGGATCAAAGTATCCAAATGATTTGAAGTATGACCAAAGCTGTGAATTGGTGGCAATCCAGTTATTGCGAATCCATAAACCTATTCCAAAATGCCATTGGTTGAATGCCACTGAATCTTTGTCAATAGATGGCTTAATAGCAACATTTAAGTAATCAAAGCATTGTGTTATGTTTTTTGGGATAAGTAAAGCTTTTTTAATTGAATCTATTTTGGTTAACTCCTGTGAAAAGGATAAAATAGAAATCAGCAAGAGGAGATTGACAAGAAGGAGTCTCAAATTATGTTGTGAATTTTTGGGAACCATTTTCTAATGTTTGTTTGGAAAGTTGCAATGAACCTTAACGGCACGGCAGTTGTGTTAGTAAACGTTGCCCGACGAAGCAACCGGCCTGTCATTGGTCCCGATAGGCCAAGGAAGCTGTCCCGGTGCAAGCCAGGTATGGCGTGGTTTTTGCCTGTCACGTTAGGTTTTTGAGTTAGATGTGTTTCGCGGTACAATGGTTATTAAGTTCTGCCGATTCTCCTTTCACGATAAAGATTTTCGAATACGGGAGCGATCGCGGTATATTATCAAGATACAGTTATTAAATGGTTGAGCGACAGCAAAAACCATGACAAGTTTATGAATTATATTGTCCGTGTTATGCTTAGTATTTTTTTTGTCTTTAACACTTCATTTCTTGTAGATATTTAAAACCTCAATTGAAATTCTATTATCCTAGCTAATCACTTAATTGCTCAAATTTCATTGATATCTCCTCGAATTCTATTTCTATCAGCCTCAATATAGGACATATTAGTTTTAGATAATTAAATTCATTTTTAGTTAAGTCAAAAAGTTTTCTTGCATCTTTGGTCTTATGAGCAGAAGCATTATTTCTAACTTCTATAAAGTCCTTCTCAAAATCGTTTTTTAGTTTGGAATATGACTTACTTATTATTTTCAATTCATCTATTAATTTCACATCCCATTTATTTTTAATTATTTCTTGGATCATGTGCTTTCCTATTAACTCGTTAATATCTTTCAAATATTCAATTATAGTCATGGATAGGAGTCTTCCATAGAAATTTCTTTTCGACGGATTTTTTGTAAAAAAGAACAAATTATATAAATAAAATATATCTCTATTTACTAGTAAAATATAAATACAGGTATTTAGATAATTATCGGCAGAGCTCTTACCTTTCTCTTTCATTTTATCCCATAACTTGAATAAAGCATCAAGTATAATATCTCTACCTCTGTCAGATTTTTCTGCTCTATAACGTTTGATTCTGTTTATAAGATTAGTTATCAAGATAGTAATATATTAAGCATAACACGTCTAGATGTACCATAAAGATGATCTAAATCCTATTGTTTTCTGAGTTATTCCCCACCTCTTAGCTTTTTTATTTCCCAAATTATTGCCTTCTTATAAATCATCAAATGGGCCGCGGATATTCTGAATACACCTTGTTGTAATATGGATATTTATCTCTTTTGTATTCCTGCTTCTGTGTCCGGGCAGCAGAAGGCAATTAACTCTACCATCCGTGTTATGCTTAGGCTTTTATTAATTGTCATGATAAAAGGGGTTTGTCAAGGTGTAAGATAATTGTCAGGTTGTAGTTTCTGATTGCGGTGCAGGTATTTAGTAAACTATAATTCTCTCAAGTATAATGGCTGTGCGTCCATCAATTTGAGTTGTCTTCTTTATCCAATTTTTGTTTGTATCATATTGAATGTCTGTTTTATATACTGATGTTTTATTGAAGTTTGGACTTCGTTGGGAATAAGTTTTTATAATTTTATTGACAGAAATCGTCGTGTTATCAGCTTGGAGGCTTGTGGAGTCAGGTATATTAAGAGCTTGAAATTTAGAAATCATTGTTGAATCATGTTTGATGGTAGTTTCAATATGTCTTGGTCTAATACCAACAGAATAGTTATTATAAGAGACTGTTTTAATACTTGTTGAATCTTTGGAGTAATAGTATTCAGTACGAATTCTGATTTTTGAATTCAGAAATTCGGTCTTTGCAAGTGGTCTTTTTAAAGAGTCATATGAAATTGAAAAACTTGTTATATAGTCTCGCTTTCTTGTCAGGTTGTATGGATCAGGCTTCCTGTCAAAATTTAGATTATCGATGTAATCATTTGGAAAATTTTTAAATACTTCCTCAATGAGATCTCCATTACCATTGTATTTGTAAGTCCAGATGCAAATAGGTTTGGAATCAATTGTAAATTCTGTTTTTCTCAAAGGAAGAAAGAGTTTATTATACTCCACTTCAGTCTTTTTAACTGGTGAAAGGTATTCATCAAATTGTGTTTCTATGCTCCTGAGGTTTTTTTCATCATAATTATAAGTTGTTCTTACAACTGCACCTTTAGTAAATCTTTCCTTTTTTATTATCCTTGAATATTCATCAAAAAAATGACTCATAAATACTGAGTCATCGGATGCGTTTATGAAATTTACCGACTCCAGAATGTTCTTGTGGTAAAATAGATCATACTTGAGCTTAATGATATAACCGTCCTCATTGAAATCAGATTCTAAGTAACTAATTTTCTGAACCTTTGGGAAAGATAAATTCTGTTCTGGAATTGAAGTCATGCTATAAGTTGGAAAATTTGGCAATCTACTTTGAGCAAAAGCGATCCAAGGAAGCAATGATAATAGTGAAAAGATTAGTTTCATGTCAGTTTTAAATAAAGTTAGTATTTTCTTTGATATTACAGGAATGATACAAAAGCAGATATTTTAGTTCATTACTATTAAATTGGTTGCGGTTTTTGCCAGTCCCGGTAGGTGGACAAAAGTTGTCTTGTCACGATAAAGGTCGATTACGTATGAGTCTCGATAGTGAAAACGTAGTTACTTGTCACGGTGCATTTTATATATGGAGAGCAAAAAACGCTGTCAACTCGTGTCGGCCAGCAGCCCTATTGACTTTATCTAGGCAGCAGGAATAGTCATGGTACCGAAAATTTAATAAGTTGGATTAAACATGATCGCATAGACTTATGGAGTTGATTACTAAGCTGGACGGGCTGCTGAAGGCAATTACCCATACCATCCGTGTTAGGCGCCGGAGTAATATTAAAACTGTCATGCTAGCCCTAAATTGTTAGTGGTACATTCTGATTATTGGTTTGCCACTATTTTTTTTGATTCAAACTTAGTTATCTACTACTAAATTGCTTTTTTTAAATATTGAGCAGTCCGGGAAGTACTGATATTGATTAAATCCTCTGGAATACCCTGAAATAGCACTTCCCCACCTTGTCTCCCGCCTTCCGGTCCCATATCAATTATCCAGTCGGCATATTTAATTATGTCGAGATTATGTTCGATTACAATCAAGGTGTTGTTCTTATCTACTAGCGAACGTATAATATTATATAATCGAAAAATATCAGACATATGCAAACCCGTTGTTGGTTCGTCCATTACATAAATATTACCAACCTTATATAGTTCAGAAGCAATTTTTAATCTTTGTGATTCTCCTCCGGATAATGAACTTAGCGATTGACCAATTTTTAAATAGCCCAGGCCAACATCTTGAAGTACTTTTAATTGTTTGCAGATTTTTGACGAGGAAAAGAAACTTAACGCCTCATCAACTGACATGTCTAAAATATCGGCAATTGTTTTGCCCTGAAATTTTAATTCCAGAACATCTGATTTATAGCGTTTCCCTTCACATTCATCGCAAATTGTTTTAACGGCATCTAAAAAATGCAGCTCAAAGCTTATTACTCCCTGACCATTACATTTTGGACAAGCTCCTTTCGAATTGAAACTAAAAAGTGAAGCATCAGCTCCAGTGGCTTTAGCAAATTCTTTGCGGATTACATCAAAGATACCTGTATAAGTTGCGGGATTTGCTCTTGATGATCTTCCAATCGACGATTGATCAATTACAACAGAATCGGGATACTGTTTAAGGAATACCTGATGTATCAGACTGCTTTTTCCACTTCCCGCAACACCAGTAATGCAAGTAAGAACCCCAAGAGGTATTTTAACAGATATATTTTTAAGGTTGTTTATATTGGCGTTTTCAATAACAATAAATTCTTTTGTAGGTTTTCTTTTGAATACAGGTTTTTCATTATTAAACAAAAATTTACTTGTTACGCTATTTGAATCAACTATGCCTTGCGGCTCTACCGGAATAGACTAGTTGACCGCCGTCAATTCCTGCTTTGGGACCAATATCAACTATCCATTCAGCTGCACGAATTATTTCAGGGTCATGTTCAACGACGATATACACTATTGCCATTTTCTTTCAGTCTGTTCAATATTGTAAGAAGCTTTATGGTATCTCTTGGATGAAGGCCAATTGAAGGTTCATCTAAAATATATAACATATCAACAAGATTGCAGTCAAGTTGACGAGCCATTTTTACGCGTTGTGATTCTCCTCCCGAAAGCGTTGCCACAGACCTGCTTAATGATAGGTACCCAACACCTATTTCAATAAGTTGTTCAATAAGAAATTGAGCCTTTCGCATTACTGGAACAGCAATTTCATCTTCTATCGATGAAAGAAACAATAATACTTCAGGAAGTTCTTTTTCACATAAATCAGCAATTGAAACACCTTTAATCTTAACCGATAAAGCCCGTTCGTTTAATCGGGTACCTTTACAATAATTGCAGTCGGAATAAATGATATATTTTTTATAAACATTCTTTTTCTCTTCCGGAGCCTCATCTTCAGCCTTGCTTGAAACTCCTTTTTCCAGTTTCCGGGCAATCCCTTCAAACGTTTTAGAATATGTTCCCGATCCATGTTTTTTGTTTATGGAAATAGGTTCGGTATATAATAGATTGTGTAATTCTGTCTTCAGAAAAGTCTTTTAGTTTTTTATGTACATCAAATAAGTCTATTGCAGTAATTTCCCGCCAAAACCAACTGCCAGGCTGCATACCAGGATAGATAATTGCACCTTCATATAACGATTTCCCTTTGTCCAGCAACATATCTACATCTACCTTCACCTGTTTCCCTAATCCATGACAATGCGGACACATACCATCGGGATGATTAAATGATAAAAGAAACGATGGCCCAATATATGGACTACCTATTCGGGAGTAAAGCAATCGCAAATATGTATTTATTTCTGTAGCTGTTCCAACAGTACTCCGCAGGTTGGTGCCCATTTTCTTTTGATCAATGACGATTGCAGTCGAAAGATTAAAAATTTCGTCTACATCAGGACGGGAAAGTTTGGGTAGACGAGCTCTGGCAAAAGTCGAAAAAGTTTCGATAAGCTGTCTTTGTGCTTCAACAAAAAGGGTATCAAAAAGCAAAGATGATTTCCCTGACCCCGATACCCCTGTAAAAACGACAAATTTGTGTTTTGGAATTTCAATATCAATATTTTTGAGATTATGGGTATGCGCATTTTTAATAATTATATTTCGCCTGTCCATAAGAAATTTAGTGTCTTTTATTGGTATTCAGGTATTACAAATCAAAACTATCAAATATTTTTTGTAATTGAAACTAAACAAACAATTTGATTTTAAAGTGCCAACAACAAAGTGAGAGGTATTCTTCAAAGAAATTTTCAAGATTACGAATTTGTCGATTGAAAACGATACAAGGTTTTTTTGTTAGGCGCCGGAGTGTTTAAATCCCAGTAGATGGATAGGAGTTGTCATGTCATTATAGGATTCTCCAGATGGATGAGTCCCGATAAGTGGCAGAAAATTGTCACATCCAAACGAAAGTCATTTCCAAAGACTGGCTGCGGGGTTGCGTTAACTCTGACGCCTACCGGCACGGCAATAAAGGGAGGTTGTGTTACCCGACGCAAGCACCGGGCAGAGTCCCGGTTCTTTAGCCGCGAAATTGTTTTTTTTGCATTTGATACTAAACAAACAGTTTGATTATAAAGTGTCACACGAATAAATGAGAAGTAGTCTACAAAGAAATTGTCACGGTTACGAAGTTGTCGAGATAATACAAAATTTGGTTTTAAAGTTAGGCGCCGGAGTTTCTAAATCCCGGTAGATGAGCAGGATTTGTCACGGTACCAAATAACTGTCCAGATGACCGAGTCCCGCAGAGTGACTGGAAATTGTTCGTCAGGATAAAATTGGATAAAAAGTGATTGGAAACATAATAGACCACTAGAATTATTATTATCATGGTAAATTCTCTAGCGAAGACGGGCTGGGTCGTTGCAGTCGGATAGGTCGGGCGGGTTACCCCGCCTTTCCCTCCTAAGAACCGTACGTGCGACTTTCACCGCATACGGCTCAAGCACTCTAAAGGCTTCAAGTGAATGTAACCCGGTGGCGCGTTGAACCACCTTTGCATTACCGAACAGTGATGATCCAATCTTTCCCATGGATTAAAGAAAGAATCAAGAGCACATCCGTAAGGATTCATTTGCTTCCTTGAATAAAGGATCTTACCAAAGCTTTCATGCAACAGAGCACCAGATAAAAGTCAGCCTGCTTTCGCAGTAGAGCAAATTTGGAACTCCTATCTACCTCATTACAAGATAGCCTTCGCTTGCTTTATCCTCCTTTACCTGCTCAGTATTGTACCGTCGTCACCGAGGGCCTACCTGCTGTTGCATCAGGAACTAATCAGGCTTACCACGTTCCGCTCTAATAACAGGATGGGTTAGGTGCTGTCTCTACGCCGAAGGGTCAACATCCATGTATGAAATAGCCGAGATTCATATCCTGCCCTTATACCTTTTGGTCAAAGCGTATCAACAACTTTCGCTTTTGCGTTCTGACGGCGCTTACGACAATTCACATGTGTTCACCATACCACCCAAGCCAGCACCTTCCGAGTTGTTGTTACCGGAAAGGTAACCTTGTCCCGACAGCTTCACACAAGGAAATCACTCTCCATGCATGTGTCGGTAGGCTCATCTGATGGAACAGAAGGTTAACTCGAGTTGTAGAATGTTGTCATAATACATTGGTTAACAGTTATATAGAGCGACTTCGTGTCGCACCAAGCTCTGAAGCCTAACGGCCCGGCAATAAAATTAGTAAACGTTACCCGACGCAAGCACCGGGCAGGGAATTGTCCCGGTAGGCCTGAGAAATAGTCACGGTGCAAGGAGGGTACGGCGCGTGTTTTTGCTGTCAGGCAGTAGAATTTTATTGAGTTTTATGAGTGTCGCGGTACAAAGTGCGAATGCGCGCCAGTTGTTGTCCCCGGTTACAGCAAGTGGCTAAGAGCACTGGTGCAGTGTCGCGGTACAAGGCCAAATCGGCGCCGGTTGTTGTCCCCGGTTACTGAGGTTTCTACGGGCAGAGGCGGGAGTCCGGGTTTATCACCGAGCCAGTTGTTGTCCAACGTGCAGGGAATCAATGCAAAAACCGTGACGAGTTTATTAATTTTATTGTCCGTGTTATAGTGCGTACTTATTTTTTGTCCTTTTGAGCAGAAAATAAGTAGATGAGATATAAGACTACTCCAAGAAGTAGAATAATCTGTCCTGAGATTTTTCCTCTTAAAATATCAGGCCAATGCTGAATTCTTGATACAAATCCGAGTAGATAAACCAAAACTCCAAGAGTCATTAAGATAAAAGAAGTTAATCTAAGTCCTTTCATAAGTTTATTTTTAAACAATGTCTATTAAGAATCTGGATTTGAGAGCTATGCACAAAAACTTGTTTTTACAGTGCGTACAATTTGTTTTTAATAACGTAACCGTTTTTGATTTCTAAAACTGGAAATAGAATTTTTGGGTATGCATAAATATAGTTACGTAACCTACGGTCCCATCTTGCAAAATATCTGAATTTTGCAGAATACCAATCAGCAAAAACAAATCCATTGAGGATAGTGGGCGAGAAGTTGTTTTCTTTAAAGTATTTAATAATGTCAAGCTTCTCCTTTGTTGAGTCTACTTTAATAACCTGAACCAAGAACAATTGATTATTCAGTATTTTCCAAGTCGCCTGATATCCACGCCAGCAAGCTGTATGAGGGAAAGGAAATCCCCCATAATCAAATGGGGATTTCTCTATATGTAAAGATTCTAGAGGAAATGAGTATAGCATGAATGTATCTTTTTCTACTATAAGTAAATCAGGTATTTGGGGAGTAGAAAAACACACCAAAGAGTGGACAACTAATACTATTGCAAGTAATAACTGTTTCATTAGAAACTGAATATTTTATCTGATCTCGAATTTGAAACTATGCATTATAACGGCCAGCGGGTATGAGCAGAAAGCGTTGGTGGCGCAGCCCGCCGATTACGAGTCCCGGTACTTTAGCCAGAAAACTGTCCCGGCGGGCAAGCCACCATGGCGCAATTTTTGCCAGTCCCGGCGAAAGATTAAATTGTCTCGGTTGCAGGAACTGTCCAGAGCCGGTTTTACGAATCTGGTAAACGGACGATAAGTTTTGTGTCACGATAAAACTGTCAAGGTGCGATGCAAAAATTGTGACAAGCTTTTTGCTTATACCCGCTTGTTAGCTGTTGGGCTATTTTAAAGTTGTCTCGGAATCAGAAATTGTCATGGTAAATTATTTTTTTATAGTCCTGGTAAATGGCACAAATTTGTCCCGCTGTTGGAGTTTGTCTAGAAGGAGAAAATTCATTTGTTTTTATCGACAATTTATCATTAATAATTTCCAAGTATATCCGATAACTATGAGTCGAATCCTGGCTGGCAAGTGCAATAAGCTAAGTTGCTGAATATATGGTTAATTGGGTGCTTAATCAGCTTATTGCATTTGCCAGTGAGTTAGCTGTAGGGCAAATTTTATGTTTGTCTTGGTATAACAACATTTTCTACTTTAGACGCCGGTCTCGTTGAGTGGCAGGGACGGGCTGGAAACCTCTTTTGCTACCTTTGGCTTGTGAGTAGGCAAGGAGGTGGTAGCAAATGTGGTTTACAGCTAAGGGATGGTCACTTTGGTTAGCTGCTATGTTTTTTTTCTTTCCAAATAGTCATTTTTTTGTGTAAGTCATTATCAAACCAGTCATTCTGTGGGTAAAGAATTTCTCCAGGTAGCGGCTGAAAATCTTTGTCCCAGAATTCTCCACTATCATTATTTAATAGGAATTTGGCTACTAATCTTCTAGCAAGATTATCTCCGCCTTCCTTAGTTGGTCTAAATGGAAATTTTCCAACCATAAATCCTTCTTGATATCTAGGTCTCAAAGCTCTAGTTGGACAAACATTCTGAAGCTTGACTAATACTATTTTTTGATCAATGAAATGTGATATGCTGCCATTAGGATAAGGTAAACCAAAAACATACAAATACCCAGAATTAGAATTTCGCAAAGCAAAAGTCGCTGCAACTCTAAGAGATTGTGTAATATCAATAAGTGGAGTTGGCATTAATTCATAATGCTGAATTAAAGCAAAATAATATTCATGTAGATATTTATACTCTTTCGTGGTGGAATTTATGAAATCAAAAATCTGATTATATCTCTGTTCGACTGTCTTTGATTGAATTCTTTTTTTATAACTATTGTCAGGATTTCTTTCTGGTCGACATATTCTGGGATAAACAACAGTTTTCCCATTTTTATCTTTATAGTCTTTATCTTGTCCTCGATAAAACATTTCATATTCTCGATTCCATAAAGTAACATCTGCTATTTGCTCCACAAGACTTCTATAGTTTAAAATTGGAAATCCATCAGAATACCTTACTTTGCTGACTGTTGTTTCTTCATAGAATTTCCATTCTTTTCTTTTAGTAATAATCTTTGAGGAGAATGAGAAGATATCTTTTTAATAGTTCGAATTGATTTTTGAAATAATTGCATTCATAAACTTCTTATTATTTTTAGTCGGGTTATCTATATCATTATGATGAAATTTAGATGGGAGTTATGATTATAGAATATTTTATATCCCCCTTTTGGAGCTGAAAAAATTAGTTATCATCAAAGTCAAGATGGCTCCTATAATCGATGAAATAATAGTATCCATCCATTTTTCTTTTCTGTGTCTACTTTCATTAAAATCAAGAAGGGAATCTACAGTTTCTCTTTCAGCGTTAACTATTGGTTGAAGTTGGTTATGTGTTGATTGTAATTGTTTTAGTCTTGTATTTGCTTCTTGTAAACTATCTTTTTGTTTATCGACATAATTATTTAAGTCATTTATTAATTTCTTGACTTCTTCAATTCTTGTAATTGCTTGGTTTTCTGTTTGGTGGTTACCCTTTAGAGGTATTAAAAAATACAGAATTATTGAGGCAAGAAATAAAATAAATGTTAATAGTGCTGTTTTAATAGCCCAACTTTTGGATGCCAAAGTATCATATCCACTATTATAATGTCTGAAAAGAAAAAAGGTAGATAATCCAAATACTGGAATAATTATTGCAAGAACTATTTTAATCGGTTCCATCTTGTTGGTATTTTTAAATTGCTACTACTATTATGAAAGATACTAATCCTAATTTTCACTCTAATAAGTAGGCTGGTTTATCTATATTTTGCTTGTATATAGCTATTTAATAAAATGAATTCATCTACTTTCCCATCATGGAAAGTCATCTGTAGGTCTGCAAACTTGAGACTACAAAAATGTTTGTCTAAAACTTTTTCCTTTCCCAATAAATCATGTTGTAGATTTTTTTTACAGATTCTCTTTTAGATCATCAAAATCACCATATGAAAGGTTCGCATCAGGGACTAATCTGTTAAGCACTGAAGCCGGAATGTAGTTTTCAAGTTCTCGTTTTTTGGTTAAATAAAAATCTTGATTTTCTTTAAATCCAAAAGATTCTAGAAAACTTTTATGGATTGAAATTTCACTATCATTTTTTTTGTCGGAGTCTTGAATGATTAAAAAGCTTTTATTTAAGTCATTGATTATGTTAAATGTAACCCAATGCTTTATGCTTCCACAACCTCCAGTTGGTATTATGATAATGCCTAAATCTTGAAAGGTTTTTTCTATTTTCTTATTTAGTTTATATTGATTAGAAATATGATGAAGAGCTTTTGCATCATCAGGGCCTTCGACAAAAAGTATGAATTTTGCCTTTTCAAAAAGTGTTATGAATTGATTATCAACTGTAACACCAATATCTTCTGCAATGTCTTTTAGATTAGGACTTTTCTGTACAATGCTGAATTCTCCTTTATCCTTAATTACATGCGATAGATCTGGTATCAGAGTTTTTGATACTATGATTGGGGAATGTGTTGTAATTAATACTTGATAATCGTTGTTACTCAAGTTGTAAAGCTTTTCAAAAAGTAATTCCTGAGCTGAAGGATGAAGAAATGTTTCGGGTTCCTCAAATCCAAAAATTATATTTTGTTTTTCAGTTTTGTTTTGTTCAGCAAGATATTCAAAATATGCCATCATGGTAATTCGCCTGAATCCATCTCCTCTTGAACTTAAAGGAATATCCCCTTCTTCATTAGTACTTTTAAAAGATGTCTTTACTATTTTAGACCAGTCAAATTCTATATCAGGTTTTATTTCTTCATCTTTTGAAACTACAAGGTTTATTTTGTTTGCAATATTGTCGAGAACATTTGTGAGTGTTATTCTTACTTTGCTTTCAATATCTATAATATTCGTTTCTCCAGTGATTGCATCTGTTGCCAAATCTTTAAAAAAGTTTTGTATTACTGTGTCACTCTCAGACAATGATGTATCTGCTCTGAAATATTGGAATCTTGGTAAGTTGTCTTTTATTTCTTTCCAAATATTTCGCAAACGGCTTGTCCCAGACGTAGGAATTTTTTCATATGCATAAAGGAAATCTTTAACGGCTTTCAGATAGAAATCTCTTAGTTTGTGCCGTTTTTCAACATTATTGAATTCCTCTCCATTAGCCTTTTTCGTATCAATTGAGTATTTTTTGCAATAATCTATTAGTTGTTTTTCGGTAGCTGATAAAAAATTGTCTTCTTTGTATTCCTTCCGATAAATAAAAATTTCAGGTGTGATCCGTCCTTGTTTTGAAGTGTCCCACACTTTCTTAATCTGAAGCAATTCATTGTCATTCAATAACTCTTCATTTTCGAAAGTTGTTGTAATTGCTTCATCAATGATGATGGAGGCATGATTAGTTTTAATAAATAGTTCTATAGATACTTCATTAGCAGAGGAGTGTATATTTCGATAGTCTAGATTAAAAGTAGGTTCAT
>CAWEYU010000016.1:0-49590 GCA_963813405.1 uncultured Bacteroidales bacterium
TCAAGATGAGATCTCCTTTAAGGGTCGTTGTAGACTACGACGTTGATAGGCTGCAGGTGTAAAGGCGGTAACGTCAAAGCCGAGCAGTACTAATTGCCCGTAAGCTTTCGAGTGAAGTTTTATTAGCTTTCAAACCGATGTGTCTTAATATTAACCCCTCTGCCCTACGGGCACCTCCCCTGAAGGGGAGGGAATCTGTCCCTTCAGGGGGAACAAAAGGGGGTATAATCTTAAGGTGACTATAGCAGCGGGGTCCCACCTCTTCCCATTCCGAACAGAGAAGTTAAGCCCGCCAGCGCCAATGGTACTGCTAGTTGTGGGAGAGTAGGTCGTCGCCAACTTTAATTTAAAGGGTGTCTCAAAAGGACACCCTTTCTTATTTTATTCAAATCTTTCATCCATTTCTTGAACCATACTCACCTGCCTTAAGAAAGGGTGGGATTCATGCGGGTTTAACCCCCCTGCCCCCCTTCTATGTTGAAAAGCAAGGGTTCAGGGAATAATTTTTTCAATTAAAGAACTTTATCTATAAAAACATCCTTCTATTAGCAGATTCAAATCTAGAACTGCATTGCCTTGTTTAACTTTTATAGAAAGTGAGCTGTCGCCTAAAGGTAGCAGATTCTGTTAGAGAACTGCAGGGGGCAGGTAACAGTCTCACTTAATTATTTGATTTTTATATAGATATTTAATTATACTATTGAACATATATATGGTTTGTTATTAGTTAAAACAAAGCGTATTCTACTTAAAAGTTTTTTAGCTATTTTAATAATTGCCTTGTTTGAGTCCATCCTTTTAATATATGAGAGGTAACTCTTCATCAATGACGGATCATTCCTTATTGCTGTCCAGGAACTTTCAATAAGGGCAGTTCGTAATACATTATGTCCACGCGGAGTTATATCTCCAGTTCTTTCTTTTTCTCCTGATGATTTTGTTGATGGAACCAGTCCTATATAACCGCACATCTTATCTATGTTCCTGAATCGATTTATTGTTTCAAGTTCCGTTAAAATTATCATTGCAGTTAATAATCCTATTCCGGGGATGCTTTTTAATAATATTACTTGTTCCTGATAAGGTTCTGTCCGTGATAATTTTCGCACCTGTTTGGTCACATTTAAAATCGATATACGGAGGTTTTTACATTCTGAGATTAACACATTTAATGCTTCTTTCCCACTTTCTTCTCCCATATCTATACTTTCAAGCCAGATCATAAACCTATTTGACCAATGACTTTGAGTATTTTTGAAAGAATCATCTATACTTATACCATAAAAATAGAGAAAGGATTTTATCCGGTTTTTATACCTGGCCAGGTCCTTTACCAGCATAGCCCTGGTTCTCAATAAGCTTCTGTCTCTTTGTGTCTTGATAGATGGTACATATATGGGTGTCAGGTTTCCACTACTCAATGAGCGGGCTATTTTACGACTATCTCTTTTATCTTCCTTCTGCACTCGTTCTTTATCTGTTGTCGGAATATCTGCCGGATTAACTACAATTGATTTTATTCCAAAAGATACTAATTTATCGTGGATCCAATATCCGCAAAATCCTGCTTCATAAGCTGAATGATAGTTACCTCCCGGGAAATTATTCTTGAGATAATTATATAAAACCTCAGGCTTAGGAGGCTGAGTAAAAGTCTTATATATAATATCTTCTACCATAACAGTAACTTTCCAATCTTTTAAATGTGCATCAAAACCAATATAAATGTTTTGATCAGTAAAATCTAATTTCTTAACTTGTGCTTCCATAAGTTTCAGGTTTTTATTAGTTTAATAATTGGTAACTATTCAAACTTAGTAATTATCCTGAAACTTATTTTTTCAAACATAGGGCCTGAAGGGGGGTGAATCCATACATATCAGATAAATCCTCCTGGCGAGCCGGAATTCTCTCCCCTTTAGGGGAGATGCCGCGAAGCGGCAGAGGGGTCTCTCTTTCATAACATACATTATATATATAGTAAACAAGTCGCTCATTTTCACTTAAAAATATTAAGCTAATAAACACCTTATAATCAGGTGTATGTACAACAAGCCAAAAATAAATGCAGATATATTGCAAAATACTGTTACAAAAGTTTGATTAATAAAAATCATTTCTTATTTTTGCACCCGCTTTTAGAGCGAAAAGTTGGTTGAAGGGTTAGAAAAGAGATAAGATTCCGGCCGGGAAGCAGGGAGAGGTTAGAAGGAGAAGGCCGGAAAAAATTATCTCGATTTTTTTTGGATGAGAAGGGTATAAATGCTAACTTTGGCGTCCCAAAAAGCAACAAAATTAAGAAATCCGTCGGGAGATGAATTTGAAACAAGGCGGAGAAATGTTCTTTGAAATTATGAAGTAGCATTCCAGGCGAGATGAGAGAATCTCGTCAAAAAATTAACTTGTTAGTATTTTGAATTGAGTTCACGGAAGAGTCTTCGTAAAGAGATTTAAGAATAAATTTTTACAATGAAGAGTTTGATCCTGGCTCAGGATGAACGCTAGCGGGAGGCTTAACACATGCAAGTCGAGGGGTAACATGAGGTAGCAATACTTTGATGACGACCGGCGCACGGGTGAGTAACGCGTATGCAACCTACCCTGTACAGGGGGATAGCCCGGAGAAATTCGGATTAATACCCCATAAAGATATTTAGAGGCATCTTTAGATATTTAAAGTTTCGGTGGTACGGGATGGGCATGCGTAACATTAGCTAGTTGGTAGGGTAACGGCCTACCAAGGCTACGATGTTTAGGGGACCTGAGAGGGTGATCCCCCACACTGGTACTGAGACACGGACCAGACTCCTACGGGAGGCAGCAGTGAGGAATATTGGTCAATGGACGGAAGTCTGAACCAGCCATCCCGCGTGCAGGAAGAAGGCGCTATGCGTTGTAAACTGCTTTTCTGAGGGAAGAAAACCCCCGACGTGTCGGGGCTTGTCGGTACCTTGGGAATAAGCATCGGCTAACTCCGTGCCAGCAGCCGCGGTAATACGGAGGATGCGAGCGTTATCCGGATTTATTGGGTTTAAAGGGTGCGTAGGCGGACCGATAAGTCAGTGGTGAAAACCTGCAGCTTAACTGTAGAACTGCCATTGATACTGTCGGACTTGAGTGTGGTCAAGGTAGGCGGAATGTGTAATGTAGCGGTGAAATGCTTAGATATTACACAGAACACCGATTGCGAAGGCAGCTTGCTGGACCATTACTGACGCTGATGCACGAAAGCGTGGGGAGCGAACAGGATTAGATACCCTGGTAGTCCACGCCGTAAACGATGATCACTCGCTGTTAGCGATATACAGTTAGCGGCTAAGCAAAAGCATTAAGTGATCCACCTGGGGAGTACGGCCGCAAGGCTGAAACTCAAAGGAATTGACGGGGGCCCGCACAAGCGGAGGAACATGTGGTTTAATTCGATGATACGCGAGGAACCTTACCTGGGCTTAAATGTAGAGTGCATGAGGTAGAAATACTTCTTCCCTTCGGGGCTCTTTGCAAGGTGCTGCATGGTTGTCGTCAGCTCGTGCCGTGAGGTGTCGGGTTAAGTCCCATAACGAGCGCAACCCTTATCGTTAGTTGCCAGCGGGTCAAGCCGGGGACTCTAACGAAACTGCCGGTGTAAACCGTGAGGAAGGTGGGGATGACGTCAAATCAGCACGGCCCTTATGTCCAGGGCTACACACGTGTTACAATGGCCGGTACAGAGGGCAGCTACCTGGAGACAGGATGCGAATCTCGAAAACCGGTCTCAGTTCGGATCGGAGTCTGCAACTCGACTCCGTGAAGCTGGATTCGCTAGTAATCGCGCATCAGCCATGGCGCGGTGAATACGTTCCCGGGCCTTGTACACACCGCCCGTCAAGCCATGGAAGCTGGGGGTACCTGAAGTCCGTAACCGCAAGGAGCGGCCTAGGGTAAAACTAGTGACTGGGGCTAAGTCGTAACAAGGTAGCCGTACCGGAAGGTGCGGCTGGAACACCTCCTTTCTGGAGAAGACTAAAACGTTAATCAGATCCCTTTAAAGGAAATGATTGCTCATCTGCCTGGTATACTTCATTAATTATATATAGTTCAAGGTTCAGGGTTCAATGTTCAGAGTTCAAAGTTCAGGGTTTACCCTGTAAACTGTAACCTGCAACCTGGAACCCAAAACCCGCAACGCGGAACCCGGAACCCGGAACTTTTAATAGTCCCGTAGCTCAGTTGGTTAGAGCGCTACACTGATAATGTAGAGGTCCACGGTTCAACTCCGTGCGGGACTACTAACAGTATCAATTGGGGAATTAGCTCAGTTGGCCAGAGCACCTGCCTTGCACGCAGGGGGTCAAGGGTTCGACTCCCTTATTCTCCACAAGTTGAGCGGCATGCGGTATGCGGTGCTATCGGGGGACGCGGTTTAAACCCTGCACCTTGCACGTGCACCCTGCAACTCATAAGGTTCTTTGACATATTGGCAAGAAAGTTAATAAGATTAACTCAAGAAAGTAAGTAAGAGCGAATGGTGAATGCCTTGGCTCTCAGAGGCGAAGAAGGACGTGACAAGCTGCGATAAGCTGCGGGGAGGAGCAAATATCCAATATATCCGCAGATTTCCGAATGGGGCAACCCACCATGCTGAAGGCATGGTATCTGTAGCAATACAGAGGCAAACCCAGGGAACTGAAACATCTTAGTACCTGGAGGACAATAAAACAAAAGTGATTCCCTCAGTAGTGGCGATCGAACGGGGAACAGCCCAAACCGATATTGTTTTGGCAAAATCGGGGTTGAAGGACTACCGCTATTAATGTAAATAAGAAATGGAAGTTATCTGGAAAGATAAACCACAGGGGGTGAAAGTCCCGTACATGTAAATATTTATATTATAGGTAGTATCCTGAGTAAGGCGGGACACGTGAAATCCTGCTTGAAACTGCCAGGACCATCTGGCAAGGCTAAATACTTCTGAGAGACCGATAGTGAACTAGTACCGTGAGGGAAAGGTGAAAAGTACCCCGAACAGGGGAGTGAAATAGTACCTGAAACCGTTCGCTTACAACCTGTCGGAGTCACGTTTAGGCGTGATGACGGCGTGCCTTTTGCATAATGAGCCTACGAGTTACTCCTCACTAGCGAGGTTAAGACTTTAAGAGTTGGAGCCGAAGCGAAAGCGAGTCTGAAAAGGGCGTATAGTTAGTGGGGGTAGACGCGAAACTTTGTGATCTATCCTTGGTCAGGCTGAAGTTCCGGTAACACGGGATGGAGGGCCGAACTAGTTGACGTTGAAAAGTCTTTGGATGAACTGAGGATAGGGGTGAAAGGCTAATCAAACTGAGAAATAGCTCGTACTCCCCGAAATGCATTTAGGTGCAGCCTCGGTGGAAGTCTTGCAGAGGTAGAGCTACTGATAGGGCTAGAGGGCTTCACCGCCTATCAACCCCTGACAAACTCCGAATGCTGCAAGATGATCCCCGGGAGTGAGCCCGCGGGTGCTAAGGTCCGCGGACAAAAGGGAAAGAACCCAGACCATCAGCTAAGGTCCCGAAATATATGCTAAGTTGAATTAACGTGGTGCGACTGCTTAGACAGCTAGGATGTTGGCTTGGAAGCAGCCATTCATTTAAAGAGTGCGTAACAGCTCACTAGTCGAGCGGTTGTGCGTGGATAATAATCGGGCATAAGCATATTACCGAAGCTATGGAATTGTGATTAAGTTCGCAATTGGTAGGGGAGCATTCCAGTCAGCGCAGAAGAAGTATCGTGAGGTATTTTGGAGCGGCTGGAAAAGAAGATGTAGGCATAAGTAACGATAAGGCAGGTGAGAAACCTGCCCACCGATAGACTAAGGTTTCCTGATCAACGCTAATCGGATCAGGGTTAGTCGGGTCCTAAGGGTAAGCCGAACGGCGATCTCGATGGACAACTGGTTAATATTCCAGTACCACCGTGTACTGCGAAGGGGAGACGGAGAAGTGAAAGGTCCGCGTACTGACGGAATAGTACGTTAAAGGGAGTAGTTATATGACCTTGTTAATAGCTAGGTTATGATGAACCTGAAAGTACCATGAGCCTTCTGGCAAGTGGATAGTGACCCTAAACAGACTTCCAAGAAAATCCTCTAAGCTCTAGGTACATGGTGCCCGTACCACAAACCGACACAGGTAGTCAAGGAGAGAATCCTGAGGTGCTCGAGTGATCCGTGGCTAAGGAACTAGGCAAATTAGACCTGTAACTTAGGGAAAAAGGTCTCCTGTCAGCGATGATGGGACGCAGATAAATGGCCCAGGCGACTGTTTAGCAAAAACACATGGCTTTGCGAAATCGAAAGATGAAGTATAAGGCCTGACACCTGCCCGGTGCCGGAAGGTTAAGAGGGGGGGTTATCCGTAGCAATATGGAGAAGCTCTGAATTGAAGCCCCGGTAAACGGCGGCCGTAACTATAACGGTCCTAAGGTAGCGAAATTCCTTGTCGGGTAAGTTCCGACCTGCACGAATGGTGTAACGATCTGGGCACTGTCTCAGCCACGAGCTCGGTGAAATTGTAGTCCCGGTGAAGATGCCGGGTACCCGCAACGGGACGGAAAGACCCCGTGAACCTTTACTATAGCTTAACATTGATTTTGGATAAGTAATGTGTAGGATAGGTCGGAGACTATGAACCGGTTTCGCCAGGAATCGGGGAGTCGCCCTTGAAATACGACCCTTTATTTATCTGGAACCTAATCCCGATCACTCGGGAGACATTGTTTGGCGGGTAGTTTGACTGGGGTGGTCGCCTCCAAAAGAGTAACGGAGGCTTCTAAAGGTGCCCTCAGCACGATTGGTAACCGTGCGCAGAGTGCAATGGCATAAGGGCGCTTGACTGTGAGACTGACAAGTCGATCAGGTACGAAAGTAGAGCATAGTGATCCGGTGGTTCCGTATGGAAGGGCCATCGCTCAAAGGATAAAAGGTACTCCGGGGATAACAGGCTGATCGCCGCCAAGAGCTCATATCGACGCGGCGGTTTGGCACCTCGATGTCGGCTCGTCACATCCTGGGGCTGGAGAAGGTCCCAAGGGTTCGGCTGTTCGCCGATTAAAGTGGCACGCGAGCTGGGTTCAGAACGTCGTGAGACAGTTCGGTCCCTATCTGTTGTGGGCGTAGGAGATTTGAGAGAGCCTGACACTAGTACGAGAGGACCGTGTTGGACAGACCTCTAGTGTACCTGTTGTGGCGCCAGCTGCATCGCAGGGTAGCTATGTTTGGAAGAGATAAGCACTGAAAGCATCTAAGTGCGAAGCTCGTCTCAAGATGAGATCTCCTTTAAGGGTCGTTGTAGACTACGACGTTGATAGGCTGCAGGTGTAAAGGCGGTAACGTCAAAGCCGAGCAGTACTAATTGCCCGTAAGCTTTCGAGTGAAGTTTTATTAGCTTTCAAACCGATGTGTCTTAATATTAACCCCTCCGCCCTACGGGCACCTCCCCTGAAGGGGAGGGAATTCTTCCCCCTTCAGGGGGAACAAAAGGGGGTATAATCTTAAGGTGACTATAGCGGCGGGGTCCCACCTCTTCCCATTCCGAACAGAGAAGTTAAGCCCGCCAGCGCCAATGGTACTGCTAGTTGTGGGAGAGTAGGTCGTCGCCAACTTTAATTTTCAGTCCCGCCCAAAAGGCGGGACTTTTTTTTGCCTAAAAATAACTATATTTGATAGTCCAGAATTTCTATGATGAAGATCCTAACATCAAAAGATATAGCTAAAACAGAAAACCTTACACTGCCAGATGGTACTATAATTGCTAAAACACTATTAAAAATATTTAACTATAGCAAACTTAATAAAGTCTATTCCGAAGTTCATGATAAAGACCCTATTGTACTTGTTAATTCAATTATCGAACAACTTGATATAAGTATTGATATTCCTCCGGAAGAGTTAAAAAATATCCCGACAGAAGGAAGCTTTATTACCGTCTCAAATCACCCCTATGGTGGCATCGACTCAATAATCCTCTTCAAGATTGTCTATGAGAAAAGAAGAGATTTTAAAATAATAGCAAATTTCCTTCTCCAGAATATTGAGCCCCTTAGAAACATGATCATACCTGTTAATACATTCGAAACATCTAATCTTGAAAAGTCTTCATTCTCAGGTATTAAGGAAGCTATAATGTATATCAGGGAAGGCCATTGTTTGGGTATTTTCCCTACCGGAGAAGAATCAGGTCACTACGAGGTTTCAAAAGTTATAGTCGATAAAGAGTGGCAGAATCCTGCCCTGAAATTTATGAAAAACGCAGGAGTACCTGTCATCCCAATCTATTTTCACGGTACAAATAGCAGATGGATCCATATCCTCGGAATGATTAATCCTATCCTTCGCTCAGCAAAACTCCCATCAGAACTTTTTAACAAGAAAAATAAAACTATAAAAATTAGAATTGGAATGCCCATTACTGTCAAGGAACAATCTGAATTCAGGGATCTTTCACAGTATGGACGATATCTGAGAGCCCGTGTGTACTCTCTTGGCTCGGTACTCGAGGTCCGCAAGTTTTTTGATAAACAATACAGAGGTAAGAAGAAAACACCCGAAGAAATTATTGATCCGGTTCCTGCAAACATTCTTGCAAAAGAGGTTGATGCAGTCAAACAGGAATTTGAACTCTTTTCTACAAAAAATTATTCAGTAATCTGTGCACCCACAGGATCAATTCCCAATGTCTTCAATGAGATCGGAAGATTACGTGAGTTAACTTTCAGGGAGGTAGGCGAGGGCACCAATAACAGTACTGATATTGATGAATATGATTTTTATTATAATCACCTTTTCATCTGGGATAATGATGAGAAGAAAATTGTCGGAGCTTATCGGATAGGTAAAGGAAAGGAAATCCTGACTCTTTATGGTATAAAAGGATTCTATATTAATTCTCTTTTCAGGCTCAAAAATAGATTTGCTCCTGTTATGGAAGAGGCAATTGAACTCGGAAGATCTTTTATCACAAAAGATTATCAGAGAAAAGTTATGCCATTATTCCTTCTCTGGAAAGGTATAATGGTCTTCCTTCTTAAAAATTCAGATTACCGTTATCTGATCGGACCGGTCAGCATCAGTAACGATCTCTCTGGTTTTTCAAAGAGTCTGATTGTCGAATTTGTCAGGACATATTTTTTTGACGAGGAGATGGCAAAATCTATCGTGCCAAGGAAAAAATTTGTTGTAAATACTGATAAAATTATAGACCGCAAAATATTCATTGATAGTTCTGAGAGAGACATTAATAAGATAGAACGTATTATTCTCGATATTGAGCCTGGTTACAAACTACCTGTTCTGCTGAAAAAGTACATGGAAATAAACGCGAAAATAATAGGATTCAATATTGATCCCAAGTTCAATAACTGCCTAGATGGTCTCATGATTCTTGATCTTTATGAAACTCCTCCCGACGTAATTAAAGGTCTCTCCAGGGAGATGAATGACGTCTCAATTCTGGAAAGATTTAAGGCCTAATAAAATTTATACCGCTTGTCTATCACATTTGCTTTTTTCTTCAGAGCTTCATAAGCCTCGTATGTGCCTCGCATCTGAAAGGTAGTTGTAAGCCTCTCTTTAAGTAATTTAAGATCCTCACTATTGGCCGTTACCACGTTATTTACGTTTATCATAAAGACACCATTATTCCCTGTTACTGGTCCGCTTAGAACATTTTGGTCTGCAACAGATACCGCACCTACAAGTGCTGGTTCAACTCCGGCACCGGGTACTGAATATGATCTGAAATTTACCTGTGAAGCCTCCATAACCTTAACCATTTCCTTACTTGCTATATCTTCAAGTGTTTTTCCTTCTTTCTTTAAAGTATTTAGTCCTGCTGAAATAAGATCCGCTTTTTTATCTTTAATTATGCTGTACCTGATATCGGTAATAACATCTTTCTCAGGGGCAATTCCTTCTTCACTGACTTTTGTACAGAAAGCCACTACATACTTATCTCCAATCTCAAATACAGGTTGTCCCTGTCCGGCGTTATCCAGGATTATCTTTCCTGCCTCTGCCTGAAATAATGCCATGATAAGGAGTCTGGGTTTGTCAAGCCCCGGTAGTGTTTTTTGCTGGGGAGTAATGTTGTTGGCAACACGTTTGTTAAGTTTTTGTTCTGCCACAGCCTTTACAAAATTATCGTAAGTTCTCATTGTCCCCGCAAACCGGCTCGCTTCATTGTAAGCTTTCTGATTTGTGATGGAGGTTGGAAGAATCTTCCTGTCAATAATACCAACTTCATATTTTCTAACATTCTTTGACTGGGCAAGAACTTCAATAATATGAATTCCATAATTTGTTTCAACAGTTGTCAGAACACCTTTCTTGGCTGTGAAACATGCATTGTTAAAGGGAAGTACCATCATTCCTTCTTTGATCCAGCCAAGATCTCCTCCGACTTGTGCAGATCCCTGATCATCTGAGTTTGAAGTAGCAACAAGATTAAACGGGACTCCTGATTTTATAACTTTTATAAGACTGTCAGCTTTTTGTTTCACCTGGGCCAAAGTCATATTCTGCTTCGGAGAAATCAGAATGTGACGTACATGAACAGAATCTGGCCTGTCAGCTGCATCAAGAAGTCTGGCAAGTTTATAAGTGCCATTTTCAATATAAGGGCCATATACATCCTTCCGATTCTCCTTTTTTACAAACGCTTTGAGACTATCAGGAATTCCGGAAAGCGGTAAATAAAAACCAGTGTGACGGGTATCTGATGTTGAATTAATGAATTGTACCGGATCGATGGATGAGGCAAATTCAATTTTGGTAGTATTTATCCATTTCTCTGCCGCCATTCTGTCATCTTCAGATGGAATGACATCGAAAGTTACATATTCTATGTCACGCTGTGCGGTTCTCTTGTAATTCTCCTTATGAGAAGCATAGTAGGCCTTAATCTCACTTTCAGATACTTTTAGAGTGGAATCAGAAACATCAGCATAGTTTTTGAGAATGTAGCTGAAATCCGTTGTTCTGAGCGCCAGATTATTTTCAAATTCTGCCTGTTTTGTAGTAACGTATAATCCTTTTGTAACCAGGCTGTTATATTTTGAATTCATCCTGTCAGCAACAATTTCATTTTCAAAAAACAACCAGTACTTTTTTGCCGTGGCATCAACTTCTATCGACTTAAGGAAATTTACCAGAAAGGATTTATTGAACTGACCGGTCTGCCTGTCTGTAAATAATTGTTTTACTATAGGGTGTGGCTCATTTCCAAGAACCATATCATCGAGTTCCTCCGTGCTTACACCAATCCCAAGATCTTTATATTGAACATCCAGAATTTTTTCCCTTACAATCTGTTGCCACATCTGTTCTCTTATATTCTCTGAAGTGGCTTCATCGATATTGGTAGTACCTGATAATTTATAGATCTCCTGAAGATTCTGAACTCTTTGCTCATAGTCCTGATATGAAAGATATTCACCATTTATCCTTCCAAGTTCATAATATTTTTTTTGCTGTAATCTCTGACCTCTTCCCCTTCCGAAGAAATCACTTACTACAAATAAAAAAAGCGACAGACCAATAACACCCGCGACCAAAACACCTGCTTTTTCACGTAAAAATTGAAGTGCTGACATTTATAAAAAGGTTTAGTAATTAATGAGTTTCAACATTTTTAAATACAGGCGACAAATATAAGAAATTTCCTTAATCATGTTTCCATGCCATCAATATTTTCATATTATTCAATTGGGTTGCCGATTGATTCATGAAATTTTAAAATGATGCCAGAGGAAGAATGTAGCAGATACCAATTGAAACAGGTTTAAATAAAGTTTAAAAATGTACGAAATAATCTGACACTGATAAAAAACAGGGGGGTATGTTATAAAAAAATGAAAAAAATATAATAATAAGATTGAAAATGATAGGGTAAAATAAAAAAATGAATATATTTACAGGAAAATTTTAAAAAATGGCAGAATTAAGATTTAGTGCTTTAAGAGAAGTATTCAGCAGAGGACCTGTTGAAGTTACTACACCGTCGAAAATCGTTTCCGAATATTATGGAGAGAATGTTTTTGATCTTCCCAAAATGGAGCGCTTCCTTTCCAAGGAGGCATACAAGGTAGTTAAACGTGCAATTGAAGTAGGAAAATCCTTAACACGGCAAGAGGCCGACCAGGTTGCAATGGGGCTCAAAGCATGGGCCACAGGTAAAGGAGCAACTCATTACACTCATTGGTTTCACCCTCTTACAGATGGGACCGCTGAAAAACATGATGGATTTATTGAGATTGTTGAAAACGGACAAGTCGTTGAGAAATTCTCCGGCGAAGTTCTTGTACAGTCTGAACCGGATGCTTCAAGTTTCCCCAGTGGTGGTCTCCGCAATACATTTGAGGCAAGAGGATATACTGCCTGGGATGTATCGTCACCTGTGTTTATTGTCGGAACCACTCTCTGTATACCAACAATATTCGTTTCCTGGACAGGAGAAGCTCTTGATTATAAAGCACCTCTTCTGAAAGCTCTTTCAGAGCTTGACAGAGCTGCAACTGATGTCTGCCAGTATTTTGACAAAGATGTTACCAAAGTAATAGCCACACTGGGGTGTGAACAGGAATATTTTTTGATTGATGATGCTTTGTATTATGCAAGACCGGACATTGTGCTGGCAGAAAGGACACTGATGGGCCATCAGTCATCAAAAGATCAGCAGTTATCCGACCATTATTTTGGATCTATTTCTGAAAGGGTAATGGCTTTTATAGAAGACTTCGAATGTGAAGCTTATAAGCTCGGTATTCCGGTTAAGACGCGTCATAATGAAGTTGCTCCGAATCAATTCGAAAGTGCACCGATCTTCGAGGAGGTAAACCTTGCAGTTGATCACAACCTCCTGCTGATGGATATTATGAGAAGGGTTGGAAGGAAGCATAAATTCAGAGTGCTTTTTCATGAAAAACCATTTGCAGGAATAAATGGTTCGGGTAAACACAATAACTGGTCAATGGCTACCAATACAGGGGTCAACCTTCTTTCACCAGGGAAAAATCCAAAAACCAACTTGCAATTTCTTACATTTCTGGTAAATGTCATCAAGGCTGTGAATGACAGTAACGACGTACTCAGAGCATCTGTAATGAACGAATCAAACTCTTACAGACTCGGAGGTCATGAAGCTCCCCCGGCAATCATCTCTGTCTTTCTTGGTACTTACCTGATAAATATGCTTGAGAATATTGCCCGGAAAGTAACTGATAAAAAGATGACCCCGGCTCAAAAAACCGAACTTAAACTTGGGATTGGCAAAATACCTGAAATTCTTCTCGATAATACAGACAGAAACAGAACATCCCCATTCGCTTTTACCGGAAACAAGTTTGAGTTCAGAGCTGTTGGATCTTCAGCAAATTGTAGTCCTGCAATGATTGTTCTCAATGCCGCAGTTGCTTATCAGCTGAGTCAGTTTAAGAAAGATGTGGATGTAATAATTAAAAAGGGTGTAAACAAGGATGAGGCCATTTTCCAGGTATTAAAAAAGTATATTCTCGAATCAGAAAGAGTATTATTTGAAGGTGATAACTACAGCAAAGAATGGCACAAGGAAGCGAAGAAAAGAGGTCTTTGCAATCTTAATAGTGTTCCTGAATCGATAAGCCTTTATCTTTCAAAGGAATCAAGAGAGATGCTTGTCGGAACAGGTATTTTTACTGACAAAGAACTCGAAAGCCGGGTAGAAGTGGAATATGAGAAGTTTACAAAGAAAGTCCAGATCGAAGCACGTGTATTGGGCGATATTGCTATCAATCATATCGTACCTACCGCAATAAAATATATGACATCTTTAATCGAGAATGTAAAGGGATTAAAAGAGGTCTTTAATGAAATTGAATTCGAACGGCTCGCTGGAAAGAGAAAAGAGGTAATTGTGACAATTTCAGATCATATCTCTGCTATTAAAAGGCTGGTAAATGATATGGTCGAGGAACGGAGAAAGGCAAATGTAATTGATGATAATTTCAAGAAAGCTATTGCATACGAGAAGAATGTGAAACCTTACCTTGATGAAATCAGAGAACATATTGACAAGTTGGAACTGATCGTTGACAATGAAATGTGGCCACTTCCAAAATACAGGGAACTTCTCTTTACAAGATAGCAGATTATTTGGTTTTTAAGGTTAGTTGGTTAATGAGTCCCGTGTTTTGCGGGACTCTTTGTATATAATAATTCCGCAAGAGAAACGTTAGTTATATCAATATTATAAAATTGATTACTTTTACGGAATATTGGATTATCTATGAAATTCTTCGCGTTATTCTTCATCATATTTGTTATTGCAGCTTCTCCTGAATCCTTTGGACAGAAAAAAAAAGCAGAACGTGCTTATGAGTATTTCAATGCAGGAGAATATTTTCTCGCCATTGATCATTTCAAGAATACATATTCAAAATCAAAGGACAAAGCAATTAAAGCTGACATGGTTTTCATGGTCTCTGAATGTTACCGGCTTATGAACGATCCGAAAAATGCTGAGATATGGTATAAGAAAGCTGTAAAATCCGCATACTCCAAACCTGAAGCGCAATACTGGCTTGCGGAATCAATGAAGAAGAATGGAAAATATCAGCCTGCAATTGATGAATATAAGAAGTATAAACAACTTAGCCCTTCAGATCCAAGAGCCGATCAGGAGATACGGTCGTGTGAACTTTCTGCCGAATGGCTCAAAAATCCTGACGCATATACTGTAGCTGAAATGAAAGAAATAAATTCTAAGGATGCAGATTTCAGCCCTGCTTATGCAAGGGACGATTTTGGTGTAATATATTTTACGTCTGCACGCGATGATGCCCAGGGCAATAAAACACATGGCGCAACAGGACAAAATTATACCGATATTTTCGAAAGCCGTCTCGACAAAAAGGGAAAATGGAGCATCCCTGTAGGTATTGAAGCACTCAACAGTGTGTTTGAGGATGGGACTCCTAATCTTACAGCCGACTATAAAGAGATATACTTTACGAGGTGTGAGGTTGGGAAACGTGAAAAGAAGGGCTGTGCAGTTATGCACTCATCAAAAAAGGGTGATTTATGGGGTGAACCCCAAAATCTTAAATTAATGCCCGATTCAATAGTTGCTGCGCATCCGGCTATATCTCCCGATGGACTTACATTATATTTCGTATCAGATGCCAAAGGTGGTTTTGGAGGTAAGGATATCTACTTCGTTACACGTGATAAGCCAACATCTCCATGGTCAAAACCACAAAATGCAGGAACAGATATCAATACGGGCGGAGATGAGGTATTTCCATATGTAAGAAGTGACGGAACCCTTTATTTTTCTTCTGATGGTCATATTGGAATGGGAGGCCTCGACATCTTTAAAGCGAAGAAACAACCAGATGGCAGCTGGGTTGTTCAGAATATGAAGCCTCCTGTGAACAGTTTCGCAGATGATTTTGGAATTGTTTTCCAGAATGGAACGGAAGCGGGTATTTTCAGTTCTACACGCAAAGGCAGAGGTAATGATGAGCTCTATTCGTTTGAATTGCCTCCTCTTAAGTTCAACATCACCGGACTGGTTAAAGATGAAAAAACAAATATTGCTATCCAGGGCTCTCTGGTTCAGCTGATTGCAAGCGATGGCTCCAACCTTCAGGTAGAGACTGGAACAGGAGGAGACTTCAAATTTGTATTGAAGCCTGCTGTTGATTATATCTTTGTGGCATCTAAAAACGGTTACCTGAACGGGAAAGAAAAAGTGACAACCCGAGGCCAGGAAAAGAGTCGCGACTTTATGGCAACAATACTTCTTACAGCTTATGATAAACCAATTGAATTGCCGAATATATTCTATGATTTTGATAAATGGGACCTTAGACCTGAATCGATGGTCACCCTTGATAAACTTGTCGAAACACTCAACGATAATCCGCGCGTAACAATTGAACTGATGTCTCACACAGATGCCAGAAATACGGTTGAGTATAACCTTGTTCTTTCTCAAAAGAGAGCACAATCGGTTGTTGACTACCTCGTGAGCAAGGGAATTGAACTTGACAGACTGCTTGCCAAAGGATATGGCAAATCAACTCCAAAAGTTGTTGATGCTGAGATTGCCGCTCAATATCCGTTCCTTAAAGCAGGTACACAACTTACCGAACAATTCGTTAATAGTTTGCCTAACGATGAACAGAAAGAAATAGTTCACCAGATCAACAGGAGAACTGAATTTAAGGTTCTGAGAACAGACTATGTCCCGCCGAAGAAATAGAACCTTTAAATTATGAAAACAATATTTGCCGCTATTGTATTCTTATTGTCAGCTTCACTGATTCATGGAAAAGAAGGCTCAGACAGGTCTATCCGGGTTTTAGTTGTCACAGGTAACCACAGCTATAATAAGGCAACTTTTAATGCGATGTTCGACAGTTTCGGTAAATCAATTACTTATCAGGTAGTTGAGTTTCCCGCTGCCTATGATATGTTCCTTCCTGAGAACAGGAGCAAATATGATGTTCTTGTTTTCTACCATATGTGGCAAAAGATCACCGATGAGCAGAAAAAAGTTTTCGCTGACTGCATAAGGGAAGGGAAACCAGTGGTAGCTCTGCATCACAGTATCTGTGCCTACGATGACTGGGAAGAATACTGGCACATTCTGGGCGGAAAATATTTTCACAAACCGACTGTTCTCAGCGGGAAAGAATACCCGGCCTGTTCTTATATACACGACCTGCATTTCATGGCAAATATTGCGGATAAGAAAAATGCCATAACCAAAGGCGTCAAAGACTTTCAACTTTTTGATGAAACTTACAAAGGTTATTGGGTTGATCCTGCTGCACATATTCTCATCACCACAACGGATTCAACCAGCACTCCGGTAATTGGCTGGACAAAAATGTATGGAAAATCACGGATAGTTACCCTGCAATCAGGACATGATTCCCCGACTTTTGAGAACCCGTCATTCAGACGGCTGCTGATACAATCTATTTTGTGGGTCAACCAGGGAATTAAGAAGTAGACTAACAGACTGCACCTTGCACTTAATTTATGACCTCTCTCATCTTGGTTCTCCTCCTGGGAGGGGTGAGGGGCTACACACTTGTCAAAAACCCCGGTAGGGGTGACATATTTCCCGTTGTGATAAGTCCTTTTTCCTTTTGTGTCGCTCCTGCGGAGCTTGCCATCATTGTGTGTGCCTATACCCCCAGCTGGCTGGGGGTTATTCACTTTCCGCTCTTTCAGAGCGGGCCGTATTGGATAACAAAATGCGAATCTGAAAGGCTACCAAATAGGTTTAACAAAAAGCCAGAACAATAATCTTATGGACTCTTAAAAAGATGTGTATAAAGATTAGCTTGAAAAGGTGGGGTAACTGTAAGTACAGATAATCTGATGTTTACAGTGTTTAACTCTCCACAACTTCATCTCAGATTCCTTAAGTTGACGGTTATGGGGTCAGGGTTGGGTTGGTTTTTAAGCTTTTAACCCACCCCTAGCCCCTCCGGAGGAGGGGAATTAGTTCCCAATACCCTGTGTTCCTGTACCCTGTACCCTGTACCCTGTACCCTGCACCCTGTACCCTGCACCCTGCACCTTGCACCCTGCATCTACATTGTCACCAACCCCGCTTCTTTCAGAATGTAAATGTAATTGATCACATCCTGCAGATCGGCTTCGCCACGATTAGACTGTGTGTCAAGCAGTTTTTTGATATCGAGTGCCGAATTCTTCCCATTACACAATCTTCCAAGTTCCTGGGTATCCAGACCACGGCCTTTCAGAGGATATTTTTCACGGACTGAAGCATCGAGTTTGGTCAACAAATCGGTATATCCCCTATAACTCTTTTCTGTGACAAGCGAGGTTGATTTGGGAATAATAGTTTTTGCCTTTGCTTCCAGGTCTGTTGGTTTGGTTGTGATTGTTCCGATACCAAGAGCTTTTGCCTTTACTTCAGCATAACTGTCAAATGAGGATAATGACGCTTTACCTGAAGCATCTATTGACGCTGAAAGCTTTGATAAATATGGATTAAATGTGACTGCATTTGAAGCAAGTTCAGAAGTGGTGGCAAGGGTTGCCTTTTCATTAATGATAGCTGCCTCAATATAACCCTTTGTTCTTTTGTAGAGAATTTCAAACTCCTCTTTTTTTGTTTTGTCAATCTCATCAATAGCTCTCTCAAGTTGTTTACCAATACGGTCGGCTGCATTTCCTGTCACTTCAATTGCAATTTTTGAAGCCAGAGATTCATCTGCATCAGCAATAGTATAGGCAGCAGCAGCTCCAATAAAACATACTCTTTTAAGCTCGGTAGGATCGCATTTGTCTGCAATATCCTGCGAAGTATGATAATATAGATCAGGCCAGGTAATCATCATGATTCCCGGAACCTGTACCCCCCAGTCATTGAATACTTCATGATCAGATGCACCATAATGATCATCTATTGAATAATAGAATGGATCGTCAGAACCGGTTGGTGCAACAATCCTCTTTACAAATCCACCTCTTCCCGAAACCGCAAGCCCTGCTCTGTTGCCAAGTCCGACAAAATCATAATAGTTTTGCATCACATCATTAATATAATGGGGATTACCATAAGTAGTACGATGCATGCACAGGAATGACTGGCTCTTAAGCAGCCACAAACCAACCATATCGAGATTTATATCGCAAAGGGTCTTTTTCATGATTTCCTTATTCTGAACAACCCATGGTCCTGTTCCGGAAAATTCAGGAGCCCATATGAATCTTATCGTTCTTTTTGGCCTCTCTATACGACCTTCGTTTATCATAGTATTAAGCATCCTTGCTATTTCAAGAATTGCGGCGCAACCGGAAAGATCATCATTGGCCCCCATCTTTACATAACCTTCGAACAGGTGAGCTGAGAAAATTACTTCATCTGCAGCCGGGTCAGTACCTTTTATTATACATGACGGAACCTCCATATCATATTCAAGATTCTGTACCTTAACAACTGCGTGTACTTTGATCTTTTCTCTTCCCATCAGCCTGTCGCGAAGCAGGATACCTTCGCGTGGAGGAAGGAAAAATCCGAATTTTGCAGTTGTACCACTGCCCCCTCTACCACCAATACCCGATATTGGAATAGCCAGTGGAACCTGCAGCGGACGTGGTGAGTCATATGAGATTACTCCGAGAGCCCCTTTTGCAACTGCCAGTGAATGAACCATTGAAATACTTCCAGAGGTAACGACTATTTTACCCTGTACACCTGCTTTTTCAATATCCTCCTGTTTCCCTTCACCTACCCATACAAGCTCGGCAGTAACGTCAGTATTGGTACTGCCTGAAGCCAGCACTGCCGGAAGGTCTCCATAATCAGCGATCTTTGATTTACCAGGACTAACTTCCCAAAGGGTACCTTTTACGCCATCCCAGGTTGTTCCTCCCGGAAATTTGTTTACAACAGCGCCCTCAAGGCCGTATTCTTTCATTCTGTCAAGAATATATTGCGTCTCAAAGAAATATCCTGAGTATTCAGAGGCCGGACGGTCGTGAATATAGGCGGCCATCTCGTAGATATGATTCATGGCTTTTTCCCCCGATGCCTCTCCAATTAGTTCATTTACTATACTATCGGGAAGCAGTGTTCTGGGAGTAGAGTTTTGTCCTGATACTATTTCAATCACAAGTAACAGAGCTGCAACTATGGCAGCAATTCTTTGGATTTTCATTGGTTTATTTTTTTTAATCTCCGATTTGTTCAGGATGACAGGCTAAAGATAGATAAGTTGAAGAAACATTGAAATGCAGAGACTTATCTTTTTACAAAATTTAACTTTTTATTACCTTAGCGCTCTTAATTCAAAATATGGCTACCAGTTCCAGATATACCCGCAGAGGAGTTTCTTCCTCAAAAGAAGATGTTCACAACGCTATAAAAGGTATTGATAAGGGGCTGTTTCCCAAAGCTTTCTGTAAAATTGTTCCTGATCTTCTTGGCGGAAATCCGGACTATTGCAATATAATGCATGCTGATGGTGCCGGTTCCAAGTCATCCCTTGCTTATGTTTATTGGAAAGAGACTGGTGACATGTCGGTATGGAAAGGAATTGCCCGGGATGCAATAATTATGAATCTCGACGACCTTCTATGCGTAGGAGCATATGATAAGATATTGCTATCCTCAACCATTGGACGGAATAAACACCTTATTCCGGGTGAAGTCGTTTCGGCTATAATCAATGGTACTGAAGAGTATCTGGAAGAGCTTAGAGAAATGGGTGTGGAAATAATCTCAACAGGCGGCGAGACTGCAGATATAGGAGACCTTGTAAGGACAATTATTGTTGATTCGACAGTAATTGTACGAATGAAAAGAGAGGATGTCATTTCAAACCATAATATAGCTTCCGGCAATGTCATCGTAGGGCTCTCATCGTATGGTCAGACTTCATATGAAAAGGAATATAATAGCGGTATCGGAAGTAATGGCCTTACATCGGCACGACATGATCTGTTCGCTCCATACCTTGCATCCAGATACCCGGAAAGCTTCGACACGAACCTTTCCTATGATCTTATCTATTCAGGGAAACTGAAACTTACTGAAAAAATACAAGACCTTGATATTGATGCAGGGAAACTTCTTTTATCCCCAACCCGAACCTATGCTCCCGTTATTAAACAGATCCTTAAAACTCTCCGGCCGGCAATCAAAGGAATGGTTCATTGCTCCGGCGGAGGTCAGACGAAGATTACGCACTTCATTGATAATCTTCATATTATAAAGGACAATTTGTTTCCTGTTCCCCCTTTGTTCAGGATCATTCATGAGCAATCAGGTACAGCATGGAGTGAGATGTATAAAGTTTTTAACATGGGGCACCGATTCGAGATCTATACAGATACTGAAAGCGCTGAAAAGATAATTGAGATAGCATCCCGGTTCAATCTTGATGCAAAGATTGTCGGAAGGTGTGAGGCTTCAGATTCAAAGAGACTTACAATAAAATCCGAATTCGGGGAATTTGACTACTAAGAATTGGCTACACCCCCCTGCCCCCCTCAAGGGGTGAATCTGTTCCTAATACGCTTCTCCCCCTTTCTCCCCTTCTCCCTTTCTCCCCCACACATTGCCCTTGCACCATTCCCCCTTTTTTCATATCTTTGCACCCTGAAAATTTTATCTGTTATGGCAAATAATATGATCCTTGAGAGGCTGGAGGGTGTGAAGCAGCGATTCATTGAGGTGGGTGAGCTTCTTACTCAACCTGATGTGCTCTCAGATATGGACAGGTACGTTAAACTTAATAGGGAATACAAAGATCTGCAGCCGATAATTGAGTCATATGAACGATATAAACTCGCTCTTTCAAATATTACAAGTACCAAGGAGCTTCTTTCTACTGAAAAGGATGATGAGATGAGGGAGATGGCAAAAGCTGAGCTGGAACAGTTAAATGCCCACATTCCCGAAATGGAGGAGGAAATTAAAATGTTACTTATTCCTGTTGATCCTGAAGATGAGAAAAATGCAGTTATGGAAATCAGAGCTGGTACCGGTGGTGATGAAGCCAGTATTTTTGCAGGAGATCTCTTCAGGATGTACAGCAAATATTTTGAAAGCAGGGGTTGGAAAGTTGAGGTGAACAATGTATCGGAAGGTACCGCAGGTGGTTACAAGGAAATCGTGCTGAGCATCAGTGGGAATGGTGTATACGGGATCATGAAATATGAATCGGGTGTGCACCGTGTTCAGAGGGTTCCTCAAACGGAAACCCAGGGACGAATTCATACTTCTGCTGCTTCTATTGTAGTTCTTCCGGAAGCGAGTGAATTCGATGTAGTTGTCAAACCTGAAGATGTAAGAAAAGACACCTATTGTTCATCCGGCCCGGGTGGCCAGTCAGTGAACACAACCTATTCAGCTATACGGTTAACACATATACCAACAAACATCGTGGTGACCTGTCAGGATGAAAAGTCACAGATCAAAAACTACGAAAAGGCAATGAAAGAGTTAAGAACACGACTATATAACCTTGAATACCAGAAATATCTCGATGATATTTCAAAGAAAAGAAAGACGATGGTCTCAACCGGCGATAGATCTGCCAAGATCAGAACATATAACTATCCCCAGGGAAGGATGACAGATCACAGAATAAATTTTACCGTATATAATCTTCCGTCAATACTTGATGGAAATATTCAGGAAGTTATGGATAAACTTCAGATGGCAGAAAATGCTGAAAGGCTTAAAGAGAGTAACATTTAATAACCTCAAATGAATCATTCTCAACTATTTGACAACATCAGAAGCAAAAGGTCGTTTCTTTGCGTGGGACTCGATTCTGAGCTTGATAAAATTCCCTCCTTCCTTCTGAAAGAAAAAAACCCGGTTTTTCAGTTCAATAAAAGAATTATTGATGCAACATCCGGGTATACAATAGCATACAAACCTAATGTTGCATTCTATGAGTGTTATGGGGCAAAGGGATGGACAACTCTTGAGATGACTGTAAAATACATTAAGGAGAATTATCCGGATATTTTTGTAATTGCAGATGCCAAACGCGGAGATATAGGTAATACTTCGAAAATGTATGCAAAAGCTTTCCTGGAAAATATGTCTTTCGATGCTGTAACTGTTGCTCCTTATATGGGTGAAGATTCTGTCACTCCCTTCCTGTCGTATAATGAAAAATGGGTTGTTCTGCTTGCACTTACTTCCAACAAAGGTGCAGATGATTTCCAGTATCACAATGAAGATGGCATCAG
Organism: uncultured Bacteroidales bacterium; assembly: GCA_963813405.1. Taxonomy (GTDB): domain Bacteria; phylum Bacteroidota; class Bacteroidia; order Bacteroidales; family VadinHA17; genus LD21. The sequence goes on from CAWEYU010000016.1 coordinate 22,745, forward strand.
GCTATATGAACGTGTTCTGACTGTCTCACAGAAATGGGGTACACTAGATAATTTGATGTTTGTTGTGGGCGCCACCCATGCCGATATGCTTAAAGAGATCCGCAGGATGGTTCCTGATCATTTTCTCCTTGTGCCCGGCGTCGGAGCTCAGGGCGGAAGTCTTGAAGAGGTTGCAAAGTATGGAATGAACAGCAAGTGCGGACTTCTGGTGAACTCTTCCCGGGGAATAATTTTTGCGGATAACAGCAGGAATTTCGACAAAGCTGCAGGAGAAAAGGCGCACGAAATGCAACTTGTTATGGAAGAGTATCTATCGAAGAAGAACCTTCTCTGATAACAGGTATTTTTCAAAGAAAATCCGGGCTTACACGCTGGAGATTGCTTCGCCCTCCTTCGTCGGGCTCGCAATGACAACGCTAACGAGAAAGACTGTAGAACAACGAGGCAGGGCAAACGAGAAAGCTTGTTTAAAAAGAGGTCATTGCGAGGAGCGAAGCGACGAAGCAATCTGTTCGATCTACTTGGAAGTTAATTAAGAAAGTCTTATTTTTATAGTCTTGCTGCTTAATTATTTAACTCGTGCAACTATGAAAGAAGAATTCCTCCATTATCTGTGGAAGTACGGTCTTTATTATACTGATAGACTTCTTGACCCTGAAGGTAACAGTATAGAAGTAATTAATCCCGGAGAATATAACCGTGATTCAGGTCCCGATTTTTTTAATGCCCGTATCCGTATATCAGGGATGGAGTGGGCAGGCAATATCGAGATTCATACAAGGGCTTCACATTTTGAAATTCATGGGCACCACAGGGATCATGCATATGATAATGTAATACTTCATGTTGTGTCGGAATCAGACAAAAGAGTCAGGAATGCGAGAGGGGAAGAAGTCCTGACCGTCAGGATTGAATTTGACAATGCCCTGTTTGACAGGTATGCTGAGCTTGTAAATAATCCATATATCATTGCATGTGAAGGTGAGGTGGTAAAACTCGATAAGTTTTTTATTACCCATTGGATTAATGCATTGGCAATTGAACGGTTGATGGAAAAGTCTGACTCCGTCATGAAGATTTTTTCTGACACCGGGAATGACTGGGAAGAGACCTTTTACAGGATTCTTTCACGCTATTTTGGATTCAGGGTAAATACTGAACCTTTTGAAATGCTTGCAGCAGCACTTCCATTTAAAATTATCAGGAAACATATCGATAACAGGTTCCAGCTGGAAGCATTGCTATTCGGCACTTCGGGAATGCTTGATGAAGGACTTTTCAGAAATGCAATAAATGATGAGTATTATAAGGATCTGATAAAAGAATATAAAATTCTTTCATCAAAGTATTCTCTCAGGTCTGTTCATGGCTGGCTCTGGAAGTTCAATAAACTGCGGCCGGTAAATTTTCCTACTATAAGGATCTCACAACTAGCTGCCATGCTGGCAGTTACTGGCGGGCTTTTTTCCAGAGTGGTTGAGGCAAAAGAGATCAGTGTACTCAGAAAAGCATTTGAAGTGTCTGCTTCAGAGTACTGGGATGATCATTATGTTTTCGGTAAAAAGAGTAAAAAAATTGTCAAAAGTGCAGGTGCAGTTGCATCCGATATCTTCTTAATTAATGCAGTTATTCCTGTTGTCTTCATTTATGGTAAGAATCATAGCAACAACGAGATTTGTGAAAGAGCAATCTCATTTCTTGAGGAGATTAAAGCTGAAGAGAATTCAATACTCTCAGATTGGAAAAGAACCGGGATCGAAGCCGGATCGGCTTTTGATTCGCAAGCTTTAATCCATTTAAGAAACGAATATTGCAAAAAAAGAAGATGTCTCGATTGCCGGATAGGAAGCAGGCTGGTATCAACAGGAGTCAGTTTTAAAAGACAGGAAGATCTTATGCTGGAGCCATAAGGAAAGAGGGGGAGAATGGGAGAGGGGAAAGGGGCATAGCCATCATTTGGCTTCGCCGAGATCGCCTTTGGCTCGATTCTTTTGCTACTCCAAAGAATATGTTCTTTTTTTTTCCTTGATGAAATCATTTGTTTTCTTTCTTTACTTTCTTTTGTACGCCAAAACCTGTTCCTTTCTTTTCCTTGATAAAAAGAAAGGAACCTAAAGAAAAATCAAGGCTTCAGAAGCTTTTGGGGCAACTGTTCTTCGGCTTGCCCACGATTACAACTCGTCGGCCTTCGGCCAGCCCTACAAGCTGGCTCCTTCGCTAAAATTGCCCACAGGGCAATTTTTTAACGCTCGGCCCCCTCAAACAGTAATGCTTACTAAAGTCCCTTGCAGCAAGCCTCAGAACAGTTGCTTTATCCCAAAACCTTCTAAGGCCATTTGAAATCCAATAATATATCTATTTAGGACAATTTAAGTGTTTAATTATGAGTGCGTAGGCAATCCGGAAATGGCGCGAACTTTGCCCTGGAGCGTAGAGCGGAAAGGCTTGTGTAGCGGGCGCAGCGGAAGGGCAAAGTTATCATTTCCGGCCTCCTTTTCTTTGGTTCATTTCTTTTGGAGGAGCAAAAGAAATGAACATAATCTAAATAATTACCTGGTTCCACGCAACGCTCGAATAACTTTTACCGTCTTTGATTATATAAGTCTGTTATTAGAAGCAGATTACTATAGATTTATAATTTTTTTCGCGAGACAGAAAAAATCAATTTAATTATCTGAAAATAAAAATATTTCGAGAACCTTTAAAAAAATAGTAAATTGTTTGATAGTTTACATAAAAAAGTCTTATTTTTGCGTTCCAAAATTGGAGACTCAATTTATTTGTGGATTAACAATATATTAATTAGGGATATGTATTTAACAACTGAGAAAAAACAAGAGTTTTTCAAATCGTTCGGAACGTCAGATATTGATACGGGAACTGCAGAAGGTCAGATAGCTCTTTTCTCTTATAGGATTGCTCATCTCACAGAGCATCTTAAGAAGAACAAGAAAGATTTTAGTACGCAAAGAGCTCTTATTAAGCTTGTGGGTAAAAGAAGAAGACTTCTTGATTATCTCAGATTAAAGGATATTGAGCGTTATCGCGAGATCATAAAAGCATTGAAATTACGTAAATAGTAGAAAAGGCAATCCATTTGCCTTTTTTCATATTGTACCCTTTTATTTCGTAATTTCGTTACTTCAAAAATCATAAATCATGTTTAAAATATTTGAGAAAACCATAGATCTGGGAAATGGTAGAATAATAACACTCCAGACAGGTAAGCTTGCCAGACAGGCAGATGGAGCTGTTCTAGTAAAACTGGGGAATACAATGTTGCTTGCAACTGTTGTGGCTGCCAGAGAGGCAAAAGAGGATACTGATTTTATGCCTCTTTCAGTTGAGTATAAAGAGAAATATGCTTCGTCGGGCCGTTTCCCGGGTGGATTTCTGAAGAGAGAAGCCAGGCCCTCAGATTATGAAATACTTATCTCACGTCTGGTAGACAGAGCACTCAGGCCTCTTTTCCCGGATGATTTTCATGCTGAGACTTTCGTGACTATAAATCTCATTTCAGCCGATAAAGATATTATCCCCGATGCACTCGCCGGACTGGCTGCATCTGCAGCTCTCGCTATTTCCGATGTACCTTTTAACGGTCCCATTTCAGAAGTGCGGGTTGGCAGGATAAAAAATGAATTCATCGTCAATCCTACTGCAACCCAGCTGAAAGAAGCCGATATTGACCTGATGGTGGGCGCCACTTACGATAACATAATGATGGTGGAAGGTGAGATGAAAGAGGTATCCGAGGCCGATATGCTTGAAGCTTTGAGGATCGCTCATGATGCAATTAAGATTCAATGCAAGGCACAGATCGAATTTGCTCAGGAAGTTGGTGCAACTGTAAAACGTGAATATTCACATGAAGTAAATGATCCTGATCTGAAGAAGAAAGTCTGGGATGAAACATATGAAAAATGCTACCAGGTAGCCCGGAACCTGTCTGCTGATAAGCATAACAGATCAGATGCCTTTGAAGCGGTTGTTACCGAATTCCTGGCACAGTACACTGAAGAGAATCCTGCTAATGAAATGCTGGTGAAAAAGTACTACCACGATGTTCATAAAGAAGCTGCAAGAAGACTTGTTCTCGATGAAAACATAAGGCTTGACGGCAGAAAACCTGATGAGATCCGTCAGATTGTATGCGAGATTGATCCGCTTCCGGCAACACATGGTTCAGCTCTGTTCACAAGAGGTGAGACTCAGTCTCTTACTACTGTGACACTTGGTACCAAGCTGGATGAAAAAATTATCGATGATGTACTGAATAAAGGCACTGAAAAATTTACACTGCATTATAACTTTCCCCCATTTGCAACAGGTGAGGCCAAATCTTACCGCGGAGTAGGCAGAAGGGAAATTGGACATGGCAACCTTGCACACAGGGCTCTGAAAAACATGATCCCGCCTGATGAGGAAAATCCTTATGCAATCAGGGTGGTCTCCGATATTCTTGAATCCAACGGTTCCTCTTCCATGGCAACCGTTTGCGCGGGAACTCTTGCGCTTATGGACGCAGGAATTAAGATCCGCAAACCTGTCTCAGGCATTGCAATGGGTCTGATCACCGATAAAGAGACAAAGAAATATGCTATTCTATCTGATATACTTGGGGACGAGGATCATCTCGGCGATATGGATTTTAAGGTAACCGGTACCCGCGATGGCATAACTGCTGCACAGATGGACATTAAGGTCGACGGACTCTCATTTGAAGTTCTTGCTAAAGCGTTGGATCAGGCCAAAAAGGGCAGACTTCATATACTAGGCATTATGGAGGAAACAATCTCTGAGCCGCGTCCGGAGCTAAAACCACATGCACCAAGGATTGAAATGCTTACAATTCCTAAAGAGATGATAGGTGCATTGATAGGCCCTGGCGGAAAAGTCATTCAGGAAATACAACGTGAGACAGGTGCCACAATTATTGTAGAAGAGATTGATGGTCATGGCGATGTAAATATTTTTGGCGAGAATGCTGAAGTAATAACTGCAGCATTGGACTGGGTTAAGAAAATTGTCACCATACCGGAGATCGGTCAGGTATATAAAGGTAAGGTAAAAACAATAGTTCAGTTTGGCGCCTTTGTTGAGATCCTTCCAAATAAAGACGGGCTGCTTCACATCTCAGAAATCGAATGGAGAAAGATCAAAACAGTTGATGAAGTTCTCAAAGAGGGTCAGGAAATTGAAGTTAAACTTATTGATATAGATCCAAAAACCGGGAAACTAAAGCTTTCAAGAAAAGTTCTGCTTCCACGTCCTCCCAGAGAAAAAGATGAGGAACACAAACAGGAGTCTAAACCAGAATAAAAAAATAGGAAACCCACCCCTGTCCCCTCCAGGGAGGGGAACCTGATATAAGTGATTATCTTCATAGATCCCCTCCTGGGAGTGGTTGGATTGTGGGGTAAAACAAACTTTTGAGACACCCCCTTTTTTGTTGATAACCTCCTGATCTTTTTACCGGCACTCATTGTTGTTATTTCATTCCCTATTTCTATTTTTGATATGGTGGAAAACAGGATCGAACAGCAATATGAGGATAAAGTATAATTATGTAGTCATTGAAGGGAATATCGGAGCCGGAAAGACAACCCTGGCACTTAAGATTGCCGATCAGTTCAATGCCCGGCTTATTCTTGAACGTTTTGCAGATAATCCTTTTCTCCCTAAATTCTATAAGGAACCAGACAAATATTCCTTTCCGCTTGAACTCTCTTTTCTGGCTGACAGATACAAACAGTTGAAAGAAGAGCTTGTTGCCCAGGATCTCTTCAAATCGTTTACAGTTGCAGATTATTACTTTATGAAGTCCCTGGTATTTGCTGCGTCGACACTTTCCGGCGATGAATATAATCTCTACAGACAGATCTTTTATATTATCTATGGCTCGCTCCCTAAACCCGATATATATGTGTATCTTCATCTTAATCCCGAAAAGCTGCTTCAGAATATCGGAAAGAGGGGACGTAATTATGAACAGTCCATCAGCAAAGAATATCTTAAGAAAATAGAAGAGAGTTATTTTTCATTTTTCAGACAAAACCCTGAAAACCGTTACCTTATAATTGATATTAATGATATTGATTTTGTTGAAAATAAAGAGCACTATATCCGTATTATAGACACTATTTTCTATGATGAATATCCTTTTGGCGTGAACAGAGTGATATTGTAATTGTTTACTGATGATTGCAGGCTGAAAAGGAAGAGTCAGATATTATAGGTTAATGCAAAATGAACAATGTGTGAATGATGTAATTAATTTTCAAAATTATATAATAAAAGTTGTTTTAAAAGGGCTCATCTTTGTTCAACAACTTTTTGTATTTTCCGGAGATTATGATAACATAAATATTAGTTGCAGATTTTAACAGATAGTTTAATAGCTTGTCTGATTACAAATTAGCAGGCAGATCCAGAGGTCAGAACCAGTCATTTTATTTTATTAAATAGACAAAAACAATCAAGTATTTTTATTAAATTTGCATAAATATTGAAATTTTTATTAACTTGTGCATTGAAAATCAAGCAAATCGTACCATAAACAAATAAAATCTTTAATCATGAGAAAAGTCAGAAGCTATTTTATCCTTATCCTTGCAGCAGCAGTAATGTCGGGTTGCAGCGGATTGAATAAAATGAAAAAAAACGCCAACCTAGTTAAATATGAGGTTACACCAAAAGTTCTTGAAGCACATGGTGGGATGGTAGATGTTACCATCAAAGGATCATACCCTCAGAAGTATTTCGATAAGAAAACCACTCTAGAGGTTACACCTGTCCTTACTTATACAGGTGGTGAAACAGCTTTTGAAAAAGTTCAGGTTCTTCAGGGGGAAAAGGTGCAGGCAAATAATAAGGTAATAACCAATGTTGGCGGTGACTTTACTTACACCGCAAAAGTACCTTATAAAGACGCTATGAAAATATCGGAACTTGTTGTAAAAGTAAAAGCAACAAGAGGTAAAACTGTTCTGCCTTTCGAGCCCGTTAAAATTGCAGATGGCGTAATTGCTACCTCTACTCTTACATCAAATCATGTCAAACCTGTTATGATGGTTAACAAATTTGTAAGAATTACTCCCGAGAACAAAATGGCAGACCTTCATTATCTTATCAATCAGGCAGACCTGCAGAGCAAAGATCTTAAATCAGAAGATGTTCAGCTTTTCAGGGATTATCTGAAAATGGTTACCCTTGATCCGAACCGTCAGTTGAAAAACACTGAAATAAGTTCATACGCATCTCCTGACGGACCAATGGACTTAAATGAGAAACTATCGGTTAAGCGAGGTGTTACTGCTGACAAATTCATGAAAAAAGAATTTGAAAAGGTTGATGCTGCAAAAGTTCCGGGGTTTTACAATGAGAAAACAACAGCAGAAGACTGGGACGGATTTAAAGCAGAGGTTGAAAAATCATCTATCCAGGATAAAGACCTCATACTTCGGGTTCTTTCAATGTATTCCGATCCGGCTGTCCGCGAAAAAGAGATCAAGAATATGTCCGCAGCTTTTGAAACTCTGAAAAAAGATATTCTGCCAAAACTAAGAAGATCGCAACTTTTTGTAAATGTTGACCTGGTGGGACGCAGCGATGACCAGATCCTTGCTCAAATGAAGTCTGATGCTAAAGTCCTTAGTGTAGAAGAGATGCTTTACGCTGCAACACTTACTAAGGATATTAATGAACAACTTGGTTTTTATCAGACTGTACAGCAGAATTTCCCTAATGATATCCGGGGCCATCTGAATGTTAGTTATGCAGATATCCTTCTTGGCAAATCTGACGATGCAATAGCTGCACTTGATAAAGCAAAAGCCATCCAGAACAACGATGACGTAAAGAATAATCTTGGTTTTGCTTACCTGCAGAAAGGCGACTACGTAAAAGCTGAGGAATTTTTCACATCCATGGCAACCGCAACTCCAAATTCAAAATTCGGACTGGGAATACTTGCTACCAGAAAAGGAGAATATGACAAGGCAGTAAATTATTTCGGAACAGAGCCATCTTATGATCTTGCTCTTGCTTTACTTCTGAAAAAAGATGTAAATAAAGCAAAATCAACTCTCGATGCTCTTAAAGAGACCGAAAAGAATGGTAAACCTTCATACATAAAGGCAGTTGTTGGTGCCCGTCTTGATGACAGAACTTATATGCTGAATAATCTTCGTGAAGCAATCGGATTGAATGCCAGCTGGAAAGCATATGCGAAAACTGATCTTGAGTTTGCAAAGTATTTCAACGACGATACTTTTAAAGCTGCAGTTCAGTAATATTAAATGATATAATTTAAAAGGCTGCTCTGAATGAAGTCGAAGAGCGGCCTTTTTTATTGAGTTCCCACAACACTATCCCTGCACTCACCGATATATTGAAGGAGTGTTTTGTTCCAAATTGCGGTATCTCAATGCAATAATCACACAAATCTATAATATCCTGGTCCACTCCGCTTATCTCATGACCAAATATCAGGGCATATTTTCTTCCCTTTTCAGGCTCGAAATCCTGAAGCTCATATGATTGATCTACCTGTTCAATGCCAATTATAAGATAGTCTTTCTTCTTAAGTTCTTCAATTGCCTCTCTCGTTGACTCAAAATATTCCCAGGGCACAGATTCGGTTGCACCCAGAGCTGTCTTGCGGATTTCAGGATTTGGAGGAGTAGCTGTTATACCACAAAGACATATTTTTTCTATCAGGAATGCATCGGCCGTTCTGAATACAGAGCCCACATTATTCTTGCTTCTTACATTGTCGAGAACAACAACAAACGGTGATTTCTCCGTCGACCTGTACTGGTCTATTGTTTTTCTCCTCAGCTCTTTATTAAGAAGCTTCCTCATGGCTCTTTTTTGTACTAAAGTACTCAAAAAATTCAGTTATTATTTCTATTTTGCGGACAGATATGTGAGCCGGTTTACTGACGGAATCTGATACAATAATTCTCAGAAAATGAATATACATGAATTTCAGGGTAAGTCAATTTTAAAAGCCTATGATGTTGATATACAGGAAGGTTTTATAGCAGAAACTCCTGAACAGGCTGTTATGGTTGCCAAAGAAATTGAGAAAAAATTCAGCTCAAAATTCTTTGTGGTTAAAGCTCAGATCCATGCAGGAGGCAGGGGCAAAGGAGGAGGTGTTAAACTGGCCAAATCGCCCGAGGAAGCAGGAAAGCTGGCTGCACAGATCATAGGAATGCAACTGGTTACTCCTCAGACCGGACCTCAGGGAAAGAAGGTAAGTAAGGTTCTTATTGCCCAGGATGTATATTATAAAGGAGCGACAGAACCCGATGAATTTTATATCAGCATATTGCTCAACAGAGACAGTGGCAGATATGTTATCATGTACTCAACAGAAGGAGGAATGGATATAGAAGAAGTTGCTGCTAAAACCCCTCACCTGATCTTCAGGGAAGAGATTGATCCCGGTGCAGGCCTGCAGCCATTTCAAACAAGGAATATAGCCTTTAATCTTGGTCTCTCGGGAACTGCATTTAAAAATATGCAGAAATTTCTGGATGGCATATATGAAGCTTTCACAAGTTGCGATGCACAACTTCTTGAAATAAACCCGGTACTGAAAACAAGCGATAACAGAGTACTGGCTGTAGATTCAAAAGTCGTACTTGACGACAATGCCCTTTTCAGGCATCCGGATCTCGCGGAAATGAGAGACCTGAAAGAAGAGGATCCTGTCGAAGTTGAAGCAGGGACACATAACCTGAACTTTGTTAAACTGGATGGAAACGTGGGCTGTATGGTCAACGGGGCAGGACTGGCAATGGCAACAATGGACATAATTAAACTTTCGGGCGGAGAACCGGCTAACTTCCTCGATGTAGGAGGAGGCGCAAATGCCAGGACTGTGGAAGCCGGATTCAGGATCATTCTTAAAGATCCTGCAGTAAAAGCAATTCTAATAAATATATTCGGAGGAATTGTAAGATGCGACAGGGTTGCCAATGGTGTTGTGGAGGCATATAAATCTGTAAAAGAGATCCATATACCTGTAATTGTCAGACTTCAGGGGACAAATGCCATTGAGGCAAAAGCGATCATAGATAATTCCGGACTTAAAGTACTTTCGGCTGTTTCTTTCAGGGAAGCAGCAGAAAAAGTCCGTGAGGTTCTTGGCTGATCCTGAAGTTTTAAAATAGGGGCATGGGCAGATTTTTGAAAGTATGTTTTCTTATAATCATTGGATTATGTGTTTTTCTGGTTGTGATCAATTTGATCAATCCTCATCTTTTAAACAATGGATATGACTATTTCTTTACAGATATAATTAAGGTAAAATGTCTCGACTATAAGCAATCCGTTTTCAGTAAAAAGCTCAGTGACAAAATTCCTGACTATTTAGCATATTCAATATCATCAGGTATAAACAAATGTAAGAATGAAAAAGAAATAAAGGAAAGAGTGGTTCAGGGAAAACTTGTTGAAATTGATAATGGAAATGGATTCGTTGTGGAAGAGATGGCACATAGTTACCCTTATCTTACAAAAAATAGTCAGGCTCTCCTGAATGAGATTGGCACGAGATTCAGGGGGAAGATCTCAGATACAAGGTTGAAAGGATCAAGATTTACAATCACATCAATGACCAGAACAACTGATAAATTAAGAAGTCTGAGAGAGGTCAATTCAAATACATCCTTAAATAGTCCTCACCTGTACGGAAACGCTTTTGATATTAGTTATCTGAGATTTTCTACACGAAAAATATTCCTGACATATTGTGATAAAAAGTACTTAAAAGAGGCTCTTGCTGAAGTGATATGGAAACTAAGGGAAGAAAAAAAATGCTGGGCCACATACGAAGTAAATCAAAATTGCTATCATCTGGTGGCCAGATAGGTATCAACAGGAATATTATTTCGGCTTACAATGAGATCCGTCACAATATGGTTTGTTAGCCGACATACCACACCTGCATATTGAGACCTCTTTCATCAATTCTGAAATATCTCTTTTTGAATCTTTTATCAAGATATTGCCGGTAATCTCTATCGGTCCGTTGTCAATCACATTAACGGTAGCTTCTGACTTAAAATCTTTTTTTTCTTCCATAATCAGATCAGTTATCTGTAAATCCGATTTTCCTGTGGGCTCCATCACAGAATGGCATATGATTGCTGGCCCCGCATCTGCATAATGAAATAAGACTTTCATTTACTTCCTTGGTGTTGCCATCATAGTTTAATGTGAAGGATCCGCTTATTACCAGAGGCCCGTCGGGCATTATCTTGGCAGTAGCATGCTTTTCTTCAGTTTGAACATTTCCAGTGCCAATTAATTCAGGTCTTCTGAAATTTATATGGTTCAAATGTGCCGGATCAATTTCCTTATTCTTCTCTTCATCGTTCCATTTCCATGCAAGGGCTTCGGTCGGACACATATTTACTACTTCAATAATCTGAGCTGTAGTGGCTCCGAACATATCAACCCATGGTCGTTTGCTGGGGTCAAAAACCTCAATAAGCTCTCTGTAACAGTAAGAGGCATGAATACATGCATCAGGCTTCCAGTAAACGGTAATTTCACCGTTGGTATATCGTCTTCCCCCTGAGAAACTTTTTGCCTTTTCCATGGATGAATTATTCTATTTTATAAACAATTCAGTGATATTAAATTATCCATTATTATGTTGATTAAAATCCTCACTCCTCTAAGCAATTATACCATTAATGGCCCTTCGTAAATGAAGAGGTAAATTTAGAAACTATTTGCAAAAGTACTAATTCTAAAAGCATTGTATAGAAATGAATTCATATATTTGTATGTTTATCAGAAAGGATTGCAGGTGCGAAAGGAGCGGCTGAGGTGAGCTTTAATTTTTTTACAGGAAGATGAGTTTTGGAATTGTTATACCCTTGTCAGGCTCTGTGACTAGCTTTCCGGTTTCATTGTTTCTACTCATTCTTGTATTAGTTGTTCTCATTTTAACAATAAGTTTAATTGTTTTATTCTTCATCAGAAAACTCAGAAGAATAAATCTGGAATTAAAATCTAAGAACAGCGAAATCGAAAATGTAAGGATATCCCTGGAACAGCAAATCAAAGAACTAATAGCCAAAAATGAACAAATTTCTGATGATTCCTCTTCATTAAAGCAGGACCATGAAGTTTTTGTTCGGTCAAAAAATGAAGCTGAAAGCGGTAATAATCTTAAAGCAAGTTTTCTGGCAAACATTTCGCACGAGATCAGAACTCCGCTGAACAGTGTAGTTGGCTTTTCCAACCTGTTGCTGGCAAACGATTTATCAAGAGAGACAAGGGAAGATTACATAAAACATATTAACTATAACAGTGAAAAACTTCTGCAGATTATTGGCGATATAATTGATCTGTCACGTCTTGAAAGTTCACAAATAGAACTCACCTATGAGGAAACATCTGTTATTGAGGTTATTAATGAAGTTGTTGAAGAAACCAGACAATCTATTAAGCGAAATGAGAAGCCAATTATTCTTACAGTTAAAAATCACTTTGAAGACAGTAGCGATTTGATCTTCTCTGACAAAATGTGGCTGAGACGCGTTCTGAATCATCTTATGGATAATGCGGTAAAATTTACTCTTGAAGGCTCGGTCGAACTATCATATGGAAAAGAAAATGAGAATGTCCTTTTCAGCATCAAGGATACCGGAATCGGAATAAATAAGGAGAATCTGGGAAGAATATTTGAGGAATTCCGTCAGGAAATTGATGGGCATCATCGTCCTTTTGAAGGGCTTGGGGTCGGACTCACTCTGGCAAAAGAGGTTCTTGAAAGGATGGGTGGAAAAATATTTGTAAAATCGGAAAAGGGAATGGGTTCAGAATTCAGTTTTACCATCCCCTACAGACCGGCCGGAAGTAATAAGTTTAAAAGCCGAATTACGGAGCAAGCCCTGAATAAAGCAGATTGGAGTGCTAAAAAATGCCTCCTTGTAGATGACAACAGAGACGTACTTATATATCTCAAAAGAATTCTTGTAGACACCGGAATCAAACTGGAAACTGCCAGATCAGGAGTAGAAGCAATCAACATGATTAAACTGACTCCCGACATAAATGTTGTCCTGCTCGATATGCAGATGCCTGAAATGAATGGAGTGGAAGTAACCAGAGAGATCAGAAAACTAAGGAGAGACCTGAAAATAATTGCCCAGACCGCATTTATTTTTGAGAATGATAAAGATATTATCCTCGAGGCGGGATGTGATGCCTGTCTCATTAAACCAATAAGAAAGGAACATCTTCTTACTGTGATGTCAGGATTATTAATGAAATCCTGAACTTACTGCACTATCCGTTTTTTCTGTTTTAGTTCAATCTAAAGATCAGGTTTCACTTCCATTCCTTAAAAATTCCTATTTTGCATCAAGGTTTTATTCAGAATGAAAAGGCATTTTGCTGATATTATTCTGCCTCTGGCAGTAAAGGGTAAATTCACCTATGTGGTTCCTGATGAATTCATTGAAAAAATTCATCCTGGTTCAAGGGTTGTGGTGCAGTTTGGGAACAGGAAACTCTATTCCGGGATAGTTTTTTCAATCCGCCAGGAAACAAACAGCGGGGGATCTTTCAAACCTGTAACTGAATTGCTTGACCAGGATCCACTTGTAAACGAAACTCAGCTGAAATTATGGAAATGGATCTCAGAATACTATATGTGCAGTATAGGTGAGGTTATGAAGGCAGCTCTTCCATCAGGATTCTGCCTTGAAAGTGAAACCCTTTTGAAAACAAATCCTGATTTCAAAGATCTAAGATCCCTCGATCTGTCATCGCTGAAGGTTTTTAATCTTATTGAAAGCCAGGGTACCGCCTACTTAAAAAACCTGCCTCCAAAATCAGATGATAGAAATACTCTGCGGATTGTTAATGATTTGATTACAAGGAATGTAATAATGCCCGTCCAGGCTCTTGAAGAGAAGTATAAACCAAAAACAGAGTCATTTGTAATTCTTTCAAAAAAATTTACAGAACCGGAACTAAATCAAATACTTGACGGTCTCCTGCGGGCACCACGTCAATTTGAACTGCTCTCAGCTTACCTGGAATTTACCGGCTATCAAGAGGGAGCAAATCTGTTGCCGGTCAAAAAATCTATACTTCTTGAAAAGTCAGCTGCTTTGACATCTTCGTTAACTTCCCTTGAACAGAAAGGAATATTGTATTCTTTCCGGAAGGAAGTGGGCAGGCTTATTGTTAATCCTACCGTAAAAGAACCTCTGAGGAAGCTCAGCGAGACACAGACAGAAGCTTTTATCTCAATTAATGAGCAGTTCAGGAATAAAGATACTGTGTTACTTGACGGAGTAACCTCAAGCGGTAAAACGGAGATATATATCCATCTTATTGAGCAGGAGCTGAAGAAGGGGAACCAGGTCCTTTATTTGCTTCCTGAAATAGCAATCACAGTTCAGATAATAAGCAGGTTAGAAAAGTACTTTGGACCAGAGACCGGTGTTTACCATTCAAGGTTCAGCGATGCAGAAAAAGTCGAGATCTGGAGGAAAGTGGCAGAAAATAATCCGAAAGCAGGATTCAGACTGATCGTTGGCGTGCGATCTTCACTTTTCCTTCCCTTTAACAAGCTGGGTCTGATAATAGTTGATGAAGAGCATGACGGCTCTTATAAGCAGCAAGATCCTTCCCCAAGGTACAATGCACGCGATTCGGCAATTATTCTGGCTGGTTTTCATAAGGCAAAAATCCTGCTCGGAACAGCCACTCCTTCAATAGAGTCGTATCATAACTCTGTAATTGGAAAATTCGGACTTGTCAGGCTCGCTGAAAGATTCGGGAAGGTAAAATTACCTGAAATCGTTATAGCCAATACCAAAGAGGCATACCGGAAAAAACAAATGGTTTCTCATTTTACTCCGGAACTTCTGAGGGCAATGGAAGCGACCCTCAGAGACAATAAGCAAATTATCCTGTTTCAGAACAGGAGAGGTTTTTCTCCATATATAGAGTGTCTCGCCTGCGGTTGGATACCTCAATGCCATCAGTGCGCAGTAAAGCTGACTTACCATAAAGGATTAGTTAAACTTATCTGTCATTATTGCGGATACAGGGAGGAGTTGCCATCAAAATGCCCCAAATGTGGTTCAACTGAGATTGCGACGAGGGGTTTCGGTACAGAGAAGATCGAAGATGAAGTAAAAATATTGTTTCCTGAAGCCAGGGTGGGAAGGTTAGATCACGACACTACCAGAAACATTAACGCCTTAAACAGAATTATAAGCCATTTTGAAAATCATCAGATCGATATCCTTGTTGGGACACAGATGATATCCAAGGGTCTTGATTTTGAAAATCTTACGGTAATCGGAATCCTGAATGCTGACAATATGCTCAACTTTCCGGATTTCAGAGCATGGGAAAAAAGCTTTCAGTTGCTTGAACAGGTCAGTGGCCGGGCTGGACGAAGAGAGGAGGAGGGACTTGTGATAATTCAAACTTCGGATCCTCAAAACAGTATTATTCAACTGGTTCTCCGGCACGATTATGTCAACATGTATAAGAGTCAGGTCCTTGAGCGGGAGCTTTTCGGCTACCCGCCTTTCACAAGACTCATCAGGATAAATTTAAGACACAGGGATTGGGGATCATTAAACGAATTTGCAGAATCACTTGGTTCCTTCCTCAAAGAATCATTCGGCAAAAGGGTTCTTGGTCCCGAGGCTCCCGTAATTACCAGGATACATAACTGGCATATCAAAACAATTCTATTAAAAATTGAGAAGGAAAAATCAGTTTCTGCTGCGAAAGAGCTCATATGGAAATCGATTGACAGAGTTGAAAAACTTAAGGGAGCCGGTTCATTGAAGATCAGTATTGATGTGGATCCATACTAGGAAGGCAAAAGGCACTTTTTAGGAATCCCCTCCAGGGAGGGGAACCTGGAGTGAGAGTAGATTGTCTTCAGGAATCCCCTCCTGGGAGGGGTAGGGGTGGGTTTTTCAAGAGCATGAAACCAACACCCCCCTGTCCCCATAGCCGTCGATTTAAGAGAAGTTTGCGTTCAAGAAGTTTCCCCTCCTTTTGAAGGAGGGGTGGCCCCGCAGGGCGGGGCCGGGGTGGTTGATTAATAAATTGATCTCTTTTTTTAACTTTTTCTATTTTAATATATTCACCATGCGGATTCCCATCAAGCATTTACCAGTTTTTCTGAAGTGCAACAGAAGTCAACTATGTAATTACCTATACTATATTGTCTTCTGAATTTTCTTCCATTAAGATTTCTTGATTTTAAAATATTCCATAGACAGCCTCAGCAGAAGTGGATTTGTTCCTGAGAGATGCTCTGAAAGACTTAAGGACCTTTTCTGTTGAAGAGGTTTTTGTTATTCATACATATAAAGTTAAAAATAAAATGAATAAATCAACCACCCCGGCCGGGGAGCAAAATATTGTAAATACCAGAGAATCAATACTCCCGGCCACCCCTCCTTCAAAAGGAGGGGAAACTATTTGTACTTCTCTTTGGCTGACAGCTATAGGGGTTGGGGTGGGTTCTTCCAGAGCATAAAACTAACCCACCCCTGTCCCCTCCAGGGAGGGGAACCTGGGGTGAGAGTAGGTTGTCTTCAGGAAACCCCCCTTTAGGGGGACAGGGGGGTCAGATGCACCAGAGGGTCAGGTGATGTACTATAAACTATAAGCCCCTTTGATACCGCATAAAAAGATGTTAATTTTGATTCTAATAATTGCAAGGAATGAAAATCGAAGTATCCAATGGTGAAATAATTGATAAACTGACTATCATCCGGATTAAGCTTGAACGCATAATGGATAAATCAAAGCTTGGCAATCTGACGAAGGAATATCAGGAATTAAAAAGCGCTGCAGATAAGATCCTCAGCCCTGAAGATCCTCTTTATGAAGCCCTTTATCAGGTTAACTGCGAGCTCTGGGATATTGAGGATAAGATAAGGGACCTCGAGCGTAAGAAAAACTTCGGCGATGAATTTATAAAAACAGCTCGCTCTGTATATTTTAAAAATGACAAACGGTCAGAAGTCAAGAGAGAAATAAATATTAAAACATCTTCGGGTTTCACTGAAGAAAAATCATACGAAAAATACTGATATGCGACTCCTGGTAATACGGACATCAGCAATGGGAGACGTTGCTCTTGTGACCCCAGTTCTGAAGGAGATGAACAGGCAATATCCGGAAACTGAGATCACCTTGCTGACGCGAGCCTCGTTTAAACCATTTTTTACGGAATCGGGCAGTCTGAAAATATTTTCAGCCGATTTTAAGGCAAAGCATAAGGGTCTTCCCGGGCTGATCAGGTTGTACAGAGAGATAATAAAGCAAGAAAAAATAGATCATGTAATAGACTTACATGATGTTTTAAGGTCAAAAATATTAGGGCTTCTTTTCAGATTAAGCGGGACGCCGGTATCGACAATTGATAAGGGCAGGAAGGATAAAGGAGATCTCATAAGGGGGAAGAGAAAGGTCCGGCTAAAGCACACTGTCGAACGGTACTGTGATGTCTTCGCCGATGCCGGTTTTATTCTGAAGCCGGCTGATAAACAAAATATTTTACCAACTCAGGCTGGTTTGAAACGGGCCGGGGAGTTACTAAGTACAAATTCTGCTCAAAACATTGGCATTGCTCCCTACGCTTTACACAAACTCAAAATGTGGCCGGAAAATAATATGATTCGTCTTATGGATCTGATTTCAGAAAAACGCAATATCACGTTTTTTCTATTTGGAGGCAGCAATGAGTCAATTCAACTTGAGAATATAGTAAAGAGAGTTAAGAATTCTGTTAACCTTGCCGGCACACTTTCTCTTGAAGAAGAGCTGGCAGTTATGAGTAAACTTGATTTTATGATTGCGATGGATTCCTCGAATATGCATATGGCAGCGCTTACCGGAACCAAAGTCATTTCCATATGGGGGGGAACTGATCCTCTTAGCGGGTTTGGAGCCTGGATGCAGCCTGAAGAGTATTCAATAAAGATACCGGTTGATGAGCTTACCTGTCGTCCATGTACTGTTTATGGAAAAGGGGAATGTGCAAGAGGTGATTTTGCCTGTATGAACTGGCTGATTCCTGAAAAGGTTTATGAGAAGATATTAGAAACGAAGTTGCTTGATTAGCACTTCTACTGAAGCTTATAGCCTTAGCCTGATATTAAGTCGTACAAGGAGAGCTGTGAGCCAAACCATAAGGAGTGACCATACCAGTGATCCGGCCACAACTACCAGCGGATTAGCCGATAGTTTATAAAAAAGTACAGAGATACCCGAACTCCAGATCAGGTAATAAATAATATCCGGGGCAAGGTAAGTCGTAAGTGAATTTTCTCCAGCCGGTCTGATAAATCCTGCCCAGCGGGTAAATTTTCTCACATCAGCCACCCAGTAGATCAGTATAAATATCAGAAGGCTTATTCCGCAGCAAATCATACCCCAGCTCGGAGTTGCTTTTATCTTGGATATTATGAACCAGTTCCGCAAAACAAATCCTGCCAGGAGGTAAAAGAATCCCATGGAAATAAACAGAGTAATGATTTTTTTGACTTCTGCAGGGGGTATCTTTTTAATGATGAGACCTGCAAGCAACCCCGACAGTACAATAAACGGAACATTACCATCTATAATAACACCAAAGAGAGTTTTAACGATATTGGGCAATACGATCAGGTTCAGGCCTGCGAGCATGTTCATTATTAGGAAGAGAACTGTTATAGTTACTGTCTTGATTATAGAATCACGAAAGAGCACATAACAAAATGCTGAGACCAGGTAGCCCCAGCCAATGAGTCCAAGGATACCCCACCAGCTGGTTATGAGCGACCCATTGTTCTCAAACTGTCCCGATCTGAATTTGAAGACCAGGAAGACCAGAATTGTGAGTCCGAGTAATTTAAGTCCGGTAATGGTAAAAAACCTGTCATCTCTGTTGGGATAATCATTCCAGACAAGGAAGACTCCGATATACATTAGGATAGCCCAGAGGTTCTTGCTAAAGCCTGTCAGTTCAGGGTTCACTCTTCCGCTGTTCAGCATCAGGACCCCTATAATTATCAGGCTTATAAACCTTTTGAAAATATGTCTGGAGATATCGGGAATAGAATCTCCCCGCGAGAATCTTTTTGAAAAAGAGAACGGGATAGCCATTCCGACCAGGAAGAGGAATCCGGGGAATACCCAGTCTGCGAGTCCCATACCGTCGAAGTCTGCCTTCTGGTGTCCCAGCCATAGGGGGGCGATCTTCATGTTCAGATCGTTGACAAAGAGCATCAGGAACAGAGTTAATCCCCGCATTATATCGATAGAAGATATCCTGTTGTAGTTTGTCATGAGATAAAAGGTAAATCTGTTAGAATCATAAAAGTAGACATAAAATACTTCTTTCAGGTGATTTTAATCCTGGTAATTTTGTTATTTTTGCCATCCAGTCCACCTACGCTAAGGCTACGGTGGACAGGGACCTTCTACGCTGAAGCTTCGGAGGTCAGAGCGGGGTGTAGCGCAGTTGGTAGCGTACTACGTTCGGGACGTAGGGGCCGGAAGTTCGAGTCTTCTCACCCCGACAAATGAAAAAGCCTGGCACGAAAGTGCCGGGCTTTATTTTTTCGTAGCGTTGAAAGCTCTCTTTCACAAGCTTAAGAAAAAATAAAGCCCGAAAGCGAGCACAGCGAACGACAGGCTTTTTCATTTAGGTCGCCCCCTGGAAGTCCGTCCCGCCGCAGGCGGGACAATCTTCTCACCTCTCATGAGCGGAGCGAATGAAAGGCTTTTCCTTTTTCAGCCGCCCCCTGGAAGTCCGTCCCGCCGGAGGCGGGACAATCTTCTCACCTCTCATGAGCGCAGCGAACGAAAGGCTTTTCCTTTTTCAGCCGCCCCCTGGAAGTCCGCCCCGATTCTGCGTAGCAGAACCGGGGCAATCTTCTTACCCCGACTTAGATTAACAGAATGCCGTTGTAAATAAATATGATACAGCGGCATTTTTCTTAGTAGTAGAAATAGTGTAAAAAATCATTTTTGTTTCAATGAGTAGTTAATCAATTCTTTTAAGTCCAAAAGTATTCGCAGTAAGATTAAATTGGTCGGCAGCCCAACGATATTTCTCATAAACACTTGATATGGTTGTCAATTTAAGTCCGTCTTCAATTTTCTCTCTGAGTTTAGAATACCGGAATGATGTTGCTTCTATTTCTTCACCGATTAAAGCTTCATAATCAGTAAAATGCCTGTATATTAATACTTTTAAAATATTAAATGCCCTGAGATATTATATCTCGGGGCATTATTTTATACTGCTGAAAGTGCAACCAAACTATTTAACTTTTTTAAATTTATGTTCGTATATTTTTGCACCTGCTAAGTTAAATCGGGTAAAAACCATACTTGTGGGAGTTTCATATACAATTTCCGATTTGCGATAAACTGTTTCTGGTTTAAAGTTTTGAACAACATCAAAACTAAACTTTTTTTCAGTGGTCCATAAGGCAATCCATGTAGCATAACTCCCATTGGCATAAAGGTTGAAACCTTTGAAATTATTATCTTTTAAATCAAAACTAATTGAAGTCATATAAAAAGGAGATTTTGTACCCTTTATAACAAGAGATACATTTGAAATAAATGATTTTCCATATTGTTGGGTCTCCATGACTTCAACAGTATCTTTATCATAGGTTGTTTCCCAAGTACCAATTCTCTGTTGCATTAATTTAAATTGGTCAAGGTTAGACTTAGCAGTTTGTGCATGTATCCCAGAAGGACAAATTAAAAGCAAAACAAACATCATTGAAAGTAAAAAGTAGGTTTTTGTTTTCATAATATTTACTTTTAATTTTAGTAATTTTCCTACTCTGTTAAAGGATTTTCGGATACTTCCTTGTTGTGATTCTTCTTTTGGTATAATATTGTTCTGGGAAGAGGCAATACCAAAAAGGAGTTACCCGATTTGTGTATTCTGTACTGGCTAATTCATATATTTGTAAATGTAAATTATTATTTTCTGTTTAAACTACATTTATCATTATATTTTCCTGAATAATCATGCCGTTAATAAATTAACAATCAAAATGCAGAAGTAATTTTTCTTTTTTGAGTTTAAAGGAACTGTTTAGATTGCTACTATTGAGTACTTTAAAAGGCAAAGTAATACCAGAAATATTTATTTTAAAATTCCATATAGCACCAAAATATTCCATATTTAAATGAAGAATAAATTTGACAACTATATAAAATCATGGAAAATAACTCAGTTGTAAGTACTACTCCAGTTTATACCTTAAGTGTTGCATCAAATCTTTCTGGAATCCCTGTCCATTCAATAAGGCAATACATTGATAAGGGGTTGATGATTCCTTTCAAGAAAGAATCAAACAGAAACTTATTTTCTCTGGTGGATATATTAAGATTAAAATATATTCATAAACTATTGGAGGAAGATGGCTTAAACATTGCAGGTATAAGGACTTTATTGGCTCTTATCCCTTGCTGGGCATTAAGGCATTGCTCCGATAAGGAACGTAAAAAATGTCAGGCTTACATTAGTGATACTATTCCCTGCTGGGAAGCATCTGAAAAGGGAACACTCTGCAGGAATACTAATTGCAGGGAATGTGAAGTATATCGTAGTGTTGAAAACTACCCTGATTTGAAATCATTCCTTAAAATACTTATACCATAAAAGGAATCTAAATAATTCAATATTAATTAATTCTGTAAAATATGGCACAGAAAGTTCTTATTCTCATAAATGATGCACCCTACGGGACTGAGAAAGCATATAACGCTTTCCGATTGGCTTTGCAAATTCAAAAAGACTATGAAAGCGTAGATTTATGTAGAAAAGCCAGACAACCTGACCACATTTGGCCGGTCTAAATTGACCACATCGAAATTGCTGATTTTTTAAAGAGTTTTCTCATCATAAAAAGTGGTTATACAAATCTATCTATTTTAGTTTAAGTTTTCAATTTCTTTATATTTTTCCCTGCCTTTTCTCAGAGATTCTCCCTTTAGTTCTATCCTGTGAGCATCATGAACTATTCTATCAAGGATTGCATCAGCAATAGTTTTTTCTCGCTCTCACTCTCACACTCACACTCACTCTCACACATTTTCACTAATAGTAGAAAAAGTAGTTCAAAATTATATTATGAGATTAACAGAACAGAATGTCTCATACAAGTTTTTCAGCTATATACTCATCTAAAAATAATTCAACGATAACTTGCAGTTAATACTGGTGTAGAAACGTTAAGATAACCTGATTCAGTTTTCCGTTCTTTTAGCAATCGACTTTCGCAACTGCAAAGTGTTTTTGGGAATTGAGACGGCCTGGGAAAATATGACTACTATTAAGTGTCTGACAATTTTATTCAGGATTTGCACGATTGAATAAATTATTATCTTGCATAAGATCCAGTTTAATAATAAATAATGAAAGATATACTCCAGACAGCAGAAGTAATTGAAGCATGTGAAAACCTTTTACAGAAAAGGAGGCCACCGGAAGAGATGCGTCATCTAGTGGATTTAGCATACAGGATTGATAACCAGAGTGTGTTGATATTTGAGATCAGGTCAAGATGGGATAAAAAGGATGTTTTCTTTGAGAGCCCGATTGCAAAAACCACCTGGGTAAAAACAAAAAATCACTGGAAGGTATTCTGGCTGAGAGCCGACCTGAAATGGCATACATATAAACCTGTACCCACAGTAAATACAATTTACGATTTTATTGAGCTCGTCGATCAGGACAAGCACTGTTGTTTCTGGGGTTGAGGCAGATTATCAGGTATCTGTATCTCACGTCGTTTTAGTCTCAGAGTCCCTCAGTCTTTCGTTAGGCTGTTATACCTTAACACCGTTACACTCCACGCCTTAAACCTTTCTTCCCTGCGTCGTGCGTTGTGTGTCGTGCGTCATTTCTAAATAGTATAATCCATATCAAAATGCAACCTCTCTGTTTAACCTGTAGAAAAAACAATAGTGATGACTGGGAAGATGATATTTTATGTAATCTTAATCGTTCTGATCAGACAAACGGGAGAGAATTTAAATGTGGCGGATATGAGAAATTATAAATCAGGTTGAGCTAATCACTTTTGCAATTCCTGAATTGAAGACATTGATCGATATTAGTTTTTTATCAAAAGAGATGAAAGGCAAATACCTTTATTTATTGGATGGGCGCTTAACTACCGTGAAAATTTAATAAGTTAACACCTGGAAGTCCAAACTGAGAGGGCAATAGTCAGTGTGATATCATTTGACTGTTAATTTGTTTACCCACTTCTAACCCCTACTGAGTAAATCAACTGGAAATTCAATTAACACTGTCAGGAAAATTAGGCAGATGAATAAGAATTGACTGGTTTATTTTACTTATAGAAGGCCCTGGTAAAACAAAAAAATAATTGATAATGTTAAATACATTTTACAAAAAGTTGTATATTTGTAAAATATATTATACATTATGAAAACAAGAAATACCATATTATTACCCAGAGCTCAGAAACCTATAACAGTTCTTGGAGAGAATATTAAACTTGCAAGACTTCGAAGGAAATTTAGTGCAGAACAGGTAGCAGAGAGAGCAAATATCAGCAGACCAACTTTAGTCTCTATAGAAAAAGGGAATCCTAACGTTACAATCGGGGCATATGTTAAGGTACTATCAGTACTTGGACTTGAGACTGATGTCATGGAGGTAGCCAAAGATGATAAATTGGGCAGAAAATTACAGGATGCAAAATTAATAGTCAGGGAACGAGCGCCCAGGATTTTTAAAAATGAAAACTTCCGCAGTAATCAGAAGGTTTCAAAAATTGCTATTAAGGGACAAGTACCAAAAGTGAAAATTTCAAAGAAAACAGATGGAAACACGAAATAAAAATAAAGATATTTATGTCTATGTTCATTGGTCCGGTATGAAAGAACCGGAAATGATGGGTGTGCTAAATGCTGAATTTGCAAGAGGTAAAGAGATATTTTCATTTAGTTACTCTGATAATTGGCTTAAATCTCATTATTCTCAAATACTTGACCCGGAATTACAATTTTATTCCGGATCGCAGTACTTAAGAGATGAGAAACAAAACTTCGGAGTTTTTCTTGATTCTTCTCCGGACAGGTGGGGACGCATCCTGATGAAGAGGCGTGAAGCAGCAATGGCGAGATCAGATAAACGGCCGGAAAGGACATTGAGAGAATCTGATTATCTGCTTGGAGTATTTGATGGTCACCGAATGGGTGCCCTCCGGTTCAAGGAAGATCCTGATGGTCCATTTCTAAATAACAATGAAACACTTACCTCTCCGCCCTGGACTTCAATAAAAGAATTGGAACAAATCAGCCTCAGACTCGAGGATGATAATGCAATTGAGGATCCTGAATACCTGAAATGGTTGAATATATTAATCAATCCGGGTTCTTCTCTTGGAGGAGCGAGGCCAAAAGCGAGTGTACTTGATGACAAAAAAAATCTTTGGATAGCTAAATTTCCGAGTAAATCTGACAATAAAGATATTGGCGGGTGGGAAATGGTTGCAAATGAACTTGCACGGAATGCAGGTCTGAATGTTGCTGTCTCAAAAATCCAGAAGTTCTCAAGCAAATACTATACTTTCCTTACCAGAAGATTTGACAGAACTGTAACAGGAGAGAGAATCCATTATGCTTCCGCCATGACCATGTTAGGTTATGTGGATGGAAACAATTTCCAGAATGGTGTCAGCTACCTTGAAATTGTCGATTTTTTAACAAGAAATGGTGCAGATATCGATAGTGATCTGAGAGAATTATGGCAAAGGATAGTTTTCAGTTTGTTTGTTTCAAATACTGATGATCACTTACGGAACCATGGTTTTATATTAACAGAAAAGGGATGGATACTTTCTCCGGCTTTTGATATCAATCCAAATGAAGATGGGTCCGGATTATCGCTCAATATCTCCCTTGATGATAACTCACTGGATTTGGATCTCACTTTGGAAGTTGCAGGTTATTTCCGTTTAACAAATGTGAATGCATTGAAGATAATTGAGAAAGTAAAAAAATCTGTAAAAAAATGGCGAAGCGTTGCAGGCAAGTACAAACTTCCGAAATCGGAGCAGGAACTTATGGCAAAGGCATTTGAAAGGTTTTTATAGAACTGCTATTGTTATTGGTTTTTACTCCTCCTGGAGTTGGCCCATTCGACAAAGACCCCGATGATGACATACCCTTTCAAGGTTTTGAAGAAGATCCTGAAGCCTGAAGCCTGACGCCTGACGCCTGACACCCGAAACCTTTCTTCCATTTGTCGTGTGTCGTGCGTCCTTTTGAGCATCATACATTTGAAATGGAGGTATCAGAAAAAGAGTAAGGATATTGTTTTTGTTTCTATAATGCACTATATTTGATGCATAATAGAAATAAAATGAATTTCATTGAATTCAGAAACAAGTTTCTACCCCTGGTATACTTTAACACAAACCAGGTGTATGCATCATATCCTGAGTTCAGCAGGAACAATCTGGGACGCTGGGTAAGAAAGGGTTACCTTATCCGGCTTAGGCAGGGTTATTATGCCTTCCCTGAATACAGGAAGTCAACAGAATTTGCACTCTATATTGCTAACATAATATACAAGCCCTCTTACATATCATTACATTCAGCTTTGTCATTTTATGGGATAATCCCCGAGGCTGTACCTCAGATAACAAGTGTAACAACTTTGAAGACTATAACATTCAGTAATGATTTTGGCGAGTATTCATATAAAAATATCAAGCCTGACATGATGTTCGGATATGATCTGAGGGAAGTGGAAGGCGGCAGACGGATAATGTTCGCCACACCGGAAAAGGCAATAATAGACTTGCTCTATCTTTACCCATTTTATAATACAGAACGTGACATTGAAGAGCTGCGTCTCGATGAATCTTATATGGAGGATGACTTTAATGCAGAAAGATTAACGGAATTCTCTCACCGTATTGGCAGCAAGGCACTCAGTAATCGCATTGAGATGCTGAGAAAGGTACATAACCTTTAGCAGTAACTATATGGTAGACCTGAACTTAATAAAGAACTATTTCCCGGAGCAGATCAGGAATAATACACTTCTTGGCAAAAGCATGATGAAGGAATATATTCAGTTGTTAATTCTTGACTATCTGTCCACGACACATTACATCCGTAAGCTCATTTTCATTGGCGGTACCAACCTTCGCCTGGTAAAGGGAATAGACAGATTCTCTGAGGATCTTGACTTTGACTGTAAGGAGATAAACAAAGAGGATTTCCTGCAAATGAGTGATGATGTAATGCA
The DNA here is from genome assembly GCA_963813405.1 of uncultured Bacteroidales bacterium. GTDB lineage: Bacteria > Bacteroidota > Bacteroidia > Bacteroidales > VadinHA17 > LD21. Next base: position 49,071 of record CAWEYU010000016.1, read on the forward strand.
CTTCCTTAAAAGAAATGGATATAAAGTAGAATCTAAGGACAAGAAGAGTCCGAAACTGACGGCTTTCAGAAGAAACATTTCCTTTCCTGAGTTCCTTTTTGATATAGGGCTTTCAGGACACAGGGATGAAAGGTTCCTTATAAAAATTGAAGCTCAGGATCAGGGAGTAACTTATTCTCCGGAAATAAAAAATATCAAAGGTTGTGGTTTTTACTTTCCATTCCCGGTACCTCCTGACGCCGTTCTATGTGCAATGAAAACGACAGCACTTATAGAAAGAGGAAAGGGTCGTGATTTCTACGACCTGATTTTTCTTTTGGGTCAAACAAAGCCTGATTATGACTTCCTTGCAAAGAGGATTGGCATTAAAAATGCAACTGAGTTAAAGGCTGAAGTTAAAAAGCGTCTAAAGATTACTGACCTGAAATCCAAAAGCAAAGATTTTGAGCATCTGCTGTTCAATAAGGAAAACAGCAAACGAATACTCAGATTTGAAGAATTTTTTGAAGAGAGTATTCTA